>NZ_CAKMRU010000001.1:440000-1099435 GCF_928368155.1 Anaerococcus ihuae | reverse complement strand
AAGAAGCGAAGCTTCTTACAAGAAAAGCTCCATGCAATGGTCGGTTGCAGGGGGGCAAAAAAGTGGGGGTCGTTAGGGGGAGGAAAAAGGGGGAGAATAGAAACTCCCCCATTTCCTCCGCCCTAACATTACGAAGTATTAAAAACAAATTGTAATTTAGTATATTATTAAAAATTTTTAAAAATATAATTTAAAAGTCTTTTTCATATTTCTACAGAAATATATTAAGCCCTAAGTCTGCTGATAATATTTTTAATAAATTTTTTCCAACAACAGAGTTTCCTGACTTATCGAGTCTTGGGGAATATACGCATATTCCACATTTATTTGGGACTACTCCTAAAATTCCTCCGCCTACTCCGGATTTTGATGGGATTCCTACTTTCATCAAATATTCTCCACTGGTTTCATACATGCCGCATGATGCCATTTGGGCGATTGTCATTTGTACAATATTTTGTGGAATTATTAAATTTGAGGAATATATGTCAAAGCCTTCGTTGGCAAGAACTGCCCCAAATCTTGCAAGTGTTTCTACGTTTGCTCCTATTGCACAAATTCTTACATATAAATCCAAAACTTCGTCGGCGTTCTGGTTAAAAATATTTTTGCTTTTTAAATAATAGGCAATGGCCCTGTTTCTGTCTGTGGTTGAAATTTCTGACTTATAAATTTCTTCCATAAAAGAAAAATTTCCACCTTGGCTCATTTCATTTATTAATTCTATAACTCTTTCAAATTTTTCTTCCTTGCTTTTTCCATAAATCATTGAAGTTGTTGTGATTGCTCCTGCATTTATAAATGGATTTGCAGCTCTTTGGTCAATTGGAATTAGGGAATTAAATTCGTATCTGGTTGGTTCTGTTCCAACTTTTGAAAAAACTTCATCGATTGTGTTATCTTTTAATGCCATAATCAAGGTGAAAATTTTAGAAATTGACTGAACAGAAAATATTTTTTCACTTTCTCCAAAATTATAAACATCTCCACTTGTTGTAACAATAGATAGGGCGAAAGCATCTTTGTCGACATTTTCAAGTTCAGGTATGTATGATGCAACTTCTCCAACTCCCTTGTATTTTTTTGATTTTTCTATACATTCTATTATTTTATTTTCTATATCTTCTCTTTTCGTAAACATTTTTATCACCTACTTACTTATATAAAATATTTACCCAATTTGATATAATAATAATTAGCAAGAAAAAAGGAGTAATTTATGCTTATTTTAGAAATTTTAAATGAAGATAAGTGGCTAGAAGATTATGAATTTTTCAAAGATTTTAAAAATTCTTCATATTATGAAATTTTACTAGATACTTATGAAAACTTGAACACAAAAATTCTTTACCAAAGTCATATTCACGGTCAAGGTCACATTGAAAGAGTTATTTTACTTTCTATGCTTTTGGCTTTTTATTATAAATTAAATGAAGATGATACAAATATATTAAGATATGCTGCAGCTCTTCACGATACAAAAAGAGTTGATGATTCTTATGATACTGAACATGGTTATAGGGCAGCTTTATATTCAATAGATTATGCAAAAATAAAGGAAAATGATAAAAATATTCTCCAAGCAGTTTTGGCAGTTCATTCAAGACCTGACAAAATTATGGATCAAACCATAGATGAATTTTTTGTAAAAAATATTTCAAGGGCAAAATATTTGTCAGGACTTTTCAAAGATGCTGATGCTCTTGATAGGGTTAGGCTTGGAGATTTGAATGAAAAATATTTGAGAAATGAGTTTTCTCACGATTTAATCGAATTTTCACAAGTTTTATTTGAAAAATATGTGGAGCGCCAATGAAAGAAAATTCTTTAAGACAGAAGCTTGCAATTTTATCAATTTCTTTGATTTTAACAAGTAATAGTATAATTTCTGGAAGTTTGGTCTATATCCAAGAAGCTTTCAATCTTACAAGAAATGAAGCTGAATTTATAATTACCCTTTCAAGCCTTGCGGTTATGGTTTTTATATTTTTAGCAGAATATCTTGCTCTTTTTATAGGAATAAAAAATACGGTTTTATTGGGACTTTTTCTGGTTGGACTTAGTGGAATAATTCCTGTAATTTTAAAAACATATCCTTCAATAATTGTTTCAAGACTTTTTTTGGGAGCAGGCTTAGGCTTGTTTAATGGGCATTCGGCAAATTATATAAATTTGCTTTATCATGATAATAAAGAAAGAACCAAACTTCACGGACTAAGAAATGCAGCGGAATTTATTGGTCAAATTATCTTATTTACACTTGCAGGAATTCTTGTAAAAGTTGATTATTTTTATACATTTTTACTTTACACTTCGGCTTTTTTGATTTTGATTTTTTTCAAAACTAGTGTAGATGAAGTGAAAATAAGTAAAGAAAGGACAAAAATAAACTTTGATTCAAATATCTTTCTTTTTATAATTTTTGCAATGTTTGTTCTATTAAACGCGAGTGCCATGACAATGAGATTTCCCTTTGTGGCAAGTTTAAGTCGTGGTATGGACGTAAATATAAGTTTTTATCTAAATTTTGTTCCAATTATTGGTATGCTTTCAGCATTCTTATTTACGCCAATAAATAGAAAATTAAAAAATAAGACCATATTTTTTGGACTTGGATTTTTTATTTTGGCAAATTTTTTGATAGTTAATTTTGACAAAAATCTTCTTGGATTTTTACTTTGCATTTTGCTTTTGACCTTTGGTCAATCCATGTGTATGCCCTATATCTTTGCAGAAGTTCCCAAATATGTAAAAGGACACAGCTCAAGAATTGCCACAAATTTAATTTTTATAGGCTGTAATATAGGAGTATTTCTAGCACCAATTTTCATGAAAATTATGGATAAAATCCTTAAGACAAATTCTTTATCAAAAGGATTTATCGGATTTGTGATAATTTATTTAATTATTATAGGAATATTTTATAGAAGAATAAAAAAATAATCTCTCGAAACTAAATCGAGAGATCAGACTGTTGGCAAACTAAAAAATTTCCCATTTCGACCGAGTGTAACGAGCGGAGAAATCTCATGGGATCTCTTGTATCATATAGTTGTAGTCATTCTATGGAAATTTACAATAGAATATTATACACTAAACATAGTGTTGTGGAATGTTTGATATCTCTATAGCTTTGACTATTTCATGGAGACTACAACCACATAGCTATGTTTTTTTGTTTATTAGTTAGATAGCGCTTGACGCTTTATTGTACAAGGTTACATGACATTTCTTATGTGGATGCACAACTATTTTTTTCGGAGGTTTTTATGATTTTTTTGGGAATTGATGTTTCTAAGTTTAAACATAACTGTTTTCTTTCTGATGGGGATAATTTTGATATGGGGGAACATTTTGAAATTAAGAATTCTAGAGAGGGTTTTGATTTTTTAATTGATAAACTTTCTTCTTATGATAGGGATAATATTAGAATAGGATTAGAATATACTGGTAATTATCATCTCAACTTATCTAGATTTCTTCTTGATTTGAATTTTAATATTCACTTTTTTAACCCTTTTCAAACTTGTCTTTTTAGAAGAGCTGATAGTTTTAGAAATACTAAAACTGATAAGGTTGATGCTTTCTTCATTGCTAAGCTTTTAAAAACTACCTGTGATTCTAATCCTACTCTTTTTGAATTTTATCATAATTATGATCTTAAGTCACTATGTAGGTATAAGTCTATTTTGAAAAGGGATAGGTCTAGATTAAAAAACTCTATTGTTTCTTTTTTGGATATTGTTTTTCCTGAACTTTGTAATGTTTGTAATGATGTTTTTTCTAAGTATGTTCTTGCTATCCTTTATGAGTTTTCTTCTGCTTATGAAATTTCTAAGGCTAATATTACTAGGCTTTCTAATTTAATTAAGAATGCATCTAGAGGTGCTTATTCTAAGGATAAGGCTTTGATTATTAGGGATGCTGCTAGAAATTCTATTGGGTATTTTTCTTATTCTGTTTCTTTTCAATTGAAACAGTCTATTGATTATTTGTATTTTTTGGATAGGAAAATTGATGAGATTAATGTAATGATTAAGCCTTTACTTGATGATATTAATAGTCCTATTATGAGTATTCCTGGTATTGGTATTGAACTTGGTCCTACTATTATTTCTGAAATTGGGGATATTAACAGATTTGATTCTTCTTCTAAGTTGTTGGCTTATGTTGGTTTGGATCCTTCTATAAGTCAATCTGGGACTTTTCATTCTTCTTTTAGTACTATGAGTAAAAGAGGTAGTTCTTATTTGCGTGATAGTTTGTTTAAGGCTGCTTTTATTATTAGTCAAATTGAACCTGTTTTTAAAGAATATTATTTAAAAAAGAAGGCTGAGGGAAAACATCATTATGTGGCTCTTACTCATGTAGCAAGAAAATTGGTTAGGGTAATATTCTATTTATTGAAAGAAAATGAAGTATATGTGAGTAAAGTTTAAAAATAATATTAGAATATTTTAAACCATCAAGCTTGATGGTTTGTTTACTATGCTCATTTTTATGTTATTTTATATTTAAATCTCATATTTAATAGAAAAATAGGTTCATATTTAATGAATATTCATAAAATATAAACCTATTTTTATTAGTTTGATTTTTTTATTTTTTTCTTGACATCCGATAGTTAGTCTCCATGCGTTCGTTTCACTCACACTAAAACACATTTGCTTCGCAAATTTTTCTGTTCTTTCGAACTAGTTTTAGGGATGATTGTGCCAACTCAAGGCACAATCATCTAGTCGAGATGGGTTAGTATTAATTTAATTCTAATTTACTAATAATTCTTAATAATTAGACTTTGTCTACGCTGTGAATCTCTCGAAAATAAATCGAGAGATTTTTTATATTAAAATATTTTATTTAAAATAAACGTCCTTATATTTTTCATCTTTTTCAAATTTATTTTTTATATAAGGGCAGGTTGGTATTATTTTTTTATTATTTTCTCTTGCATAGTCTACCAATTTGTCTACTAACTTTCCTGCTATTCCTTGACCGCTATATTCTTTGTCAACTTCTGTGTGGGGAGCATCTATCAATTCGCCCTTGTTTATCAAACTTATAAAACCAATTTTTTTATCTCCATCAAAAACTTGTACTTGATTTTCTTTTTCATTAATTTTGTATTGCATTTTATCACCTCATTATCTTTATAGCCATAATTATTTTTTATAGAAAATCAATTATATTTGGGTATAAAATTTATGTAAGATGAAAATTTATTAAGATAGAAAGGAAAATTATGAAAAGAGAATATAGTTATGGATCAGTTATCCTAGTTGAAATTATAATTGCAGTTCTAGCTTTTGGTCTTTATATGGCTTTTGGAGATAAGGCAAATGAAAGTGTAATTTACTCTATTTTTAGTTCTATTATAACCTGGTTAGGATCATTTATTATTGCTTCAGCTTTAATAAATAATAGAAAAGGAAGCATTGGAGATTATTTAAATCAAATTGGAAGACTAGATAAAAAAGCGATTATTGTAAATTTATTGCTTATAGCAATAACAGTTTTATTAACTGTGGCATTTGGAGGAGGAGCTGGACTTGCAGCTGTAAAAGATAACCCATTAGGTATTTTATCAGCTGGTTTACTTGGAACAATTCTTGGTGGAATTCTTTCAATTTTCACAGCCTATGCAAATCACATAGTTTCAGATCCTAGAAATAAAGACCAATCAATTATGGATGCTTTTAAAAGTGTATTTTCAATTGGAGCAAAATTATTTGGTAAAACTATCCTATTATATTTCTTGTATATAGTTTTACCAATTATCCTTATTTTTGGAATAATTGTTGGAATTAGCGTTGGAACAAAAAGTCCTGAAATGGGGATTGGAATTATTATATTGGGTGGTGGAATTTTAGGAATATATATTTTCTTAATTTCTCCTCTTATAGCAGCAAGACTTGCAGATAATTATTTAAATTTAACAGGAGATATAGAAGAAGAAAATAAAAATATAGAAAATCAAGATGATTTCACTATAACAAGAAATGTATAAAAAATTAGCAGGAAGCTCTAAGCTTTCCTGCTATATTTTTTTCTTTAAAATATTAACTGATGAAATAATTGTAAAAATCAAAATTCCAACATCGCCAACAATTGAAAGCCAAATTGGCCCATATCCAATAAGGGTCAAAATCATAAGAAGAATTTTTGTTAGAATAATTAAGGCGAGACTTTTTTTCGCTTTTTTATCAATAATTTTTGCAATTTTTACCAAATCTTTTGTCTTTCCAAAGGCCTTGTCAAATATTATGACATCAGAATTTTTTAAACAAAAATCACAATCTTTTTTTGCCAAACTAATTCCAACATTTGAGGCTTTCAAAATATCCTTATCGAAAGGATCATCACCAACAAATACTATATTTTTTCCATTTTTTTTCTCGTTCAAAATAATATCTAATTTGTCATTTTGGCTAAGTTCATATGCATAAGAAATTTCAAGATCTTTTGCAAGATTTTCAACTTCTATTTCATCGTTTGAAGAAAGAATTCCTATATCAGAAAATTCATTTTTCAAATAATCTATACTTTCTTTTACATCATCTTTTAAAAAATCTTCCAAAACAATTTTACAAACCAAATTGTTATTCAAGCTCATATAAATTGCCTTGTCAAAAGAATTATCATCGATATTTACAAATTCTTTTCTACCAATTTTTATTTCTTCATTATCATAAGTTTTTGCCCAAATATCAAGGTCATTTACAAGCTTACTTGCCAAAAAATATGAAGGATTATCCCTTCTTTTAAGCTTATTTACAATAGATTTTCCAATTGGACTTTTTGATAATTTCTCCAAATTATAAAGATAATCCAAAATCAAATTCTTATTATAATCTCCATAAAAAATTATATCCTTAACTTCAAACTCGCCGACAGTCAAAGTTTTTGTCATATTTGTATAAAAATAATGGCTATCAATTAATTTTTCAAAAGTTTTTTTATTTTTGACTAGAATTTTATTTTTGTTTGAAAAAATCAAGCCATAAATATAGGGAAGAGAAGTTCCCAAAATTAGACTTGTAGGACTTGCTATAATCATAAAAGAAATTGATTTTTGCAAAAATTTCCCAATATTTGCTCCCAAAACTGCAGGAACAACAGCAAGAAAAATTGCAAGTGTAAAAATTATTGGAGTAAAAATCTTAGAAAAATTTACTATTATTTTTTCACTTTGAGCTTTTGTTTTTGAAGATTTTTTAATCATTTCAACAATTTCATAGGCTAAAGAATCTGCAAAAACTTTTTTGGCTTCATATCTTATTTGCCCAGTTTTCAAAACAGAAGCAGAAAAGACCTTGCTTTTTTCTTTAACTTCAATAGGAAGAGTCTCTCCATTTAAAATTGAAGTATCCAATAGGCCTTCACCCGAGATTACAATTCCTTCAACGGGAATTTTTTCACCTTCTTTTGCAAGAAGAATGTCGCTTTTTTTTATGTTTTTTGTGGAAATTTTTACAATTGACCCATCTTTTAAAACTTTATTTACATTTTTTGGAACTATATTAGACATATTTTTGAAATTTTCTCTTGCCTTATCATAAGCAAGTTTTTGAAATAATCTTCCAAAATCATAAATAAGCATAATTAGACAAGCTTCAAGAAAAAATCCTATAAAAAATGCAAGAAAACTTGCTAGAGTAATGAGAAAAGATTCATCTCTAAAATTTTTCTTTGAAAAAGCATTTATAGCTTTTATAAAAATATCATCTCCAATAATTAGATACATTGCAAGATAGCTTATAATTATAAAAAAATTTCTCCCTCTGTGCCTATAAAAATATGTAATAAGGACTAATAAAATTGCAAAAAAAACCAAACTTATTAAATCCTTTTTTCTTTCTTTTTTCATATTTATAAAAATTTCCATTTATATAACCTTTCATACTTTAGTTCTTATTCTATAATTTCATTCTTTTAAAATATAGTTTAAATCAAATCTATATTCACAAAAAATTATAGCAGAAAGGGGGATTTGTGGCAAGATTTAAAGCTTTTAATCCCGACCAAATAGGTTGAATTTAAATCCTATAAGCGTATATTGGAAAAGACTTAGATTAGACTTTTAAAAGAAATAAAATAATTCAAGATTTACATAAGGAAGTGTTTAATGAAAGAAAATAAATTTATTTTAAAATCAGACTACACTCCAAAAGGAGACCAACCAGAGGCAATAAAAGAACTTGCTGAAGGAATAAAAGAAGGAAAACATCACCAAATCCTCCAGGGAGTTACAGGTTCTGGTAAAACTTTTACTATGGCAAATATAATTCAAGATGTCCAAAGACCAACTCTTGTTCTTGCCCACAACAAAACACTAGCCTACCAATTATTTACAGAATTTAAAGAATTTTTCCCGGACAATGCCGTTGAATATTTTGTTTCATATTACGATTATTACCAACCAGAAGCTTACGTTGCGGCAACCGACACATATATAGCGAAAGATTCTTCAATCAATGATGAAATTGATAAATTAAGACACTCAGCAACCATGAGTTTATTTGAAAGACGAGATGTAATAATTGTGGCAAGTGTTTCTTGTATTTATGGCTTGGGAGATCCGGAAGAATACAGAAAATTGGTTTTATCATTAAGGCCGGGCCAAGAAATTTCTCCAGAAGAAGTCATGAAAGAATTAATCGAAAGACAATTTGTAAGAAATGATTTTGATTTTTCTCGTGGAACTTTTAGAAAAAGAGGGGACGTTTTGGATATTTTCCCAGCAGGAAACGAAGAAAAAGCAATTAGGGTAGAATTTTTTGGAGATGAAATTGACAGGATTTCAGAATTTGATTCATTGACTGGAAAAGTCATAAGCCATATATCCCACGGCTATATTTATCCTGCAAGTCACTATGCAACAAGTGCCGAAAAAGCTGCCGCAGCCATTACAACTATAAAAGAAGAATTAAAGGAAAGATTAGCTGAGCTTGAAAACGAAAATAAATTGGTCGAGGCCCAAAGGCTTGAGCAAAGGACAAATTATGATATAGAAATGCTAGAAGAAATTGGATTTTGTTCAGGAATAGAAAATTATTCAAGACACTTATCCCAAAGAGAACCAGGCTCAAGACCTTATACATTAATAGATTATTTCCCAGACGATTTCGTCCTTTTTGTAGACGAATCCCACGTTTCAATTCCTCAAGTTGGTGGAATGTATGAAGGAGACAGGTCAAGGAAACAAAATCTTGTAGATTTTGGTTTTAGACTTCCATCAGCCCTTGATAACAGGCCTCTAAAATTTCCTGAATTTGAAAAATTAATCAATCAAACAGTTTATGTTTCAGCAACCCCAGGCCCATACGAAATGGAAAAAACTGGTGGAAAAGTTATTGAACAAATCATAAGACCAACAGGACTTTTGGATCCAATAATAGAAGTAAAACCAGTGGAGAATCAAATTGATGATTTGATAGAAAATATACACGAAACTATCGAGAAAAAAGAAAGAGTTCTTGTTACAACACTTACAAAAAGAATGGCAGAAGACTTGACCGATTACTTATCAGAAAATGGAATCAAGGTTAAATATCTTCACTCAGACATAAAAACAATCGAAAGAAGTGAAATAATTAGGGATTTAAGGCTTGGGAAATTTGACGTTTTAGTTGGAATTAACCTTCTTCGTGAAGGACTTGATTTACCAGAAGTTTCTTTGATTGCAATTTTGGATGCAGACAAGGAAGGATTTTTAAGAAGTGAAACCTCCCTTATCCAAACCATAGGAAGAGCTGCGAGAAATTCAAAAGGTCGAGTAATAATGTATGCAGATAAAATTACAAGATCAATGAAAAAAGCCATTGATGAAACCGAAAGAAGAAGAAAAATCCAAACAGAATTTAACGAAAAACACGGTATAACCCCAACAACAATAAAGAAAAATATAGCAGAAATTATCCAAGTAACAAAATCAACAAATGAAATAGAAGAAGTAAAAGAAGAATTCTCACACGAACAAGTTGAAAATATTATAATTAATTTAGAAACAGAGATGTATAAGGCTGCAGAAGAGCTAGATTTCGAAAGAGCAGCAGAAATTCGTGATCAAATAGCGAAAATGAAGAGAGATTTTGCTGGGGTATAAAAGTTAAATATATTAAAAAAAGTAGAATAAAGTAATATTTTTATAAGAGATATAACAAGCTCTAACCCATTCGAATGAGTTAAACTAACGTATAGAGAAATCTCATGAGATTTCTCGACTCACTACGTTCGCTCGAAATGGGTGAGAGTCTAATTTAATTATTTTTCATATTTAGAATTTACCTAAAATATGAGTTTGCAAATAAAAAGCTAAACGTAAAAATATGAATTAAAATAATATTTAATTTTATAATAAAAAAATTAGAAATAAAGTAAGATTTATTAAAGAACAAGCTAGGTACCATCTCGACCGAGCAAAGCGAGTGGAGAGATCTCGTGATTAAGTTTATCTTTTAATTTACTTTGTTTTTAAAATTCCAATATAACTCTAAATTAACATACTATAAACTACGAAAGAAAATTTGCGGAGGTATAAATGAGTGAAAATAAAATAGTAATAAAGGGGGCGAGGACCAATAATTTAAAAAATATTGATCTTACCCTCCCTCGAGATAAAATGATTGTATTTACTGGACTTTCCGGATCGGGAAAGTCCACCTTGGCTTTTGACACAATTTATGCCGAAGGTCAAAGAAGATATGTAGAAAGTTTATCGTCCTATGCCAGACAATTTTTGGGAAATTTGGACAAGGCAGATGTCGATTCAATCGAAGGACTTTCCCCATCAATTTCAATCGACCAAAAAACAACCAACAGAAATCCCAGATCAACAGTTGCAACCGTAACAGAAATTTACGATTATTATAGACTTTTGTTTGCAAGAATTGGAGATGCTTATTGCCCAGTTTGTGGCAAAAAAATTGAGGCACAATCAATTGACCAAATGGTTGATAGGATTTTAAAACTTGAAGAAAAAACAAGAATCCAAATCCTTGCACCAGTAGTAAGGGCCCAAAAAGGTCAACACAAAAAGAAACTTCAAAATATCCAAAAAATGGGATATGTTAGGGTGATGATTGACGGCGAAAGGTATGATCTAGAAGAAGAAATTGAACTTTCAAAAACAAAAAAACACGATATTTCAATAATTGTAGATAGGATTGTAATAAAAGAAGGAATAAATTCAAGACTTTCCGATTCCTTAGAAACTGCCCTTGAACTTACAGATGGACTTGTAGAAATAAATGTTTTGGACGGAGAAGATTTTATCCTTTCATCAAAACTTGCCTGCCCAGAAGGTCACATTTCCCTTCCAGAAATTACACCTAATATGTTCTCCTTCAACGCTCCCCAAGGCATGTGTCCTGAATGTAACGGACTTGGATTTCATTTGCAAATTGACCCTGAACTTGTAATTCCCGACAAAAATCTTTCCATAAATGAGGGGGCCATCGACCCATACGCCACAAGCGGAAAAGGAACTTATTATAACGAAATGATTAAGGCCATAGCCAAAAATCACAAATTTTCCATTGATGAGCCAATCAAAAATGCTCCCAAAAAAATGATTGATGAAATTTTGTACGGAACAAAAAAAGAAGTTTCCTTTACTTTTGACAGTCATTTTTCAGGAAGAAAAAATTATACAGGACATTTTGAAGGAGCAATCAAAAACCTATCCGACAGGTACGAAAGAACAAATTCAGACGCTCAAAAGAAAAGAATGAGAGGATTTATGAGCGAGGAAGAATGTAAAACTTGTCACGGACAAAGATTAAAAGATGAAATTTTAGCTATAAAAGTTGACGGCAAATCAATTTCAGAAATTGCAGATATGTCAGTCGACAAAGGCATAGAATTTTTTGATAATTTGAAACTTTCCCCAATGAAAGAAAAAATTGCCGAACTAATAATAAAAGAAATAAAGGCAAGAATCAAATTTTTACAAGACGTAGGACTTGGCTATCTTTCACTTTCAAGAGCAGCATCAACCCTTTCCGGAGGAGAAAGCCAAAGAATAAGACTTGCAACCCAAATCGGCTCAGGCCTTGTTGGAGTTTGCTATGTTTTGGACGAACCATCAATCGGACTTCACCAAAGAGACAATAATAAATTAATAAAATCATTAAGAAATTTAACCGATATAGGAAATACACTAATAATAGTAGAACACGACGAAGATACCATGAAAGCTGCAGATTTTCTTGTAGATATTGGACCAAAAGCAGGAGTTCATGGAGGAGAAATTGTAGCAAAAGGATCTCTTTCCGATATAAAAAAATGCAAAAAATCAATTACAGGCGCCTATCTTTCAGGAAAAGAAAAAATCCCAGTACCAAAAGAAAGAAGAAAATGGGACAAATATATAGAAGTAAAAAACGCCAGACAAAATAATTTAAAAGGAATTGATGTAAAATTTCCTCTATCAACCTTTACAGCAGTAACAGGAGTATCAGGATCAGGGAAATCTTCCCTAGTAAATGAAATTTTATATAAGTCAATCACAAAAAAATTAAATAAATCCAAAACCCACCCAGGAAAACACGATTCAATCGAAGGCGTTGAACAAATTGACAAAATAATTTCCATTGACCAATCCCCAATAGGAAGGACACCAAGGTCAAATCCTGCAACCTACACCAAATTATTTGACAATATCAGAGATGTTTTTGCAATTACAACAGAGGCAAAAATGAAAGGCTTTGATAAGGGAAGATTTTCCTTTAATGTAAAAGGTGGAAGGTGTGAGGCATGTAAGGGCGATGGGACCATAAAAGTTGACATGATGTTTTTGCCAGATGTCTACGTTCCGTGCGAAGTTTGTCACGGCCAAAGATATAATAGGGAAACCCTAGAAGTAAAATACAAGGGAAAAAATATATCTGAAGTATTGGATATGACAGTAGAAGAAGCCTTAAAATTTTTCGAAAACCACCCATCAATAGTAAGAAAATTGCAAACACTTTATGATGTAGGACTTGGCTATATAAAAATCGGCCAACCATCAACAGAACTTTCCGGAGGAGAAGCCCAAAGAGTAAAACTTGCAAGCGAGCTTGCAAAAAGATCCACGGGCCAAACTCTATATATTTTAGACGAACCAACAACAGGTCTTCATATGGCAGATGTTCATAAATTAATAGAAGTTTTAAACAGATTAGTCGACCAAAATAATACAGTAGTAGTAATAGAACACAACCTTGACGTAATAAAAGTCGCCGACCACATAATAGACCTAGGACCCGAAGGAGGAGATGGCGGAGGAGAACTTCTAGTAACAGGAAGTCCAGAAGAAATAGCAAAATGCAAAAAATCTTATACAGGGCAATTTCTTAAAAAAATCTTATAAAACTTATTACTATAATATATAAACCTATTAGTATAAAATATATAGAAAAAAAGACCATAAAAAGGGCACAGATTGTAGATAAAGTGTGAACTTAATTAAAATAGAGCCAAAAAAATAAAAACTTACCCTACAATTAAAGTAAACAAAGCAAAACCCATCTCGAGACCAGCCGAGAGATCTCTGTATTAAATTTATCTAAAAATAAAACCTAACCTTTGGCGAAAATAAAAAAAGAGATCTCTCCATGCACTTCACTTCGTTACGTTTAGTCGAGATGGGTAAGATGGATATTCATTTAATGGCTAACGTTTGTGTTATTAAAATGATTAGAAAAAAATTAATCAAACTCAAATATCAGAAAAATCAGACCTTCAGTAATAAATCAAATAAAACCAACACCCATCTCGAGCAGATAAATGTGCATTGATTTTACACATTTATCCCTAAAATTAAGTGCGAAAGCACGGAGACATTTGCAAAGAAAATATGTTTTAGTGTGAGTGAAACGAACGCACGGAGATCTCGTGAGATTTCTCCACTCACTACGTACGATAAATCGGGATAAACAAGCGAAATCAACGGTTGTTTATCTGCTCGAAATTGTCAAATTTTAGTTTGTCAACAGGCTGAGATCACCTTTCCAAAAGCTACTAAGGTAGTTGTAGCTGATAATGGAACTGCAACTTTAACTTATCCAGATGGATCAATAAATACGATCGAAGGATCAAAACTTGTTGTTCAAGAGACAACAGAAGCTGATAGAAAATCTAAAAAAGTTAATGTAGGTAGAAATGCTAGTGGAAAATCTGACAATGTTCAAACAGGTGTAGAATCACTTGCAGGTACTTTAGCAACTTTAACAGCAGCTATAGGTGGATTATTTGCTTCTAAGAAAAAGAAAAGAAAATAATTTTTGAAAAATTGATTGACTGAGGGGAACCTTGATTGATTCCTGATCTTAAATATTTATTTGATTTTTCTTAAATTTAAACAGGCTCTCAAATGAGGGCCTGTTTTTTTATATATTATGGAAGATTTTTATATTTGTAAATAAAATTTAATTTAAATTTGAAATAAAATCAATAATAATTTAGAATTATTCATTTTATTAGGCAAAATAAATAAAAATATAAATAAAACGATAAATATTTCTCAAATTTCTATTGATTTATAATCAAAAACAAATAAAATAACTTTAGGAATTGATAGTATTTGATTTAAATATATCAATCTTTACAAGATTTTATAAGCATATGTTCTATAAGTAGTTTTATATGTGAATTAAATCCAGGAGGAAAAAAATGACATTTTTAAAAAAATCATTGAAGAAAAAAAGTTAAATGGTTCTAAAAAGAAACCAAAATACGCAACAAGAAAATTATCAATGGGATTAGTTTCTTGTATGCTTGGATACGCACTTTTAGTATCTCCATCTTCCGTTGAAGCTGCTGAACTTGATAGTAATAGTCAAGTAGTAGCAGAAGAAGCAGAAACTAAAGAAGAAGCTATAACAAATAATGAAAATGTAGCTGAAGAAGAAAAAATAGAAAATATAGAAACACCTGTTGAAGAATCAGTAGAAGAAAAAACAACAGAAGAAAAACAAACACAAGAAGCTCCAGTAGAAGAAAAATCAAGTGAAGAATTAACTCCACAAGAAGCAAGTGAAGAAGATAAAAAAGAAGAAAATGCTTCAGAACTTGAAATGGCTGAAGATTCTAAACCAGAAGCTGTATCAGCAGAGGAAACTAGAGAAGCAAAAGATGTATCTAATGATGTTCAAAGCAAATATGTTGCCTTAACAGAAGAAGGACACGAAACAAAGGGAACTGTAAAACCAGACGCTGGTGAAGCAATTGGTTGGGAAGTATCTTTCACATCTCCAAAGGGAACAAAGGCAGGAGATTACTTTACAATTGACCTTTCAGATAACCTATCTTTAAAGGGAATTGAACCGGATCACGAAAATGAATATCCTATCGATATCGACGGAAAAGTTGTTGCCGATGGTGTGAGAGTTGACAGAAGCACTATTAAATACACTTTCAACGAAAATATTAATGATGAAAGAAATGTAGTTGTATCTGTTAAGGGTTTTGCTTATATTGATAAGACAAAAGTTCCTAATAACAAAACAGATGAAAAAATCTCTATTGCATTAGGAGATACAGTAGATGAACACAATATTAATGTTCAATATGGCAAACCATTTTACACTGGCGATAAGCTTAATGGTATGAGTCAATTTACTGAATTTGATCCTAAAACCGGTGAATATACTCAAGTATTTTATATAAACCCTGATTCAAAAACTATCACCACATCTAATAGAAACTGGGCTACTGGTAAAGTTGCTATGTTTATCGACGGAATAACACCTGATGGATCTCCTTCTGATGTGAACTATACGGAAGAAAACACAAAAGTAACAATTCAAAAACTACCTGCAGGCACTGATGTTCCATCTGCGATTATAGAAAATCCAGTACAAACAGATGAAGAAACCGTGGTAAAAACAGTTTTTAGAGATGGCGGTATTGAAATCACATTTGCTGAAAATGGAGATGACAAACTACGTCATGATAATATTGACAGTCCATATATTGTTACAGTTACATCCACTGCTGCACCAAGCAAGACTGGAAACAACGTATACTCAAGAGCAACTCTTTATGGTGATGGAACTAGATTCCATATAATGGATAACAATATTGTAACGACAGAAGGAGATACTGAAGCACAAGGCGATAAAATTGGTTACTTCAAAGAACATCACGTTTACTACACAAAAGTAGATGGCGTACTTCAAGAAGATAAGACATTTACTCTTCATTCAAACAAAACTGAAGGTCACGATTACGACAAATACTTTACAAGCAAAAATGTAATTGATGATTTCAAATTTATAAAAGTTGATACAGATAAATTAGTAGAAAACCCAGTATATAATGAAGATGGAACTATTGCTCGTGGAAACTACGAACCTGGCAAAACTAAAGAAGTTACTTATATCTATGAAAGAGATATAACAAGCGGAAAATTCCAAGAACACCATATTTACCAAACAGTAGATGAAAAGGGAAATGTAATATCTACAGATGATACTGTTAATAAAGATGAAACAAAAGGTATTGATGAAGATTCCTACAAAACATCTAAAATCGATAGAGATGGTTACACTCTAACTGAAGTAAAGGCAACAAATGATCAATCTGCAAAACTAGGAGTAAAATTCGATTCAAAAGGTGCAGAAACAACTGGAAACTATGTAAATGGCGAGAAGTTAGAAGTAACTTACATTTATCAAAAAACAGAAAAGAAAGGTTCCTTCAAAGAAACTCACGTATATAAAACATTAGACTTTGAAGGAAATGTAATTGAAGACAAGACAATAACAAAACCAGGAAAATCAACAGAGGGAACAAAAAAAGAATCCTACACATCATCAAAAGTTGATAAAGACGGTTATGTATTCACAAAAGTAACAGCAGATAAAGGTTCAGACGAAGTAACAATCAGCAAAGATGGAAAAGAAGTTCAATCAGGAAACTACGTTGAAGATAAAGAACTAGCTGTAACATATGAATATGTAAAACAACCAGGAAGATTCATTGAACACCATATCTACAAGACAGTAGATAAAGATGGAAAAGAAATTTCAACAGATTATACAGTAAACAATCCTAAAGAAGGTGAACCAGCAAAAGAAGGTTATAGCAATGAAAAAATTAGCACAGCTCAACAACCTAAAGATGGTTACAAATACAATTCAGAAACTACTCTAGAATCAGAAAACTATGTACCAGGAAAAACTTTAGAAAAGACTTATGTATATGTAAAAACACAAAATGATTGGACACCAATCGAAGAAACAGGAAAATTCCAAGAACACCATATCTATATTACAAAAGATAAAAATGGCAAAGAAATCAAACGTGAAGTAGAAAACGGTGATGTAAGTGGTGGAACAAAAGACATGACTTACGAAACTGGTAAGAAAGAAAAAGACGGCTTTGAGTTTGTAAGAACAGAAAATCCAATAGAAAACCCAAGTTACAACGAACAAGGTGAAAGTACAACAGGAAAATTCAAACCAGGAGTAAAACAAGAAATAACTTATGTTTATGAAAAAATAGAGACACCATGGACACCTTTGGAACCATCTAAACCAGTTGAAGAAAAGGGATCCTTCCAAGAACACCATATCTACATCACAAAAGATGAAAATGGAAAAGTAATCAAAAGAGAAGTAGTAGATGGCAAAGTAAGTGATGGAACAAAAGACATGTCTTACACAACAGGCAAAGCTGAAAAAGATGGCTTCAAATTTGTAAGAACAGAAAATCCAGTAGAAGATCCAAGCTACAACGAAAAAGGTGAAAGTACAACAGGTAACTTTAAACCAGGTGTAAAACAAGAAATAACTTACGTTTATGAAAAAATAGTAACACCTTGGACAGAATTACAAAAACCTAGAAAACAAGAAAAACCATCTAATAATAATGAAACTGATAAAAAAATAGTAAAAGAAAATAAAACAAATGATGATATATATAAAGTAAAATATGTAAAACCATCATCAACATCTTATAATGTTCAAACAGGTGTAAGTTCATTATCTGGAATAATTGCTACTTTGTCTGCTTCAATTGGTGGATTGGTAGTAAGCAAAAAAAGAAAGAATAAATAAATTTTAAGTAATATAAAACATTTTTAATATTATATTAGGATGTTAATGAGTTTTTCATAAATAATGACAAGCACTTTTGAACTGAACCCCAAAATCCGCAATACGGATGGAGGGGTTTTTTTCATGCCAAAATACACAAAAGTATTTATTTAAAGAAACATCTCGACCGAGTTTAGCGAGCGGAGAAATCTCAAATTTTTGTATATTTTTAAAATAAGTATTTAAAATCATATTTAGGGTATATTTTTATTAGGAGGAATTTATGGATAAAGTTTTAGTTTTTTTGGCGGATGGTTTTGAGGAGGTTGAGGCTTTAACTATTGTTGATTACCTTAGACGTGTTGGTATTTTTGTTGACACTGTTTCTATAAAAAATGATTTTTTTGTTAATGGTTCTCATCAAATTATTGTTAAGGCTGATAAATTGCTTGATGATATTAATTTGGATGATTATAATTCCCTTTATATTCCAGGAGGAACAAAGGGTGCTGAAAGATTAAGGGATGACCAAAGGGTTATTGATATAGTTAAAAATTTTGATAAAAATGAGAAAATAATTGCTGCAATTTGTGCAGGACCGATTGTTCTTGAAAGAGCAGGAATTGTTTCTGATAAAAGAGTGGTTTCTCATCCAAGTGTAGAAGGTGATTTAAAAAATATTGGAAAATATGAAAAAGACCAGCTTGTAGCCCAAGATTCTCATATCTTAACATCAAGAGGGGCCAGTGCAAGTATTTATTTGTCTTTTAAATTGATAGAAAAAATTTTAGGAAATGATGCGAAAGAAAAATTAAAACCTGGAATCCAACAAGATTTTATTGAAAATTATTTTTCTTTTAAGTATTAAAAATTAGGCTGGAAAAATATTTTTCCAGTTTTTTATTGGAAAATTTCCTTTATTTAAAAAAAGCTTTAGATGTGTTAAAATATAAGAATACTGATAGGTATTTTATTTTAATAAAAGCTTTTTTTGGGCTTTTAAATTTTAATTGGAGGTATTATGAAAAAAATTGGTAAGGTTTTATTGGCCTTTTTATTGGTTATTGGTATTGGCTTTACGGGTTTTACTCTTGGTAAAAATTCGTCTAAGGACAATCCTCTAATTTCTAAAGATAATCAAAAGCATATGGCTCAAATGGAAGCTATGAAGGAATTGATTGATGAAAATTTTCTTTTTGATTATGATGATAAACAATTGTATGACGGATCTTTGAAGGGTATGTTTGAAAACTTGGGCGATCCTTATACTGCTTATTATACTAAAGATGAATTTGATAAACTTATGGAAGATGTTAATGGGAAATATGCTGGTATTGGTGTGGCTGTCCAAGCCAGTGAAGAAGGATATATCAAGGCGATTTCTGTTTTTGATGAATCTCCTGCAAAAAAAGCTGGTATTAAGGTTGGAGATTTTATAACCAAGGTTGATGATGTGTCTTATTCTTCTGAGCAATTGGAAGAGGCTGTATCAAAAATCAGGGGTAATGTTGGCGAAAAGGTCAAAATTACTGTTCTAAGAAAAAATGATGAGGGCAAGGCTGAGGAAAAAGATATTGAAGTTGAAAGAGCCGATGTCAAAGTTGATACTGTTGAAAGCAAAATTGTAGAAAAAGATGATAAAAAAATTGGATATATTAAGCTTAAACAATTTGAAGATGTTACTAAGGAAGAATTTGCCAAGGAATTAAAGGCTGTTAAAGATGCAGGCGCTGAAGGTATTGTTATGGATCTTAGAAACAATCCTGGTGGAAATCTTGATGTTTGTCTTGCAATTGCTGATACATTTTTGGATGAGGGTGTAATTGTTTCAACTGTTGACAAAAAAGGTGAAAAAATAGTTGAAAAAAGTGATAAGGAAATGGACAAGACTCCTATGACTGTTCTTATTAATGAAAATTCTGCCTCAGCGTCTGAAATTTTGGCTGGAGCTTTTAAGGATAGAAATAGGGCAAAAATTGTTGGAAAAACTTCTTTTGGCAAGGGGATTGTTCAAAAACTTTTCCCACTTGATGATGGATCTGGGGTAAAAATTACAATTAGCGAATATTTTACACCAAATAAAACAAAAATTCACAAAATTGGTGTAAAACCAGATATAGAAGTTGAAAATAAAAATGAAGACAAGGCTTTGGACATTGAAAAACTTGATGAAGATGACCAATTCAACAAGGCACTTGAAACATTGTTAGAAGAAATTAAGGGGTGATATTATGAATAGCTACAACAGCGAGCTTAGGATTGAAGAGCTAAATGAACTTTTGGCAAAAAAAGATATTCCAGCTCTAAAGGATTCTTTGAGAAGAACCAACCCAGTAGATATAGAAGAATTTATGTCTGAGCTTGATAGCGAACAAAGTCTTATAGTCTATAGGCTACTTAGAAAAGATGATGCTGCAGAAGTTTTTGCGGAATTAAAACGTGATGGAAAGCACAGACTTCTGACATCGATCACAGATCCTGAACTTGATGCTATAGTTAAAGCCCTAAATTTTGATGACGTTATAGATACTCTTGAAGAAATGCCGGCAACTGTTGTTAAAAGAATTTTGAGAAATTCTGATGCGGAAATGAGAAAAAAAGTAAATCAATTTTTACAATTTCCAGAAGATTCTGCTGGTAGTTTGATGACAACAGAATTTGTAGAAGTAAATCCAGAAATGACCTGCCAAGAAGTTTTGGATAGGATAAAAAAAGTAGGTTCTACAAAAGAAACAATATATACTTGTTATGTAACAAATAATACAAAATCTTTATTGGGATATGTTTCACTAAGGTTGATTGTAACAAGCTCATTGGATACAAAAGTTAAAGATTTGATGTATGAAGATGTAATTAGCGTGGAAGCCTATGAAGACCAAGAAGACGTAGCAAAAACTTTTAGAAGATACGGTTTTACTGCTCTTCCAGTTGTTGATAGTGAAAGAAGATTGATTGGAATAATTACAGTTGATGACATCATGGACGTAATGGAACTTGAAACAACAGAAGACTTCCAAAGAATGGCTGGTACTACACCGGACGAAGAAGAGTACTCAAGCACATCAGCCTTAAAACTTGCAAAAAATAGATTGCCATGGCTAATGTTTTTGATGGTATCGGCATCATTTACATCAACAATTTTAAAATCAAGTCAAAGGGTAATAGAATCAATAATTGCCCTAAATATGTTTATACCAATGCTAACCGACTCAGGCGGAAACGCAGGAAGTCAATCATCAACCCTAGTAATACGCGGAATGGCGACAGGCGATGTTGAACTTGAAGATTGGTATAAAGTAGTTTTTAAGGAATTTGAAGTTGGAGTAATAGTTGGACTAGTAATGTCAATTTTGGCATTTTTGAAATGTTTATTATTTGATCATGTGGCAATGGAAGTTGCAGGGATTGTAGGAATAACAATTTTTGCAATAATAATTATAGCAAAAGTTGTAGGTGCCCTACTTCCAATGGGAGCCAAAAAATTAGGCTTTGACCCAGCAATAATGGCAAGTCCACTAATTACGACCATAGTAGATTCAATAGGACTTATTTGTTATTTTGAAGTTGCAAAAATAATAATGGGAATATAGAAATTAGCTTACTTTGATTAGTAAGCTTTTTTATTTTAGAAATTTTTAGAGATAAAATTAAATTTATTTCTAGAATCTAGAATAAAGTATCCCATCTCGAACTATGTAAGAATTGGATAGATCTCAATGATTTGGTAAATTTATGGATATAGTTAATAAAAGAGATCTCTCGACTAGGCTCGAGATGGGTAAATTTTTTATGAAATTAAAAACTGAAGAATAAAAATGAGTTGAAAATTTAATTATAAGAATTTAGAAAGAATCAAAAAAAACCTAATCTTTAGCGAATAAAAGCATTACTAAAAACCATCTCGACCGACTGAAAGGAGTGGAGAGATCTCATGGATTTGGTTAATTTATGGATAAAGTTAATCAAGGGATCTCTCGATTACTAAAACTCGTTTGCATTGCAAACTTTTCCGTGTTTTCACACTGGTTTTAGGGATAAATGTGCCAAATCAAGGCACATTTATCAGCTCGAGATGGGTAATATTTTGCTTTATATTTGAGCTAAAGTTTTAATTTTCATAAATAATTTTTTTTTACAAAACTTGTAATATAAATATTTCTTTAATTATTTGAAATCACAAAAATAATTTTTAAAGATTAAAAAAATACCAGATTTATAAGCTTTATTACTTATTTATCTGGTATTTTTACTATTCTTCTTCGTCTTCTAATTCTTCTTTTACTTCTTCATGGACGGCTTCTTTTATATCTTTATTGTCTATTATTGAGTTTTCTGCAAGTCTGTTTAGTTTGTCTTTTTCCATTTTTCCAAATTCTAAATCATCGTCGAGTTTTCTTCTTGTAAGAACGGATATGGCAAATCTTCTTCTGATTTCGCGTTTTATTTCTTCTCTTTCTCTAAACCAAGCTATTACTAGAATTATTGTAAGGATTAATCCAAGATATCCAAGGATTGGATATAGAATTGACATTAATTTTTTAAAGCCTAAAAATGAAAGTCCAAAGCCCATTAGGGTAAATACTATTAGGTTTCTTCGAAATTTATTTTCTGTATCTGAAAATCTTCTTGCTGCTGAATAAAATAGGGAAATGGATGAGTTGAAAATCATTCCAAATATTATTAATGACATTATAAGTCCTAATACTGGTCTTACATTTTGCAAAACAACTTGCATTGGTATGTCGGCATCTTTTATTTGTGGCAAATTAAAAAATAGGGTAAAGCCAACAAGGGCTGTTAGAATTGCAACCATAAGTCCTCCGAGCATTCCTCCAAGTCCGGCTTCGGCTGAATCTGTTTTACTTCCTCCAAGTACAAATGCCATAGAAATTCCACTAATCATACATAAACCAAAATAATTTAGGGTGGAAAGGGCTATGTTTGGTAGGGGAGATTTTACTGCTTTTCCAATTTGATCAAGACTTTGCCAATCTGGTTTTATTGTTGCAAAGGTAAAAATTCCTCCGATAATTGCGAAAATAATTATTAATGGTGTAAAGGCTCCTATTACTTTTGTAACTTTGTCAAAGTCTAACATTCCTATTACAATTATAAGGATTGTACAAATTAATGATCCAACCCATGGTTTAAAGCCAAATTGTTGGTTTAAATTTGAACCTGCTCCAGCTATCATTACAAAGCCCATCAAAAAACAATTTATTATTAGGGCGTAATCCATAAATTTTGTCATATATTTGTTTGAAACTTCTTCAAGAACATCGATGTGACTTTCTGCCAAATAATGCGAACCAAGTTGAAGGATTATTCCTCCGACTAAGATGTGTAGGATTCCTATGGCTGCTAGTCCAAAAAGTCCAGCTTTTCCAAAGGAAATAAAATATTGCATAAGCTCTTGTCCACTTGCAAGTCCTGCTCCAGTCAAAACTCCAACATAGGCAAGCATTATGCTTACAGTTTTTTTGTTCATTTTTTCTCCTTTTATAAATTTTTTAAAATAAGTATAGGGACTGTTGCTTATTATTCATAGTTTTGCAAGAGTCCCTTTTTGTTTAAGAAAATTGGTTTATTACAACTTTTGGTATTATTTTTTCTATTTCTTCTCTTGTTGGAAGATCTAGAACTTCTGCTGTTGCTGTTGCGGATGCCACGGCAACTTTGTAAGCTTCGATTGTATCGCTTGACCTTACCAAAGTTCCTATAAATCCACCGATCATTGCATCACGACAGGCTACAGAATTAACTACTTCATTTATGTGAATTTCTTCAGAAATATATGAGTGGCCATCTTTATTAAAGAACATAGATCCTTTTTTTCCATAGGAAACTATGGCATTTTGGGCTCCCATTTCTATAATTTTTTTGCCATACTTGTCCATATCTTCTATTGTTTCAATTTTTGTTTTAAAAATTTCCATCAAATCTTCTACGTTTGGTTTTACAAGAATTGGACCTTCTTTTATTACTGCTGGTAAATACTCTGCTGGAATATCTGCAATAAATTGAGACCCGTTTGCTTTTGCTATTGAAACCATCCTTGAGTAGATATCTTCGTCAGCTTTTTCTTCCATTTGTGGGACTGATCCTCCCATAACAATGGTATCTCCTTCGCCAACTCTTGATAAATAGTATAAAAGTTCATCAACCTCGTAGTGGCTTACGTTTGGTCCTTTGGAATTTATTGTTGTTTCTTCATTATCCAACAATAATTTTATATTTGTTCTGCTTTCTTCTTCAATATTTACAAAATCGGTCATGATATTTTCTTTATCAAGCCATTCTTCGATAAATTTTCCTTGGTGGCCGCCTATAAATCCTGTTGCAACTGTTGGGATTTTTAATTGGGATAAAACTCTTGAAACGTTAAGAGCTTTTCCACCTGGAAGGGTAAATTCATCAGAAACATGGTTTTTATCACCAATATTTAGGTTTTTCACTTCTAAAATTACATCTACTGATGGGTTTAAGGTAACTGTGTAAATCATAATTCCTCCAAATTCTTATTTTCTTTTCTATCTTTTCTAATATTACTTTACACTCTTATATCATAAATTGCTTCTATAACTTCTTCCATGTGAAGGCCTCTAGATCCTTTTACAAAAACTAGGCTTGATTTTGTGATGAGAAGTTTTAATTTATCGATTAGGTCATTTTTATTTTCAAAATAAAAACTCCTATCTTCTGGGAAATTTTCTAGACTTGCTCTGTACATTTCTTTACAAAGTGGGCCATAAAATAAGCAATAATTTATTTTTTTTGGGTCTATATCAAGTCCTGACTTGTAGTGGAGATTTTTTTCTCCATCACCAAGCTCTAACATATCTCCCAAAACTACGATTTTATTTAAATATCCATCCAAATATCCTGCAAGCTCAAGCCCTTGTTTTAAAGATTGAGGATTTGATTTGTAGGCATCATCAAGAATATCAAAGCCATTTCTTTCAATTAATTCATTTCTGTTTGCATTGTTACTTGCAAGAGAAAGACCCTTGTTAATTTCTTTGTAGGAAAGATCAAATAATTTTCCAATTAAAACTGCCAAGGCACCGTTTAAAACTTGATGAGATCCTAAAAGTGGTACTGTATAATCTTCATTATCATAGGTGAATTTTGTGTAGGTGCTTGAAAATTCTTTTGGACTTACTTTAAAGTCAACTCCAGTGCTTGTTCCAAAACTTATAGTTTTTTGTTTAATATCGTAAGATGGGAGAATTTTTTTTAATATTTCATCATCGCCATTATAAATAAAAATTCCATCATCTTTTAGGCCTTCAAGAATTTCAAGTTTTGCTTTTGCGATTCCTTCTCTTGATTTTAACTTTAAAAGATGGGCATCGCCAATATTTGTAATCATTGCCATATCTGGTCTTGCTATATGAGTTAGTTCTGAAATTTCCCCAAAATCTTCTGTTCCCATTTCAACTACGCCGATTTGTGTATCTTTTGAAAAATCCAAAAGTGTTAGGGGAAGACCTATGTTGTTATTGTAATTTCCATGGGTTTTTTGAACCTTGTATTTTTCTGATAAAACCGAATGAATCAAGTTTTTACTTGTTGTTTTTCCATTTGAACCGGTGATTGCAATGATTTTTATATCAAGTTCATCCCTGTAGGCTTTTGCCAGATCTTGTAGGGCTTTTTTTGTATCAGAAACTTTTACATAAGGAATTGAAACTGATTTTGGAATTTTATAATTTTCATCAATCAAAAATGCAGGGGCCCCAGAATTCGCACATTCTTCAATAAATATTCTCCCATCAAATTTTTCTCCAACTATTGGAATGTATAGATTATCTTTTTGTATTGTACGAGAATCTATAGAAACTCCCTTGATTTTTGTATCCTTAAATTTATCATCAGAAATTTCTCCGCCTAGCATTTTTGCAATTTCATCTAATCTTTTTTCAATCATTTAAATCTCCTTTTTTGAAAAGTTTTGAATCCTTCATCAATTAGCATATCTAGGATATTTTGAAATTCTAGGCCAAAACTAATTTGGCAAAGCCTTGCAAAAAATGAAGTAGGGGTGAAACCTGGGAAGGTATTTATTTCATTTATATAAAATTCATTATCTTTTAAAAATACATCAACTCTTGCAAAACCTTGACAACCACAAGCCTTGTAGCATTTTTTTGCAAATTCTAACAAGTTCTTTTCAAGTTTTTCATCCATTGGATAAGGAAGCATCTCCTTTGTGCCCTTATCAAAATATTTTGCATCATAATCAAGGAAAATATGGTCTGTTACATAGGCACCAGGTTTTGATGCTTTTAAATCATTATCTCCAATTATGGCAATTTCTACTTCTTGACCGATAATCGCCTCTTCTATTAGAATTTTTTCATCATATTTTAATGCTTCTTTTCCAAATTTTAAAAGATCTTCAATATTTTCTGCCTTGTTTACTCCAACTGATGATCCGTTCGCTGAAGGCTTTACAATCATTGGAAATTTTATATATTCCTCACATTTTTTTGCAAAATCTTCATCAAAAGATTCTTCATTTGCATAAAGATATCTTGCTTGTTTTAATTTATTTTTTTCGAAAATGTCATTTGCAGTAACCTTGTCCATACAAACAGAAGAAGACAAGAGTCCATTTCCAATATATGCCACATCGATTGCATCCAAAAATCCTTGGATTGTTCCATCTTCCCCGTAGGTTCCGTGAACACATGGAATAATTATTGTTTTGTCCTTGTCCTTATCTTTTAATTCTAAAAGAAAATCAGAAATTGATTCGAGAATATTTTCCTTGCAAGTTTTTACAAGATCAAATTCGTCTTTTGTATCTATAAAATCAAAAGCTTTTGAAAATCTTCCTTTTTTGTCAATATATACAATTTTTAAATTATATTTTTCTTTGTCTAAATTTTTTGAAATATTAAGGGCACTTCTTAGGGCAATATCATGCTCACTTGAAGGTCCACCGCATAATAAATAAGTATTAATCATTTCTTTCTCCATCTAATTTTATATAAAAATTTTACTACATATTGGAAATTAGAGCAAATAAAAGGAGAATTAATTGCTTTGAAATAAATATTTATTATTTTATTTTAAATTTTTTCATTTTTATTTTTGCAATTCAAAGTATAATGGATAAAGAAAATATTAGGAGGATTTATGGAATATAAAGATTTACAACCAAAAGAAGTTTTTCATTGGTTTAAAGAAATTTCAAATATACCAAGAGAAAGCGGAAATGAAAAAGAAATTTCAGATTTTTTGGTAAATTTTGCAAAAGAAAGAAATTTAGAATATTGGCAAGATGATGTTTTGAATGTATATATAAAGAAAGAAGCAAGCAAGGGTTTTGAAAATTATCCAGAAGTTTTACTCCAAGGACACATGGATATGGTTTGTGTAAAAGAAAACGGATCAGACCACGATTTTTCAAAAGATCCAATTGAACTTGTTGTAGATGGCGAATGGATTCGTGCAAACAAGACAACTCTTGGGGCAGATGATGGAATTGCAGTTGCCTATGCTCTTGCAATTTTAGATGATGAAAAAGTTTCACATGGACCAATTTCTGTTTTAATTACAACAGGAGAAGAAACTTCCATGGTTGGAGTAAATAATCTAGATACAAAAAAATTGGGAAATCCAAAATATTTATTAAATATTGACAGCGAGGAAGAAGGAATTTTAACCATTGGTTGTGCTGGAGGAATGGATATAAAATATTCATTTGAAAAAGAATACGAAAAAAAAGACGGAGAATTTATTTCAATAGAACTTAAAAATTTCCAAGGTGGCCATTCTGGAATGGAAATTGATAAGTACAGATTAAACGCAATCAAGGGTCTCGTAAGAATTATAAACGAATTAGACTCATATAAAATCGGAAAAATTTCAGGTGGAGTAAAAAGAAATGCAATTCCATCAGAAGCATTTGCAATAATAGAAGTAAAAAATGCAAAAGATGCTATAAAAAATCTTTCAAAAGTAAAAGATGAAATTCTTCACGAATACAAAAATTCTGATCCAAAAGGTGAAATTATAATAAAAGAATGTCAATTTGATGGAGAAGTTTTAACAAAAGACCTATCAGAAAAAATTGTAAAAGCAAACTTGATCGTAGCAGATGGTCCAGTTAAAAAATACGATGGAAATCTTGTAACAAGCTCAAACCTTGGACTAATTGAAGAAGATGAAGAAAAAATCACCTTTACAATTCTTGCAAGAAGCGAAGTAACATCAGCTAAAAGATTTAGACGTGATGTAATTAAAAACCAAGTGGAACTTTTTGGAGCGAAAGTTGAAAGCCTAAACGAATACCCTGGTTGGGAAAGAGAAGACAGTGAACTTTTGGAGATAATGAAAAATGTTTGGGAAAAATTAAATGGAGAAAAACCACAAGTTTTAACAACTCACGGTGGACTTGAATGTGGACTTCTAAAACAAGATATGAAAGAAACTCAAATGGTTTCCTTTGGTCCAGAAATCCAAGGAGCTCATTCACCAGAAGAAAGAGTAAATATTAAATCAACAGAAAATAATTATAAATTCTTGGTAGAAATTTTAAAAGAATTAAAATAAAAATAAGAGGCTTCGGGCTCTTAGAGCGTAGACAAAGTCAGTTTAATAATTCATTAATAAATCAAAAACAAAATTACGCTATAACCCATCTCGACTAGATTATTGTGCCTTGATTTGGCACAATAATCCCTAAAACTAAGTGCGAAAGCACGAAGAAGTTTGCGAAGCAAACGTGTTTTAGTGTGAGTGAAACGAACGCATGGAGACTAACTATCGGATGTCAAGAAAAAAATAAAAAAATCAAACTAATAAAAATAGGTTTATATTTTATGAATATTCATTAAATATGAACCTATTTTTCTATTAAATATGAGATTTAAATATAAAATAACATAAAAATGAGCATAGTAAACAAACCATCAAGCTTGATGGTTTAAAATATTCTAATATTATTTTTAAACTTTACTCACATATACTTCATTTTCTTTCAATAAATAGAATATTACCCTAACCAATTTTCTTGCTACATGAGTAAGAGCCACATAATGATGTTTTCCCTCAGCCTTCTTTTTTAAATAATATTCTTTAAAAACAGGTTCAATTTGACTAATAATAAAAGCAGCCTTAAACAAACTATCACGCAAATAAGAACTACCTCTTTTACTCATAGTACTAAAAGAAGAATGAAAAGTCCCAGATTGACTTATAGAAGGATCCAAACCAACATAAGCCAACAACTTAGAAGAAGAATCAAATCTGTTAATATCCCCAATTTCAGAAATAATAGTAGGACCAAGTTCAATACCAATACCAGGAATACTCATAATAGGACTATTAATATCATCAAGTAAAGGCTTAATCATTACATTAATCTCATCAATTTTCCTATCCAAAAAATACAAATAATCAATAGACTGTTTCAATTGAAAAGAAACAGAATAAGAAAAATACCCAATAGAATTTCTAGCAGCATCCCTAATAATCAAAGCCTTATCCTTAGAATAAGCACCTCTAGATGCATTCTTAATTAAATTAGAAAGCCTAGTAATATTAGCCTTAGAAATTTCATAAGCAGAAGAAAACTCATAAAGGATAGCAAGAACATACTTAGAAAAAACATCATTACAAACATTACAAAGTTCAGGAAAAACAATATCCAAAAAAGAAACAATAGAGTTTTTTAATCTAGACCTATCCCTTTTCAAAATAGACTTATACCTACATAGTGACTTAAGATCATAATTATGATAAAATTCAAAAAGAGTAGGATTAGAATCACAGGTAGTTTTTAAAAGCTTAGCAATGAAGAAAGCATCAACCTTATCAGTTTTAGTATTTCTAAAACTATCAGCTCTTCTAAAAAGACAAGTTTGAAAAGGGTTAAAAAAGTGAATATTAAAATTCAAATCAAGAAGAAATCTAGATAAGTTGAGATGATAATTACCAGTATATTCTAATCCTATTCTAATATTATCCCTATCATAAGAAGAAAGTTTATCAATTAAAAAATCAAAACCCTCTCTAGAATTCTTAATTTCAAAATGTTCCCCCATATCAAAATTATCCCCATCAGAAAGAAAACAGTTATGTTTAAACTTAGAAACATCAATTCCCAAAAAAATCATAAAAACCTCCGAAAAAAATAGTTGTGCATCCACATAAGAAATGTCATGTAACCTTGTACAATAAAGCGTCAAGCGCTATCTAACTAATAAACAAAAAAACATAGCTATGTGGTTGTAGTCTCCATGAAATAGTCAAAGCTATAGAGATATCAAACATTCCACAACACTATGTTTAGTGTATAATATTCTATTGTAAATTTCCATAGAATGACTACAACTATATGATACAAGAGATCTCACGAGATTTCTCGACTCACTATGTTCGCTCGAAATGAAAAAAAATTTAGTTTGTCAATAGACTTAGAGGCTTCGGCCTCTTTATATTTTTGCTTATAAGAAATATAAAATATCCTTGTATAAATTTCATTAAATGCTATAATATTTAAAGACAAGGAAATCATTTTCTATAAAATTAATATTTTTTTAACCATGTATTTTAAAAAAATCAAGTATTGTATTTTATTAGGAAAACGTGTATAATAAATTTAAGTTAAAGAATTATAGTTAAAAAAATAACATTTATAAATTTTAATTTATCAACAATTAATGGAGGAAATATGTACGAGGAAAAAGTTACACTTGTAAATGAAATCGGTTTACACGCTAGGCCTGCTTCCATATTTATCAGAGAGGCTGTAAAGCATGCGTGCGATATAAATGTAGAAAAAGAAGGTAGAGTTTATAATGCAAAATCAATAATGTCAGTTTTATCTATGAGCGCTGGCAAGGGCGAAGAAATAGTAATTAAAGCCCAAGGCGATGGAGAAGAAGAAGCTGTAAAAAGCCTTGTTGATTTGGTTGAAAATAAATTAAGTAATTATTGAAAGTTACATTAGAGAGTAAAAAGTCTAATTATAAATAATGAATAATTTTTTATAATTAAATTATGCTTTACAATCTCTAATAACTAGATGTGTTAAATCGGGATAAATAAGTGAAACGGGCGGTTATCTATCTTTTCGAAATGGGAAAATTGTGGTTAGGTACACTCTAAAGTGATTATTAAAAATTACATAATAATTTTTAGAAATAATTTAATATTTATGGGAGAGCACTTTTTTAAGTGCTTTTTCTTGGAAAAATTTAAAAATATGAAAATAAATAAAATATAAAAATTGCAAATATTGTCAAAATTTTCATATTAGAATGTTAATATTTCAAGTTTTGACAATCCGTACTAAAGCAGTATACTTTAAATGTATATAAATTTATTTTCTCAAAATATAAAAAAGAGGTAAGCGATGAAAGAATTATTAAAAGTTGAAAATTTACATGTTTCAGTTGGAGATACTGAAATATTAAAAGGTATAAATTTAAAAGTTAATGCTGGAGAAGTTCATGTAATAATGGGATCAAATGGTTCAGGAAAATCTACATTAATGAACGCCGTAATGGCAAATCCAGTTTATGATGTAACAGAAGGAAAAATATTTTTTGAAGGTGAAGATATTACAGATCTTACAACTGATAAAAGAGCAAAGGCAGGAATTTTTATGTCTTTCCAATCACCTGATGCAATTAATGGTGTAAAACTTAGAGATTTTCTAAAGCAAGCAAAAGAAGAAGTAACAGGAAAAAAACCATCAATTTTAGGTTTCAATAAAGAACTTACAAAGGAAATGGATGATTTAAAATTATCTGAGGAATATGCAAACAGATATGTAAATGTTGGATTTTCTGGTGGAGAAAGAAAAAAATCTGAAATTTTGCAATTAAAAATTTTAAATCCAAAACTTGCTATGCTTGATGAAACTGATTCAGGACTTGACGTTGATGCGGTAAGAATTGTAAGTGAAGGAATCAAAAATTATTTAAATGAAGATAATGCAGTTATAGTTGTAACTCACCACAATGAATTATTGGAAAATATTGATGTAGATTATGTTCACGTTTTAAAAGATGGAGTAATCAAAGAAACATCTGATTCAAGTCTAATGGAAAAAATCGAAAAAGAAGGATACGAGTGGGTTTAAAATGACAGAAAAGAAATTTGATGAATCAACTTTTAAGGATATAGACAGGGGTATTTATGATGTCATTGACAAATTTGAATACTCAGACATTTCCGACAAGGGTTTGAATAAAGAAATAGTAGAAGAATTATCAAAAAAGAAAAATGAACCAGAATGGATGCTAAAAAGAAGACTACAATCTCTTTTAATTTTTGAACAAACTGATAATCCATCATGGGGACCAGATCTTTCTGAATTAAATATGGAAGATATCACAACCTATGTTAAGCCAAAAACTGATAAAAAAAGCAATTGGGATGCTTTGCCAGAAGAGATAAAAGATACTTTTGATAGGCTAGGAATTCCTCAAGCTGAGCAAGAATCTCTTGCAGGAGTTGGGGCTCAATATGATAGTGAGGAAGTTTATCATTCAATTCAAAAACATTTGTCAGATCAAGGTGTAATTTTTACAGATTTTGATACAGCTTTAAAAGAACATGAAGAAATTGTTCATAAATATTTTCAAAGAGCAATTCCACCAACCCTACACAAATATGCAGCTCTTCATGGAGCAGTTTGGTCTGGTGGTTCTTTAATTTATGTGCCAAAGGGAGTAAATGTTGATATTCCTCTCCAATCTTATTACAGGTTGAACGCTCCAGGAGCTGGACAATTTGAACACACAATGATCATTGCAGAAGAAGGAGCTAAAGTTCATTTTATAGAAGGATGCTCTGCACCAAGATATAATGTTGTAAATCTTCACGCAGGAAGTGTAGAAATTTTTGTTCACAAAAATGCTGAAGTTAGATTTTCTACAATAGAAAACTGGTCAAGAAATATGTACAACCTTAATACAAAAAGAGCAATTGTTGAAGAAAACGGTCAAGTTGAATGGATTTCTGGATCTTTTGGTTCAAAAGTTTCAATGCTTTATCCAACCACAATTTTAAATGGAGAAGGAGCAAGAGCAGAATATACAGGAATAACCTATGCATCAAACGGTCAATATATTGACAATGGCTGTTCAATGATTCACAACGCACCAAACACTTATTCAACTGCTCTTACAAAATCCATTACTCAAGGAAATGGAAAATCAATGACAAGATCTTATGTAAAAATTGGCAAAAATGCCAAGGGCTCAAAGTCAACTGTTGATTGCGAAAATTTGATGTTATCACGCGAATCAAAGTCAGATACAATTCCAACTCTTGATATCAGAAATGATGAAGTTGATTGCGGACACGAAGCAAAAATTGGTTCTCTTGACCAAAAACAAATATTTTATTTAATGAGTAGGGGAATTCCAGAAAACGAAGCAAAATCTATGATTGTAAGAGGATTTGCAGAGCCGGTTGCAAAAGAATTGCCATTGGAATATGCAGTTGAGATGAATAATTTGATTGATATGGAATTGGAAGGAGCAAATGGCTGATGGAAAAAGTAAATGTAATGAGAGAGCCTACTTGGTCATACACCAAGCTAAATTATAGCAAAAAAGCTCCAAGTTTAAACGAAAAAAAAGATTATAAAAATTTTGAAAGTTCAAATAAAGAAAATAAATCTTTAGATGAAATTTTTAGGGAAAAAAATTACGGACTTTCAAAAGATTTTTTAATAGAAAATAAAAATTTTAATAATTTAGATATTTATAGGGATATTGATGGAGAAAAAGATTTAGAATTTATAAACCTAAATCTTGACCAAAATTCAAATCAATTGGTTAATAAGATTGATATAAATGCAAAAAAAGGATCCAAATCTTCATTTTTAATTAATTTTTCTCAAAGTGATGGGGATTCATCTTACCTAAATTCTTTAATAAGGGTAAATCTTGAAGAAGATTCTTTTGTAAAATTGGTTGTAGTTGTTGATTTATTAGGAAATTCTATTAATTTACAACAAATTTCATCAATTATAGGTGACAGGGCAAATTTTGATATTTCTTATATTGAACTTGGTGCAGACAAGTCTTATGTAAATATTAGAAATTTCCTTGATGGAGAAGAATCAAATCTTGAAGAAAATGGAGTTTATTTCAAACAAAATGATGACTTTTTAGATATTGGTGCCTTCAATGACCACAAGGCAAAAGTTACAAAATCAAATTGTATGTTTAACGGTGCCCTTAAAGGAAAAGCCGAAAAAAGATGGAAGGGTGTTGTTGATCTTAAAAGAGGTTGCGAACACGCTGATGGAAAAATTGGAGATTATGCAGTAATGTTAAGTCCAGATGCCATCAATAGGTCTGCTCCAGTTTTATTAAATGAAGAAAAAGACGTAGCAGGGGAGCACGCTGCAAGTGTGGGAAGATTTGATAAGGCCATGTTATTTTATATAATGAGCAGAGGATTTTCAAAAAGAAAGGCTGAAAGTTTGATGCTTGAAGCAAATTTTGCCCCAACAATTGATAAAATTGATCATAAAGAGTTGAGAGAAAAAGTAAGATACAAAGTTCATGCAATGAATACGAGGGATTAAGATGGATATAGAAAAAATAAGAAAAGAATTTCCATTTTTGGACGAAAAAAATACTGGAAAAAAAGTTATTTACCTAGATTCTGCGGCAACTAGCCAAAATCCTATTTCAGTTATAAATGCTCAAGCTGATTATTACAAATATTCAAATGCAAATCCTCACAGAGGTGCTCACTTTTTATCTTGGAAGGCGACAGAAGCTTTTGAAAATACGAGAGAAAAAGTTAGAGATTTTATAAATGCACAAAGATCTGAAGAAATAATTTATACAAGAAATGCGACAGAATCTTTAAATCTTATTGCTTATTCTTATGCGAGAGAAAATTTGAAAAAAGGTGATGAAATTGTAATTTCAATTTTAGAACACCACGCAAATTTGGTTCCTTGGCAAAGAGTTTGCAAGGAAACTGGGGCAATTTTAAAATATGTTTATTTGAATGATGATTATTCTTTAAATTATGACGAGTTAAAAGAAAAAATCACAGAAAAAACAAAAATTGTTTCAATTACAGCTTCATCAAATGTGACTGGAGAGATGACTGATCAAAAATTAATTACAAAACTTGCCCATCAAGTAGGAGCAATTTCAATTGTTGATGCTTGTCAACTTGCTCCTCATAAAAAAATTGATGTAAAAGATTTGGATTGTGATTTTCTTGCTTTTTCTGCCCACAAAATGTATGGACCAATGGGAATTGGAATTTTGTATGGAAAATATGATTTGCTTGAAAAATTAAAACCATATAATCTCGGCGGCGATATGATTGAATATGTTTATGAACAAGAATCTACTTTTGCAAAACCTGCCCAAAAATTTGAAGCGGGAACACAAGATGTAGGTGGGGTTGTAGGTCTTTCTGCTGCAATTGATTTTATAAATGAAATTGGTCTAGAAAATATTTATGACCATGAAAATAAACTTGCAAGATATGCTTACGATTTGATTAAAGACATTGATCATATAAAAGTATTTTTCCCAGAAAAAAGAAATACAGGATCAGTTGTAGCCTTTACTTTTGATGATATTCATCCACACGATGTTGCAACAATTTTGGATATGAAAGGAATTGCTGTAAGAAGTGGCCATCATTGTGCTATGCCACTTCACACTTACCTTGATGTATCATCAACTTGCAGAGCTTCGTTTGCAATATATAATACTAGAGAAGAAGTAGAATATTTTGCAAAAGAGCTTAAAAATGTAAGAAAGGTGATGGGACTTTAATGGACTTAAATGATGTTTATACTCAAGTAATTCTTGAAAATTCTAGAAATCAAAAAAATAAAAGAAATTTAGAAAATCCAGATATAAAAGAGCCAGGACACAATCCTTCATGTGGAGATGAAATTGTTTTGGAATTAAAACATGACGGAAATGTAATAACAGAGGCAGCTTTTACGGGACACGGTTGTGCAATAAGCCAAGCTGCAACTTCTGTAATGTGTGATGAAATTGTTGGAAAAACAATTGAAGAAGCAAAAGAGATGGCAAAAATTTATATAGGAATGATAAAAAGAGAAGATATAAGCGATGAAGATTTGGAAAAAATTGGAGATGCTGCAGCTTTCCAAAACATTTCAAATATGCCACAAAGAGTAAAATGCGCTCTTTTATCTTGGAAAACTTTGGACGAAGTGATAGATAAAGATGTCAAATAATAATATTTTCAAAGATTATAGGTTATTAGAATTTGTAACAAGTGCAATAACTTTTGTGCTTTTGATAATCCTAACTATAATTCAATATATAAGTGACAAAAAATATTGGTGGATAATTTTATTAGTATCAATATTAATGGGCGCAAACGCCTATGTAAAATACAAAAAATTTAAAGATAACAAAAAGCATTCTTAGAAAAAATCTAGGAATGCTTTTAAATTTAAAATTTTTCAAAATTATTTTCTATTAATTTTTCTATAACTTCTCCAACTCCTGCCTTATTATTCGATAAGGTTATATAATCTGCGTGGGGTTTTAGGTAATCGTTGGCGTTTTCCATTGCTACAGAAAATCCTGCCATATCTAGCATAGGAATATCATTCATTTCATTTCCAATTGCCATAATTTCATCGATTTTAAAACCGAGTTTTTCGCTCATTAATTTTATGGCATTTCCCTTGTTTGCATTTTTGTTCATAACTTCAATTAAAACAGGGGCAGTTTTTGCGTAGTAATAATTTTCATTTACAAATTTTGGCATATTGTCCATGACTTTTTCAATATTCCAAGGCCAGCCCATAACTAAAAACCTACCAAAATTTTTATCTTCATCAAAATTTTCATAGGGAATTTTTTGAAGTTTTAATTTTGTTATAAAAGAATCAAGTCTTGTCAAAATATTTGGATTTTTATGTCTTGTATAAAAACTATCATCATCCATGGCTGAAACTTGAACTTTAAAATCTTTCAAAGATTTATCAAGTGCGATTAAATCTTTTGGTTTTTGGAAAACTCCTGTAATTACTTCCTTAGTGTGGTTGTCAAAAATATATGATCCATTTTGGGAAATTGAAAAATGACCTTCATGTTCTAGGTCGAGTTCTTTGACATAAGGAAGAATTCCAGAAAATGGTCTTCCACTAACAAGGGCTATGTGGGCACCCATTTTTTTTGCCTTTAATATCATTTTTTTATTTTTTTTAGGAAGACGCCTTGTATTAGTAAGCAAGGTTCCGTCTATATCAATTGTTATTAGTTTAATCATAACTTGATTATATCATATATTTTTACATTTTCTTATTTTTATTAAGACTTCTTTTATGCTATAATTACAAGATGAGAAGGAGATATTATGAAGTTTAAAAGATTTTTGATTACAGTTTTTTTAGCATTTTTTGTTTATTTTACTTCGAATGCTTATTTAAATAGATTACAAGACAAAAAAAATATAAAAGATTATGGAACGGAAGCAGCTGTTAGCAATAAAGGAAAAAAAGTAGATGATGAAATACTTGTTCTTTTGGTTGGAGTTGATGCAAGCCAAAATAAAGAAAACCTTGAGCCAACTAGAACTGATACGATTATGCTTTGTAAAATCAATTCTAAAACTGGAAAAGTTGATCTTTTGTCAATTCCAAGAGATTCTAGGGTGAAAGTTAGGGATGAGTTTACAAAAGTAAATCACGCCCATGCTTATGGTGGAATTGAACTTACCTTAAAAACTTTGAGAGATTTTTTGGGTCTTGATATAGATTATTATGCTGAAGTTAATTTTGATGCAGTTAAAAATATAGTTGATGGTATGGGTGGAGTTAATTACAATGTTCCAAAAGGTGTTAAAATTGATGAAGATAACACTCATATAAAACCAGGAATGAATAAAATGAATGGTGAAGATGTATTGTGGTATCTTAGAACTAGAAAAATATATGAAAATGCTGATCTTGGAAGGGTTAATGCTCAACAACAATTTTTAAAAGCTATGGTAAATGAAATGGTAAGAAAATCAGAATCAATTAGTATGACTTCTTTGGTTGAATCTTATTTTAAGGATGTAAAAACAAATCTACCAATGGCTACAATACTTGATATGGCTAGTAAAATTTCTAATTTTTCTTCAGATAAATTTTCAACTTACACAGTTCCAGGAACTCCAAGTATGATTGATGGTGTAAGCTACTATATACCAGATTACGAAAAAACTTGGGAGATAGTTGATAAAGTATTTTCAAAATATAAATTGAAAAATTGGAATAAGGAAGATAGCTGGTACAGAGAATATGAAAATTTTGGATTTTCTAACGATGAAAACTTATCAAATGAAGATTATCAAAATTTGAATGAAAATCATCAAGAAATTCAAAAAGATCAAGATTTAGAAAATCAAAATGATTTTGGAGAAAATGAAGATGATTACCAAGAAGATGATTTGAATGAAGAAGAGACAGATATAATTGATGATAGAAATTATTTTGACGATGATTTGAATAGTTTTACGGATGATAATTAATAGGTGAAATAATGGATGAAAAAAGAAGAGAAAGAAAAGACGAACATATTGAAAATTATCTCAGAAGTGAATTTAGGTCAAAAACTTTACTAAACAATGTTTATATTGAACATAATGCTTTGAGTGATGTAAATTTTGATGAGATTGATACATCGATAGAATTTTTGGGTGAGAAAATTTCTATGCCGGTTATGGTAAATGCCATGACAGGAGGAACAGAAATAAGTGAAGATATCAACGAAGATTTATCAAATATTTGCAGAGAATTAAATATTCCCATGGCAGTTGGAAGCGAATCTATTGCCATAAAAGATTTAGAAGCTAGGAGATCTTTTTCTCTATTAAAAGAGAAGGAAGATATAATAAAAATTGGAAATCTTGGTTGGGAAAATAATTTAGAAAATTTTGAATTTGCAAAAGACTTGATTGGAGCAAAGGCGGTTCAAGCCCATCTTAATGTAGCTCAAGAGCTTGTTATGGATGAAGGAGAAAGAGATTTTTCCAATAATTATAAAAATTTAGCAAATATCAGTAAAAATCTTTCGGTTCCACTTATTGTAAAAGAAGTTGGTTTTGGCATGAGCAAGGATGTTGGTCAAAAACTTTTGGATTTAGGAGTAAAATATATTGATGTTGCTGGAAAAGGCGGAACAAATTTTATAGAAATTGAAGATATGAGAATATTTGATAAGGATTATTCAGAATTTTATTCATGGGGAATTCCTACAGCAAAATCAATTCTTGATGTAAGGAGCTTATCAGATGATTTCTTTTTGATTTCAAGTGGCGGAATAAGAAATGCAAGTGATGTTTGTAAGTCTATAATAATCGGTGCAGACATGTGTGCAATTTCTGGAGAAGTTTTGTCCTTTCTTTTAAGAGGCGATTATGATTATGCCTTAAAATATTTAAAAGAACTTCAAACAAAAATAAAAATATTCATGGCTCTTGTTGGAGTTAAAAATATAAAAGAATTAAAAAATGTACCATATAAACTTACTGGAAGGTTAAAAGAATTAGTAGAAGATTAGGAGAAGAGATTCTCCTTTTTTTTACGTTTTAATATATGAAAAATATTTATTTGTTGTTATAATAAAAGAAAATACAAGGAGAAAAAGGCATGAAAAATTTGAAAAAGATATTAATAGGACTTATAGTTGCTTTATTTAGTTTTATATTAGTATATTTTGTAAAAGATTTTTATAAGTCAAATAAAATAGTAACCAATAATGACAAAAATGCAAATAATACCGAAGTAGTGTCAAATGAAAGTTCAAATAAAAAAGTAAAAGCAAAGTATGTTGAAAAAAAGATTTCAATGAAAGAAAATTATCCAGAAAAAAGTCAAAAATTGGAATTTTCCGACAAGAAAAATTTTTTTACAATTCCTGGAAAAGAAAATATTAAAGAAGATGAGTTTGGGGAATATGTTGATGGGGAAATTTTAGTTGATGTAGATTTAAATAAGTTTGATGAAAAAATATTTGATAAGTACGCTGCGAAAATCGTAGGAAAATGTGACATTTGGGGTGGTTACCAAATAAATATTCCAAATAAATCAAGTAAAGAACTTGAAAAAATTTCTGAAAAAATCAAAAAAGAAAAGGGAGTTTTAATATCTGAAGTTCATAGGCTAGTTCCTCTTAAAAATAATGATTATTCATATCCAAATGATAAATTTAAAATTGAAAAAAATGAAAAAATAAAAGAATACGATGTAAATAACTTATGGGAAAATTATGATATAGAAGAAGGCATAAAGATAGATAAAAATTCCAAAACTGAAATATTATATGATGATCCTTATTGGTCCTATAAAGTTACTAATTTAGCTTATATGTGGAAAAATCTAGATTATAAAGAAGAGGCTCAAGTTGGAGTATTTGAAAATGGAAAAATAAGTAATTTTCTAAACTTAAATAAAATATTAAGAGAGGATTTGAATTATGAAAATTTAAATCCAAAGGACTTAAAGGATGAGTCGGCTAAAGAAAGTGTTAAAAAAGGATACAAAGAAGCTAGTAATGATGAAAAACTTCATACCTATTTAGTTTCTTCAACTCTTGCAGCAAAGCACAATGATATAGGTTTTTCTGGAGTTGGAAAAAATGTAAAAATTTATCCGACCTTATTTGATCCTTCTTTACTTTCTTATTTGATATCTTATAGGATAGATCAATCTAATAATAAAATTAAAATTTTTAATATCAGCTGGGCCTTAATACCAGATTCTTTATATTATCTTAATGCTAGTAATAAAGACATAAAAAAAGATTTTAATAATGAAAAATTAAAAAAAATTACTAAATATAATGAAAATGTAAATTCGCAAAATGTAGAAGAATATGCTGATTATATCAAAAATTATTTTGAAAATACAAAAGATAGGTTGAATTTAGGTCTTAAAGGATTGGAAAAAGATGATAAAGATTTCTTGATTGTAAAAGGTGCAGGAAATGAAGGAGAAGAGATTAGAACGATAGAAAAATATTCAAATGTTAGAATAAAAAGGACAAGTCGATTAAAGGAATTAGATGAAAATTTAAAAAATAGAGTGATTGTTGTAGGGGCAGCTGCACCATATTTTAAACATAATAAAAAATTAGACTTTGCTAATTTTTCAAACACTGATAATGTTGATATAGTTGCTCCAGGTATTAGTATTCCAGGATATAATCAATATGGAGAATTTGTTTTGTGGTATGGAACTTCAGCATCAGCTCCTTTTGTAGCAGGACTTGCAGCAAATCTATATAGTGCCTATCCTGATAAAATGAATGGTGAAATTGCAAAAGAATTAATAGTTAAGTCTGGAAATATTGAAGTAATAGATGAATTTAATGGAGAGAATTCAAAACTTGTTGATGCAAAAAAATTAACTGAACTTGCTAAGAAAGAATTTGAAGATAAAAAAGAAGAAAAAAAGACCAAGGATAAAAAAATAATAAGAGAGAATAAAAGTGATGATAATAAAAATAATGAAGGAAATTTAAAACAAGTTGAAAATGAAGATACTCCTTCTTCCTCCAAAGACAATCAAAAAAATTCTCCTAGTAATGATGGTGATAAAAATATGGCAACAGAAAATTCATATAAAATAATTCAAGATGGAAAAGATCAAGGAGAAATTTCAATTTTGGATATGGGGGATGTCCATTTTATTGATGTTGATAAATTAAATGAAATTTATCTGAAAGATTCCCCTTATTTTACAGATCCTCAAGATTTAGATATTAGAAATAAATTTTATGAAATATTGGAAGAAAATAATGGAAAATATATAAAAGAAAATTCTGATGGATCATATTATTTTGGCTTGTTCCCTGGAAATATTGATGTTCCAGAAAATATGCCAAATTATTCTTATCAATATTTTCCAGAATACGGGGTCTTCTCATTTGGGTATAAAGATTATATGAAAGAAGAAGATATCTATTTTCTTAAAAGCAAATATGCAGGAATAATTTATAATAATAGATTGTATGTTGAAGCTGATTGGCTTTATTGGTGGTTTGGTTTTGATATGGATTATTCAATTGATTCTAAAAATAAAATTTTAAAATATAATACTGAAGGCCACGATATAGGTCAAGAGGGTGTTGATTATATTAAAATCTCAACACAAAATTATAATTCGCTTGAAGAGTTGTTGGAAGATAATTTTGAAAAAATAAATTGAAAGTAAAAATAAAGTAAAATTTTTAGAGAGAAATTTTTTCTCTTTCAGACTGTTGACAAACTAAAAATTTGACCATTTCGACCGAGTGCAACGAGCGGAGAAATCTCATGAGATCTCTCCATGCGTTCGTTTCACTCACTTAGTCGAGATGGGTTATAGCGTAGAAACTATTAATGAATTATTAAACTAACTTTGTCTACGCTCTGAGAGAGAAATTTTTTCTCTCTTTTTTTATTTATTTTTGGGTATAAAATTAATGTAAATATATAATTTAATCAAGAAAGGAGTTTTATGCTAAGTGATATTTTATTAGCCCTATCTTTTAGTCTTGCATTTATTTGTATTGTGGCTATATTTTTTACAGACAAAAAAATATTATTTGGTCTTGTAGCTCTTGGTCTTTTTATTTATTTTTATAAAACGGGCCTTGATAGGGGCGAGGCTGATCTCATAACCATAATAGCTTTTATTTCTGGTATTTTATTACTTGTTATAGAGCTATTTACACCTAGTTTTGGTATTTTGGGAAGCTTGGGAGTGATTTTAACCATTTATTCTCTAATGGATTCTTTAAATAATTCTTTATTTGGAATAATAGTTTTATTAGTCACTGCAGCATCAGTTTTTATAAGTGTTACAGTTTTTATAAAATTAGGATTTTCTGCAGATTTATTTAATAAGTCAATTTTGACAAATACTCAAACTAAGGAAAGGGGATATAATTCAAAAAAAGATTACACTTATCTTTGTGGAAAAAAAGGAAAAACAATCAGTATTTTGAGACCGACAGGTAGGATAATTATTGATGGGAAAATCTATGATGGTAAAACTTATGGAGATTTCATCAAAAAAGATGTAGAAATAGAAGTAGTTGAAATAAAAGATGGACATATTTATGTTAAGGAGGATAGAAAATGCCAATAATAATTCCAGCTTTAATAGTAATTTTTGTAATAGTTTTTTTATCACTTGTACCGATTGGACTTTGGATTACAGCAAGATCATCAGGAGTTCCAGTTTCAATGGGATCTCTTGTTGCGATGAGATTTAGAAGAATTAATCCAAGTAGAATAATTTATGCATTGATTAAATCACATCAAGCAGGTATACAAATTACAAGTTCTGATTTAGAAAGTCATTTGCTTTCTGGTGGAGATGTAAACCAAGTTGTAGATGCTTTGATTGCTGCTGAAAGGGCAAATATAGATTTGACTTTCCAACAAGCAGCCGCAATGAATCTTGCAGGAAGAAATGTTTTTGAAGCTGTTCAAGTTTCTGTAAATCCAAAAGTAATAAATACACCAACTATTGCAGCCGTAGCAAAAAACGGAATTGAAGTTAAAGTTATTGCAAAAGTTACTGTAAGAGCAAATATAGAAAGACTTGTAGGAGGGGCAGGAGAAGAAACAATTATAGCAAGAGTTGGAGAAGGAATTGTAACAACAGTTGGTTCATCTCACACTCACGCAGAAGTTTTAGAAAATCCAGATAATATTTCCCAAACCGTTTTGGAAAAAGGACTTGATTCAGGAACTGCCTTTGAAATTTTATCAATTGATATTGCAGATGTTGATGTAGGACGAAATGTTGGGGCAGAATTACAAAGAGATCAAGCAGAAGCTGATAAAAATATTGCCCAAGCAAAAGCCGAAGAAAGACGTGCCCAAGCAATTGCTCTTGAACAAGAAAACAGGGCGAAAGTTGTTGAAGCCCAATCAAAGGTACCACTAGCTATTGCCAAAGCACTTGAAAGTGGAAATCTTGGAGTTTTAGATTATTATAATATGAAAAATATCAACGCCGACACTCAAATGAGAAATAAAATATCAGAATCTGATAGTAGAGATGAATTTTAATGGCAAAAGATAATTTTAAAACCAAGTTTTATAAATTTATTTACAAACTAGACAAAGAAAATAATAAAGCAGAAGGAAAAGAAACTCCTGATTTTGATACTTGGTTAAAAAATATAGAGAAAAAAGAAAATAATAATCTAAAAAAACCAAAAAACAAAATGGCTTTTGGAAAGGCAATGTCATCTCTTGCACAAGATCCAAAAAAAATCCATAAAAAATCTTATGAAAAAACTTATCAAGAAATTGAAAGAGAAAATAAAAAAAGGGCATATTACGATAAGATAAAAAAAGAAAAATTAAATAAAAATTCAAAAAAAATTTCCCAAAAAATTGAAAATAATTTTTCAGATGATGAAAAAATAAAATTAAATAAAAATGAATTAAAAAAGGCTATAATTTATTCAGAAATAATAGGAAAGCCGAAAGCTAAAAGATGAGTTTCTCATCTTTTTTCTTTTGCCATTAAGATGGTATAATAATCTCAAAGGAGTGATTAAAATTAAGGAAATTTTAGAAATAGATAATACCGAATTAATTATGGGTTTATTCGGTAATTTTGATAAAAATAGAAAATATATAGAAAATAGATTTGATGTAAAAATAAAAACTGAAAATGGAAATATAAGTTTGGTGGGAGATGAAGTAAATTTACATCTTACAAAAAAACTTATAAATGAAATCATCGAAGTTATAAAAAAAGATGGAAATATTGATTTTCAAAAATTAAAATATTTTTCTGACCTACTCGTTCGAGAAAATAAGGAAATAGTAAAATCTACACTTGATCAAGTGATTGTTACAACTGCAAATGGGAAGCCTATAAAACCAAAAACTTTGGGTCAAAAATCTTATGTTAGTATGATTGAAAATAATGATGTGGTTTTTGGAATTGGACCTGCAGGAACGGGAAAAACATATTTGGCAGTTGCCATGGCAATAAGAGCTTTCAAAAATAACGAAGTAAATAGGATTATTCTTACAAGACCTGCCGTTGAAGCAGGAGAAAGCCTAGGATTTTTGCCAGGAGATTTGCAAGATAAGGTCGATCCATATTTAAGACCACTTTATGATGCACTTTTTGAAATTTTTGGTTTTGAAACCTATCAAAATTTGGTTGAAAAAGGCGTGATTGAAGTTGCTCCTCTTGCTTACATGAGAGGAAGAACCTTGGACAATTCTTTTGTAATTTTGGATGAAGCTCAAAATACAACCTTCGAGCAAATGAAGATGTTTTTGACAAGACTTGGCTATGGTTCAAAGGCAATTATAACTGGAGATATAACTCAAATTGACCTTCCTCGCGGAAAAAATTCTGGATTAAAATCTGCATCAAGAATTCTTAGAAATGTAAGAGGGATAGAATTTATGGAATTTACTGCAATTGATGTAGTAAGACATCCTTTAGTTCAAAGAATAATTGAAGCCTACGACAAGGCCGATAAGGAAAAAGAAAAAAATGAATCTTATAATAAATAATCAAACAAAGAAAGATTTAAACATTGAAAAAGATCTCGAAAAAGTTATTAAAGAAGTTTTAAAGCTTGAAGATATTGAAGAGAAAAAATGTGAAATTTCTCTTTCTTTTGTTGATGAGGAAAAAATAAGACAATTAAATAGGGATTTTAGGTCAATTGATAGGGTGACCGATGTTTTATCTTTTCCAATTGAAGATTTTTTCAATGAAGATAGGAAAACTTTACTTAAAAAACCCTATCTTATGCTTGGCGATGTTGTAATTTGCCTTGATGTTGCAAGAAGGCAAGCAAAAGATTTGGGACATTCTTTTGAAAGAGAAATAATGTATTTGACTTGCCATTCAATTTTACATCTTTTGGGTTATGACCATATTGATGAAAATGATAAAAAAATTATGAGAGCTAAGGAAAAAGAAGTTATGAAAAATCTTGGAGTATTCAAATGAAAGATGAAAAACAACTAATTGAAGAAATAAAAGACCAAGTAAAAAAAGAAATAAAAGAAGAAAAGGAAAGGGAAGACCAAGCCCAAAAATATGTTCCTAGTGTAAAAACTCCTGGAGAAAAATTTGTAAAGGGCTTTGACTATGCTTTTGAAGGCTTGGTTTTTGCAATAAACAATGAAAAAAATATGAAATTTCATATCCTAACTTCTGTTCTTGTCCTTTTGGTTTCTTTGTTTTTAAATGTTTCAAGAGTTGAGATGATGTTTTTGGTTTTCTCAATTGCCTTTGTAATTTCTTGTGAACTTTTAAATACTTCCTTGGAACAAGCGGTCAATCTTGGCGGCGGCGGCAAAAAATCAAAAGAAGCCAAAGCCAGCAAGGACTTGTCAGCAGCTGCAACTTTTGTATCAGCCTTAAATACAATTTTTATAGCCTATTTGGTGTTTTTTGATAAAGTAGCAAATTTTTCCTCATCAGTTGTTTTAAGAATTTCTAGAAGACCGTCCCACCTTGCCCTAATTACAGTTTCAATCGTAATTATTTTGACCATATTTTTAAAGGGGATTTTTTATAAGGGACACGGAACAGCTTTTCACGGAGGATTTGTTTCAGGACATACATCAATAGCCTTTTGCCTTGCAACAATTGGATCTATGAGAATTGATGAAGGATTTTTGATTTTTGTATTTTATGGACTTGCATCTATAGTTGCAGAAAGTCGTTTTGAAGCAAATATCCACTCCCTTCCAGAAATTATCAGGGGAGCAATTTTGGGAACAGCGGTAGCGTTTTTAATATTTGGAGTTTTTTCATGAAAAAAGATTTAAAAGATTTAATAAAACTTGCCATAGAAAATAAAAAAAATTCCTATTCACCCTATTCAAATTTTAGGGTATCAAGTGTTGTATTAACAAAAAAAGGAAATATTTATAAGGGAGTAAATATAGAAAATGCAGCTTATTCAGTAACTTTATGTGCAGAAAGATCTGCCCTATCATCTGCAATAAGTGCAGGAGATAGAGAAATTGACACGATAGTAATTACAGGAGATAGCACAATGACTTATCCTTGTGGGGTTTGTAGGCAATTTATGGCAGAATTTTTGGATTCAGATTCAAAAATTGTAATAGCAAATTCTATAAATAATTACAAGATATATGGACTTGATGATATTCTTCCATATATCTTTTCAAAAAAAGATTTGGAGGAGAAATGAAATCAGGATTTGTATCGGTAGTAGGAAGGGCGAATGTAGGAAAATCTACATTGATGGAAAAAATTTTGGGAGAAAAAATTTCAATAATTTCAAATAAGCCCCAAACTACAAGAGATGAAATAAAAATAATATATAATGACGAAAATTCACAAATAATTTTTCTTGACACACCAGGTATCCAAACACCAAGAAATAAACTTCAAGAACATCTTTTGGAAGTTTCAGAAGATAGCCTCAAAGATTCAGATTTGGTGACATTTATAGTCGATAATTCTCTTACAATTGGAAGACTTGATAAGATGATTTTGGAAATTTTAGAAAAAGTAAAGGTTCCAAAAATTCTTCTTATAAACAAATGTGACCTTTTAGAAGAAGGAGAAATTGATCAAATAAAAAAAACCTACATAGGCTTGAATACTTTTGATTACATAATTCCAATTTCAGCTTTAAACGATGAAAATATTGAAAAATATATAAAAACAGTAAAGGAAATTTTGCCAGAAGGACCACTTTACTATCCGTCAGATATGATAACTGACAAAAACGAAAGATTTATTGTATCAGAAATTATCAGGGAAAAAGCCTTGAAAAATTTATCAAATGAAATTCCCCATGGAATTTTTGTAAGAATAGATGAATTCAAAAAAAGAGATGACAAAAATTTATACGACATATATGCAAGTCTTATTTTGGAAAGACCAAGTCACAAGGAAATTGTAATAGGAAAAAACGGTAGTAAAATCAAAAAAATCGGCATGGAAGCAAGAAAAGAAATCGAAGTTTTTATGGATAGCAAAATAAATTTGAAATTGTGGGTTAAGGTCGAAAAAGACTGGCGTAAAAAACAAAAATTGGTGAACAGGTTTGGTTACAAATGATAATTCAAATGTAGAAGGTTTCGTTTTAAGAGAATTTTCTTACAGAGAATCAAGTAAAATCATAGAAGTTTTTACAAAAGATATGGGAAAAATTTCCATAATTGCAAAGGGAGTTTTAAATAAAAAAAATCCTAATCTTTCTTCAACCCAAAGATTTGTCAAAGCATCATACAATCTTTATAAGTCTGGAGAAAAATTTTTTGGAATAAGAGATGCGTCATTATTAAAATCTTATTCGAAATCAAACAAAAATTTTGATATAATAGTATACAAATCGGCAATTTGTGATTTATTGTTGAGAACAATTGATTTTGACCAAAAAGATTTTGTCTATAATTTAATGGACAAGACTTTTGATAGCTTTGAAAAAGCAAGCGAAAATTATTTTAATATTTTCCTTTGCTTTTTATTAAAGTACATATCTTTTTCAGGTTTTAAACCAAATTTAAAAGAATGTTCCTTGTGTGGATCAAAAATTAATCCGGAAGATGCTTATTTTTCTATAAAAGACGGGGGAATGATTGATTCATCTTGCAAGAAAATAAAAAAGGATATAGTATATCTTACAAGAGAAGAGTATTTGTATATTTTAAAATTAGTATATACTCCAACAGACCAGGTTTCAAAGATTGATTTAAAAATTGAAAAGAAAAAAATGATAAATTTGCTAACAAGCTACGTACTAGATTGCTTAGAAATTAAAAAGTTTAGCTCACTTGATTGGGCAATAAAATTAGTCAAATAATAGGAGAGAAAATGTATTTTGAAGATTTAATGCTAAAATTAATAGAATATTGGGAAGAGCAAGGTGCATCAATCATGCTTCCTTACGACTCAGAAAAAGGAGCAGGAACAATGAATCCTCATACTTTTTTGAGATCTTTGGGAAAAGAACCTTGGAAAGTTGTTTATGTAGAACCATCAAGAAGACCAGCTGATGGTAGGTATGGAGAAAATCCTAACAGATTATACCAACACCACCAACTACAAGTTTTACTAAAACCTACTCCAGAAAATATCCAAGATTTATATTTAAAAAGTCTTGAGGTAATTGGAATTAATCCAAAAGAACACGACATAAGATTTGTAGAAGATAACTGGCAATCACCAACTCTTGGAGCTTGGGGACTTGGCTGGGAAGTTTGGCTTGATGGAATGGAAATAACCCAATTTACTTATTTCCAACAAGTTGGAGGAATAAACTGCGAGCTTGAAAGTGGAGAAATAACCATGGGCCTTGAAAGAGTTTGTATGTATTTACAAAATGTAGATAATGTTTTTGACATACAATGGTCTAAAGATTTAAAATATTCAGATGTTTTCAAATTGCCAGAATATGAAAATTCAAAATATTCATTCGAAGATGCTGATAGCGAAGTTTTGGAAAAATTATTTGAAATTTACGAAAAAGAAGCGAATAGATTAATTGACAAGGGACTTGTATATCCAGCATACGATAATGTTTTAAAATCATCCCACACATTTAATACTTTAGATGCAATGGGAGCAATTTCAGCATCAGAAAGAAGTCACTATATTAAAAGAGTAAGAGATATTTCTAGTAAGGTAGCAAAATCATATATTGAAAAAAGAGAAGAACTAGGATATCCACTTTTAAGAAAGGATAAGTAATGAGCAAATATTTATTAGAAATAGGAGTTGAAGAATTTCCTTCAGCTTACATTAATTCAACAAAAAACCAACTTGAAGAAAAATTTAAAAAATTAATTGAAGAAAACAAGTTAAGCTTAGAAGAAATAAAAGTAGAATCAACTCCAAGAAGATTTGCGATTTTACTTGATGGACTAAGTGAAAATAAATCAGATGAACTTATTAGTGTAAAAGGACCTTCAAAAAAAATCGCCTATGATCAAGAAGGAAATCCTTCAAAGGCACTTTTAGGATTTTTGAGAGGACAAAAAGCTGAAGTATCTGATGTAATAATCAAAGATTTTAAGGGCGAAGAATATATTTATGTAGAAAAAAGAGAAGAAAGTCCTTCAATAAAAGAAGTTTTACAAAAAAATGTATATGAACTTGTAAAATCATTAAATTTCCCAAGATCCATGAGATGGGGAGGAAAATCAATTAGATTTGCAAGACCAATCAGATATTTCTTATCCCTCTTAGATGATGAAATTTTAGAATTTGAAGCTGAAGGAATAAAAGTTTCAAATACAACAAAGGGTCACAGAGTTTTAGGGAAAAGTGAGATTGTTGTTGATAAAATCGAAAATTACCTAGAACTTTTGAGAGAAAATTATGTAATTTTATCATATAAAGAAAGAAGAGAAATAATTTTAAGAGGTCTTAATCGCTATGCCAAAGAAATAGGCGGAAAATTCTTAAAAGATGAAGATTTACTTGAAGAAGTTATAAATATAGTAGAATATCCTACAGTTTTGTTGGGTGAGCTTGATCATGAATACTTAAAATTGCCAAAAGAAGTAATAATAACCCCAATGAAAGATCACCAAAGATATTTTCCAATTTTAGATGATCATGAAAATCTCATGCCATATTTCTTATTGATAAGAAATGGTGATGATTATGCAAAAGAAAATGTAATAAATGGAAATAAAAAAGTTCTTACAGCAAGACTTGAAGATGCTAAATTTTTCTATGATATAGATAATAATAAAAAATTAGAAGAATATGTAGAAGAATTAAAAAGACTTACATTTTTTGAAGGACTTGGTTCAGTTTATCAAAAAACTGAAAGGCTTATTTCTCTTTCCAAAAACTATCTTGAAGAATTTAAGCTTGGTGAAGATGTATCAGATAATTTATTAAGAGCAGCCTACCTTTCAAAAGCAGATCTTGTAACAAAAATGGTTATAGAATTTACAGAACTTCAAGGTACTATGGGAAGAATTTATGCTACAAATTCTGGAGAAAACAGCCAAGTAGCAAATGCAATAGAGGAAGCTTACAAGCCAAGAAGCTCAGAAGATTCTCTTCCAAAATCAGTAGCAGGAATTGTTCTTTCAATAGCAGATAAAATCGATACAATAACAGGTTTATATATAATCGAAAATTATGTAACAGGAAGCCAAGATCCATTTGGACTTAGAAGATCAGCAATTGGTGTTATAAATATTCTTGCGGATAATAAAATTAATGTTGATTTAAAAGATTTGATTAAAGATTCTCTCTTTGTTTACACAGAAAAAAATGAAATTTCCTTTGATTATGACAAAACTTTAGATAAAATTACAGAATTTTTCATAGACAGGCTTAAAAATATGCTTATTGATAAGGGATATAGGTATGATTTAGTAAATGCAGTTTTAGATACTGGAGAAACAAATATACTTTCTGTAATAGAAAAGGTAAAAGTTTTGGGAGAATTTGTTGAAAATGAAAATAGTGAAGAAATCCTAAATTATTTCACAAGAATCAACAACTTCACAAAAGATTATGAAAGCGTAGATGTTGATGTAGAAAAATTAGACCAAGGTCTAGAAAAACAATATTATGATGCGATAGAAGGACTAGATTTTGAAAAATATTTAAGTCAAAAATTGTATAAAAAAGCCCTCGATGAAATTGCATCAACAAGACAAATTGGTAACGAATATCTAGATAACACAATGATAATGGTTGAAGATGAAGAAATTAAGAATAATAGGTTGGCCTTATTAAATAAACTAGCTAAAAATATTTCTAGAATATTTAATATAAAAGATTTAGTTAAATAGGAGATAATATGGCTTGTGATGTTTTGAATGTTTATATAATCAGTGATTCTACTGGAGCAACAGCTGAAACATTCGCAAAATCAGTAGTTACTCATTTTCCAAATGTAGAATTTGATGTTAAGAGAAAATTTAATATAGATAGCGAAGAAAAAATCGACAAAATTGTTGAGAAAATTCCAAAAGATTCAATAATTATCCAAACTATAGCTGAGAAAAAACTCGAAGAATATCTAATACAAAAAGCTGATAAAGAAAATATCAAAGTTATAGATATATTGGGACCTGCACTTTCACTTTTTGAAGAAGTTACAGGACAAAAGGCCCTAAGAGAGAAAAAACTCACAAGAAAATTATCAAAAGATTATTTTTCTATGATTGAGTCCATTGAATTTGCCGTAAAATATGATGATGGAAAAGATCCAAGAGGAATAAAAGAGGCAGATATATTGTTACTTGGAGTATCAAGGACATCAAAAACTCCAGTAACAATGCTTCTTGCAACCAAGGACTACAAGGTATTCAATCTTCCTTTGGTCCCAGAAATTAGACTTCCAGAAGAAGTTTTTGAAATTGATCCAAAAAGAATCATTGGTCTTACCATAGATCCTGACAAATTATCAAAAATCAGAGAAGACAGGTCAAAGGGTCTTGGCTTAAAATCAAAAAGCGAATATTTTGATAAGGAGAGGATCAACAGAGAATTAGAATATGCAAAAGGCGTGTTTGAAGATTTAGATTGTAAAGTTTTTGATGTATCATTAAATACAATAGAACAAACAGCAACTGACGTTCTAGAATATTACAAAAAGAATTTTTCTTAAAAAAATATGCTGCAAATGCAGCTTATTTTTTATGTGAGGGAGGCTTATGGAAAACACCAAACTTATTTTATCAAGACGACTTATTATTAGAAAATTTGAAAAAGCAGATTTAGAAAAAAATATGGAATTTATAGAAGATCCAAAATTTTTCTATTTTACAAATACAGAAACAAAAGAAGAATTAATCGAAAAAACTGCAAAGTATTATAAAGAAAAAGAAGATTATAAATTTTGGCATATTGTAAAAAAAGGAATGAATGATTCAATAGGAGTTGTTAAAGCCTTTGACAAAAACGAAGGAGTGGGTCTATTTATAATTATAAATAAATCACTAAGAAACAGGGGATATGGAAGAGAAGCCCTAGAGGCAGTTATAGATTATTTCTTTACCCTTGGCGAGAAAAAAGAAATATATTTAAAAGCAGAAAAAAATAATGGAGCTTTTAAATCTCTTATAGAAAATTTAAACTTTAAAAAGTATGATGAAGATACGAAGTATAGCTACTACAAGATGGATAATCTTGATTATATGAAATATTTTGCAATATTTGGAGAAATATAGGAGGGATAGATGGAAAAAAAATCCGAAATTATGGTATTGGACTTTGGTGGCCAATATAACCAACTTATTGTAAGAAGAATAAGAGAAATGGGAGTTTATGCAACACTTCACGATTGTGATGTAGATTTAAAAACTCTTGATCTTGAAAGTTTGGATGGAATAATTTTAACAGGCGGCCCACAATCAATTCACAGTGCCGACAGCCTAAAATTAAATCCAGAAATTTTAAATTTAAACGTGCCAATTCTTGGAATATGCTATGGAATGCAAGCTTTAGCTTTTCATTTTGATGGAGAAATTACAGAAGCAGAAAAAGGGGAATATGGAAAAACTCCTTTATTTGTTGACCAAAGATCAAAATTATACGAAAATGTAGCCCAAGAATCAATAATTTGGATGAACCACAGAGACCAAGTTACAAAAATAGGCGAAGGTTTCAAAAAAACTGCCTGGTCATTAAATTGTCCAATAGCAGGATTTGAAAACGAAGAAAAAAATATTTATGCAGTACAATTTCATCCAGAAGTTGCTCATTCCGAATATGGATTTCAAATATTAGAAAATTTCGTTTTAAATATTTGTAAGGCAAAAAAAACTTGGATAATGAAAGACTTGGCCAAAGAAACAATAGAAAACATAAAAGAAAAATATGCTGGAGAAAAAATGATTTGTGGACTATCAGGAGGAGTAGATTCAACAATAGCAGCAACCCTCGTTCACAAAGCAATTGGAGATAATCTTCAATGTATATTTGTAGACCACGGCCTACTAAGAAAAGACGAATCAAAATCAGTAATGGAACAATACAAAAAGATTGGTCTAAATGTAAAAATGGTAGATGCTTCAAAAGATTTTCTTGATTTACTAAAAGGCGTAGAAGAACCAGAAGAAAAAAGAAAAATAATAGGAAACCACTTCATAGAAGTGTTTGAAAGAGAAGCCAAAAAATTTGGTGATGCAAAATATTTAGTACAAGGAACAATATATCCAGACGTAATAGAAAGTGGAAAAGGAAAAGGTTCAGTAATAAAATCCCACCACAATGTAGGAGGCCTTCCAGAAGATATGCTTTTTGAAGGAGTAGTAGAACCACTAAGAGAACTTTTCAAAGACGAAGTAAGAGCCCTTGGAGAAAGTATCGGAGTTCCAGAAGAAATGGTATGGAGACAACCATTCCCAGGACCAGGACTTGCAATAAGAGTTATAGGAGATATAACAGAAGAAAAATTAGAAATAGTAAGAGAAACTGATGCAATCCTAAGAGAAGAAGTGAAAAATGCAGGATTAAACAGAGATATTTGGCAATATTTCACAGTATTTACCCCACTAAGAACAGTAGGAGTAAAAGGCGACGAAAGATCCTACGATTATGTAGTAGTAGTAAGAGCAGTATCAAGCAAAGACGCAATGACAGTAGAAGCCTTCGATATGCCATACGAACTCCAACAAACCCTATCAAACAGGATGATAAACGAAGTAAAAGGAGTAGGAAGAATAGTCTACGACATAACCTCAAAACCACCAGGAACTATTGAATGGGAATAATCGCAAAATTTTCTAAAATGGCTTGATTACAAGCTATATAGAGAATAAAAAATGGCTACTGGTACTCAAATGGTACTGGAAGCTAAAAAGAATAAACTAAATAATAGTTCCAAGTGGTTTACATTTGGACAAAAAATTAGATCATAACTTAAGTGTTATGGTCTTTTTTATTTGATAGGTTGTACAATTAAAAGCGACATCTAGTATAAAATAAATTTAAAAAATCAACTAAAAATATACTCAACATATGAAGAAAAAGAAATTTATATTATAGACCTAGAACAATTTAGAGATTTACAATGGTCACTTTCAAATGCAACAAATAATATAAACCAGACCGTAAAAGCAACTAATACAACGGGAGTCATTTATAAGAAAGATATAGATTATATGAGAGAAAAAATAGAGAAAATATCCAAGGAGTTGTGGGATGTGCATTCACTATTATTAAGGAGGGAATGAAAAAATGTAGAAATTATGATAATATTTAAACTTCTAGTTCAATAATTAAAGTTTTATAATACTACGATATGCTCTATTTCTATAGGAGTGTATAGATATTTAAAAGCAAAAAATGTATCAACCCTTACCCTTATGTCAGGATTTAGGTTGATACACAAAATTATTTACAGCCCCAGTTAAATATAGACAATCAAGATTAACTAGTAATTATCATTTAATCTTAAATTAGTGCGTTCGATTTTAAATTGTACAAATAAGTGTTGACAATCCAAGGTGTAAAAGTTCGAGGCAAGTTGACCCGATGTGTAGAGGGGCAATAAATTGAAAGTTATTTATTATCAATCTCAAAATTTTTTTTTAGCATTTCCAGACTTTGATAAACGATTTCATATTGTTCATCTGTCCATTCTGATGTCAACTTCTGATTAAATTCTTTTAATGCTCTACTTAAAGGTTCATATTTTAATCGTCCTCTTTCTGTAAGATGTATTTTTTTGTTTCTTTTATCTTTAGGGTCTGTTTCTCGTGTGATATATCCTTTTTGCTCTAATGATTTAACCATTCGAGCCGTACCAGCCTTATCTACTTTCACAAGCTTTGTTAATTCATCCTGAGTCAATCCATCCTGTTTTGTAAGTGCCATGTAATAAGGCTCTTCTCCGACACTTATGTCAAATGGAACAACTACATTTTTTAATTCTTGCTGAATACATCTCGATAAATAAGTTATAAGTTTTCCGATACTTTTCTCCACTTTATGCCTCTTTTCTTCTTAAAACTTTGTCCAATATCACATTCCAAAAAATACTCGAAAAATATCCTAATACAACATTAATAGGAAATGAGGAAAAATATATTTTCCAGAAATTCTCATCATATCCCTTCATTCTTAACAATCCGCTTACAGACATAATTGTAGTAAAATATATCGCTGGAATTATTGATGAAAGAACTAAAAAAACAATATATGATTTTCCAGTATATAGTTTCTCTGTTACTTTTGCACCTATAAGTCCAGCCGGAAAAATCAAAGATGCTATACTTGCAACTATAGATTGCAATAACATCATTAAAAGTATAGACGGAAAAACAATTTTTCCAGTATTCATCTGAGACATAATGCAACTCATTGTACTCCCCATCAATATAGGGAAAATATAACGTTTATATTTCATTACTCTTACATCACTTTTCATAATAAGTGAAGTATACCACAAATTAGTTGATGCGTCAACTAATTTGTTTTTAAGTTTATATCTCTTAAAATAATATTTTAGTGGTGAATTTCGTAGTAAATACTGTTTCTATAAATTTTTCCTTTCAAAGGGTAGCTGGCGGCAGCCAGTGCAGGGGAAGCGTAGTGTCCTCTTTTTGATTTGGAACAGACCATGACTGCGGAAAATCACAGCCCTCTGGCGAGGAGCCTTCGGAGAACACAATGCACCAACCTCTGGGTGGTGTATAATTACGCCCTTAGTAAACTAAGGGATTTCAGGCTTCTCCCGTTACAGCTGTTTTTTCAATAGTTCCTGCGTGTCCTGCCTGTGAAAAATGAGTTTCAACAACAGCATGACATCATCATCATCTGTCAGGCGATCTGGTATGGATACAATAAATTGTGCTATTTATTGTATCCATACCAATTAAGCGAGAAAACCAGAATGGTTTTCGAGAGGAAAGTTGTAAAAAATGGCTACTGGTACTCAAATGGTACTGGGAGTAAAAAAAATAATTAAAATAATAGTTCCAAGTGGTTTACATTTGGACAAAAATTAGACCGTAGTTTCAAGCTACGGTCTTTTGAGTACATATTTTTATTTTAAAAATCTTGATTTTTTAGGATAAGATAACTTCCAATCTTCAAATTCCTCGTCTGTTATCTCATCGTTGTAATGCTTTTTTCTCATCTCATTCCATTCTATAAGAAAATTATTGAAGTCTACATCATTTGATAAAAGTCCATTAATTTCTCCATCACCTGCTAAAGGTCTAAACTTCATGTCTTTTTCATAATCAAATATTATATGCATTATTTCAAAAATAGAATTAGGCTCATGATTAATTAATGCTGATATATCACAATCAAGTGCTTCAGATATTTTTTGTAATTGTTCTTTACTTGGAGATCTATTTCCAAGCTCGTAATTTCTTATAGCAGCATCTGTCAAACCAGACTTAATGGCAAGTTCTTTTTGAGTTAAGTTTCGCATAAGTCTTAACTTTTTTAATTTTTCTCCAGAAATCAAACTAACTCCTCCTTATTTCACAATAACTATAAATATTTTATCACAAAACGAACAAAAGCTCAACAAAACTGTTCTGTTGTTAATATTTGCAAATATCTGAATATTTTAGAAAAAGAATAAATAGAAAAAACTTGACAGAACAAATACGAACTGTTATTATATATACATACCGTTCATTATTGAACGGAAATTGTAAGACATATAAATTAATGCTCGCCCTTTTGAGGATGTAGAACCTTACAAACTATAAAAGGAGGAGATTATGAAAGGTATTTTTATGAATGCAAAAGATGTACAAGAATTTCTTGATGTAAGTAGGACAACAGCATATCAGATAATAAACGATATGAATCAAGACCTACTTAAATTAGGTTATCGTGTGCAAAGAGGAAAGGTAAATAGAGAATACTTTATGGAAAAGTATTGCTATAAACCAACAAATGCAAAGGAGGTTTAAAGTGCCAGCATTTAGAGATGAAAGCGGGAACAAGACTTGGTTTTGTAAATTTAATTATACAAACTGGAAAGGAGAAAAATTAACTAAGAAAAAACGTGGATTTTTAACGAAAAAAGAAGCATTAAAATGGGAACAAGAATTTTTAAATCAACATTCTGAATCAATTGAGATGAGCTTTAGGGAGTTTTTTGAACTTTACAAGAGGGATAGAAAACCAAGAATAAGAGAAAATACTTGGAGGACAAAAGAAGCAATTGTAAATCAAAAAATACTTCCATATATAGGTGATTTAATGCTTAATGAGATAAGTAATGTAACCATTATTCAATGGCAAAATGAGCTTATGAAGATTAAGGATAAGAATGGGAAGAACTACTCTCCTACTTATTTGAGAACTATTCATGCCCAGTTATCTAGTATCTTAAATCATGCTTGTAGGTACTACAATTTAAAAACTAATGTTGCTCGTGATGTTGGTTCTATGGGAGAAAAAGAAGCTGATGAAATGCTATTTTGGACTCAAGATGAATATGAAAGATTTATAGAAGCTATTAAAGATAAACCTGAATCATTCTATGCTTTTGAACTTTTATATTGGTGTGGTCTTAGAATGGGAGAATTATTAGCCTTAACAAAAGAAAAATTTGATTTTAAAAAGCATACATTAAAAATTGATGAATCTTTACAAAGGATTGATGGGAAAATGTAATAACTGCTCCTAAGACTAAAAAAAGCATAAGGACAATAGTTATGCCTGAATTTTTAACTGATGAGATTAAAGAATATATAGACAGTTTTTATAAGATAAAACCAAAAGACTTAATATTTAATTTTTCTAAGAGCTACCTTCACCATGAAATGGATAGGGGATCTAAGAAATCTCAAGTAAAAAGAATTAGAATACATGATTTAAGGCATTCTCATGTTTCACTCTTGATTGAACTTGGATTTACTGCAACTGCAATAGCTGATAGGGTTGGACATGAATCGATTGACATCACCTATAGGTATGCTCATCTCTTCCCTAGCAAGCAAAAAGAAATGGCTCTGTCTTTAACTCAAGTAAGAAGTAATAAGGCAAATGATTGGAAAGATTTATTAGAAGAGGACGATCAAGATGTTTAGAAGACATTCATTAGATGAAATTTCACAAAAAACTAAAAATAAAGAGAAGAACAGAAAAAGAAATCGAATTTTAAATTTCAGAGTATCTGAAGAAGAATATGATTTAATAAACAAAAAGATTGAAATAAGCGGACTTAAAAAACAAGATTATTTTATACAAATGCTATTAAATCACGAAGTTAAGTTAGTAAGTGATTACAGACTTTCTGATAATATAGCCAAGGAAATATTTCAACTAGCAAAAGTTATTAAAAAGTTCGGTAAACTCAATGATGATGAAGCTGATATTTTAATCTATATTTTAGAAATATATGAAGAAATTAAAAAAGAAAAAAGCCCCTACTACGAAGAGTAAAGGCATACACTCCTGTGAGAAGTGTTCTCTAGACAAGTTCATTTTACCACAGGAGTCTTATTTATACCAGACAGGAGGATAAAATGGAAAACACATATAAAACAATAAAGAGAATAGATGATTGTAAAAAGAAAAGGAGTGAGCCTTATGACAGATATTAAATTGAAATTCCCAGAAATAGATCAGACTTACGCCTTTTTAGACTTACAAACTACGGATAAGGGGACGGTTAGACAAATTACTGGTAATATTGTAACAGCTATTTTAAATCCAAAATATTGTCAAAATCAAAAAATCATTGATGGACAAATATTCTTTGATAAATTCACAAATGAAATAAAATTCCAGGGGAAAATTATTGGAGAAAGAAATATAAAGGAAAATCAAATACGACTTTGGGATGATTCTTTAAATAATAGATTAGGATTAGAGATAGAAAAACATTTTGGAATTAATTATAACGCAAACAAAATGTGGGAAGCTATTCGTTTTGTAGCTCATCAATATGAAGTGAGTCCGCCAAAGCAATATCTTCAAAATTTAAAATGGAATGGAGATAAAAATGCAATTAGAAAACTATTACCAAGGTATTTAGGAGCTGCTGATACAGAGCTAAATAATTGGATAATGGAACATATGATATTGGGTATGATAAAAAGAATTTTTAATCCAGGATCTAAGTTTGATGAAATGATTGTTTTAGTTGGTGGGCAAGGTATAGGCAAATCGACTTTTGCAAGATACTTGTCCATAACAGATGATTGGTTTTGCACAATTGAAAACATTCAAGGCAAGGATGCCGTCATGAACCTTATGGGTAAAACTGTCGTTGAAATCGAAGAATTTGTTGCTTTAAGAAATGCAAAATCGGCTAATGAAGCTAAATCTTTTTTATCAAAATTAAGTGATAGGATAAGAATACCCTACGAAAAATATGCAACAGATGTGCCTAGAACTTGTATCTTCATAGGGACATTAAACGAAAGAACTTTTCTTAATGATCATACTGGAGAAAGAAGATATTTGCCTGTGGAATGCAACCCAAATAAAAGAGTAAGGACTATATATCCAGATAAAAATAATAAGGAAAAACTCTCGGATAAAGAATATATATCTCTTATAAGAGAAGATTTTAATCAGGCTCTAGCCTTAGGGTATGAAATCTTTAAAAACATGACTCACGCATGGACTATACCAAAAAATCTTTTAAAAGACTTGTATAAGGAACAAGAAAAGTTCAAATATCTAAACCCAGATGTGGAAGACATTAGATATTTCTTGGAAGAATATAAGCCAAAAAGTGCAGATCCTAATATAACTTGTTTCAAAGAACTAACCATGCAAGGCTACCAAATAAAATCAAAATCTTTCTCAGAGATTATGGATAATTATTTCCAAGAATGGATTCCAGTTAGGTCATCAAAGACCAAGAGAATATCACCAAGTGGAGTCTCAATTCCAGTAAAACTATATTATGAAAAGAAAGCAGAAAATGAAACTGACTTTATAGAAGCTGACAAGAATTTATTGCCAGAAGAATGGAAAAAAGAAAATCAATTAGAAATAGATACTGCAAATCAAGTAAAGATACAAATGTAACTTTGTAACCTGTAACCCATCGTTATAAATCTTCTTAAATTAGGATTACATAAATTTATGGCTTGATAATAAGGAGTTGTCGCAAACTCTTAAAACAAGCTCGCCTAATTTTAGAAGTTTTTATTTTATAAGTTACAGTTACACTTATTAATTCCTATTTGAAAAATTATGGAAAATTAAATTAAAGACTTGTTAGTAATAGCAAGCACAGTAAGTGAGTACCCACTTACGAAAAAATCAAAAAATCAATAGCTTTTAAGACTATCTAATTTTATGATTTTTACCTTGTTAGGGAGAACCCTAAGACCCCAAAAAACAAATATAAAGGAGAAATGTATGGATAATAGAACAAGAAAAAATCAACTTAAAATATATTTAACAGATGAAGAAAAAGAAATTTTTGAAAAGAAAATGAAACTTTCAAATTGCAAAACCATGTCCCACTTTCTTAGAAAATGTGTACTAGAAAAAGAAATTTATATAGTAGATCTAGAACCATTTAGAGATCTTCAATGGCTGCTTTCAAATGCAACAAATAATATAAACCAGATTGCAAAAGCAACTAATACAACTGGTGTTATTTACAAGAAAGATATAGATTATATGAGAGAAAAAATAGAAAAATTGGCAAAAGAAATATGGGATATACATTCCTTGTTATTAAGTAAATAATTTTAGAGCTAGTTCGAGATAAGAGAATAAAAGCCTATTAAAAGAATTGTTTTAATGGTATAATTATGACAATATAGATAAATATAGGGAGTTGTTTCGAATATCTCATGCTCAAATTTAGTTATAAAAAATTGTTTAAAAAACTTATAGACTTAGAAATGAAAAGTACTGACCTTATGGATAAATCACAAATAAGAAAAAGTACATTTTACAAAATAAAAAATGGGCAAAATGTTACCACGGATGTGCTTTTAAGAATATGTAATACATTGGATTGTGATATTTCGGATATAATGGAATGTGTAGAGTTCGAAGCAAATGAGATAAAAAGATAAAATTGATTAATTTATTTTCTGAAGTAAGTGAGCTTCATTTAGAATTTAAAAACGCTCCTATTAGGTTGTCATAGTCAATAAATTCAATAGGATTATTTGGGAAATATATAAAAAAATAATAAATCAAACTTGGTAAAAGGTGATATATGGAATACCATAGGGTGAATTTTGCTTAATGTGGTTAGATAATTGGACGATCATCTTGTCAATTATAGAGTGACTCTAGTTAATCTCATACTAGAATTGTAAGGCTAGGAGTAAAATCTATGAGAAACAATAATTTAATTAATGCATTTATATAAGTTAATAATTTAGTTTTATTATAAACAATTCAGAACTTAAAGTATGATGAAGCTTAAATTTATATATAAAAAAATAGGTTTTGGTTCATATTTTTTATGCCACAGATTATAAAAGATGGAAGAGTCTTATATTTTTATTTTTAAAGCATTGTTAAGCATAAGGAGGGTTTATGGAATTTTTACAAAATGTATTTGGAATTATTATTCCAGCTATAGGTTATATTATTGGAATATTTTCTTTCTTTTATTATAATAAATTAAGGTTTTTTATATTCATTAATAGAATTTTTAAAAGGAAAAAAGATGTTAATTTCAACATTGTTTTTGATTTTGATGGACAATTTGACAATATAAAAGAAATAAAAGAATATTTCAAAAAAGAAACATCTCATGAATTTAAAAATATTAGTTCATCTAAAAGAAAAGAAGTCTTTCAGTTGGATAATTTAATTGTTAAAATTGAAAAATCGGAATTTCCATATGAAGAATTTGTAAACACTATTTTTATAAAGAATTCCAATTCAACATATAAAATGGCATGCAAAAATGTAAAAACAATACAATTGATTATTAAAAATATATTGGATAATAATGGTATTAAAAATAAAAGATATTGTTTTTCTTCAAATTTTAACAAAAGTAATCCTTTCATAAATAAATCAATTACTAAAGTAGGGATTAATAAAATAAAGCATTTTTATATGATTTTATCTACTTCAGTATTCACTTCTGAATTAGATAATGAGGAAGATATTCAAATTAATATGAATCAAGCAAGTTATGTAACTGATGATTTTAATGATTTAAGAGATGTTGCCAATATTATTTTAGCTATGTAATTTTAAGGAGGTATTAATATGCAATCATTAACAATATTTGAGCCGGTGGTAGAAAAAGAATATAAAGATGAAGACTTAAAAAATATTAAAACATCAAGAAAAGAAACTATTAATGACAAAGAAGAAAGTTTGGAATTTCAACTATTTTTCAACGAAAAGATACAAGAGTATATAAGGTGCCATATAAGAATGGAAGAACCCTTTGCTATTGAAGGTAGAATAGGAGAACAAGAAATATCTGAGGTAATTATAACCTCAACTTATGAGGCATTTCTTAACTTTAAAAACGGTATATTTTTGGTACTAGCAAATAAAAAAAGTGCAGAAATAATAAACAACCAATTTAATAACTACTATGGAACTAGTTCTGAAAAACATATAATAGATTTACAAGATATTATAAGTGAGTCAACAAATGTAAAAAGAACACAATTTAGAAGACTAACAATAGAAACTATTAATGGTAGTAGTTTATCAGGAAATAATGTCACTGATACTGAATTATATTGTACTATGTTAGATGCGGGTGAACTTAGTGCAATTGCAGTAACATATCCATACGATGGAGATGATGTTAGTTTTAGTATTTCTGACTCTGGTTCAATAGTCATTTTTAGCACGATGACTAACGAAGAAATTTTAAACTTTATAAAACAGCTGATTGAAGATATGAAAGATAAATAATATGAATTTTAAGACAAATTATAAAGTCGGTACTGGTACTGGTACTGGGACGGGACTAAAAATTTGAAAACGTCCTATAATTAGATGGATTTAGTGGTACTGCAAAAAATAGAATCTTGTATTTTGAATGGTTTGGGATATATCGGACGTTTGGAAAAGAAGAATGGGAATAAAGATACAAGATAACTTGAAAGGGGAATCCCTAAAAATACACGTTTTAAATGGCACTAATTGATTAAAAATCATTAAAATTAACCTAGTTCCCTTCCAAAACCCTTCCAGGATTTTGGATATTAAATGCAAGATTGATAATTCATCTTGCATTTTTTGTTGAAAAATTTATTTTTCTAACAATAATTAAAATTAAAGAAGATAAGATAAATTATAATTGTGCATTTAATTTTATAAGTTGTTTTGCTGTAAAATAAATTTATTAGATAATCTTAGAGCTATAAGAAGATTCGGAATTATGATAGAATATAATTGAATTAATTTTCATATTTTTAATCAAGTGATAAAACGATGAAAAGTTTTAGCAAGATTTTTTAAAATAGACCAAGTTTTATAAGAAAAAGATATAGGCAAAAATAAATTAGAAAAATAAGTAATCTTCAAAGAACACAACTTAATTTTTATTGTAATAATAAAGTTAAAAGAATTGATTTGGAAACTTTTGCAAAGATATGTTGTGTTCTTTAGTGTAAGGTTAAAGATATTATGGATTATGTGAGGTAGGTTATGAAATTTTTAGATGAGTTACAAAAAGTTTTGAGTTTTGACGAGCGTTTTGTTGGAGAAGCTAATCAAATTATTAAGACAAAGGTATCAGATGTAGCAAGGGCTAATGATGAGAAATTATTAAAGGCCTTGCTAAATAACGATTTATTGAAAGAAGCTTTTTTTACAAAAGTTGATGATATATATGTATTTGATAAAAATAAATTTGTCTGGGTACTAGAATCAAAAGAGTTTCTTCCGGATTCATATACTATGTATAAAAATAAGATAGGACTTGTAGATTCTAACAATAATCTAATTAGTCAGAAACAAGATGTTTTTTTGGTATGGCCTTACAAAGACTGTATCCTTGAAGGTGGACAAACCAAAGAAAATCAAAAAAGAGATGAAATTTTTTATAATGAAACTCTTGCACCAGACCAGGTAAATAGACTTCTAGCTCCAAAAGTTTTAGGAAATGCTAAGCGATATACTAAAGATGGTGTTAAAGAGAATATAGAGTTTAGGGATGATGATAATTTAATTATTAAGGGAAATAATTTGCTTGCTTTATCTTCTCTTCTATCAAGATACGAAGGGAAAGTTAAGTTAATTTATATAGATCCACCTTATAACACAAAATCAGACTCTTTCTTATACAACGATTCCTTTAATCGCGCCAGTTGGTTAACATTTATGAAGAACAGACTTGCTATTGCTTATAGTCTTTTAAGAAATGATGGTATAATTTTTGTTCAATGTGATGATAATGAACAAGCATACTTAAAAGTGCTCATGGATGAAATATTTGGAGAGATGAATTTTATAAATAATATATCAGTAAAAATGAGCGAAGCCACGGGTGTAAAAATGTCACACGCTTCAAAGAGATTTCCAAAATTGAAAGAATATCTATTATTCTATAAAAAAGCAAATTTTGATGGTTTTTATGAAATAGATAAGTATGAAAGTGAGGAATGGGATAACGAAAATAATATTTTTTTAGAAAATTTTACAAAAAATGATCGTGATACTATAAGGATATTAGAAGAAAAAGATGTTAATAATGAAAAAGATAGAGAATTAGCTAATGAAATATTAAATCAAGTAAAAATAAAATCATTAAGTGAAAAACTAAAGGAATATACTTTTAGAAGTTTTGAAGATGAGAAGAATTGGTTATTTGAGAATAGCTACAGGATTATAAAAACCGCAGGATCTTCAAGTTTAAAAAAAGTTGTGATGAATGCAAAAAACATTCCAAATCAAGATATAGGATCGGAATTATCATCTCAGGGAGTTCTATTTTTTTATATTACAGACTTTAATAGAAATACTGATCAGCCTAGACTGAGAGTAATATTTGCTGATACAAACATATACAAAAACCCAGGTGATTTTTGGCAGGACATTAAAACGACAGGAGCTATTGCACGTGAAGGTGGTGTGCAATTAAATAATGGGAAAAAACCTGAAAAACTTATATATAGAATAATTAAAATGACAACATTACCAGGTGATATTGTTATTGATTATCATTTAGGTTCTGGAACAACAGCTGCAGTTGCTCATAAAATGAATAGAAGATATATAGGTATTGAACAGATGGATTATATTGAAGATAAAGCAGTAAAAAGATTGAATAATGTAATAAATGGAGATTCAACGGGAATATCAAATAAAGAAGATGTAAACTGGCAAGGTGGTGGTTCCTTTGTTTATTGTGAACTATTAGAAGATAATGAAAATATTGTTAATAAATTAGAAGATGCCAAGAACTCAGATGCCATTAAAGAAATTCTAAATAAGGCCATTGATAATGGAAAACTGATTCCTTCTGTTATTCCTGGTGATTTAAAAGAAAATGAAGATGATTTTGATAAGCTTAGCCTTGATGAGCAAAAGAATCTTGTTATGGAGCTTTTAAATAAAAACCAGCTTTATGTAAATTTATCAGATATTGATGATGAAGATTATAAGGTGAGTGAGGCTAACAAGGCATTTACCAGAAGCTTCTATGGCAAGGAGTGATATTATGAATGACCAATATTTGTACCAAGAGTTAGACGTTATTAAAAAAATAGGAGCATTGAAAGAATTGCCTTCCTATATTGAGTCAAACTTAAATCCTAATATCATTTTGCGTGATTACCAAGACAACGCTTTTAGGTATTTTATAACATATGTTGAAAGTGATTTGATTAAAAATAAACAAATCCATAACTTATTTCACATGGCAACTGGTTCTGGTAAGACTGTTATCATGGCAGGACTTATTCTATATTTATATACTAAGGGATATAGAAAGTTTTTATTTTTTGTAAATCAGAATAATATTATCGAAAAGACTAAAGAAAATTTCCTTAATCAATCTTCAATAAAGTATCTTTTTGCTGATAATATTGAATTGATGGGAGATCAAGTTCAAGTAAAAGAAGTGAATAATTTTGCCTTTTATGATAAAAATGCTATAAATATTTGTTTTACTTCCACACAAAAACTTCACATGGACATGAATTTTCCAAAGGAGAATTCTCCTACTATTGATGATTTTGAGGATGATAAGATTGTTTTAATATCAGATGAATCCCACCATATAAATACTGTTACTAAGGGACTTACAAAGACTGAGAAAATAAACTTAGAAGAAAATACCAAAAGCTGGGAATATACAATTGAAAGAATATTCAGAGCAAATAGAGATAATGTCTTGTTAGAATTTACAGCAACTGCTGACTTGAAAGATCCTAATGTTGAGAAAAAATATTTGGATAAAATCGTATACGATTATACTTTATCTAAGTTTAGAGAGAGCGGATACACCAAAGATTTTAATAATATGCAAGGTGATTATGATAGGTGGACGAGGACCCTGCTTGCTCTTGTAATAAGTGAATATAGGAGACATTTGTTTGGAGACAATGGTCAAAATATAAAGCCGGTTGTTTTATTAAAATCAAAAACCATTAAAGAGTCAAAAGCATTTTATGATGAATTTTACCAGAAATTAAATAATCTCAAGGCTGAAGAAATTCTAAAATATAAGGATTCTGAAAATGAATATTTAACAAACGCAATAGGATATTTTCTTAAAAAAGATCAAAGTTTGAATGCTCTTGTATCTGATATAAAATTAGGGTTTTCAACGGAAAATTCTATAATATTAAATTCTAAGAGTGAATCTGAAGAAAAGGAAAAACAGGTTGCTGTAAATTCTCTTGAAGCAAAAGATAATCCATATAGAATAATCTTTACAGTTGATATGCTAAATGAGGGTTGGGATGTATTAAATCTTTTTGATATTGTAAGATTGTATGAAACACGAGATGGAAAAAATGGAAAGCCAGGAAAAACAACTATTAGTGAAGCTCAACTAATAGGTCGTGGAGCCAGGTATTGTCCATTTAAAATTGAAGATGATCAGCCAAGAAATAAGCGTAAATATGATTATGATTTAAGTAATCAAAATAGGATATTAGAAACACTTTTATATCATTCAATGCAAGATTCACGATATATTGGAGAGTTAAGGTATGCTCTAAAACAGACGGGTTTATTAGCAGATGCTCCGATAAAAATAAATTATATATTGAAAGATGAATTTAAACAAACAAATTTTTTCAGAGAAGCCTATGTATTTTCAAATAGGAAAGTTGAAAAGTCAAGAAAGTCGGTTACAGGAATAGATAAAAAAATACGAAATGGATTATATCAGCATAAAGTATCAACAGGCAGTTCTTTTATATATAGATTATTTGATGAAGAAAAAGTAAAGGCTAATGGGATGACCAATACTTTTCGATATGAATTTAAAAATATACCTTTAAATATTCTTGAAGGTGCAATGTCAAATTATGAGATCTTAAAATTCAATACACTTAAATCATATTTTCCTAACTTAAAATCGAAGAAAGAATTTTTACAATCTAATAGTTATTTAGGAAATATAATGTTGCAAATAGAAAGTCCATATGAAAAATTGCAAGCTAAAGATCTTTATGATGGAACAATGAAAATACTTAAAGAAATATCATTATATCTACAAAAAATAGAGACTGAGTATGAAGGGACAAAGGAATTCTACGCTAAGAGGATTTACGAGGTTTTAAAAGATAAAAAAAAATATATATCTAATCCACATGGTGATGGAGTAGGAGTGTCTCAATCCATGATTGCAAATGAAGATGTTTTGGATTTGTCATACGAGCCATGGTATATCTATAATGATAATTATGGAACAGGTGAAGAAAAAGCTTTTGTAAAATATTTTAAAGGGATAGTAAAAGATCTAAAAAATAAATACGATGAGATTTATTTAGTAAGAAATGAAAGAATTCCGGCCTTGGCTATTTATGAATTTGACACAGGCAAAAGATTTGAGCCAGACTTTTTATTGTTCTTACAAAAGAAAGGAACAAACGGATATTTGCAAGAACAAATTTATATTGAACCAAAGGGAAGTCATTTAATCGGAGAAGAAAATGATAAGTGGAAAGAAGATTTTCTACTAAAAATTGAAGAAAGGGGCATACCTACAAAAACTTATGTGGATGATAATAAGTATAGGATTATAGGATTACCATTCTTTAATAGGGAATATAGGATGGAAGAATTTGATATAAGTTTGAAGTGTGTAATGGGAAGTGAAAAATGATTAACGAAATTTGTATAAAATCTTGTACTCCTTATAATGATTTGGGAGCTAATATAAGTAATTGTAAAAAAATAAATTTTATTTACGGAGCTAATGGTAGTGGGAAGACTACCATTAGTGAGTATTTAAGGACTTATGGAATAGATTCAGATAGATATAAATTTTGTCAGATAAAATGGGAATCTAATAATAAAACCCCAATATATGTCTACAATCGTCAATTTCGACAAAATAATTTTAAAAATGAAGTAGGAATTCCAGGTGTATTTACATTAGGAGAAGACTCAATAGAAGATATCGAAGCTATTAAAAAGCTTAAAGAGGATTTAAGAAAAAAAGAAGAAAAATATAATAAAACCAAAGAATCTATTGAAAAGAAAAATTATAAAAAAGAAGAATTAGAAAAAAATTTTAAGGAAGATGCATGGATACAAATTCTTAAACGTAATGAAAATGATTTTAGTAATGCTTTTGAAGGTTTTAGAGGAAATAAAAATAAATTTATTGAAGAATTACAAAGGCGTATCAAAAATCCTAATGGAGAATTAAATGAAAGGAAAAATCTGATAGAAAGATCCTCTGTGCTATTCAAAAGAAAGCCAGTTAGTGTTGAAAATTTATATGAAATACCAGATAATTTAATAAAAAATGTAAAAAAAATAAGTGAAGATTCAATTTGGAATCAAGTTATTTTTGGTAGTGATGATGTAGAAATAGCTAAGCTGATTAAAAAACTGGATAATTCATCTTGGGTTCATAAAGGTATAGAATACATAGAAGAAAACAGCTCTGTGTGTCCATTTTGTCAACAGAATACGATAGATGATATCTTTAGAAAAAAATTAAATTATTTCTTTAACAATGAGTATATAGAAAAATTAGACTATATGAAATTGAAAAAGAAAGAATTATATAATGAAGTAGATTCAATATTAAATGGTCTCCGTAATAATTTAGAAATGACAGAATCTTGCAATATTGCTGAATTAAATGTGAATACATATAATGCATTAATAGGTAAAATAGAAGCACAAATAGAAAGTGCTAATAATAAAATAGAAAATAAGATTAAGGCTCCAGAAAATAAAATTTCCTTTTCTGAACTAGTAAAATCATTTAATGAGATTAACAATTTGTTATTTAGTTTCAATGCTAAGATTGAAAATAATAATAATTTAGTAAATAAATACAATAAAGAATATAAAAAGCTAGTTGATGATGTTTGGTGCTATTGCATTTATGATTCAGAAAATTTGATAAAGCGATATGAGAAAAATATGAATGCAATCAATAAAGCTTTAATAGGTATGAAAAAAAACGTTACGAATAAGTGTGATGAAATTGGGAAAATCAAAAAAGAAATAAGTGAGAAGTCAAATAATTTAACAAGTGTGCAACCTGCAGTAGATCAAATAAATAAGACTTTAGTAGCTTATGGATTTACGAATTTTGAACTTGAACCATACTCTGAAGTAAAAGGCGAACAATTAAATAGATATCGCATAATTAGAAATGATGGGACAGAGGCTAATCATACTTTAAGTGAAGGAGAGTCGACTTTTATTACTTTTTTGTATTTTATGCAATTGACTAAGGGCTCCACTAATAAAGAATTTGTTAATGAAAAGAAAATAATTATTTTGGACGACCCTATAAGTAGTTTAGATAGCAATATACTATATTTGGTTAGTGCTATGGTCAAAGAGTTAGTAATTGAAATAAAAAATGGTAAGTCTGATGTGGAACAATTATTTATATTCACTCATAATGTTTATTTTCACAAAGAAGCATCATTTATAAATGGAAGAATAAAGGAAGATAAAGATGTTAATTTTTGGATTGTAAGAAAAAATAATGGTATATCAAAAATTCAAAGTTATGACATGGTTAATCCGATTTCATCTACATATGAATTATTATGGAAAGAGCTTAGAGAAGATAAAGATATTTCTGCTGTTTCTATGCAAAACACTATGAGAAGAATTATTGAAAACTATTTTAAAATAATTGGTAAAAAGCAAGATGACTACATAATATCAAAGTTTAAAACTGAAGAAGAAAAAATTGTTTGTGAATCACTTTTGCATTGGATAAATGATGGTTCTCACACTATTTTTGATGATTTGCATATAGACATGCATTCTGTTGATATAAGCGATATTTTTAAAAGGATCTTTAGGGATGTTTTTGATAAAACAGGGCATATTGAACACTATAATATGATGATGGGTATATCAGAATAAGTAAATTTATAAAATATAATAGTTTATTCCAAATGTTGTTATTATTAGGAACACTTAATTTAATTAAGATAATATAAAAATAAATCTTTTATAGTTTAAAAAATTCAAATAATACAAAATCAAAGAAAATTAATTTTATCTAAAGTGGGTAATTAATGGAATTAATTATTTAAGACAAGGATTTAGATATCTTGAAAAAGGTTAAGGCAATTCAATAGTAAATATATGTGCTGATGATTGGAAAGATTATAATATAAGTTATGGAAATATAAAAATAGAAATAGAAAATCATTATAAATTAGTACCATATTTTGGAGCGGAAGAGTTTGCAGACTATGATGCTTAAATATTAAAAAATAATTAGTTTGATTCTTCTTCTATGAAACAAGAACTCTATAAAAAGAAATCAATAAGCAAGTTGTAGGTATAAAGATAGTAATAGATATTATTACGATTGATTATAACAATGAAGATAAAAATGAAGTTTATAATATTGATCAAGCTATTATATTTGATTTTGGAATGATGAAATTTGTTATTTCACAAACTTCATTTTTTATTACTAATGGAAATAAAGATACAAGATTACTTGAAAGGGAAATCCTTAAAAATACACGTTTTAGATGGTACTAAATGATTTAAAATCATTAAAATTAACCTAGTTTCCTTCCAAAAACCTTCCAGGATTTTGGGTATTAAATGCAAGGTGTAAATTTCATCTTGCATTTTTTTGTGTTTACTTAAGTGAGTTGAGCGAACTAAAGAGAACGAAACAAAAAACCAACCAACTGCTATGCAGGTGGAAAAATTAAGCTTTAGCTTCAAGCACAAAAAACCTCCTTATTATAATTGTGCTAACCATACGCACAATTATAATAAGGAGGTTAAATTAGATAAAAATAATTTTAACACTTCGAGTGAAATATTTGTGTTATATAAAATTTGTACCCAAATATAGAGGACAAAAAATATATAAAATTAATTAAAATAAGATTACTTTATAAACCAATAAGTATAAAGGAATACTGTTAAAATTTTCGAGTAAGTCAGTAAATAAAAATGGTCTTAAGAAGTTATTGGATTGATAGTAATTGATAGAATATTTTGCATCCTCAATAGGGCTAGTCGGCATTTGAGACTTATAAGTGCTTTTTAACTATAAAATAAAAGTTTGTAGTTTTGATTTTTTCATATATTTTTTTACATATTTTTAATCAATTCAAAAAGCTCTATGGCTGCGGATCTTGGGCCTTCGAATTCCATGTGGCTTATGCCTAATTGGGTTTTTATTGTTCCTACTTTTATATTATTTTCAAATAAGTTGTCAAAATATTTATCTAATAGCTTATCACATTCTTTTCTTTTTTGGACTGGTCCGAATGGATTTGCAAAATATGTTTGGACTAGGCCTGTTTCTGTTGTTGTTCCTTTGGCAAGTCTTGCTCCTCTTTTGAAAACTCTTAAAGCTTCTTCTTTTTTATCAAAAATTTCAATTGAGTCACATCCATCAAGAACCGCTGAATAATTGTCAGCATATAGGAAAAAGTCTACTTGGTATCCTAAATTTATTTCATCAAAACTTGCAACTGGCATTATTAATCTTGAATTTATTTTATCTGGGTTCATGAAAATTGACCTGTCAATTTGTTTAAAGGCGTAGCCTGCATCAAGGTCATCTAGCCTTACAAAAGCGCCAATTTCTGTTCCATAGGCATAAACTTTTCCATTTTTTATTCTAAATGAACCCATATCGTCAAAGACTATGGTCATTTCTTTTATATAATCTTTGGCTAGAGTCCTGAAAGCCTCTATTGATTCACTTTTTCCTGCTCCACTGTCGCCGAGAATTACTATATTTACTGTTTTATTATTTTGTAAAACTACAGAAAGTCCAGCGCCGTGGATTGGTAAATATCCTTTTTTAATGTTTATTACATTATTTAAAGTAAGGACCATTTTTTTCAAATATCCAAAGTAATCAACTTTATCGGAGTAGGCAACGTATCCAACGTATAATTTATTTTCTTTATCATAATAAAAAGAATTTTTTCTTTTGCCCTTATCTTTTGGTCCGTAAATATAAATAGCATCTGGTTTTTTATTTTCAATTTCTTTTACATCTGCTAGCTCAAAAAGGTTTGATGCGGAAACTCCGTGGGTTAGTAAATCTCTGTGAAAATAAATGTAAATTAAATTATCTCCGACTTTTGCAGGATAGCAAAAAAAGTGAGGGGAATTTATATTAGAATCTAAAATCGGGTTTTCATAAACTTCTTCAAAAATCCCATCTCTTTTATTTGATTTTGTGTAGGTTATGTATGGTGTTTCGATCATAACTTGGGTTATAAAAGGTATATCATTTAAACTTTGGTAAATTTCTGGATATTTTTTGTCAAATTTTCTAATCATAATTGATGCATCGGCAGCTGCTGGGACTTGCCTGTAAACTTTTGGCCATTCACCCAAAACGTTCATCTCGATTCTTCTATAGGCTTGAAGAATCATGTTTTTTAATTTTTCATTTATTTCAACAAAATTTACAACTCCAACTCCTCTAGAATCTTCTTTTTGTTCGATGATTGAATATCTTTCAAGATTTCTCCAGTAATTATAAAATTCTTCAACAATTTTTAATACACCATCTTTTTCCTTATTTAAATTGTGGTATTTATTAATTTTCGAAGAAATCTCATCAATATTCATAACTGTAAGAAGTTTTAAAATATCTACAAGCTCTCTTGCAAGGGAGTCTACTGAAGAATTTATAAAAAATTGTTCTATATAAGCATAAACTCTTGTTGAATCTTTTTTGTGATAATTTATAAATGATTTTGTCAAATCAAGAAAAGACTCACTATTTAAAAGTTCATTTACATCATTAAAAAATTGCTCTGACAAATTAAGGATAGCTTTGTTGCCAGTTATTGAAAATTCTTTACTCATTTTTTCTCACTTTCTTAATTCTTTTCCATTTTAATTTATAATTTTACTAATTATATATCAAATTAAAGTAAAAAACAAGAAAAGGTTCCTTGCAAGAAAATAAATAGATATTAATAAAATTCTTGCAAAGAACCCATAAATTTATTTGGATTTTTTCCTATAAATAAGATATGAATATATAAAAGTTAGTAAGGAAGAAATCAACAAGGACCCAATAAAGGAGTAAAATCCAAAATCAAATGAAATTGTTAGGGCCATTATTGAAAAAATTCCGCTAAGAAAAAAGAAAATGCCTGCAAATTTTTGAGTTTTTTTCCAAACAAAATCATCTTCCATAGCCCAAGAAGTTCTAAAACCCATAGTATAATTTCTTTTTATCTTCGGCATAAATATTCCACTAAGGGCGACTAAAATTGAAAATAGTACCAATAAAATTCTTCCCACATCGATATTATCGTTAAAAGTTTTCCAAACTGTTAAAGTAACGATTAAAAAATTTAAAACAGGAATAAATAATAAAAATATATGTTTGTAATTTTGATCGTGCTTATCAGATTTTGGATCAAGGCTAATTATTAGAAAAAGTGCTATATAAATTAAAATCATAAAAATAATAACAAATAAAAGCGCCTTGGTTTTGTTAGCATAAAAATTAGCGTTTGAATTTAAATCATAAGAAATTGGAATTCTTTCTGGCAATCTGTCGTAAAAGATTGTAGCAATTATAATTGATAGGACAAAAATAAATCCAGAGACAAGAAGATTTTTTTTATTTTCTTTCATTTTAGACCTCCTTTTTATTTTGTAATTTTATTATATTAAATTTTAAGATAAAAGTATATAAAAATAAAATTTATTTCATTTTTATTATTTAAAATGCTATAATGATTATGTATGTGAAATAAAGAAAGGAATGTTATGAGAGAATATGATGTTGTAGTAGTAGGCAGTGGCGCTAGTGGATCTTTTATGGCCTACGAATTTACTAAATTAAATTCAGATAAAAAAGTTTGTGTAATAGATGAAGGGAGAAAAGTTCAAGCTAGAAAATGTCCTATTTCAGAAGGAAAAGTTGATTCTTGTATTGGATGCAAACCTTGTAATATAATGTATGGATTTGGTGGAGCTGGAACCTTATCTGATGGAAAATATAATATAACAACAAATTTTGGTGGAGATTTACATAATTATATTGGCGAAAAGAAGGCCTTGGAATTAATGGAATATGTGGATTCTGTTTTGATGAGTTTTGACAAGGGGGATGCTAAACTTTATTCTACAGAAAATACTGGACTTAAAAGAGAATGTTTAAGAAATGATCTTCACTTGTTAACAGCAAAAGTTCGTCACTTTGGTACAGAAAGAAATAGAGAAATTTTACAAAAAATCTACGATTATGTAAAAGATACTATAGATTTTGAATTTATGACAAAAGTTATAAGTGTAGATTTTGAAGACGGATATTATTTTGTAAAAACCGACAAGAATGAAACAATAAAATGTAAATATCTTGTTCTTGCTGCAGGAAGATCTGGTTCAAAATGGATTTCAGAAACTTGCCAAGAATTTGATGTAGAAATGAAAAAAAATAGGGTGGATATAGGAGTTCGTGTAGAAGTTCCTGCAGAAGTTTTCAAGCACATAACTGATAAAGTTTATGAGGCAAAAATTGTTTATCAAACAAAACAATATAATGACCTTGTAAGAACATTTTGTATGAATCCATACGGTGAAGTTGTAACAGAAAATACAAATGGAATTATGACAGTAAACGGACATTCATATGCAAACCCAGAATTACAAACAGAAAATACAAATTTTGCACTTTTAGTTACAAATAAATTTACAGAACCATTCAAAGATTCAAATGAATACGGTGAATCAATAGCAAGAGTTTCAAATATGCTTGGTGGTGGAGTTTTGATGCAAAGATTTGGAGATCTTGTAAAGGGAAGAAGATCATCAGAAAGAAGAATGAAAAAATCTTTCTTAAGACCAACCTTAAACGCAACTGCTGGAGATTTGTCATTAGTAATGCCAAAAAGACAACTAGACGATATAATCGAAATGATTTATGCTCTTGATAAAATTGCACCAGGAATGGCAAATGATGATACACTTTTATATGGAATAGAAGTTAAATTTTATAATTCAGTTGTAGAAGTTAATGATAAATTCGAAACAAGCAAGGAAAATTTATTTGTTCTTGGAGATGGATCGGGTGTAACACATTCACTTTCTCAAGCATCAGCATCTGGTGTAGAGATGGCAAGAATATTAAATGAAAGAGATTAAAAAATCGAAAATAAAAATTTGACAAAAATTAGAAATTCATGTATCATAACAAAAGAGAGTTAAGAAGTACCCACTACTCACCTGCCGACATAAGTTTTCAGGTTACAATCTCTATATTAGAATTTTTCTAATTATATTTTGTATTTTAATGGGTACTTTGAGTGCCCATTTTTTTATGCGAATATTTTGGAGGTAACATTATAAAAGAGTTAAAAATTAATGACGAAATTAGAGACAATAAGCTTAGACTTATAGACGAAGATGGATCACAAATTGGAGTTGTATCAAAAAATGAAGCTTTGGATAGAGCTTATGACAAACATTTGGATCTAGTATTAATGTCACCAAATGCTAAGCCACCAGTTGCAAGAATTATGGATTATGGGAAGTTCAAATACGACCAAGAAAAAAAAGCTAAAGAAAATAAGAAAAAACAAAAAACAACTCAAACAAAAGAAACAAGATTTAGCTTAAACATTGAAGATCATGATTTATCAACTAAGGCTAATCAAACAAAGAAATTTTTAAACAATGGCGACAAAGTTAAAGTTTCTGTAAGATTTAAAGGTAGAGAATTGGGTCATAAAAATTTAGGCTATGATTTATTAGATAAATTTATGGAATTTGTTGGAGATTGTGCACAAGTTGATAAGAAACCAGCTATGGAAGGAAGATCACTTGTATTATTCATCTCACCAAATACAGAAGAAAATTAGGAGGAAAATATGGCTAAAAACAAAATTAAAACAAAAAGAGCAGCTGCAAAAAGATTTAAAGTTACAGGCAGTGGAAAAATAAAAAGACATAAGGCATACAAGGGACACCTTACAGCTAAGAAAACACCAGCAAGAAAAAGAAGATTAAGAAAATCAACAATAGCTGCAAAAGGTGATGCTAAAAACATCAAAAGATTATTAAATATCTAATAGGAGGAAATAATGGCAAGAGTTAAAAGAGCGTTAAACGCAAAAAAAAGACATAAAAAAGTTCTTAAACAAGCTAAAGGTTACTACGGTTCTAAATCATTACTTTTCAAAACTGCAAACCAAGCAGTAATGAAATCTTTACAATATGCATATATTGGAAGAAAAAGAAGAAAAAGAGATTTCAGAAAATTATGGATTGCAAGAATAAATGCAGCAGCAAGAGCAAATGGAACAAGCTACTCAAAATTAATGGGAAATCTTAAAAAAGCAAACATTGATATAAACAGAAAAATGCTTGCTGAAATTGCTGTATCAAATCCAGAAGAATTTACAAAATTAGTAGAGATTGCTAACCAAGCAGCTTAATGATTATAAAATCAGAATCTAACGAAAAATATAAGTATTTAAATAAATTAAAAAAGAAGAAATACAGGAAAAAGTTTAATTCTTTCATAGTTGAATCAATAAAGATAGTAGAACAAATCCCAGAAGATTTTGAATGCGAATTTGTTTTTGTAAATGAGGATATGAAAGATTATAAGACTGATTTCAAAAAGATAGTTTTTTCAAATAAATTATTTGATAAGCTATCTTTGCTTGAAAATCCTGAAGGCGTTTCAGCCTTACTTAAAATAAAAAAAGAAAAAGAAATTTCTTCTGATAAAATTTTACTTTTAGATCATATGCAAGATCCGGGAAATCTTGGCACAATTATAAGAAGTGCTGAAGCTTTTTCCTTTAAGGATATAATTTTAGTAAACAATTGTGTAGATTTATACAATGAAAAAACTATAAGAGCCAGCATGGGATCTATTTTTAGGTTAAATTTTTTAGAATTAGATATAGATGATTTGAAAAATTTTAAAGATTACAAATTAATTTTGGCTGATATGAATGGGAAATCTGTAGATCATTATAAATCTTGTGATAAAATAATATTAGCTATAGGAAACGAGGCTAATGGAATCAGCAAATCTTTAAAAGATTTATCAAATGATTTTGTATCCATAAAAATGGATGGAAAAATCGAATCATTAAATGCAGCAATAGCTGCATCAATATTGATGAATAATTTTAGCCAAAGCGGATAAAAGCTATGCTATTCAAGTAAAGCAAGTGGTAGATGATGAGAGGCCATCTTGTAACGGTATAGTAATTCACCGCCTAGCTTTGATACGAATAAAGTAGTTGATACGGTAATGCGTTATAATTTTCGAGTGGATTATTAAAATCAAATTAGGTGGTACCGCAGATAAGTCTGTCCTTTTATAGGGCAGTTTTTTTGTACCAAAAATTAAAGGAGAAAAAATGAAAGAAAAATTAGAGTCCTTGGTTAAAGAAGCCACATTGGCCGTAGAAAAAAGTGAAGACTTAAAATCTCTTGACGAATTAAGAGTTAAATATCTTGGTAAAAAAGGTGAAATAACTTCATTAAAGAAAAATATTTCAAAATTGCCAAATGAAGAAAAGCCAATGGCAGGAAAACTTATAAACCAAACTTCAAACGAAGTTGAAAATAAACTTGAAGAGAGAAAAGAAGAAATCAAAAAAATTCTTTTAGATAAAAAAATAAAAGAAGAAAAAATTGATGTAACTGCAAATTTTGACCTTTATTCTAGTGGACATTTTTCAGTTATAAATCAAACTATGGCAGAACTTGAAGAAATTTTCCAAAATATGGGATTTGACGTTGTAGAAGGACCAGAAATTGATACTGTAAAAAATGTTTTTGATGATTTAAATTCACCAAAAAATCACCCATCAAGATCTCTTTCTGATACTTTTTATATAAATGAAAATACACTTCTTCGTCCTCACACATCAAGCATGCAAATCCGTGTAATGAATGAAGGAAAACTTCCAATAAAAATGGTTTCAGCTGGAAGAGTTTTTAGAAATGATGAAGTTGATGCAACTCACTCACCAATGTTTCACCAATTAGAATGTTTGGTTGTTGATGAAAATGTATCACTTGCAAATTTAAAAGCTACACTTGAGACTTTTATAAAAGAAATGTTTGGTGACCAAATGAAAATGCGTTATCGTCCTCACCATTTTCCATTTACAGAACCATCTCTTGAAGTTGACGTAACTTGTCCAATTTGTGGCGGCAAGGGCTGTCCTGCTTGTTCAAATACTGGTTGGTCAATGGAACTTTTGGGTGGAGGAATGGTTCATCCAAATGTACTTGAAAATTGTGGAATAGATAGTGAAAAATATACTGGTTTTGCCTTTGGTCTTGGAGTTGATAGAATTGCCATGGTTAAGTACGGACTAGATGATATTAGATTACTATTTGATAATGACAAAAGATTTATTGAGCAATTCTAGGAGGGATTATGTTAGTACCTTTAATTTGGCAAAATGATTATATAAAATTAGACAAAGATTTAAAAACAATTACAGACAGATTATCAGAAACAGGCTCACACGTAGAAAGTGTAAATTTTATTTCTGATAAACTTGATGGACTTGTTGTAGGAAAAGTTTTAAAACAAGAAAAACATCCAAATGCAGACAAATTATTTGTCCTTACAATTGATGTTGGAGAAGAAATTACTATAGTAACTTCTGCAAAAAATACTAAAGAAGGTGACTATCTTATAGTAATAAGATCAGGTTCAGAAATTAATGGACAAAAAATTGATGACCATGAATTTTTTGGAATCGTAAGCCAAGGCATGCTCACATCATACAAAGAAATTGGCTATGATGATTCAGTTATTGAAAAAAAATCAAAGGATGGAGTTATAGTTTTATCTGGAGAATTTAAACCAGGAACACCAGCGGTGGAAGTTTTATTTTCAAATACTCCAGTTATTGAATATGAAATTACTCCAAATAGACCAGATTGTCTTTCAATTATTGGAATGGCAAGAGAATCTGCTGCATCTTTTGATAAAAAAATTACCTACCCATCATTAGAATATCCAACAGTTTCTGATAAAAAAGATGATTATTTTAATGGGATTGAAATCAAATCTAATAATTGTAAAAGATTTACAGGAAGAATTATTAAAAATGTAAAGATCGGAGAATCTCCTCAATGGCTTAAAAATTGTTTGATGCTTGCTGGAATGAGACCTGTAAATAATGTTGTAGATATTACAAATTTTGTAATGCTTGAAACAGGACAACCTCTTCACGCTTACGATCTTGAAACTTTACATGACAGAAAAATTATTGTAAGAGATGCAAAAGATGGAGAGATTATTAAAACTCTTGATGGGGAAGAAAGAAAATTGAATGAAGAAGTTTTGGTAATATCTGATGGCATAGAAGCAATCGGTCTTGCAGGAATTATGGGCTCAATGGATAGCGAAATTACAGAAAATACAAAAACTATTCTTCTTGAATCAGCAAATTTCGATTCTGATAATATTAGAAAATCTTCTAAATTTTTAAATTTAAGATCTGAAGCATCATCAAGATTTGAAAAAGAAATTTCTGTAGAAAATGCAGATTTTGCATCAAAAAGAGTTATGAAACTAATAACAGATCTTGGAATTGGGGAAGTTTTGGAAGATTATTTTGATGAAGGAATAAAAGAAAGTCCAGAAAATAAGGTGAAACTTAGAATTTCTAGACTAAATTCTTTAATTGGAAGAGATTTCTCAAAAGATGAAGCTATTTCTTATTTAAAAGCTTTAGAATTTGAAGTTAAAGATATTGATGATGACACAATCGAAGCAAATATTCCAAACTTTAGAATGGATATTTCAATTGAGGCAGATTTAATCGAAGAAGTTGCAAGACTTTATGGTATGGGAAAAGTTGAGTCAAAACCACTTTATTCATCTTTACAAAGGGGAGAGAAAACTTCAATGAGACTTTTAAAAGATGAACTGAAAAATAATTTGTTTGGACAAAAATTCTCAGAAATCACAACCTATTCTTTTATTTCTCCAAGAGATTATGACAAATTATTGGTTGATGAAGATTCAAAATTAAGAGATTATATAAAAATTATAAATCCTTTGGGAGAAGATTATTCTGTAATGAGAACAACTCTTCTTTCAAATATGCTTGATACTTTTTATAAAAATATTTCCAAAAAACAAAATGATTTGAGATTTTATGAAATTGGAACAGCCTTTATTAAAGATGGAGCTGACCTTCCAGAAGAAAAACAATATTTGACCATGAGTCTTTATGGAGATTATTCTTTCTATGATTTGAAAGATTTCTTTATTAAGGCTATGGCTAAAACTGGTTTTTATGGATTTAGATTTGAAACTGAGGAAAATATCAAAACTTTCCACCCAGGAAGATGTGCAAATATTTATCTTGATGGAGAAAAAATTGGTATAATGGGACAAATTTCCTATGAAGTTATGGAAGAATTTAAAATCAAAAATCCTTGCTTAGCCCTTGAGATTGACCTTTCTATGATAAAAGATAAAAAAATCGACCAAGTAAAATACAAGGCCCTTTCAAAATTCCCATCAATTTTACGTGATTATTCATTTACTTGTGATAGGAATGTAGAAAGTCAAATGATTGAAGATATGATTATTTCAAGAGCTAATGGTTTGGTAAGAAATATTGAAATTTTTGATATTTATACTGGAAGTCAAATTGATGAGGGACAAAAATCAATTTCTTACAAAGTTTCCTACGGAAAAAATGACGCTACATTAAAAGATGAAGAAGTAGAAAAAATTGAAAAAGAATTTTTAGAAGATTTAAGTAAGGAAAATATAAACTTGCGTAGTTAGGAGTTAAAGTGGCAGATAATAAAATTGTTGTTAATATTGCTGGCATGGACTACACTTTGATAAGTGACCAAGACGAAAATCAAATTGAACAAATAGCAGCTTATGTCGACAAAAAAATAAAAGAAATCGACAACAATAAGCTAAGTCGTGAAAACCAATTGGTTCTTGCATCCTTAAATATTGCTGATGAAATGTATAAACTTTTGATAAAGCACAAAGATTTAAGAAAAAAAGCCGAGGAGCCAATTGAAAATTATCCAAAAATAAAAGAAGCTTATGAAAATTTAGAAGAAGAAAATCAAGAAATAAAGGATGATTTTGAAAAATCTAAAAAAGATTTTATGGAATCAATGAAAAAAATTGACGCTCTTAATTCTACAATAAATAGGCTTAATGCAGAAATTGATAAGAAAAACAAGATAAATAAATCAAAAGATGAAAATCTTCAAAAACTCAGGGAAAATCTCTTGGCCTTACAAGAAAAAAATTTAGACCTACAAAAAGAAAATGAAGATTTGAAAAGAGATTTATAATGAGAGATATTGAAATATTAGCTCCTGTTGGGAAAATGTCCATGCTTTATGCTGGACTTTCTGCAGGGGCTTGCAGTTTTTATTTGGCACTTGATGATTTTGGAGCGAGGGCCTACGCCAAGAATTTCACGCTAGAAAATATTGAAGAAGTGATTGATTATGTGCATTTATTTGATAAGAAAGTTTTTATAACTATAAATACCCTTATAAAAGATGAAGAAATTGACAAGGCTATTTTTTATATTGAAAAACTTTTTGAATACGGGGCAGATGCAATTTTAATCCAAGATATTGGCCTATATTCATTGATAAAAAATATAAATAAAAATGCAAAGCACAAATTAGAATTTCACGCTTCAACCCAGATGGCAATAAAAGATTATGAGGGAGCTCTTACAGCAAAGAAATTAGGTTTTGATAGGGTGGTAATTGCAAGAGAAAGTGAAATTTCTGAAATTGAAAAAATTTGTAAATTAGATATTGATACAGAAGTTTTTGTTCATGGGTCACTTTGCGTATCTTTTTCTGGAGAATGTTTGATGTCATCATATCTTGGAAAAAGATCAGCAAACAGGGGCAGGTGTGCAGGAATTTGTAGAAAAAAATATCAGCTTATTAATGATGGGAAAGTTTTGGGAGAAGATTACTATCTTTCAATGAAAGATTTATCAACCATAGATTTTACCGATGATTTGATAAAAGCTGGGGTCGATTCCTTAAAAATTGAAGGACGCATGAAAACTGATGAGTATGTTTATAACACTGTCAAAAATTATAGGCAAAAGTTAGAGAAAAACTTTTATGATAAGGACCAATTGAGAGATATTTCAAATAGGTCTTACACAAAAGGCTTTATTTTTGGACAAAAATTTTCCTACCTTGCTCTTGAAAATGAAAATAAACACAGAGAAGTTGGCGAGGTTTATGAAAAAAATGGCAAGAGATTTTTCAAATCAAATTCAAATTTGATAAAAGAGTCAATCCTTCAAGTTACAACCGAAAAAAACAGAAAGCTTCCTTTGACCTTGACAGAAGACTTAAAAAAAGAGCAAGAATTAGAATTAAAAGATTTCAAAGATGCAAAAATAGGTTCTAAAATTTATCTTCTTTCTTCAAAAATTCTAAAGGAAAATCTGGATTATGGTTTAAATACTTATAAAAATTTGCCTTTGGATATAAAATTTGAAGCAAAGATTGGACAAAAGCCAAAAATTACCCTCAAATATAAGGATACAAAAATTTCTTATGAGGGTGAAAATTTAGTAGAAGAAGGAAAAAATATTTCCCTAAATAAAGAAGATATAAAAGAAAATCTCACGAAATTTGGGAATACAATCTATGAGGCAGGTAAGGTTGAAATTGATATCGATTCAAATATATTTTTGAGAAAAAAAGATATAAATTCCATGCGAAGAAAGGCTGTTGAAGTTTTAAATGAAAAAAGGCTTGCTATTTACAAAAATAAACCAGTAAAAATCGAAAAGAGAAAATTAAAAGAGAAAAAATCTTTTAAGAGAGAAAAAAACATTGAACTTTTGTCAAATGACATAGACATATCCTTATTAAAAGATTTTGATAATATTTATTTGAGAAAATACGATAAAAAGTTTGATGGATTAAACCTATTTTATGTTATGGATGCTGATAAAAAATATGATATTGACTTTATTAGCTTTTTGAAAGAGAAAAATTTTAAGGGAGTAGTTTTTAATAATTACAAAGATTTTGTCTTAAAAGATAAACTTATAAAAAATGGATTTGAAATTAGGATTGGTAGATACTTAAATGTTTTTAATTCCTATGCTTTTGATTTTTATAGTGATTTTTCTTCAATGATTTCATCTTCAGTTGAAAATTCTTTCGAAAATATAAACAAAAATTCAAGAAGATACCCTACAGAAATTTTGGCATATGGTCCAATTGAGCTTATGAATATGCGCCATTGTCCATTTTCTGCAATAAAAAAATGTGGACTTAAGGGATGCGAGTCCTGTAAATTTTCTGATTCTAAAATAAAAGATGAGGAGGGCAATGTTTTTGATATAAAAAGAAGGGATGGACTTTCTCGAATTTATTCAAATGAAATAGCAAATATTGACCTTAAAAAAATTGAAAAATCAGTATCTTTATTGTATCTTATAAGAGATGATGAAGATTTAAAAAATATAAGAAAAAATAAGATTAACAATCTTGGATATGACAGGGGTGTTATTTAATGCAGGAAAAAACCTTAGAAATTTTGGAGTTTGGAAAAATTCTTGAAAAGCTCCAAACTTATGCAAGAAGTGAACTTGTTAAAAAAGAAATTTCAAAAATAAAACCAAAAAATAATTTAAAAGAAATAAAAGATGAACTTGATAAAACCAAAGCCATGGAAGATGTCATAGTAGAAAATGGAAATATAGATATTTTTGGCCTTTATGACTTAAAAGAAATTATTGGCTATGTAAGAAAAAAAGGAATATTAGAACCCTTTGAACTTTTAAAAATTTTGGACCTACTCAGGGTAAGCAATTATTTGAAAGAATATGGGGAAAATATTGAAAATCCTTACATAAAAGATTTGTTTGATAGGATTTCAACAAATGATTTTATAAAAGATGAAATCGAAAGGTCAATTATTTCAGAAGATGAAATAGCAGACAATGCTTCTTCAAATTTAAGGTCAATTAGGAAAAAAATGGGAAAAAAAGAAGCTGAAATTAAAAATAAATTGTCATTTTATATTTCATCTCCAAAATTTGACGAATCTCTTCAAGATAAGGTTGTTTCAATTAGGGACGGAAGATATGTTCTTCCAGTAAAAACAAATAAAAAATCAGTTTTAAATGGAATTATCCATGATAGATCTCAATCAGGAAATACACTTTTTATAGAACCAAATGCCATTGTCGAATTAAACAATGACCTTTCAAATTTACAAATAGAAGAAAGCGATGAAATTAGAAGAATTTTGGATAGACTTTCAAGATTTGTTGAAGGCTTTGACCAAGAAATTCTAGAAAATCAAAAACTAATTCAAAGAATAGATTTTCTACAAGCAAAAGTAAAATATTTTTTGGCACACGATTACACCATGCCAAAACTTACAGATAAAAAAATCATAAATTTAAAGTCAGCCCGCCATCCACTTTTAAAAGGAAAAGTTGTTCCGATAGATGTAAAAATTGGAGATGGCTACAAAACTTTAATAATCACAGGACCAAATACAGGAGGAAAAACTGTATCACTTAAAACTGTAGGCCTTGTTTCCTTGATGGCCCAAGCAGGATTTTACATTCCTTGTGATGAGGATAGTTTGGTAAATGTTTTTGACGATATATTTTTAGATATTGGTGATACCCAATCAATAGAGATGAGTCTTTCAACTTTTTCAGCGTCTTTAACAAACATTGTAAAAATTACAGAAAATGTCAGCGAAAATTCTTTGGTTTTACTAGATGAGGTTGGAAGTGGTACAGATCCAACAGAAGGAGCTGCCCTTGCAATCTCTATTTTGGAATTTTTGAAAAATAAAAATGTAATGACCTTTGCAACAACCCATTATTCAGAATTAAAATACTATGCCTTAGAAAAAGAAGGGGTAATGAATGCAAGTGTTGAATTTGACCTTGAAACTCTATCACCAACTTTCAAATTAATTATAGGAACACCTGGAAAGTCAAATGCTTTTGAAATTTCGAAAAGACTAGGTTTAAATAAGGAGATATTAGCAAACGCCCAATCAATTCTTTCGGAAGATAATAAAAATTTCAACACTATCCTTGAAGAGCTTGACCAAAATAAAAAAGAAATGGAAATAAAAAATCAAGAGATAGAAGACTATAAGAAAAAAATAAAAAGAGCAAGAAATGATCTTTTGGCTCTTTCAGAAAAAATAAAAAAAGAAGAAAAAGAAATAATTGAAAAGGCAGAAGTTAAGGCAAATAAAATTTTAGAAGAAGCAAATACGGCAAGTCAAGAAATGCTAAAAATCGCCAAAAAATCAAAAAATGCCAATATTTCTGATATAGATAGGTCCTTAAATGATATTAGAAATAAATATAAATCTTCAAAAATTGACAAGGAAAATGAAATAATAAAAGAAAAAAGAAGTAAAAATGCACCAGATACCTTAAAGGTTGGAGATACAGTTATAATTGCGGGCTTAAATGAAAAGGCTCAAGTAATTGAAAATCCCGACGAAAAGGGTAATATAAAAGTACAAATGGGTATTTTGAAAATGGATTCTAATATTAAAAATGTTACAAAAGTTAAGTCAGAAAACAAGACTAAAGAAAATACTAACAGAATTTATAAGGCGAAAAAAGCCATGCACATTTCACCAACTCTTGATTTGAGGGGTCAAAGATATGATGAGGCTTTGAGAAATTTTGATAAATACCTAGATGATGCTATGCTCTCAGGCCTTGACCAAGCAAAAATCATCCATGGCAAGGGGACTGGTGCTTTGAGAAATGGCATAAACGATTATTTAAAAAATAATAAAATGATCGACTCCTATAGACCTGGAAATGAAAAAGAAGGTGGATATGGAGTTACAATTGTAAAATTCAAATAATATTGGAGGAAATATGAAAGATTTTAAAGAATTAATAGCTAAAAAGCTAGAAGAAAAAGACCTAGGCTTGGATTATGAGAAAATTTATGATTTAATTGAAATTCCACCTCAAGAAAATATGGGAGATTTTGCATTTCCATGCTTTACTCTAGCTAAAACTATGAGAAAAAACCCTAAACTTATTGCAGAAGAAATAGCAAAAAGTTTAGAAATTGAAGGTGTAGAAAAAGTAGAAAATGAAAATGCCTATGTAAACTTCTTTTTAGACAGACAAAAAGTATCTAATGACGTTATTAACGAAGTTTTAGAAAAAGAAGATGACTATGGAAAAAGTGACATGGGTAAGGGAATCAACGAACTTGTTGAATTCTCATCTGTAAATATTGCTAAGCCTTTCCACATTGGTCACATTAGATCAACTGTTATTGGTGATGTTATTAGAAACATTTACGAATACCTTGGATACAATGTTACAGCTTCAAACTACATTGGAGATTATGGTACCCAATTTGGTGTAATGATTGCAGCTTACAAACTTTGGGGAGACAAAGAAGCTATCGATAAAGATCCTATCAACGAACTTTTAAATTTATATGTAAGATATACAAAAGAAGCGGAAGATAACGAAGAATACCAAGAAAAAGCAAGAGAAGAATTCAAAAATCTTGAAGATGGTGAAGAAGAAGCTATGAGCCTATGGCAATGGTTTAAAGACTTATCTTTGAGAGAATTTGATAAAGTTTATGGAATGCTTGATATAAAATATGATAACTATCACGGAGAAAGTTACCATTCAAAATGGATGCCAGCAGCTCTTGAAGAATTAAAAGAAAAAAATCTTTTGGTAGAATCTGATGGAGCTTATATTGTAGACTTGAGTGAATTCAATCTACCACCATCAATGTTAATAAAATCAAACGGATCTTCAGCTTATATCACAAGAGACGTTGCCACAGCACTTTACAGACACAGAACTTACGGACTAGACAAAAACATCTACGTTGTAGGAAGTCAACAAAAACTACATTTCCAACAATTAAAGAAAATTTTATACCTAATGGGACACGAAGATGTAAGTGATGAAATTTTACACGTACAATTTGGTATGGTTTCATTAAAAGACCAAGTTCTTTCAACAAGAAGAGGACACGTTGTTTTCTTGGAAGATGTTTTAAATAAAACAATTGAAAAAACATATTCAATTATGAAAGATAGAGACAATCAAATTGAAGATCTTGATGAAGCTGCAAGAATTGTAGGAATCGGTGCAGTTAAATTCCAAGAATTATACAACTCAAGAATCAAAGACTATGTTTTTGATTGGGATGAATTATTAAACTTTGAAGGTGAAACAGGTCCATATGTTCACTACACATACGCAAGAGCTAAATCTGTTTTAAGAAAGGCCGGAAAAGAAGATATTGGACAATTAACATTTGAAAAATTAAATTCAGATGAAGAATACAGCTTGATCAAATCTATTGAAAGTTTCCAAGATGCAGTAATCCTTGCTAAAGATAGACTAGAACCATCAGTAGTTGCAAGAAAAGTAATGGAAATTGCTCAAAAATTCAATAAATTTTACAATTCTACACAAATATTAGTAGATGATGAAAAATTAAAAGAAGAAAGACTTGCCCTAACCAAAGCTACATCAATAGTAATTAAAAATGGTTTGGGAATATTAGGAATCAAAACAGTGGAACAAATGTAATGAATGAAAGAATTATAGATTTTTTAGAATGTTCTAAATACGCATTTTCAGAAAGTGTAAAAAAAATAAAAAAATCCTATATTCTTTTCATATCTTTGATAGTTAGGTCTATATTTGAAGGCATGAAGGGTTTATCAATTTTAAACTCTTCTTACCTAGCATCATTAATAAATTATCTAATAGAAATTTTGATTTTATGTTTTGTAGCACAAGCTTTAAGATCAATAGTTCTTTACAATAATACAGGAAAAAAATCTATAGAAAATTCCATATCGAATTTTTTCTATCTAATAATGGCTGCTATGTTTTCAATTTATATAGTTGAGTTAATATTTGACAATTTGTTAGGCGGAATCAATCCTACAGTTTCATACACATTAAAAATCCTATTTAAATTTTTTACATCAGCTGTGATAGAACTTGTATATATAGATAGCGTTTATGGATTTACCATACTTATAGATTCATTTAATTTTGTAAAAAACAATATATTTATATGGGGGATTTATGCCCTTATATATACCTTGGTAGAAACATTTTTAATAAATAAAATTGTAGTAAATACTTTGGTTTTAGGAAATGAATTTATATTTGTAATGCTATTAGCAATTTGGGAGACCCTATTTTTATTGTTTAAAGGACATTTGTATAAGATTTTATCAAAACATTCCTACGGACAAAGAAAATTCATGAGAGGATAAAATGGCAAAAATAGACCAATATTTTTTGAATTTTACAGACAAACTTGGATATATAGACCTAAAAAAAGAATCATCATACGATTTATTAAACCAAACTCCCCTAGCACTTTATACAGAAGACTTATCAGAAAATGTAATAAGCGGAGAATTTGAAAATAAAATAAATCTAGATATAATTTTGGACGGACTAATAATGAACCTTGCTATAGACAAGGACTTTAAATACAGAGATTCCTATATAAAAATAATAGAAAATTATATAAAAAATATAGGAGCTTATACTACACAAAAAGCCCTAAAAAATTTGGACAAAAAAAATGAAAAGGCCCTCCTCTTATTAAGAGGAGGCTATATCATTAACCCATTCGATAAATATAACGCCTATAATTATGCTAGACTTTTGTGGCCAAAAGCCTATGAAGATACAGAATATAAGGATGAATTTATCAAAGAATCCCTTAGAATTTTACAAGATATAATTAGCCAAGACGAAGATTTTCCACTTTCATATTATGAATTAGGAAATATATATGCAAATCTTGGAGAATATATAAAAGCAAGATCTTATTATGAAAATGCCCTCCAAAGAACAAAAGATATAGAAGCCCAAGATGAAATAAGAGATAAAATTAAAATGATATTTGATAATGCAGAAATCGAAGAAGGACTTTACTATATAGGAAAAGGAAACTTCGACAAGGCAATTCAAATTCTAACCAGACTCTTATCAAAAACAAAAAGAGCAGATGCCTACTATTATTTAGGAGTAGCCTATCAAAATATAGGACAATACGAAAATTCAAACCTAGCTTTTGAAAATTCCCTAGAAAAAGGCGGAGAATTTAGAGAGCTTTACAATGACTATTCGATAAGCCTATACGCATCAGAAAAACCAACCGATGCAATAGCAATAATAAACCAAGGCTTAAAAAAATATCCAGAAGATCCAAGAATGATCTACAATAGATTACAAATAAATTTATCATTAAATAACATCAACAAGGCAAAAGAAGATATAGAAAATCTAGAAAGCTACGATGACTTAAGCGATGAAATTACAAGAAATCTACAAATAATAAAAAATCAATTTAACCTAAATTAATCTCAAATTAAATTTTGAGATTTTTTTTATTTCAGTTGAATAAAAATAGAAAAAAAGTATGTTTATAATATAATAACGTTTACTATTAAGGAGGAAATTATGAAAATAATTGAAACAAAAAATGCACCAGGAGCAGTAGGAGCATATTCACAAGGAATAGTATCAAACGGCTTTGTATATTCATCAGGACAACTACCATTAGTTCCAGAAACAGGTGAATTAATTTCAGATGATGTTAAAAAAGCAACAAGACAATCATTAGAAAATGTAAAAGCAATAGTAGAAGCAGGCGGATCATCAGTAGAAAAAATTGTAAAAGTAAATATTTTCTTAGATGATGTAAATGACTTTGCAGCAGTAAATGAAGCTTATGCAGAATTTTTCGGAGATCATAAACCAGCAAGAAGCTGTGTAGAAGTAGGCAAACTTCCAAAAAACGGTCTATTAGAAATTGAAGCAATAGCAGAAATATAATAGGAAAATAAATGTCAATAATAAAAAAAGGTGAAAAAGCACCATTATTTAATATAAAAGATCAAAACGCAGAAGATGTAAACTTAGAACAATATAGAGGAAAAAAAGTAATACTTTCATCCCACCCATTAGCATTCACATCAGTATGCGCAGATCAAATGAGATCATTAGAAAGAAATTTCGATAGAATTCAAGAAAAAGGAGAAACTGTAGTAATTGGACTTTCAATAGATCCACAACCATCAAAAAAAGCATGGGCTGCAGTATTAAACATCGATAATGTAAAATTTGCATCAGACTTTTTCCCATTAGGAGAAGTAGCAAAAGCTTACGGAATATTCAATGAAGAAAATTCCGCAAGCAAAAGAGCAAATATAATTATAGATGAAGAGGGAATTGTTAAGTGGTCAAAAGAATATCCACAAGCACAATTACCGGATATAGAAGAAGTAATAGAAAATCTATAAAAATATTTGACAAAATAAAAAAATAATAATATACTAATATAGCTGTTTGAAACAGCTATATTTTTTTACCTCGTTTAAATTAGTTAAGAAAGAAGATTGAGAAAAAAGATTCAAAAAACTTTCAAAAAAAACTTGACAATAAAAATAAACGAGATATAATAAAAAAGTCGACACCAGAAAAGCAGTCGAGAAAAGTAAATAAAAAGAAAAATATTTACAAAAAAACTTGACAAGTAATAAAAAAGGTGGTAGACTTAAATAGTCAGTAACAACTGACGATGAACCTTTAAACAAATAAATACTACTACAAAGTTAATTACTTTGAGACCAAACGAAAAATGACAAAAGTCAAGATCAAACTATAATTGAGAGTTTGATCCTGGCTCAGGATAAACGCTGGCGGCGTGCATAACACATGCAAGTCGAACGATGAAGCTTAGTTGATTTCTTCGGAATGATTTTAAGTGAATTAGTGGCGAACGGGTGAGTAACACGTGAGTAACCTGCCTTACACAAGGGGATAGCCTTTGGAAACGAAGAATAATACCCTATAACGTCAAAATATCGCATGATATAGTGACCAAAGATTTATCGGTGTAAGATGGACTTGCGTCTGATTAGCTAGTTGGTGAGATAAAAGCCCACCAAGGCGACGATCAGTAGCCGGCTTGAGAGAGTGTACGGCCACATTGGGACTGAGACACGGCCCAAACTCCTACGGGAGGCAGCAGTGGGGAATTTTGCACAATGGGGGAAACCCTGATGCAGCGACGCCGCGTGATTTAGAAGGCCTTCGGGTTGTAAAAATCTTTTTTATGGGATGAAAATGACAGTACCATAAGAATAAGGTCCGGCTAAATACGTGCCAGCAGCCGCGGTAATACGTATGGACCGAGCGTTGTCCGGAATCATTGGGCGTAAAGGGTACGTAGGCGGCCTAGTAAGTTAGAAGTGAAATAATATAGCTCAACTATATAAAGCTTTTAAAACTGCAAGGCTTGAGAGATGGAAGGGAAAGTGGAATTCCTAGTGTAGCGGTGAAATGCGCAGATATTAGGAAGAATACCGGTGGCGAAGGCGACTTTCTGGTCATCATCTGACGCTGAGGTACGAAAGCGTGGGTAGCAAACAGGATTAGATACCCTGGTAGTCCACGCTGTAAACGATGAGTGTTAGGTTCTTGGAATAATCTGGGAGCCGCAGCTAACGCATTAAACACTCCGCCTGGGGAGTACGCACGCAAGTGTGAAACTCAAAGGAATTGACGGGGACCCGCACAAGCAGCGGAGCATGTGGTTTAATTCGACGCAACGCGAAGAACCTTACCAAGTCTTGACATATTACGGCGAAAATTAGAGATAATTTTCTATGACTTCGGTCAACTGTAATACAGGTGGTGCATGGTTGTCGTCAGCTCGTGTCGTGAGATGTTGGGTTAAGTCCCATAACGAGCGCAACCCCTATCGTTAGTTACCATCATTAAGTTGGGGACTCTAGCGATACTGCCGGTGATAAACCGGAGGAAGGTGGGGACGACGTCAAATCATCATGCCCTTTATGACTTGGGCTACACACGTGCTACAATGGCAGGTACACAGGGCAGCGAAAGAGCGATCTGAAGCGAAACTCACAAAACCTGTCCCAGTTCGGATTGTACTCTGCAACTCGAGTACATGAAGTTGGAGTTGCTAGTAATCGCGAATCAGAATGTCGCGGTGAATGCGTTCCCGGGTCTTGTACACACCGCCCGTCACACCATGGGAGTTGGCAATACCCGAAGCCTGTGAGCGAACCTTTTGGACGCAGCAGTCGAAGGTAGGGTCAGTAACTGGGGTGAAGTCGTAACAAGGTAGCCGTATCGGAAGGTGCGGCTGGATCACCTCCTTTCTAAGAGTAAAAAGTCGGTACGCTGACTTTTACCAAAGAAAATTTAAAAAAAACTTTGTTTGGAACGAAGTAAACTTTGTAGTAAAATTAAAGGTTACATGGGGGTGTAGCTCAGTTGGGAGAGCACCTGCCTTGCACGCAGGGGGTCAAGAGTTCGAATCTCTTCATCTCCACCAAGCCCATAATCGAGGGGTGAAAGATTTCAAAGAAATCTTTCATTATTTTTCGACATTTGCGAAGCAAATAAGAAAAATAACGTTAGATTACAGTAAATAACCAGACAAAACTCGAACAGGGCAATAATGCGATGATTTTTGGAAAACCAAAAATCCCTGCATAAGGAATTTCATCAACTCATAAATTTGCTGTGACAATTCCATTAGAACCTAATAAAATTAAATAGCTATAAATATTTCCAGTCAAGAAAGCAAGGGCACAAGGTGGATGCCTTGGCACATGAAGGCGAAAAAGGACGTAAGTGAACGAAAACTAGGGTAAGCTCACAAAAAGCATTGACCCCTAGGTCTCCGAATGGGGCAACCCGGTTGTGGAAGACACAATCATTACTAAGTGAATACATAGCTTAGTAAGGCGATACCCTGCGAACTGAAACATCTAAGTAGCAGGAGGAAAAGAAAGAAACATCGATTTTCTAAGTAGCGGCGAGCGAACGGAAAAGAGCCTAACTCATTAAACGATTTTAAATCTAGTAGAATTATCTGAAAAGCTAAACCAAAGAAAGTGAAAGTCTTGTAAACGAAAGATTTAAGAAAGTAAGAGGGAAAGTATCACCGGGCACGAGTAACCCGGTGTGAAGATAGGGGGCCCATCCCCTAAGGCTAAATACTAACATGTGACCGATAGTGAACAAGTACCGTGAGGGAAAGGTGAAAAGAACCCCGCAAGGGGAGTGAAATAGAACCTGAAACCTAGTGCCTACAAGCAGACAGAGCGTGAGAGAACGTGATGTCGTACCTTTTGTAGAATGGGCCAGCGAGTTATTCTAAATTGCAAGGTTAATGATTTAAGATCAGAAGCCGTAGCGAAAGCGAGTCTTAATAGGGCCAAAGTAAGTTAGAATAGACCCGAAACCGGGTGATCTATCCATGGTCAGAGTGAAGTTGAAGTAAAATTCAATGGAGGCTCGAACCGGGTGCGGTTTAAAACGCATCGGATGAACTGTGGATAGGGGCGAAAAACCAAACGAACCCGGAGATAGCTGGTTCTCCTCGAAATAGCTTTAGGGCTAGCCTCTGACCTAAGATTTTAGGAGGTAGAGCACTGAATGGTCTAGGGCGGAGATCCGTACCAAAACCTATCAAACTCCGAATGCCAAAAAATCAAGTCAGGGAGTCAGACTTAGGGGGATAAGCTTCTAAGTCGAAAGGGAAACAGCCCAGACCGACAGCTAAGGTCCCAAAATTTGAATTAAGTGGAAAAGGATGTGAATCTACTAAGACAACCAGGACGTTGGCTTAGAAGCAGCCATGCATTTAAAGAATGCGTAATAGCTCACTGGTCAAGTGGGTTTGCGCCGAAAATGAACGGGGCTAAATTCAATACCGAAGCTTCGGATTAATAGAGGGATTAAGTTTACAAATGAGACTAGGAAATATTTAACAAAAACAGAAGAGATTAAGAAAATACAAATTTCAGACGCAGACATAAAGATAGGATATTAAAGAAAAATATTCAAAAAAACACAAGTCTAAAGTCAAAGTGAGTAACATAAGAAATTATGAACTAACAATCACTGGTTAAGAGTTAAAAACTAGGACTCATAGCTAAACTTAATACCTCTATTAGTGGTAGAGGAGCATTGTATTAGAGACGAAGCCAAGGCGAAAGCAAAAGTGGATCTAATACAAGAGAGAATGCTGGCATGAGTAGCGAGAAGGAGTGTGAGAATCACTCCCGTCGAAACCCTAAGGACTCCTGAGCAAGGCTCGTCCCCTCAGGGAAAGTCGGGACCTAAGCCAAGGCCGAAAGGCGTAGGCGATGGATAACAGGTTTATATTCCTGTACCGCTTGAAGTCGTTAAGAGAGACGTGATGACGCAAAAGGATAATCAAAGCCATCCGATGGATGATGGTCTAAAGCCGTAGGAAGAAAAGTAGGCAAATCCGCTTTTCACAAATTCTGAAAGCCGATAGGTATCGAAAACATAAGTAGAGAAGTTGATGACTCCATGTTGCCAAGAAAAGTCACTATCCAGACCAAAGCGCCCGTACCAAAACCGACACAGGTAGGGAGGTAGAGAATACCAAGACGCGCGGAAGAACCTTTGTTAAGGAACTCGGCAAAATGTCCCCGTAACTTCGGGAGAAGGGGAGCCAAAGAGATTTGGCCACAGAAACCAGGCCCAAGCGACTGTTTACCAAAAACACAAGTTTCTGCAAAATCGCAAGATGAAGTATAGGAGCTGACACCTGCCCGGTGCTGGAAGGTTAAGGGGAAGGCTTAGAGCAATCGAAGGCTAGAACTTAAGCCCCAGTAAACGGCGGCCGTAACTATAACGGTCCTAAGGTAGCGAAATTCCTTGTCGGGTAAGTTCCGACCCGCACGAAAGGTGTAACGATTTGGGCACTGTCTCAACAAAGGATCCGGTGAAATTGTAGTAGTCGTGAAGATGCGACTTACCCACGCTAGGACGGAAAGACCCCGTGGAGCTTTACTGTAGGCTGATATTGGATTTTGAGATTAAATGTACAGGATAGTTGGGAGACTGAGATATCTGGATGCCAATCTAGGAGGAGTCACTGGTGGGATACCAACCTTTTAATATCAAAGTTCTAACCATAGCCCTTGAATCAGGGCATGGGACATTGTCAGTTGGGCAGTTTGACTGGGGCGGTCGCCTCCTAAAAAGTAACGGAGGCGTTCAAAGGTTCGCTCAGAATGGACGGAAACCATTCGTAGAGTATAAAGGCACAAGCGAGCTTAACTGCGAGAGCTACAACTCAAGCAGAGTCGAAAGACGGACTTAGTGATCCGGTGGTACCGCATGGAAGGGCCATCGCTCAACGGATAAAAGCTACCCCGGGGATAACAGGCTTATCTCCCCCAAGAGTCCACATCGACGGGGAGGTTTGGCACCTCGATGTCGGCTCGTCTCATCCTGGGGCTGGAGTAGGTCCCAAGGGTTGGGCTGTTCGCCCATTAAAGAGGCACGCGAGCTGGGTTCAGAACGTCGTGAGACAGTTCGGTCCCTATCCAGCGTGGGCGTAAGAAATTTGAGAGGAGCTGTCCTTAGTACGAGAGGACCGGGATGGACGCACCAATGGTGTACGAGTTGTTAGGCCACTAGCATGGCTCGGTAGCTAAGTGCGGGATTGATAAGTACTGAAAGCATCTAAGTACGAAGCAGGCCTCAAGATAAGATTTCTCAGAGTAGGTAAAGAAAATACCTTAGATAGGTCCAAGGTGTAAGTGCAGTAATGTATTAAGCTAATGGATACTAAACTTTAAATCTTGACTGGAAATATTTATAGCTATTGATTAAGAGGTTTAAAAAAAGAATATAAAATATCTGGTGACAATAGCAGAAGGGATACACCTGTTTCCATACCGAACACAGAAGTTAAGCCTTCTAACGCCGATGGTACTCGGAGGGAGACCTCCCGGGAGACTAGGAAGTTGCCAAACTTATAAAATATCTTCTATTTTAAGTAATAGAGGATATTTATATAAGATTTTTTTGTTTATAGTGCTTAGGTAGCTCAATGGTGGAGCACCCGGCTGTTAACCGGTAGGTTGTGGGTTCGAGCCCCACCCTGAGCGCCAACATTATCCTTTACTAAATAGAGTAAACAAGTGGCTCAATTCATTTACTTCTTAGAAGTTATGTCGCGGGATGGAGCAGCTTGGTGGCTCGTCGGGCTCATAACCCGGAGGTCGTAGGTTCAAATCCTACTCCCGCAACCATGTGGCGAAGTAGCTCAGTTGGCTAGAGCATTCGGTTCATACCCGGAGTGTCAAGAGTTCAAGTCTCTTCTTCGCTACCATTTTTTTATAAGCTCTTAGCTTATTAACCAGCATGGAGCTTTTTGGCTCCATGGTCAAGTGGTTAAGACACCAGCCTCTCACGCTGGTATCCCGGGTTCAAATCCCGGTGGAGTCACCACTATTTTTTCTTGTAAGGCCCTATGGTCAAGCGGTTTATGATCCTAACCCAATTTATGAAATAAATTGATGGTAGGTCAGATGGTAGCGGTGTTTCAAAGTTGTTTGAAACTTTGTCAACAAGCCGACTAAGACATTTGCAGCTTGCTGCAAGATTAAAAAAGTATAGTTTATAAATATAATATTGATTGAGGCCCTATGGTCAAGCGGTTAAGACATCGCCCTTTCACGGCGGTATCCCGGGTTCAAATCCCGGTAGGGTCACCAAATGGAAGTATAGCTCAGTTGGGAGAGCATCTGCCTTACAAGCAGGGGGTCACAGGTTCGAGCCCTGTTACTTCCACCAATACATTTTTTATTATTTAAACCTTTTATGGCTTAGTAGTTCAGCTGGTTAGAATGCCGCCCTGTCACGGCGGAGGTCGTGGGTTCGAATCCCATCTAAGTCGCCAACTGCTAGTCCGGCTGATATAGGACTTGGATTTCAGTAGAGATCCAATGTGCTGATGTAGCTCAATTGGTAGAGCAATTGATTTGTAATCAATAGGTTGTAGGTTCAAGTCCTATCATCAGCTCCAATTTTATTGTGAAATAAAATTTATAGAGAAATAGCTTGGTTAATAGATTTTATAAAAAAATGAAATCAATTTCATATTTTCTTTTGCGGAAGTGGCTCAGTGGTAGAGTATCGCCTTGCCAAGGCGAGGGTCGCGGGTTCGAATCCCGTCTTCCGCTCCAAAAATTTGCGGGTGTAGCTCAGTGGTAGAGCCCCAGCCTTCCAAGCTGGTTGCGAGGGTCCGATTCCCTTCACCCGCTCCATTTTTTAATATACTTTTATTTTTTTAAAAATTATGCTATAATTGTATTAGATTAAAGTATTACTTTAGTATTAGATATTTATTTTGAATTTGCGCCTGTAGCTCAGCTGGATAGAGCAACGGACTTCTAATCCGTGTGTCAGAGGTTCGACTCCTCTCAGGCGCGCCAAATATCTTTTTATTTTATTTTGAACCTGCGCCTGTAGCTCAGCTGGATAGAGCAACGGACTTCTAATCCGTGTGTCAGAGGTTCGACTCCTCTCAGGCGCGCCAAATTTTTTTATATTTTATTTTAACTTGCGCCTGTAGCTCAGCTGGATAGAGCAACGGACTTCTAATCCGTGTGTCAGAGGTTCGACTCCTCTCAGGCGCGCCAATATTTTATTTATATATTGAGCGGTATTAGCTCAGTTGGATAGAGCGACTGGCTACGGACCAGTAGGCCTGGGGTTCGAATCCTCAATGCCGCGCCATGTTTTATTAGATAGCTTATTTATAGTGTTTATAAGCTATCTTTTTTATTGTTACATTTTGTGTTACACTATTATTTCATTTTTGAATTATAAATTTATTTTATATTTTGATGTAATTATTTTTTATTGAATTTCGTTTATTTTTTAAGTTTATAGTGATATTTGTTTTAAATTGATTTTTCTGTATATTTTCTCGAAAATAAAAATTTCTTATCATTTAAATAAAAAACTGACCTCATTGAGTTAATTTTAGGTCTAACTTTTTGAGGTCAGTTTATTCTGCTTGATTTCAGTTTTTTTATCTAATTTATTTATTTTATTTCTATACTTGGATTGTCTTTTGTTATAAAGTGGATTTCTAAATTTCCTTCTAGGTGATTATCTAGATTTTCTGCTAGATAGTTTATTGCTTCTTTTAGGTCTTCTTTTCTTTCTGGATCTATATTTTCCATAAACAATATTGCATTTTTTGTATCTTCTGTTATCATTGTTCTTTGGCCATCTCTCCAGTTGAAGCATCTGCAAATTGCACCTTGATCATCTTTATAGCAAAGTTCTCCTTCAAGAGTTGGGGAATTTTTATCATCTCCTATAGGTTGAAATTCATCTCCACCTTGGGTGATTTCTAGTTTTATATCTCCGATAAATTTGTCCATATCTTCTGCTCCACATGGGAGTGCGTATGTTAGTGATGTTGTATTATAGATATCTACTAGGGGATTGATGCTTCCAACGTCTTTATCTTTTGAAACTCTTTTTAGTAGGGCTTCTATTGAACAGCGTGCTCCTTTTTTTGTTTTGAATAATTTGAAGGCATCTCTCCATACTTTTATTACTGGATTTTCGCTAAATACTGGTTTTGTAAGATAAGTTAGGGCTTTATCGTGTGCATCATCAAGTTTATCTTTTATTTCCCTACTTGATTTTTCTTCCATTTTTATGTCTTTAAATAGAATAATTCCTATTTCAGCTTCTGGGAAAAGCTCCCAAAAAGATTCGCTTGCAATAAATTTCATATTTTTCTCCTTTATATTATATTTCCATCAGAGTCTTGGAAGTTTATTGTTGTCCTAAAATCGTTAGGGGATAGGCCTACAATTCTCCTAAAAGCTCTTTGGAAGGTTCTTGTTGAATTGTACCCGACTTTCATGGCAATATCTATTATTTTCAAATCTGTCGTTTTTAGAAGTTCACAGGATTTTGAGATTCTTAGTGAATCTAAAAATTCATAGAAATTTTTTTCAAATTGAAAATAGATAAGTCTGTTTACTTCTGATGTTGATATACCAAATTTTTTTGCTACTTTTCCGATTGTAAGGTCAGAGTCTGTGAAATTTCTAATTTCATATTTTATAACATTGTCTAATAGTTTAACTTCATTTTGTTTTAAGCTTACTTGCTTTATATTGTAGTATTTTTTGAATTCACCCGGATTTATTCCCTCAGTATTTTCAAATATCTTTGTAAAGTGGGATGAATCTGTATAGCCTACACTTTTTGCTATTTCATTTAGGCTTTTTTCTGAAAACATTAATAGGTCTATTGCTTTTGAAAATCTAATCCTATTTAGCAATTCAGAAAATGTAAAACCTGTATTTTCTTCCAAATATTTGCTCAGACTTGATTTACTAATAAAAAATGTTGAAGAAAGTCTGTCTAAAGTAAGTTTTTCGTTCATATGTGAGTACATATATCTTAATATTTGGTTGATTTTAGTTTGGTGATCATAGTTTTCATTTGTATTTATTTCACATTTATTTTCAAATCTTATAAATTTTATTAATATCCTTATTATAGATGATATGAGAAATTCATCTTTATATGGTTTTTCTTGAACTTCTTCGTGGAAAGAATTATTTCCTACTTCATTTTTTATTTCAATGAAAGAATTTTTCATATAGTGAAAAGACTCATTATCCAAAATTTTTATAGGATTTTTTGATAATGATTCTATTGAGTTAATTTGATCTTTTCTTAAGTTACAAATATTTCTAAGATCATCGTTTATTATTTGAAAATTATAGACAATTTTATAGAATTCTAAATCTTCTGTAACATCGGTAATTGTAGTAATATCCCAAGGTAGTATAGATATCATAGTGTTTTTTTCTATGATATATTCAACTCCATTTATCATAAACTTGCCCTTTCCCTTTTTAAACAAGAGAAGTCTTGCAGTGCTATGAATTAATGTTGTTGTAGAATTATCTTGAAATTCTACTTCAAAACTACAAATTTTAGATAAATCTGAAATTGCAGAAATTTTGGTTTGTATATTACTAATAACCATAAATAACCTCTTTATCTTAATTTCTTATTTATCTATATTATATAATATTTTGACTCTTTTTACTAATTTTTAGCCATTTATTAATAATTTTCCAAAATTTCCCTTATGAAAATCTTTTCATTTGAATATATTTTACAATAAAGAATCAAAAATTTGTCGTGAAAAATAAAATGATTAGAGTATACTATTGATGTAAACGATATGAGTGATTTAAAAAATCAATTTTAAAAAGGTATTTAAGCGTAGCCTTTTTTTAATTTAAAACTCACTCTATTTATATATATTTTAGGAGGAAGTATGACAAAAATACAAGTAACAAGTGAGATTAAGCCACTAAAAAAAGTTTTGGTACACAGACCAGGCGAAGAATTATTAAATTTAACACCATCAACTCTTGAGGAATTATTATTCGATGATATTCCAGATTTAAAATTAGCTCAAGAAGAACATGATAGATTCACAGATATCATGAGAGACAACGGTGTAGAAGTTGTTTATCTTGAAGATTTAATGGCTGAAACACTAGACGCTAATGAAGGACTAAGAGAAAAATTCTTAGAAGAATATCTAAGCGAAACTGGTTGTGAGGATAAGGATATCCTAGCAAAAGCTAAAGAGTATTTAGAAAAAATTGAAGATACAAAAGAATTTGTTGAAAAAACAATGGCTGGTTTAACACTTAAAGAATTAGGACTTTTCAAAGAAGAAGACCTACACGAAATGGTTGTTGGACAATCTTACCTTGCAATTAACCCAATGCCAAACCTATACTTTACAAGAGATCCATTCTCATCAGTAGGAAACGGTGCAGTTATAAATAAAATGTATTCTGTAACAAGAAACAGAGAAACAATTTATTGTGACTATATCTTTAGATTCCATCCAGAATATAAAGAAGTTCCAGATCTTTATGGAAGAAAAAATGAATTCCATATAGAAGGTGGAGATACATTCAACGGTAATGAAAATACACTTTTAATTGGTATTTCTCAAAGAACTCAATATGATGCTATCAAATTATTAGCTAAAAAATTATTCTTTGGAGATGTAGAAAATAAAATTGAAAAAATCTATGCATTAAAGATTGACGAAAACAGAGCTTTCATGCACTTAGATACTGTATTTACACAAATTGATTATGATGCATTCACATACCATCCAGCAATCATCAAAGAAATGGAAGTTAAAATCATTACAAAAGATGAAGAAAACAATGATTTACACATTGAAACAGCATCAGGAAAATTAGATGAAATCCTAGCAAAAGCATTAGGAATTGAAAAAGTTCGTTTAATTCCATGTGGTGGTGGAGACCCAATAGCTGCTGAAAGAGAACAATGGAATGATGGATCAAACACATTAACACTTGCTCCAGGAAAAGTTTTAGTATACAAGAGAAACATTGTAACAAACGAAGTACTAAGAAAAGAAGGAATTGAAGTACTAGAATTAGATGCATCCAACCTAACAGTAGGTCGTGGTGGTCCAAGATGTATGTCAATGCCTCTTGAAAGAGAACTATAAGAAAAAAGTAAGTTAGTAACTAAAAATTAATAAAGAAAAACAATTAAGGAGAAAAAAACATGCCAGTAAATTTACAAGGACAAAGTATATTAGGATTAAAATTCCTAACAGAAGATGAAATTAAATACCTAATCGATTTAGGTGAACAATTCAAAAAATTAAAATTAACAAGAACTCCTCACAGATATCTTGAAGGAAAAAATATAGTATTATTATTTGAAAAAACTTCAACAAGAACACGTTGTTCATTTGAAGTTGCAGGAATGGACTTAGGAATGGGAGTAACATACCTTGATCCAGGTTCAAGCCAAATGGGACACAAAGAATCAATCGAAGATACAGCAAAAGTATTGGGAAGATTCTATGATGGAATCGAATACAGAGGATTTGACCAAGAATTAGTTGAAAAATTAGCTAAATACTCTGGAGTTCCAGTATGGAATGGTCTAACAGATGAATTCCACCCAACACAAATGATAGCAGATATGCTAACAATCAAAGAAAACTTTGGATACCTAAAAGGATTAAACTTTGTATTCATGGGTGATTGCAGAAATAACGTAAGTAACTCACTAATGGTTGCATGTGCTAAACTTGGAATTAACTACACAGGTTGTGGTCCAAAAGAATTATGGGCAGATGAAAAATTAGTTGCAGAAGCTAAAGAATTTGCAAAAGTTCACGGATCAAAAGTAGAATTTACAGAAAACGTAGAAGAAGCAGCAAAAGGTGCTCATGCAGTTTATACAGATATTTGGGTATCTATGGGAGAACCAAAAGAAGTTTGGGAAAAGAGAATTGAAATTCTTCACCCATTCCAAGTAAACCAAAAAGTTATGGATCTTGCTGATGATGATGCAATATTCCTACACTGTCTACCATCATTCCACGATCTTGAAACAACAACAGGTGTTGACGTTAACGAAAAATTCGGAGACAAATACGATCTTGATGGTATGGAAGTAAAAGACGAAGTATTTTTAGGAAAACAAAGTAAAGTATTTGATCAAGCAGAAAACAGAATGCATACAATCAAAGCTATAATGTATGCAACATTAAAGTAGAAAAAGAAACGGATTATATATAACAGATGACAAAAAAAAGATTAGTTATCGCTCTCGGGGGTAATGCTTTAGGCAATACCCCTGAAGAGCAATTAGAATTAGTTAAAAAGACAGCTAAAACAATAGTAGATTTATCAGAAAACTACGACGTAGCAGTTGGACATGGAAATGGTCCACAAGTTGGAATGATAAACAATGCAATGGAATTTTCAGCAAATAATGGTGGAAATACACCTGAGATGCCTTTTCCTGAATGTGGAGCAATGAGCCAAGGATATATTGGATATCATTTATCACAATCAATCAGAAATGAACTTAAAAAAAGAGGCAAAGATTCTGAAATTGCATGTGTAGTTACACAAGTTTTAGTTGATAAAGACGATGAAGCTTTCAACAAACCTACAAAACCAATAGGAAGTTTCTTAACAAAAGAAGAAGCTGAAGCTAAAGAAAAAGAAAACGGATATGAATACGTTGAAGATGCTGGTAGAGGATACAGAAGAGTTGTAGCAAGCCCAATACCAAAAGAAATCGTTGAAATAAACGTTGTAGAAAATTTAGTTTCAAATGGAAATATTGTAATAACAGTAGGTGGAGGTGGTGTACCAGTAATAAACACAGAAGAAGGTTTACAAGGTGTGCCAGCTGTAATCGATAAAGATAGATCATCTGCTTTATTAGCAAAAGAATTAAACGCTGATATGTTAGTAATTCTAACAGCAGTAGACAGGGTTATGATTAACTTCAACAAACCAAATCAAGAAGAAATTAAAGAAATGACAATTGATCAAGCTAAACAATACATTGAAGAAGGACATTTTGCACCTGGTTCAATGCTTCCAAAAGTAGAAGCTTGTTTAGAATTTGTTGAAAATTCAGATCAAGGCCAAGCACTTATTACATCTTTAGAAAAAGCAGCTGAAGCATTAGAAGGAAAAACAGGAACTATAATCAAAAAATAGGAGTTTTCTATGGAAAAGAAGAAGAAAAAATCACTTAGTGCGTTTTCTATCTTAATGATAGTTCTAGCTGTTGTATGTCTAATTACATTAGTAGCAAGTGGTCAACCTATTGAAAAAGATATAATTAAATCATTAGATCCAGGAAAATATGGGGACCTTATTAATGCAGTTAAGGCAGGAGAAACAGTTACTGTACAAAGTGCAAGCTTAAGTGACTTTGTTATGGCTATTCCTAATGGATTTATGGATGCCGCTGATCTTATCATATTTATTTTATGTATTGGTGGATTCATTGGTATAGTTATGAGCACTGGCGCTATGGAAGCTGGAATACGTTCATTGGTAAGAAAAAATAAAGGTAAAGAAGGAAGACTAATTGCAGTATTAATGTTCCTATTCTCAGTAGGTGGATCTACTTACGGAATGGCAGAAGAAACAATAGGTTTTTATCCATTAATCACAGCAGCAATGGTTGCAGCAGGACTTGATACAATGGTAGCAGTTGGTACAGTTCTTCTCGGAGCTGGAGCCGGAGTACTTGGTTCAACAATCAACCCATTTGCAACATCAGCAGCTATGGGAGCTCTAGAATCTGTAGGAATTAAATCAAATGCAACAACAGTAATGGTAATAGGTGTTATCCTTTGGTTATCAACAGATTTAATTGTTATAAAATTTGTATTAAATTATGCTAAGAAATTATTAGAAAATAAAGAAAATTCTGTATTAAGTTTAGACGAAAAACATGCAATGGAAGAACACTTCTCAAAAGATAACGAAGAGGAGTTAGAATTTACTGGAACTCATAAAGCAGTTTTAACTGTATTTGCAATAACATTTGTAATAATGATAGTTTCACTTATCTCATACGTTGACATCAACTTCCACGGAGATGAGGAAGCTTATTTGAAAGCATTTGGATGGTCAGATTTCCTAACAGGAGAACCTTTAGGATACTGGTACTTTAAAGATTTAGCAGCACTATTTACTTTATCAAGTATAGTTATTGCTATAGTTGCTAAAGTTGGTGAAAAAGAATTTGTAGATGGATTTATAGCTGGAGCTGCTGATTTATTATCAGTAGGTTTAATCATAGCAGTAGCAAGAGGAATTACAGTAGTAATGAGTGCTACCCACTTAGATTTCTATATCCTACAAAATTCAGCAAAATTATTAAGAGGAGTATCACCATTCGTATTTGCTCCACTTGCTTACTTGATTTATATGGTATTATCATTCTTAGTACCATCAACATCAGGACTTGCAGCTTTATCAATACCAATTATGGGATCTCTTGCTCATCAATTAGGATATGATCCTAATATAATGATAATGATATTCTGTGGTGCCTGCGGACTAGTAAACTTTGTTACACCAACATCAGGAGTTGTAATGGGTGGACTTGCAGCAGCAAAAGTAGAATATTCATCATATTTAAAATGGGTAAAGAAACCATTCTTTATAGTAATGATTGCAAATATAATTATTTTATCAATTGCAATGGCTGTAATGTAATAAAAATTTTAAAACAAACTCAGTTTTATCTGGGTTTGTTTTTTTGTGCCAAAATTTATTGGAAAATTCTTGATAAATATATAGAAATTTGAAAATAAAGATTATAACATATTATTTACAATTTTTTATATAATAATATAGGAGAATTAAAAGGAGGAATTATGGCTAGAAGAAATAATGGTTCAGGAGGATTTTCTAATTTTCTTTCAGGACTTATTGGAGCTGTTTTGGGAGGATTTTTGGTTTTTTCCCTATTGGGCAGTTCTTTAAAAAATGAAAATAAAAATGGAATACCAAAAGAATCTAAAAATAAAAGTGTTGTAAATATAAATCCTACAGACGATATAACAATGGAAAGAGCTGTTGTTAAAAAAAGCATAGATTCTGTAGTTGGAATTACAACCAAGACAAAGGCAACTCAAAATACAATTTTTGGTCAACAAACAGGTTATGTTGAAGGAGTTGGTTCGGGATCAATTGTAACAAAAGATGGCTATATTTTGACAAATTCCCATGTTGTGAGCAATGGGGATGCAAGCGAGATAAATGTTTTATTTTCAGACGATAAAACAAAAAAAGCAAAACTTGTATGGAATGATACCACTCTTGATCTTGCTGTAATAAAAGTTGAAGCAAACAATTTAAACCCAATAGATTTGGGAGATAGTGATAAGGTAAATGTTGGAGATAAGGCCGTAGCAATCGGAAATCCACTAGGTCTTGAACTACAATCAACAGTTACAAGCGGAATAATATCAGGACTTGGAAGGACAGTTTCATTTCAAAATGGAGCAAGGATGGATGGACTAATGCAAACCGATGCTGCAATAAATTCAGGAAACTCAGGAGGAGCCTTATTAAATTCAAAGGGTGAACTAATAGGAATAAATACAGCAAAGGCTGGAAATTCTGATGGAATAGGATTTGCAATACCAGTAAATTTAGCAAAAAAAGTAATAAAAGAAATTGCCAAAAATGGTAAATTTAATTCAGTTTATTTGGGTATTACAGGAATAAATCTAGACCTACTTTTACAATCAAATAATATTGACCCAAAAACAGTAGGAAGCGAAGATGGAGTTTATGTTCAATCAATTTCAGATGATGCTAAAAATTATTTTAGAAAAGGCGACATAATTACAGAAATTGATGGACAAAGAGTAAAAGATATGTCAAATTTAAAGAAAATTCTTCTAAATTACAATGTAGGCGATACATGCAAAATTGAAATCGTAAGAGCAGGAGATATAAAAGAGTTTGAATTTAAATTTACGACTGATTCATCAAATATAGAAGAATTCAAAGAAGCAAATCCAAAAAATGAAAACAAGGAAGAAAAAGAAGATAACAATCAAATATTTCCTGATTGGTTAAGACCATAAAATAAAAAAATGAAAACACATAGGTAAAAGTATGATACTGTTGCCTATGTGTTTTTTATTTTCAGAATTTATATAGAAGAAATTTTTCTTTCTTTTGTATGGATAAATATTTAAAATAATTGACAATATATATATATATATATATATATAATGTTTAGTGAAAGAATATTTAAAAAAATAAATAAAAGGAGAAAATTTATGAACAAAAATAAGAAAATTATAAGCGCTAGTCTAGCCTTGGCACTTGGAGTAAGCTTATTAATTCCTAATGCAAAAGCAAATGAAGAAAAAACAGTAGAAAAAGCCTTAAAAGAGCCAGTTAAAACAAGTGAAAAGGCAAAAAAAGAAGAAAAATCAGATGTTGTAAATGAAAAAATCACTATAAAGAATGCTCCAGTAAAAGAAGGCGGAGAAGAAAACGCAACAGGCGAAGAAGGAAACCAAGCAGGCGAAGAAGGAAATCAAGTAGGCGAAGAAGGAAATCAAGCAGGCGAAGAAGGAAACCAAGCAGGCGAAGAAGGAAACCAAGCAGGTGAAGAAGGAAATCAAGCAGGCGAAGAAGGAAATCAAATAGGCGACACAAAAAAAACAGATGACAAAACAGAAAATCAAAAAAATGACGAAGAAAAACCAAAAGACGAAAATAAAGCAAAGCCTAAAGAATATAAAATGAGTGAACTTTTAAATGAAAAAGGTGCTTTTGAAAAAAGTAAACAAGCAGAACTAAACTTTTTAAGATTTGAAATTTATAATGAGGAACGTAGTGAGGTGGGTCGTAATGAGGAAACACTCAGGAAGATGAAACTCCAATATGAAAAGTTACCTAAAGCTACAACTTGGGAAGAAATGGGAGAAATACTTGGTTATCATAAAGAATATTTTGCAAGAAGTCTTTTGTCAATGAAGGGCGAAAAAGATGCCTATGATCAAAATTTAGTAAAAATTATAGACGATATGGCGAATCAAAATCCACAAAATCCAAGCCAAAAAAATTCTATTAGAAAAAATAAAAAAACAGCTACAACAAATTCACAAAAGACAATAAATACAGGCAATAAAGTAAACAATGCTGGAGACAATGTTCAAACTGGAGTTGGTAGCTTATCAGCAGTTTTGGGATTGTTAGGAGCATCAAGCCTAGGATTATTTAAAAGTAAAAGAAAATAAATATTTTATAAATTTATAGATAAAATTAAGCATCAACCTTTCTTATTTAGAATTAATGTTGATGCTTAATTTTTTATTAATATTTAGTATAGAAGTATATTTAATTTATTAATTAATTTTTCTAAAATAAGAGAAAAAATATAAGCAATATTTTTTATTTTAATTAGCTTAAAATTTTATATGTTATTGAAATTTCAATAAAAAAATAGTCAAGAAAATTACTTGACACTAGGAAATTTTTCTAGTATACTTTATAGGTCAAGAAAATTACTTGACGGGTGAGAATATGGAAAAATTAGTACAAGTTGCAAGATTGTTTGACACTTATGGATCGCTTTTGAATGAAAAACAAAAAGACGTCATAAATTGTTATTACAATGAAGATTTATCATTAAACGAGATAGCAGAAAATAACAATAAATCTAAACAGGCCATTTCGGATATGATTCAAAGGTCGGTTGACAAGTTATTTGAGTTTGAAAATGAGCTTTCTTTAATAAAGAAAAAAAATCAGCTTAGAGATGATTTATCTTTGTTAAGAGAGTTGATCGAAAGTTCAAATCAAAGTGAAGCTATAGATATGATCGATGAAATGATAAATAAAATTTAGGATGTGAAAATATGATTTTTTCAAATCTTTCTGAGAAGTTACAAGACACTTTAGGTAAACTTACAGGAAAAGGAAAATTAAGCGAAAAAGACATCAATAATGCAGCCAGAGAGATTAAACTTTCTTTGCTTGAAGCTGACGTTAACTACAAGGTGGTTAAGGAATTTGTCAAAAAAATCAAAGAAAGATCTATGGGTCAAGATGTTATGGAATCTCTTACTCCAGGTCAAACTGTTATTAAGATTGTAAATGAAGAACTTACAAATCTTATGGGTAAGGAAAATTCTAAGCTTGAGCTTAAGGGATCTACTCCTCACGTTGTGTTGATGGTAGGTTTGCAAGGTTCAGGTAAGACAACTCACTCTGGTAAACTTGTCAGGAAATTAAAAAAGGAAGGCAGAAATCCTCTCCTAGTAGCCCTTGACGTTTATAGACCTGCAGCAATCGAACAATTGAAGGTTGTAGGTAAACAAGCTGAGGTTGAAGTTTTTGAAAAAGGAAAGCAAGATCCTGTAAAAACTGCAAATGAAGCTAAGGAATATGCTAGAAGAAATAACAATGATGTTGTTATTATGGATACGGCCGGACGTCTTCAAATCGATGAAGGTTTGATGGATGAGCTTAAAAATATTAAAAAAGCTGTAAAACCTGACGAGATACTTTTGGTAGTTGATGCTATGGTTGGTCAAGAATCTGTAAATGTTGCAAAAACATTTGATGAATATCTTGATATTACTGGCGTTATACTAACAAAACTTGATGGTGATGCAAGAGGTGGAGCAGCCCTTTCAATTAGACAAGTTGTAGGAAAACCAATTAAATTTATTGGTACAGGCGAAAAGCTTGATGATCTTGAAGCCTTTCATCCAGATAGGATGGCATCAAGAATACTTGGTATGGGAGATGTCTTATCTTTAATTGAAAAGGCAGAAAAACAAGTTTCTTTGAAAGATGCAAGAGAACTTGAAGAAAAAATTCGAAACCAATCCTATACTCTTGATGATTTTGTTGAACAAATAAATCAAATAAGAAATATGGGACCGCTTGAAGATTTACTTGCTATGATTCCTGGAGTAAACAACAAGATGCTTAAAAATGTAAATGTTGATGAAAAAGGATTTGTAAGGATTGAAGCTTTAATATCTTCTATGACAAAAGAAGAAAGAGAAAAACCTGAGATTATTGGCAAAAGTCGTAAAGAAAGAATTGTCAAGGGATCTGGGGTTGATATGAATGAACTAAATAAATTATTAAAGCAATTCAAAGAACTAAAGAAAATGATGAAACAATTTACTAATATGAAAAAAGGTAGAAAAGGCAAAAGAAAGTTCAATATGCCTTTCTTCTAAAAAACGGAGGTTATGATGGCAGTTAAAATTAGATTAAAAAGAATGGGACAAAAGAAAAGACCATTTTACAGAGTAGTTGTAGCAGATTCTAGAAGTCCAAGAGATGGAAAATTCATCGAAGAAATTGGAACATATAATCCAGTAGCTGAACCAAAAGAATTCAAAATTGACAACGAAAAAGCTAAACAATGGATTAAAAATGGTGCAAAACCAACATCAATTGTTGAAAAATTATTTAACGACAACAACGTTTTAGCTTAATAAAATGAAAGAATTAGTCAAACTAATAGTTACAGAACTTGTTGAAAACAAGGATGCTGTAGGAATAATATTAGAAGAAGACAACGGTGAAGTTAACATAAAAATCAACGTAGCAGAAGCTGACAAGGGAAGAGTTATAGGAAAGGGTGGAAATATTATCAATTCCATTAGAACTATTGCTCGTGCTTGTGCAGTCAAAGAAGACGTTAAGGTTAATATAAGAATATGAAAATAACTGTAGCAGAAATACTTACGACACATGGAATAAAAGGAAATCTAAAAATAAAATCTTACTCAGACAATGAAAAAAGATTTGAAAAAGGATCAAAACTTTTACTTGATGGAAAAGAAGTGACAATCGAATCATCTTTCAAGCACAAGGGTAGTATTATCATAAAACTCAAGGACTATGATGATATTAATGAGGTAGAAAAGTTTATTGGACACGAACTTACTATCGAAGATAAAGACTTGGAAAAATTAAATGATGGAGAATATTATTTATTTGATTTGATTGGCCTAAAAGTCTATGAAAAAAACCAAGAAATTGGTTTTATAAAGGATGTTATCACTGGAGTTTATCCAAATGATATCTATGTAATAGAAAAAGATGGGAAAGAAATTTATTTTCCAGCCTTAAATGCTACAGTAAAAAATGTTGACTTAGAAAATAAAAAAATAGAAGTGGAAAACTTCAAAGATTATGAATAGAATAACTATACTTACACTTTTTCCAGAATCTTTCGAATTTCTAAAAAGCTATGGAGTAATAGGAAAGGCAATTGAAAAAGGACTAATTGAAATTAATCTTGTTGATATAAGAGATTATAGCAAGGACAAACACAACAGGGTTGATGATACAGTCTTTGGAGGGGCAGCAGGAATGCTTATGAGGCCTCAGCCAATTTATGATGCTCTAATAGCAAATAAAACTTCAAAATCAAAAGTAGTCTACATGTCTGCAGCAGGAGAAATCCTAAACCAAAAATTAGCAATCAAATTTGCAGATTTTGAAGATTTGGTAATACTTTGTGGTCATTACGAAGGAATTGATGCAAGAATTACCAACCACTATGTTGATTATGAAGTTTCAATTGGAGATTATGTTTTAACCGGTGGCGAAATCCCTGCCATGGTATTAATAGATTCTCTTTCAAGATTTATTGAAGGAGTTGTTGGAAAAAAAGAATCATTAGTTACAGATTCACACTACAATGGTCTACTTCAATATGATGAGTACACAAAGCCGAGAAATTTTAATGGTTATATGGTTCCAAAAGAACTATACAGTGGAGATCATAAAAAGGTAGAAGAGTGGAAGATTAAATCATCTCTTCAAAAAACCAAAAGAGTTAGAAGAGATTTATACGATAGATATATCAAGGAGGATCACGATGGAATTAATCAAAAAAATAGAAAATGAACAACTACGTGAAGATAATCCAGACTTTAGAGTTGGAGATACTGTAAGAGTAAGCTACAGAATCAAAGAAGGAGACAAAACAAGACTCCAAGACTTTGAAGGTGTAGTAATCAAAATAAAAGAAGGAAATCTTGGAAAAACTTTCACACTAAGAAGACTTTCTTATGGTGTAGGAGTTGAAAGAACATTCCTTTATCACTCACCAAGACTTGAAGCATTCAAAATCGTTAGACGTGGTAAGGTAAGACGTGCAAAACTAAATTACCTAAGAGGACGTCAAGGTAAGGCTGCTAAAGTTAAAGAAAAAACAAATTATTAAAGATAAGGTCCCAAAAGGCTAATTGAATTAGGGATTTGAGAAAACTGATTTAAAGAGTCTTTAGGTGGCAAGAAAAAGGCTATGAGTTCGATGCTCATAGCCTTTTTCTTATATACTCTTGAAAGTATTATCTGAGTTTTCGTTTATTGTTTTAAGACCACTTTTTATTGCAAATAAAACTCCTGCAATCATAAATACAAATACTATTATTAGAGGGATATAATTCATATTTGTTATCAGACCTTTTATCGCAAATGCTAATTCATAGTTACTTCTATAGGATCTCAATGCAATTCCAATAATGAACATAAAGATATAGGCTAAGAAAATATTTTTAAACAATATTTTCCCTTCTCCAAAGACCATCTTTTCCATTTGTTTTTCTGTCATACCTGCTGTTGATAGAAGTTTAAAGTCATTGGATCTTGCCCTAAGGTTGCATTTAAAACTATTATAGGCATTGGAAAGAGCGATTGTTATTAGAATGATTTGAATAGCTAGGTTTAAAAGTCTTTCATTCCTTGTTTGCTCTTTACTTGTTGCTTCTCTTAAAATTTCTGTAGATGTTCCATGGTCAGACTTTGGTACATAATTTGAAATTACTTTTTCGGCATCTTCAAATACTTTTTCCTTGTTTTTTTCAGCTTTTATTTTTACAAAATAATAATAAACTGGGTTGCTTTTATCTATTCCATACTCATCAATAAATTTCTTCATATTACTTGTGCTTGTGTAGATGGGTATTTCATTATTATCATAAGCTTCTAAGTCATAAGGCATTTCATCAATACTTGCGTCAATTTTTATATTTATTGGCTTGCCTTCTGCATTATATTTTAAAGTAACTTTTCCTGTATCCTTTTCAGAAATTTTTATATACTCGCTAAAAGCGTAAGGCGTTCTATTGTCTTTTCTTATCTTATTAAGCAATAAGTAAGATGCATTAGGTATGTTATTTTCTTTTAAAATTTTTTCAAAATCTTCATCTGTTAAAGCATATAAACTTGCATATAGTCTATCATTTTCTATTTTGCCACTAGCTAAAGAATCTTTTAAATCTTTAGAAATCAAATCTTTATTATCGTCAACATAAAATTTTGTGTCATTTCTTTGATATAGGTGAAGCTCTTTTATTCCGTCAACTTTTTCTAAATCAGCTAATAAGTTTTCATCTAAATTCTTATCAGTGTAAATACTTGAATTAAAACTGTAAGGACTCTTATAAGAGTTATATTTTTCATTCAAAGCTCTATAGGACTGGCTAACTAAGACTGTGGTCAGTACAAATGCAGAAAGAGCCATTGAAATTACAATAATTCGATAGGTTGAACGATAAGACCTGTAATAATCTTTTGCTAAAGTCTTTTCTATAGGTCCATTTATTTTTGATTTTCCTAATTTTATATTTTTTTCTGTAATTCCATTTAAACCTTCTATTATCTTTAATTTTGCACCTTTCCTAGCAGGGATTGTCGCAGATAAATATACTGTCAAAAGCGATAATAAAATAATTATTAAAATAGAAGTAGGATCTAAATAAACTAGGTGAAAATCTGGTGCCTTAAAACTTTCTCCAATTATCTCAGACATATTCTTATAGGATACTGAGTTATTAAGCCACATTAAATACATTAATAAGTTTGCGAAAACCCAGGATAGAAGTGTACCTAAGGCTACTGGCAATGCAGATAGTTTAAAGGCTTTCTTTTTTATCATTTTTTTAACTTGTTTTGCAGTCATACCTGTGCTTTTTAATAGAGCAATTTCCTTTAAATCCCTATTGTTCCACACATTAAAAGCACCATAGATAATAAAAGCAAATAGAAGAACGAGAAAGAAATACGCACTATACTCTTCTACAGCAGATTTTATCACTGTCTTAGGCGGAAATATTCCTTGAGGATAAATCAACTTATACTCTAAAATATCTGTGTTATAAGATAGTCTTCCTATGTTTATTGAAGACTTCTCGTCAATATTCATAGTAGATAAAATTTCTCTAGTCTTTGTATAAGTATCTCTTGGATGCTTATACCATATTAGGGCTTCTAAACCTCCATTATTTTTTAATAAGTCTATCTTTTTATCACTATCAGCCATAGTAAGTAACATAGACTTTTCAAAAGAATATCCATAATCATCATAGGCTCCAACTATGGTATAAGTTTTATCACTTGCAGTAATTTTAGAGCCTATATCATAAGTTTTATTCTTTGTTAAGAATCTTTCTGGTACTAATAGTTCATTTGAATTATTAGGTTCTCTTCCTTTTTTTATTTCGTAGCCAGTTAATATGTTGCTACATTTTCCATTTTCATAAATATTTGCATTTAAATCTGTCTCTATGATTTTATTAAAAGAAATTTTTTCTATATCCGTATCATTTATTAATTTATCATATAGTTTTTCATCAACTTCAGTAATTGCTACATGGTAGTCTCCAATAGTTTTTCTTACGTAGTTATACTTGTCATGTTTTAAGGATCCTACAATAAATACAACTGTACCTAGCAATATAACTGCTAAAAGTATGGAAATTTTAATAGCAAAACTGTCTTTCTTATTATTTTTTACAGCTCCATCAGCTAGGTCATTAATAATTTTCATAAGTTCCATCTCCTAAGAAATTTAACCTACCATCTACCATTCTATAGACCTTATCACAAGAATTTGCTACTTTTTCATCATGAGTTATTATCATAATTGTGGAATTTAATCTCTTATTTACAAGTCTAAAAAGTCCTGTAATTTCTTCTGAGTTTTTCCTATCAAGATTTCCCGTAGGCTCATCTGCTAGGATAATGGCAGGTCTTGTAATAAGACTTCTAGCAATAGCAACCCTTTGTTGCTCACCACCTGATAATTGCTTTGGATACCTATCGAGCTTTCCTTCTATTCCTAGTATCGATAAAATTTCCTTTAAATATTCTTCATCTGCCTTTTTATTGTCTAACAAAAGAGGAAGTAAAATATTTTTTCTCACATTAATATTTGGAATGAGGTTAAAAAATTGGTAGACAACGCCAATATTTCTTCTGCGAAATACTGTCATTTCGTCTTTGTTAAACTTAGTAATATTTTTATCTTGAATAAATATATCACCACTTGTTGGTGTATCTACTCCTGCAAGTAAATGAAGTAAAGTAGATTTGCCAGAGCCACTGTCTCCAATAATGGCAACAAGGTCTCCTTTTTCTAGTTCAAAGTTTACATTTGAAAGGGCATTTACTTCTACTCCGCCCTTATATGTTTTTGTTAAATCAACTGTTTTTACTATATTCATATTGTATCCTCCTTAACTTATCTATATAATACTAGGCTTAAGTGACTGGAAAGTGACTAGAAAAAAAGACTATGCCTTATATTTAGACACAGTCTTAAAATTTAATTATAAAATCTCAGTTCAAATGCATTTGATTTCTTACCTTTATGATATAAAAGTTCTCCATTTTGTCTTTCCATTACAGATTTTGCCATAGGAAGTCCAATACCATAGCCTTTTGAATTTGGATTCGCTTTATAAAAACGCCTAAAAACTTTTTCTAACATTTTTCGATCTAAGCCATCTGAGAAATCTTCTACTAATATGCTCTTATATAAGTTTGTATCTTTTAGATGAATTTCTATATGTCTATCTTCTGTTGCTTCTAGACCATTTTTCATCACATTAAATGCTGCTTCATAAGTCCATTTCTTATCGCATATAAGATCAAAATCTTCTCCATAAAGTGGAATTTCAACATTATCATTAATAAAATAATCTTTTAGATTTTGTATGATATCTTCAATTAATCCTCGAGCAGATATCCTATCTTTTGTCATTTCTATTGTACCTGAATCAAGGGCTGCAAGTTTTAATAAAATATCGGATAGATTGTAAAGTCTAAGGAGATTGTCCCTAAGTCTAGATATATACTCTTTTGCCGATTCATCTTCTTCGTCTTCTAATAAGTCAAGTAATAATAGAGATCCAGTTAGAGGAGTTTTTATTTGGTGGGCAATGTCTTCAGTATATTCTCTTAAGATCTCTTTGTTTTTTTCAGCATTTTCAGCTATTCTCTTGTTTTCTATAATAATTTTAATAATCTCATCTCTGAGTTTGCCAAATTCATCGTCAATAATTTCGTAATTATCAGAGTTTATATCAAGCGAATGTAGTAGGTTAAATATATTATTAATCTTATCCTCAAGAGCTTTTTCTTTTTTCTTTTCAATTTTTGAAATAACTATAAACAGAATTATATTTATAGCTAGAAAGCCAATAAGTGTTAGAATATCAAATCTTGGATTGAGATAAACTACAAACAAAGACATTATCAAATTTAAAATTAAGACAAGTAAAAAATTTTTGTTTTTACTCATTGTCCCACCTATATCCTATCCCTCTAAGTGTTTTTATATGACTGCCATAATCTCCAAGTTTAGATCTGAGTCTTTTTATGGTGACAGTTAGGGTATTGTCATTTACTTCATAAAAATCATAACCCCAAACATAATCTAAAATTCGCTCTCTTAGTAGATTTATATTTTGGTTTTCTAAAAGCATTTCCAATATAGCAAACTCTTTTAAGTTAAGGTCTAAATCTTTTCCATCTATTGAAGCTTGTTTTGATATAAGATCTAAAGATAAATTTTCAAAAGTCAGTTCATTCACTTTTTTAATTTTTCTACTAAAAACATTGTCTATTCTCGCCTTTAGGACAGGGAGAGAAAAAGGTTTTGTAATATAGTCATCTGCCCCTTGAGAAAGACCTTTGATAACATACTCGTCTTCGTCTTTTACAGTAATCATTACTACAGGAAGGTCAGAAAATCCTCTCAGCCAATTTAAAAAATTAAAGCCTGACCCATCTGGGAGATTGGCATCAAGAAGAATTAAATCACAGTCATTAAAATTTATATTTTCTGCCTGAGAAAGATTGTTATAAATAATAGTTTCAATATTTTCTTTGTTTAAGTAAGTTTTAACAGCAAAAGCAATTGTGCTGTCATCTTCAATCATTAATATTTTCAATTTTATGCTCCAAAAATTGCGATATAACATTTAAAATGCCTACAAATCCTCTTATATTTTTATACTTACATTATCATATCGACATATTTTTATGGTGTAGAAAGTTGTGTTTATGGCTTTTTGTAGGTCTAATTTATTTATCTTTCAGCTATTAATTTTTTAAAAATTATCATAGGATAATATCATAATATACTTCAGATTAAGCCTCTATTTTCTATATTTTTTCTACAATATTATATCATATTTTAAAAATAATCTTTAAGGCTGTCTTGGTATTGGAAATTTTTGAAAATTTTTATGAAAGAAATATATTCTTAATTAGATTACAAAGGTGTTTTATTTTATAAATCACAAATATTTGTGATAGAATATAAAATAAAGATTAGGAGGATATATGAATATAAATTGGTATCCGGGTCATATGAAAAAGACCAAAGAAGAAATAATAAATTCCCTAAAACTTGTTGATATAGTTTTAGAAGTAATAGATGCAAGAATTCCAAAATCATCAAGAAATCCCTTGATTTCAGAAATAACTGAAAAAAAAGATAGGATAATAATAATGAATAAAACAGACCTATCAGATCCAGTTGAAAATGAGAAATGGATTAAAAAATTTGCAGCGGAAGGGACTAAAGCTATAAAAATGAATTCTAAGGAAAAAATTAATACAAAAGAAATTTATAATATAGCAAAAGAAATTTTGTCTGACAAATTTAGGAAAAACGAAGAAAAGAATATTGAAAATGAAAATATTAGGATTATGGTTGTTGGTGTTCCAAATTCTGGAAAGTCTACTTTCATTAATAATATTGCCAAAAGAAAGGGAGCAAGGGTTGGAAATAGACCTGGAGTTACCCAACAAAAACAATGGATAAAAACAAATGAGAATATTTTGCTTTTGGATACTCCAGGTGTTTTGTGGCCAAAGCTTGAAGGAGATACTGGTCTTCACTTATCTTTTACAAACGCAATTAAAGATGAAATTTTAAATATTGAGGAATTATGCCTTAAATTTATTGAATTTATGAAAGAATCTTATCCAAAAAATTTAGAAGAAAGGTATAAGATAGATTCTGATAAGACTGCTCTTGAAATTTATGAAGAAATTGGAATAAAAAGAGGGGCAATTATTAGAAAAGGTGAAGTTGATTATACAAGGTGTGCAAATTTAATTTTTAATGATTTTAGAAGTGGAAAACTTGGAAGGATAACAATTGAAAAAGCCTAGGTATTCTGAATTTAACGACAAAATCAAAAATGAAATACACGAAAAATATGATTTAATTGCAGGAATCGATGAAGTTGGAAGGGGTCCCTTGGCAGGACCTGTTGTAGCTTGTGCAGTTATAATGAAAAAAGATTCTCATATTGAGGGTGTCACTGATTCTAAAAAATTATCCAAAAAGAAGATGAAAGAACTCTACCAAAAAATTATTGATGATTCTATTTCTTATTCTTTTGGTTATGCAAATAATATCCTTATTGATAAAATAAATATAAAAGAGGCAACTAAACTTGCCATGAAAAATGCCCTTGAAGACCTCGAAAAAAAACCTCAAATTGTTTTGATCGATGCTGAAAGAATTGATACTGATATTAAGCAATTAAATATTGTAAAGGGCGATTTGTATGAATATGCCATTTCTTGTGCATCAATTCTTGCAAAGGTCAGGAGGGATAAAATTATGGAAAATTTTTCGAAAATTTATCCTTATTATTCTTTTGAAACTAACGCAGGCTATGGAACAAAAAAACACTATGAGGGCCTTGAAAAATATGGAGAATGTCCAATTCATAGAAAAACTTTTCTAAAAAAATTTCATGAAAGGCAATTATCTTTTTTATGAAAAGCAAGAAAAGGTCAATAGGAGATTTTGGGGAGGATATAGCTGCAAAATATTTGGAGAAAAAAGGCTATCAAATTTTAAAAAGAAATTTCCTAAAACCCTACGGAGAAATTGATATTATTTGCATAAAAGATGATATTTTAACCTTTGTTGAAGTTAAAACAAGAAAAAATGATGAATTTAAACCTGCAAGTTTGGATGTAGATTTTAATAAACAAGAAAGAATCAAAAAAACAGCTCAAGCCTATATTATTGAAAATGATTTGAGTGAATTTTTGATTTCTTTTGATGTGTGCGAAGTTTATCTTGAAGAAAAGACGATTCATTACATAAAAAACGCTTTTGGTGATTAGATGGACAAAAAAGATTTATTATTATATTTTAATTTTATAAACTTATCCAACAAAATAATCTTAGATTTTTGCGAAAATCTTGATATAGATAATTTTTTTGACCTTGATAGGAAAATTTTTGATAATTTATCTAAGAAAAATAAAGAAAAGATATTTTCTTCAAAAAACTTAGAAAATTTTAAGGCTTATAGGGAAAAAGTTTTTAAGGGTCCTTATAAGATTTGTACTATTTATGACGAAAATTATCCGATAAATTTATCCTACATAGAAGATAGGCCTGCTATTTTTTATTACAAGGGAAATTTGGAAAAAGAGGACAAAAACGCCATAGCCTTTGTCGGGGCAAGAAAATGTACTGACTATGGAAAATGGGCTTGTAAAAAAATTGTTGAGGGTTTTAAGGGTACAAATATAAGAACTGTTTCGGGACTTGCCTATGGAATTGATGCGATAAGTCATAAGGTTAGCCTTGAAAATAATATTAAAACAATTGGGGTGATAGGTTCAGGTCTTGATATAATTTATCCCAAGGCAAATAAATATTTGTATGAAAAAATGCAAGAAAAAGGAGTAATTATTTCAGAATTTCCCCTAGAAACTCCGCCAAATGCCTATAATTTTCCAAGAAGAAATAGGATAATATCAGGATTAAGTAAGGGAGTTTGTGTGATTGAAGCAAAAGAGAGATCAGGAACAATGATTACAACAAATTTTGCCCTAGAACAAGGAAGGGAAGTTTTTTGTCTTCCAGGAAATATAAATTCAATTTATTCAAAAGGCTGCAATAAATTAATTCAAGAAGGATCAAAACTTGTAATGGATGCAAGTGATATAATAGATGAAATTGAAGATTTTAAAAATATAAATAAAGAAAAATATAAAATAAATCTTGATGGACTTGATAAAGAGGCTGCAAATGTAGTAAAGTATATAATCGACAAGCCATCTTCAAGTGCAGATGAGATTTCTCAAAATCTATCTATGTCGATTGAGGATGTAAATTATATTTTGATATTTTTAGAGTTAAATGATTATATAGAAAATATGGGAAACAATGAGTATGTGTGTAAAGGGGATTAAATGGCAAAAAATTTAGTAATAGTAGAATCTCCAACCAAGGCTAAGTCAATCACTAGGATGTTGGGCTCAAATTATAAGGTTAGAGCAACCTATGGTCATCTTAGAGATTTACCAAAGTCTAAGCTTGGAGTAGATATAGAAAATAATTTTGAACCAAAATATATAAAAGTTCGTGGAAAGGCAAAAACAATAAATGCCTTAAAAAAAGAAGCAGAAAGTGTGGATAAAGTTTATCTTGCAACAGACCCTGATAGGGAAGGTGAAGCAATAAGCTGGCATTTACAATATCTTTTGGACCTTGATCAAAATGAATTAAATAGGGTAGAATTTCATGAGATTACAAAAAATAATGTAAAAAATGCTATCAAAAATCCAAGAAAAATCGACCAAAATTTGGTTGATAGCCAACAAGCAAGAAGGGTTATGGATAGGATTGTAGGTTATGAAATTTCGCCTATTTTGTGGAAAAGAGTAAAATCTGGTCTTTCTGCAGGAAGAGTCCAATCAGTTGCTTTAAAATTAATAGTTGATAAGCAAAGAGAAATTGATTCTTTTGTTCCAGAAGAATATTGGACAATTACTGCAAAACACAAGGAAAGTAAAATCGAATTTGAATCGGAATTTTATGGTTCAAAGTCCAAAAAAATGAAAATTTCAAATGAAAATGGGGCAGAAAAAATTCTAAATAGAATTGATAATGATAAGTTTGAAGTTATTGACATTCAAAAAATAAAAAAGAAAAGAAAACCACAAAAGCCATACACAACTTCAACTCTCCAACAAGATGCATCAAATAAATTGGGATTTTCAACAAAATACACTATGTCACTTGCCCAACAATTATTTGAAGGAATTGACCTTGGACAAAAGGGAAGAGTAGGTCTTATTACCTATATGAGAACTGATGCGACAAGACTTTCAAATGAAATTATTGGAGAAAGTTTATCATATATAAAGGAAAAATTTGGAGAAAAATACGCTTCAAAAGGCAATTCTTATTCTAAAAAATCAAAAACAAGTCAAGATGCCCACGAAGCAATCAGACCAACCTCAATTTATAACGATCCAATAAGTGTAAAAGAATATTTAACAGACCAACAATATAAACTTTACAAATTAATCTGGACAAGAGTTGTAGCAAGTCAGATGACAGATTATGAATATTTGTCAACATCTATTTCTTTTGATACAAATGGGGTAATTTTTAAAACAAATGGAAAAATAACCTTGTTTGATGGATTTATGAAAGTTTCAAATGCAAAAGAAAATGAAAATATACTTCCAGACTTAAAAAAGGGATATATTATAAAGGCTATTGATATTAAAAAAGACCAACATTTTACAAAACCACCAGCAAATTACACAGAAGCAAGTCTTGTAAAAACATTGGAAGAATATGGAATAGGAAGACCATCAACCTATTCATCAACAATAGCTTCAATTATTTCAAGAAACTACGTTGAATTTGAGCAAAGAAAAATTATCCCAACAAAACTTGGAATAAGAGTGAATGATTTTTTACAAGAAAGTTTTGACGATATTATAAATGTAGAATTTACAGCGAAAATGGAAGATGAACTAGATAAGATTGCTCAAGATGAAGTTTATTGGAAAGATGTTTTAAAATCTTTTTATAAAGGATTTGAGAAAGATTTAAAACAAGTTTCCAAAGATACAAAAGATTATAAGGTAAAAGATAAAATTTTGGATGAAAAATGTCCAAAATGTGGCCACCCACTTGCAGAAAAACATGGAAGAAATGGAAAATTTATAGGATGTACAAATTTCCCAGATTGCGATTTTACAAAATCTATAATAAAAACAACTGGAGTAAAATGCCCAGAGTGTGAAGATGGAGAAATAATTGAAAAAGTTTCAAAAAGAGGCAAAAGATTTTATGGTTGTTCAAATTTTCCAAAATGTGACTATGCAACATGGGATCCACCAACAGGAGAAAAATGTCCAAAATGTGGTGACCTTTTAGTTCACAAAAAAAACAGGTCAACTGATGAAATAAAATGCAACTCTTGTGATTATGTAAAAGAAAAAAGAAGATAAAATTTTTGTATTAAAAAAGCAGGCCTTTATGCCTGCTCAGAGCGTAGACAAAGTCAGTTTAGTAATTTATTATTAATTTAAAAATAAAATTACGATACAGCCATCTCGACTAAGTGAGTGAAACGAACGCATGGAGAGATCTCATGAGATTTCTCCGCTCGTTGCACTCGGTCGAAATGGGAAATTTTTTTTGTTTGTCAACAGTCTGAGTAGGCTTTAGCCTGCTTTATTTTTTAAAAAAATTATTTAATTTCTTCAGAAAATCCTTCAAGCTTTGATGTACAGTTAGGACATCTTGTTGCTTCTATGTCTATTTCACTTTTACAGTGAGGACAAATTTTTGTTGTCTCTTCTACAACTTCTTCTTTTTTTGCCTTATTTAGTGTTTTAACAATTATAAATAAAAATAATGAAATTATTAAAAATGTTATAATTGCATTAATTACACTACCTATTAATAATTTTGATCCAAAAAAATTAACAGTTAAGTCTTCGTAATCGACTCCTGCTGTAAGCCCTGAAATAATTGGCATTAAAATTCCATCTACAACTGCACTTACAATTGCAGTAAAAGCAGATCCCATTACAAGACCTATTGCCATGTCAATTACATTTCCTTTTGATATAAATTCTTTAAATTCTTTCCACATAATAACTCCTTTTTTTTATTCTTTTTCATTATACTAATTATTTCGAAAATTTCCATGATAGAAAATATTTTTAAAATAGTATAATAAAGATAAGGAGCAGATATATGAAAAATTTACAAGTTGATGACGAATTTTATAAAAAATTATCTAAATATGCAGTTTTTATTCCTATAATATATATTAATGGCAAAGACCATATTTTATTTGAAGTTAGAAGCAAAATGATTTCACAAGCTGGGGAAGTTTCTCTTCCAGGAGGAGGTCTTAATGAAGGTGAAAATTTTGAAATGGCAGCCATAAGAGAGTGTAGGGAAGAGTTGAATTTAGATGAGAAGGATATTTCCTTGTTGGGTTATTCTTCTATGATTTTGTCTTCTTCTAATAGGATTATTAAAGCATATTATGGAAGAATTAATAAAGATTTTGAAAATATTTCTTATAATATGGAAGTTGATTCAATTTTTACAGTTTCTATTGATTATTTAAAAAATAATCCACCAGAAAAATACAGGGCCAAACTTATGATGGATTTGCCAGATGATTTTCCTTTTGAAAAGATACCTAATGGGAAAAATTATAATTTTTGGCAAAGGTATCATACTTTTTATTTTTATGATACCAAACCGGTAATTTGGGGAATGACTGCACAAGTTTTGAAAGATTTTTTGAAATCTTATGAAAATTAATTTCTTATAAAGATTTGTTATTTGTGGTAAAATTAGTGTATAGGACTAATATTTGTTTAAGAGAAAGATGTGGTTATGAAAAGTTATATTATAGAAAAATTTAAAGATTATTCTAAATCAAATGAAAAGGTCAAGGCGATTTTTTTCATAAAAGAAGAAAATAATAATGAGCATTTTACAAATGTTTATGCAGTTTTTTCTGAAATTATAATTTCAAAAATCAAAGAAGATTTGGAAAAAGTTTTTGATGATTATGCGATAATTAATAAGAAAAAAGATTCATTTGAATTTGATAAAAAAAATCAGCAATTCACAAAATTTGAGATTTATACTAATGATTCTACAAAAATTTCTGTAAATATTCTTGTGGAAGATAGGGCGGGTGAATTTATAAAACTTTGTCCTGGAAATATTGAATTTATTTGTGATGAAATAAGTCTAAAGGAAGAAGTAGAAGAGCAAAAACTTGACTATAAGCTTCCTAGGGAATTTGAATTTGATGAGTGTGGGAAAAATTTTTTCTCACTTGCTTTGGATACTTCATTTAATCTCATGTCAAGGGATATGATAAGTGCAGGATTTAAGATGCAAGAGATGAGGGATGAGCTTTATAAATTGCTTAATTGGTATATAATCGATAAATTTAACAAGGGAATGGATGCGGGTGAAAGTGGAAAAAACTTTATCCATACCTTGGAGGCTGATCTTAAGGAGGAATTGATTTTAACTTTTAGATCCAATGATATTATGGATTTTTATAGTTCTATTTTTGCTGCATGTCAATTATTTAGAAAAGTTGGCATGAAATTAGCTGAAAAATTTGAATTCTCTTATCCAAAAAAAGATGATGTTTATACATTGAAACTTTTGAGAAAGAATTTCAAAAAAATGGAATCTTTGCAAATTTAGGGGGATAAATGAAAAGAAGAAATAAATTATTTATATCTATCTTGGCCCTTTTTTTTGTATTTTCTCCTATTGTATCTTTTGCAGACGATACAGTTGCAAAAGAAGGTGATAATATTGTTGGAGCCGACCAATATGTTAAGGCCTATCTTATAGGAAATCAGGAAAGTGGAGATATTTTTTATCAAAAAAATGCAGATAAGACTTATCCTATTGCTTCAATGAGTAAGCTTATGACCTTCTTACTTACAAGAGAAGCTATTGACAGTGGAAAAATTTCCTATGATACAAAAGTAAAGGGAACAAAAGAAGCTGAAGATTTAACTGGACCTGAATATTCTTCAATGGGAATTAAAGAGGGAGAAAGTTATACAGTAAAAGAATTAATAACAGGCCTTATGGTTGTAAGTGGAAATGATTGTGCAAATCTTTTAGCAAGTAAAATTTCAGGAAGTGAAGATAAGTTTGCCAATGAAATGAATAAAAAGGCCCAAGAATTAAATTTAAAAAGCCAAAAATATTACAATGCATCAGGCATAAATACAGAAGAAGATACACAAAATTCATCATCAGCCAAGGACTTATTTGAACTTACAAGAATAATACTTGAGAAATATCCAGATATCTTAGAATATACAAAACTTGATGGAATAGATGATAATGAAAAAAATATCCACAAAAAATCAACAATTCCTTTAAGAGATGAAGTAAAGGGAGTGGACGGATTAAAAACAGGAACAACTGAAGAAGCAGGTCATTGCCTTACAACAACAATTGATATGAACAAATTTGATCCGAAAAATGAATTTAGGGCAATAGGAATTGTAATGGGTGCTGAAGAAAATGAATTTAGAGATTCAGCTATGGTAGATTTAATTTATTATGTATCAAGATATTTTAATTACAAAAAGCTTGCAGATACAAATCTTCCAAGCGATTCAATAAAAGTAAATTCAGTTAAAGAAGGATATGTAGAATTGTATCCAGATAAAAATGTTGGATTTATAATAAAAGACAAGGAAATGCCAAGTGTAAAAACACAAATCAATAAAAATATAAAAGCGCCAATCAAAAAAGGTGATGTTCTTGGAAAATCCTACATAAGTTATAAGGATAAATCTTACCAAGTAAATTTAGTCAGTAAAAAAGACCAAGAAAAAGCATCAAACTTTACAAAAATAAAAAGAACCATAACAGATGCCTGCAATTTTTTGGTGGAATGTATAATAGCAAGATAGAAAATTACAATTTTTTGGAAGGTAGACAAATCTTTAAGCATAAGTATCAAACTATAGATATTTTCGATTTTTGAATTTAAATCAATTTTTCTATGATATTTTTTGCTTGAAGGTTTGAATACTTTTTCAACAATCTTAAAAAAGTTTTACATTTTCTATCATTTTTGCTATAATGTTGGAGTAGGTCCTGGTAGCTCAGCTGGATAGAGCACCGCCCTCCTAAGGCGGGTGTCGGAGGTTCGAATCCTCTTCAGGACGCCAAAACATTAGGCTATTGCAAAATAAAATTAGCAATAGTCTTTTTTTATATTTTAAAATAAAAGTGAGAGGAAAAATATGGACGATTATTTTTATATGAGAGAAGCAATAAACGAAGCAAAACTTGCAAGGCTTGAAGAAGAAGTTCCCATAGGATGTGTTATAGTAAAGAATGAAAAAATAATTGCTAGAAGTCACAACTATACTTATAAGGGTAAATCAGCTCTTAAACATGCAGAAATTCTTGCAATAGATAAGGCGAGCAAATACATTGGAGATTTTAGGCTAGAAGATTGCACCATGTATGTAACTATGGAGCCATGTTCCATGTGTGCAGGAGCAATAATAAATTCTAGAATAAAAAGATTAGTAATAGCCCTTCCCGATGTAAAAAGAGGAGCCTGCGGATCAAATACAAATATCACAGGCGATAGGAGCCAACTACATTTCCTAGACGCAGAATTTGGACTTATGAAAGAAGAAAGCCTAGAAATCTTACAAAGTTTTTTTAAAAAATTGAGAGAAAGAAAAAAAGATTCTTAGCCTATAAGCTATGAATCTTTTTTAAATAAATTTTTAATTAAACTGTAGCAATAATTTGCCAAAAAACATTGTATTTATCTATAAAAGTTGTAAATAATTTCTTATTAATTCTTTGAGGTTGCATCAAAACTTTTGATTCTTTTTCTAATTTTGAATAAGCCTTATATAAATTTTCGCTATTTGTTTCTATTACTACTCTTCCGTTATTTCCACTAATCCGATGCTTATCATCGGTTGTGTCAAATAAATATACATTATTTCCATAAATTTCTAATTTTGAATTGTAAATCCTATCTCTAACTTCTTTTGGGAAATTATATTGTTCAAAATCAGAATATTTGATTAATTTATCAGGTGGATCAAGATCAAAAATATCGCAATAATATTTTATTGCTTCCAAACATTTTCCATTTTTAAATGATATGCCAACAGCCATAATAATTCCTTTCTTTATTTAAATTTAACATAAAGGTATAATAAATTCAAGATGATAAATTATGAAAAAAAATAAAATTGGAGTTTTAGATGAAAATTTCTTTAATTGATCCTTTAATTGTTGACAATAAAATAATTGAAAATCACAAGAAAAAAATTGAGGATTTGGGCCATGAATTTGAATATTTTGAAAAAAGTGCATCTTCTGATGACGAAATAATTGAAAGATTAAAAGACAGTGATGTTGCCATTATTACTAATAATAAATTTTCAAAAAAAGTTATAGATAATACAAATTTAAAATTAATTGATGTTGCTTTTACTGGTTTTAATCATGTGGATATTGAAGCTTGTAATGAAAATGATATTATAGTTGAAAATGCCAGTGGATATTCTGATGATTCTGTGGCTGAACTTGTCATTGGCCTTACAATTTCTCTTATGAGAAAATTTGATCAAAATAAGAAAAATATGTTTGAAGACGAATCTTTTAATCTTCTTGGTCAAATTATTAGGGGAAAAACTGTTGGTATTATTGGTACTGGAAAAATTGGAATTCGAGTTATTGAATTATTTAAGGCTTTTGGTGCAAATATTTTAGCATACAGTAGAAGTGAAAAGGAAAAAGCTAAAAATCTTGGTGCAAAATATGTAAGTCTTGATGAGCTTTTGAAAAATTCTGATATTGTTTCTATTCACCTTCCTCAAAACGAAAAAACTCTTGGATTTATCGGAAAAAATGAGCTTGATCTTATGAAAGATAAGGCTATTTTAATAAATTGTGCAAGGGGTCCTATTGTTGACAATGATTACTTGGCAAAATTATTAAATGAGGATAAATTAAGGGCAGGTATAGATGTTTTTGATATGGAACCTCCTCTTGAGGCGGACTATCCTTTAAGAAATGCAAAAAATGTTCTTCTTACAAATCATGTTGGATTTTTTACAAAAGAAGCTATGGATATAAGATGTGAAATTGTTTTTGATAACTTGTATAAGTTTCTTGAAGGAAAAATTGTAAATAAAGTGAATTAATATGGATACAAAAATTATAGCTATAGCAGGCGGATCTGCTAGTGGAAAATCTACAATAGTTGAATATATTAAAAATTATTTTTCAAAAGATTTGTACGTTATTGGCCACGATAATTATTATAAGGCACATGATGATTTACCTTTTGAAGATAGGGAAAAATTAAATTATGATAGGCCGGATTCTTTTGATAATGAAATGTTTATAAAAGATCTTTTGGATTTAAAAGCTGGTAAGGATATTGATATGCCAATTTATGATTATAATATTCACACCAGAAGCAAAGAAACCATCCATGTATCTCCCAAAAAAATAATTTTAATTGAGGGAATTTTGGTCTTGTATGATAAAAGAATCAGGGATATTTTGGATACTTGTGTATTTATTGATGCGGATAGCGATGTAAGACTTCAAAGAAGAATTTTAAGAGATACCAAGGAAAGATCAAGAAGTTTGGAATCTGTTTTGACCCAATATATAAAGCAAGTTAAGCCTATGCATGAAAAATATGTTGAACCAACAAAAAAATATGCTGATATTATAATTCCTAGAGGTGCAAAAAACACAAGAGGAATTGAAATTTTGATAAAACACATTGAAGATTTGATTGAGGAATGATATGGATGTGAAATTATTTGATGTAAATTATGGGAAAATTGAATCCTATTTAAATGGAAATTCCAAAGAAGGCCACAAAATATTTGGGGCAATAAAAAAAGATGATGGTTATCTTTTTAGATTATATGCACCTAGAGCTGATATGGTTTATATAAAGGGAGATTTTTCTAATTGGAAAGATATTCCTATGTTTAAAAATGAAAAATATGGATATTTTTATAAATTTATTAAAGCAAAAGAAGGCGATTATTATAAGTATGTCATAGAAAATAATGGTTATAAATTTGAAAAGTTTGATCCATATGGAAATTTTTTTGACGAATCGCCAGAATTTGCCACAAAAATTATTGATACTTCCTATAAATTTTCTGATGAAAATTGGATGAAAAAAAGAGAAAAAAATTTGGATAAGCCTGTAAATATTTATGAAATCCATCCTGGAAGCTGGTTAAGATATAATTCTAGCCCGAATTTTTTGGATATAGTTGATAAATTAATTTCTTATGTAAAGGATATGGGCTATACTCATATTGAACTTATGCCAATTACAGAACATCCATATTATCCATCTTGGGGCTATCAAGTTTCTGGATTTTTTGCCTCATCATCAAGGTATGGTTCTATAAATGATTTGCAAAAGTTTGTAGACCTTTGCCACCAAAATGATATAGGAGTTATTTTTGATTTTGTAATAGTTCATTTTGCAGAAGATTATTATGCCTTAAAATATTTTGATGGACACAGCCTTTATGAATCTGATTATGAAGATTTGCAATATTCGGAATGGGGTAGTTTGAATTTTGATTATTCCAAGGGTCATGTGAGAAGCTTTATGAAATCGGCTATAAATTTTTGGATAGAAAAATGCCATTTTGATGGAATAAGAATTGATGCGGTTTCAAATATGATTTTTTATGATGGAAATAAATTTAGGGGAGAAAATCCAAATAATATTAATTTTTTGAAAGACTTAAACCACAATCTTTCAAAAGACTATCCTGATTTTATGAAAATTGCTGAAGATTCTTCCGATTATGAGTTTGTAACTTGTAAAAATTCTAAAGATAGTCTTGGTTTTGATTATAAGTGGGATCTTGGATGGATGAATGACACTTGTAAATATTTTGAAATTGATTCAATAAATAGGCATATGTATCAAGAAAAAATTAATTTTTCTATGTTTTATTATTATAGGGAAAATTTTCTCTTGCCATTAAGCCATGATGAGGTAGTTCACTTAAAAAAACCTATGATAAATAAGATGAATGGTTTCTATGAAGATAGGTTTAAACAGTTGAAATTATTAAACGTTTATCAAATGACCCACCCTGGCAAAAAATTAAATTTTATGGGCAATGAATTTGCGACATTTGATGAGTGGGATGAAAATAAATCTTTAAATTGGGATATTTTAAAATTTCCAATTCATTCAGCTTTCAAAAATTTTGTAAAGGATTTGAACCATCTTTACAAGGAAAATCCTGGTTTTTATAAATATGATTTTGATCAAAAAGGATTTTTGTGGAAGGTAGTTGATGATAATAAAAATTCTGTTTTTGCTTATGAAAGACTTGCAGAAGATCAAAGATTTTTGATAGTATTAAATATGACGAATACTTACAAAAAATCTTATCCTATTTTTTATGATGAAGAATTAATTTTTGTAGAAAAAATAAATAATTTGGGTGAAAAATATGGCGGAGATAAATATAAAAGAGAAAATATAAAAATTAGTAAGGGGGAAGATCTTAAGCTAGAGCTTTGGGAATATGAAGCTGTGGTTTTTGAAATAATAAAAAATGAGTAGGAATAAGGAAGCTATCAATCTTTCTTGGTTGGTAGAAAAATGGACAATTTGGGATAATTCATATTTGAAAAATATTTGGCTAAATCTTGATACTTTGGATTTGGTTAGAATTAATGACGATATTAGTGACAATGAAGATATAGAAGAATCCTATATTGATATTGAAAATAATATGGATGAATTTGTTTGTATGCCTGGTCGTGAGGCCGTGAATAAAAAACTTGCCAGAGAAGTTTTTATGGATTATTTGGATAGTGTTGATAAGGACAGGCTATTTGAAAATTACAATGAATACTCAGCTGACGAAGAATTTTTGGATCTAATTTATGAACTAGGTCTTGAAAATAAACTTCAAGAATTTAGGGAAAAAATAGCTGGAGCTATCCTTTTAAACTGGGCTAATGAAGAAAATATAAAAGTAAACAAAGATATGGAAGTAATAGATTTATATAGTAGGAATTAGTTTTGAAAAATAAAAAAATAAAATTTAGTGTATTAGTGCTAGGCTTGTGTTTAGCACTTTCATCTTGTAATAAAAAAATTGAAAAAGTGAAACCAGAGGCAAAAAGCAATATAAAAAGCGAGTCTAGTCAAGAAAATATTAAATGTTCTAATATTTCAAATGAAGAGGGACTAAAAAAATACGATGTAACAATTTATAATTATTTTGACACAATTACAACATTTTCTGCTTATTGTGAAAATGAAGAAGAATTTAATAAGTACAAGGATTTAGTTGATAAAAGAATGGCAGAATACCATAAACTTTTCAATAATTATGATAAATTTGATAATGTAAATAATTTTACAACTATAAACGAAAATGCTGGAAAAGAAAAAGTTAAGGTTGATCAAAAAATAATAGATTTATTAAAAGAAGGAAAAAAATGGTACGAAGCAACTGATGGGGATATTGATATTGCATATGGAAGAGTTTTGAAAATTTGGCTAGATTTAAGAGAAGCTTATGAAAAAGACAAAGATAATATAAAACTTCCAAGCGATAAAGAATTAGAAGAAGCTGCCAAGCACAAAAACATTGATGCAATTGAAATTGATGAGGAAAACAAAACTGCTTATATCAATGACAAGGAAGTTCAAATTGATATTGGAGGAATTGGAAAAGGCTACGCAACAGAGTTAATAAAAAGAGAATTAATGGAAAAAGGACTTAAAACAGGAATTTTGTCAGTTGGTGGAGATGTTGCAATAATTGGAGATAACCCAACGAGAAAATCTGGACTTTTTAAAATTGCAATAAAGGATCCTTCTCTTTCAGAAGATCACCGATACGCTTCAATAGTTTCTGTAAAAAATACTTCAGTTGTAACCAGCGGAGATTATGAAAGATATTTTGAATTAAATGGTAAAAGATACCACCATATAATTGATCCACAAACAAATTATCCTTCAACAAAATTCAAATCAGTTTCTGTAATAACCGATAATATTGCCGAAGCAGATGCTCTTTCAACAGCTCTTTTTATAAAAGATTTAGAAGAAGGAAAAAAACTAGCTAAAAAATTCAAGGCAGAAGCTTATTGGATTGATCAAGACGGAAATACATTTAAAACTGATAATTGGGATAAATATGAAATAGATGAAGAAAATTAAGGTGCGAAAATTCGCATCTTTTTTTATTTAGATATTCAAAATTTTTTTCAACTAGTATATAATATTATCTATATTAGGAGGTAAGAATGGTAGAAAATGCTTTTAATAACGATAAATATATAAAAATCCAATCAGAAAGAATTGAAGAGAGGATTAAAGAATTTGATAAATTATACTTGGAATTTGGTGGAAAATTATTTGATGATGCTCACGCATCAAGAGTTTTGCCAGGATTTTTGCCTGATTCTAAATTACAAATGTTAAAAAAATTAAAAGATATTACAGAAATTGTAATTGTAATAAATGCAAATGATATTGAATCAAATAAAATAAGATCAGATCTTGATATAGGTTATGACAGCGAGGTAATAAGACTAAAAAATTCTTTTGAAGACTTGGGATTTTTTGTAAATTCTGTAGTCATTACTCAATTTGATAATCAACCATCAGCCATAAAATATGGAAAGTATCTTGATAGTTTAAATATAAAAAATTATAAAACTTATGATATAGAAGGCTATCCAAATAATATTCCTCATATTATAAGCAAGGATGGATTTGGAAAAAATGATTATATAGAAACCACAAGAGACTTGGTAGTTTTGACAGGCCCAGGACCAGGAAGTGGAAAACTTGCAACTTGTCTTTCTCAAATGTATCTTGAAAATGAAAGAGGAGTAAACGCTGGTTATGCAAAATTTGAAACTTTTCCAGTTTGGAATCTTCCTTTAAAACATCCTGTAAACATTGCCTATGAAGCTGCAACAGCAGATTTAAATGATGTAAATATGATTGATCCATATCATCTTGAAGCCTATGGAAAAACAACTGTAAATTATAATAGAGACGTTGAGGCTTTTCCTATTTTAAAACAAATGTTTGAAAAAATTTCTGGATCTTGCCCTTACAAATCACCAACTGATATGGGAGTAAATATGGTTGGTTTTTGTATTGACGATGAAGAAAAAACTATAAAAGCTTGTAAAAACGAAATTATAAGAAGATATTATAATGCTCTTGTCGACTATAAGCTTGCAAAATCAGATTATAAACCAGTAGAAAAAATTGAAATTTTGATGAGTGGTTTAAATCTTGAAAAAAGCGACAGACAAGTTGCTGAAAAAGCAAGAGAAAAACAAAAAGAAAAAAATGCAGAAATTTTTGCAATTGAACTTTGTGAAGGAAGAATTGTTACAGGAAAAAAATCAAAACTAATGTCATCACCTGCAGCATGCATTTTAAATGCATTAAAAGAAATTTCTGGAATAAATGATGAAATACCATTAATATCTCCACATATCCTAGAGCCTGTAATAAAACTAAAAGAAGATATATTAAAAGAAAGAGATGAATCCCTTTCTGTAAATGATGTTTTAATTGCTCTTTCAATATCGGCGACAACCAATCCAGTAAGTCACTTGGCACTTGAAAATTTAAATAAATTAAAGGGACTTGACGCTCATTCAACAATAATTTTGGATGAAAGTGACAAAAAAACTTTATTAAAAATGCATTTTAATTTCACCCAAGACCCAGTTTTATCACAAGAACATTTAAATATTTAAAAATTCCCCCAAAAAGGGGATTAAGAGCGTAGACAAACCCTCAAGCACGAATATCGGACTTCAAAAATTGTTGATTTCTAAATTCCAAAATTCTAAAAACGCAAACTCGCTAACGCTCAAACAGTGCGTTTTTTTGACGAATTTTAAAATTTGAAATCAAATCAATTTTTTCCGTATGATATTCTTAGCATGAGGATTTGTATACTTTGTCAACAGTCTGATTTCCCCAAAAAGGGGATTTTTTATTTGTAAAGTTTTTTTGAAAATTTCAAATGATTTCAATTCTATTTACTATATTTGCTTGACAAAAATTAATCAATGTTATAAGATGATTTTATAGAAAGCGTTTTTTAAAAAAATCTAAAAGGAGAAAATATGAATAACGTAAAAGTAGATGTAAAAAATGAAATTGCTTATGTAACAATTGATAGACCAAAAGCTTTAAATGCTTTAAATTCAGAAACTTTAAAAGAATTAAATGAAACTTTTTCCGATATAAGAGATAGAAAAGATGTAAAAGTTTTAATTCTTACAGGTGGTGGAGAAAAATCTTTCGTAGCTGGAGCTGATATTTCTGAAATGGTAAATGCTACACCTCAAGAAGGAAGAGCAATGAGTATGCTTGCTTATGAAACTTTTAATATGCTTGAAGAGATGCCACAAGTTACAATTGCAGCTGTAAATGGATTTGCTCTTGGTGGTGGTTGTGAAATTTCTATGGCTTGTGATATCAGAGTAGCATCTAAAAATGCTCTATTCGGTCAACCAGAAGTAGGTCTCGGAATTATTCCAGGATTTGGTGGAACTCAAAGACTTCCTAGACTTGTTGGAAAAGGAATTGCAAAAGAATTAATTTTTACAACAGATTCTATAAAAGCTGATGAAGCTTACAGAATTGGTCTTGTAAACCATGTTGTTGAAAAAGAAGAATTAATGGATTATTGTACAAAAATGGCAGAAAAAATTATTTCAAAAGCATCATATGCAATAACTCTTGCAAAACAAGTTATTAACCTTGGATTAGAATCTGATCTTCACACAGGAATCCAATTAGAAGCAAACACTTTTGCATCAACTTTTGAAACTCACGACAAAAAAGAAGGCATGACAGCCTTTTTAGAAAAAAGAAAAGCAGATTTATCTGATTTTTAATTGAAATTTATTAGCCCAGTTTAGCTGAGCTCAGAGCGTAGACAAAGTCAGTTTAATAATTCATTAACAATTCAAAAATAAAATTAAGTTAAAACCCATCTCGACTAAGCGAGTGAAACGAACGCACGGAGAGATCTCATGAGATTTCTCCGCTCGTTTCACTCGGTCGAAATGGGGAATTTTTGAGTTTGTCAACAGCCTGAGCCCAGTTTAGCTGGGCTTTTTTTAAAGGAAAAATTATGAAAAATAAATTAATATATTTACTTTTTTTATCCATTATTTTATCTGGATGTTCAAAAAAATCTACAAGAATTATAGAAAATGATTCAAATATAAATGAAAAAATCATTTCAAATATTTCAAGTGAAAATATTTCAGATGATAAGTCTTCGATAAAAAGTAATAATATTCAAAAAAATTCATCTAAAAAAACTGAAAATAAGGCTAATGAAGATCAAAAAGAAGATTTAAATATTTTGACTGATTCAGGATCTTATTCAGCGGTTTTAATTGACAATTCTAAAGCAGATCCTAGATTTGGTTTTATTGACCATGTAAAATTTGAAGATGGGTATTTAATTTTCACTGGTGTTTTAAATTATAATGAAAATATAAATGAAGGAAGTGGAGATACAGTTCTAGATCGAGGTGAGTACAAATTTAAACTTGATGATAATGTGAAATTATTTGCAAGAAGTGGCTTGGCAGATCCTATGTATATGGACCAAGAGGAATTTTTGGATTATGTAAATAAATGTATGGGAAATGGTCTTGAATTTATTATAAATGTCGAAGATTCTCTTGCAAAAGAAATTATTATAGCAAGTTAAAAAAGATGTATAAAAAAATTATTAGAAATAAAAAATTCTACTAGGATTTTTGCATATATTGCATTTTTTGATTCTAATCCTAGTAGAATTTTTTTAAGAATTTGAAATGATTATTATTTTTGCAAGAGGATTTTATCTTTCATCTTCATATTCCACATATGAAAAGTAGTGGTCTCTTTCGTTTAAATCTTCATTTTCGTAAGTTTCTATTACTTCATTGTTGATTGATTTTACCAAGTCTATTATATATGATCTTAGATTTGCCCTACCAAACATTTTTTTGCCTATATTTTGTTTGATGCTCGTTACTTTTTTATAATTTACTATATATCTTGCAAGGTCAACGCCTTGAACATTTCTTTTTTTAAGAATAAATTTTGATATAAAGGTCAAAAGATCAAAAAGTGTATTTGATTTTCTTTTTAAATACCTTATTAGGCTTCTAAAGAATAATCCTTTTATTGAAACAAGTTTATCAAAAAAATCATCTTTTGATCCGTCTATTTCAAATCTTATATTTTTTGTCAAAAATTCAAAAATTTCATTTATTTCATCATGGCAATAATTTATAATTTCATCTGTGATTGAATATTGTGGATTATTTAATTTTGCCATAAATTCAACTACAAAAGAAGGAGTAGTCTTCTCATCAAGAGCCCTGTATTGGTAAATATAATTTGCGAAATTGTAAAGAGTATGGCCATCTTCTGAAATTTTCATAGAAAGCCCTTTTTTCATGATTTTATCGTAATAATAAATCATATTATCGGTGGTCATAATTTTTTCTTCAAATTGTTTTATCAAAATTTCCAAACATTCTTCCAAATTTTTTGCCTTAATCAAGGCATGGGATTTGTATGAATCTATTTTTATAAAAATTTCTCCATTAGCCTCAAGGATATTTATAAAACCTAATTTTTTTACGTGAATAGGAAATTTATTTTTATAAATTTTTAGAAGTTCATTTATATAGCCATTTTCCGGAAGCTTTATTTTTAAATTTGAATTTAGCCTTTCAAGGGCAAATTTTTTTATATCCATTTCAGAAATTAAAGGATTTTTTGCCATTGAATGAACATAATTAAACAAAACATCCTTTAAGGATAATTGATTTTTTAGGGCATATGCAATTGAATTATCAATTTTTATTTTCTCGCCCGATAAATTTGTAAAGGTAAAGGATTTGATTAATTGAGTTTTTGAATCAAGGGAGAAGCCTTGAAATTCTTTTACATCATCTAAAACATTAAGGTGTCTTATTGGAAGGGGATAGGTCACAGTTGATCCCGTTTGAATATTAAAAATTTCATTTCCCAAAACTGACTTATATTTTGCAGTTCCATTTTCGTGTAAGTGACCAGTGAACAAAAATTTTACTCCCATATCTGCCAAAACTTCTATTGGAAGTTTGTTGTTAATTCTTGGGTCACAGTCTTTGTATTTTTCATTCCAATTTTTTATAATAAATGGTCCCAAAACCAGTCTTTGATCTCTAAAATTTGGAATAAAGGCATGGTGAGATATTACAAAAACCATGTCAGCTCTTTTTTTTGCCTCGTCTATTTTTTCTATTGCCCATTTTATTAAATTTTTATCAAGGGCTCCAACTACATTATTTTTTGCGTCTTTGTGATTTTGTTCATAATCACAAGAATAAATTGAAGTATCAAGAAAAATTAAGGATAGGGAGTTTTTTTCTTTCAAATTTGTGTTTATTCTTGCAAGATAAGATCCGTATCCTTGTCCATAATAAGAATTTTCGAAATTTCTGTTGTATTTTTTATTAATAAAATCAAGATAGGATTTAAAAATATCTGTATCCTTATAAAATTCTAAAACTTTATCCTGGTATAAAAAATCATAAATTTCAAAAAAATCTTTTGGACTAATATAATCTGTATTTTTTAAATTTTTATAGTCAAAAGCTTGCTTATTGTTTATGTCGTGGTTTCCTGGAATTAAAAAAATTCTTCTTGAAGGATCTTCATCTATCCAAGCTTTTAAAATTTCTTTTGTTTCTAAATGAGAAAGTTTTTCCCCATCTTTTGTCAAATCTCCTGGAATTAGTATATATTTGCTGTCATTTAAACTAGAAAGTTTCAAAGCTTCTTTCAAAAGTCCTTTTCCTTCAACCAAAAATTTTCTATCATATTTAATAGCCATATTGAATTCTTTATTATCAGCCATCAATTCCCTTGCCAAAATATGAGTATCAGAGATAATGCTTAATTTTATATTTTTTTCATTTTCCATAAATCTCACTTCCCTCTTCTTCTTAATTTAAATATACCCTATATAAGCAAATAAAATATATTTAAAATGTGTGTTTTGAAATGAAAAAAGATTGAAAAAAATTTTTTAAAATTTCGGATCTAATCTTGACTAAATTAGTATGAATTTGTATAATAGTTTCGTAATATAAAAAAACAATGAAAAGAAGAGTAGATTTGTCATACTTTACAGAGAGGTTATTTGCTGAGATTAACCAAGTTAAAACAAATTGAAATGCATCTTTGAGTTCTGCACCGATATTAGGCTGCAGCGGCTTCTCCCGTTATAGAGATAAGGGTTAATAGACCCTGAGAGGTTTTTATTATTTAATGAAAATAAAAAGGTGGAATCACGGTAGCTCGTCCTTTGTTTGGGACGGGCTTTTTCTATTGTTTTTTATATAAAAAATTTTAGGAGGATTTATGAAAATCAAATCAAAAATTGTTGGAGCGTTACTAATTGGATCTCTTATATTTACAGGATGCCAAAGTCAAATAAATACCGGAGAAAATTCATCAAATAATTTATCCGAAAACAAAAGCACATTTTCAAATAAAAAAAGTAAAAAAGATAAAAAATTTGAAGATGTACAAAAAATTGCAGATGAAAATGCAAAAAAGGATATAAAAGAAGAACCAAGATACAAGGACAAAATAAAATTAGGATATTCTGGTGACTTGTGCTTGGGAGGACCAAATATTGCAAATTTAAATGGATATTTTAAAGATCGTGATATTGAAGTTGAATTTGTAAACACAAAAAATCCAAAAGATGCCCTTGGAAGTGGAAAGCTTGACGGTTTAGTTGGAGAATTTGCAGGAATGGTTGTTCCTGCAACAAAAGGACTTGATATAGTATTTTCTTCAGCATCTCACACAGGATGTAAATCACTTTATGTTTTAAATGAAAGCAAAATTACAAAAACAAAAGAGCTTGAAGGAAAAAATCTTGCAATTACAAATGGAATAGGAAATTCAAACCACAATACAGCCCTAAGATTTTTCAACCACGATAATGTAGATCCTGACAAGATTAGCTACAAACAAGTTGATAATGCAGCAATTATCCAAGCAATGAAAGATGGAGAGATTGATTCTGCAGTTTTGGATGATCAATTTGCAAAAAAATTTGTTGATAAGGGAGAAATTAGAGCGATAAGATCTATGACTCACGATGAAGATTTTGGAAAAGAAGTTTGCTGTGTCCTTGCCTTTAATGGAAAATTTGCAAAAGAAAATCCATTAATAGCTGAAAAAGTAGCATCTGCTATCCAAGAAGCAAATTCTTATATGCAAAATAATCCGAAAGAAGCTACTCAAAAATTATATGATAATAAGCTTGCAAGTGGAGATTTTGACGCAGGGCTTGAGCTTATAAAATCTTATGATTATTCTGTAAAAAATGAACTTGCAGAAAAAACTTTAAAATCAATTTTTACAGATTATAAAGAAATTGGTCTTATTGAAGATGAAAGAAGTGTTGATGAATTAATGAAATCATACTGGCTTCCAATGGGAAGTTTTTATGATGAAAAATAAATTTTAAGTATAGAAAAGGATAAAATATGGAAGAGATTAAAGATGATAAAAGGAAAAAAAATATTTTTAGAAAAATTTTGCCAATAATTTTTGGTATATTTTCAGTTTTAGAATACTTATATTTTCCAAATTATGACAAAGAAATGCTAGCTACCCCAGTATATTTATATTTTTTAATTAGTTTACTGGCAATTTATGGGATATTTTTTATAATATCATTTAAAAATGAAAAGTTAAGCGAAAATTTGGCTTATAAGGTGCCCTTATTTGCCTTTGTATTTTTGCTTTTAACAATTTATGATCTTTTAACTTTGAAATTTGCAATTTTGCCTTTACCATATTTTGCATGGCTTGATATGATTTTAAATTCTATGATTGCTGATAAGGGATTTTTACTTGAATCAACCCTTGCGAGTTTAAAATTATTATTTACAGGATATATAATCGGCTCAATTATTGGAATTATTACAGGAATTCTAGCAGGATATTCAAAAAAAGTAGATTATTGGGTTGATCCTTTTTTAAAATTATTAGGGCCAATTCCTACAACAACTTGGATACCTGTAGTTATGGTTCTTGCGACAAGTCTTTTTGGGGGAGCTGTTTTTATAATTGGACTTGGAGTTTGGTTTCAAACAACTCTTGCAACAATGACAGGAATTAAAAATGTAAATAAATCCTATTATGAAGCTGCAAAAACTTTGGGAGCAAGTGAAAATGAATTGGTAAGAAAAATTGCTCTTCCATCAGCAAGTCCAAATATTTTTCAAGGATTAATTTCAGCAATGAGTTCAGCTTGTACATCACTAATCGTTGCAGAAATGCTCGGTGTAGAATCTGGACTTGGTTGGTATATAACTTGGAAATCTTCATGGGCAGATTATTCTTCAATGTATGGAGCAATAATTATTTTGGCTTTTACCTTTATAATAGTAAATGTAATTTTAAAAAAGATTTCTAACAAGGCCTTAAGTTGGCAAAAGGAAGTGTAGAATGGAAAAATTAGAATTAAAAAATGTATCAAAAGTTTTTGAAAAAATAGACGAAGATGAAAAAACACATGCCCTAAAAAATATAAATTTATCAATAAAAAATAATGAATTTGTTTCAATAGTTGGCCCATCAGGTTGTGGGAAATCAACCATGTTAAGATTAATTTCAGGACTAATTAAACCAAGCCAAGGTGAAATTTTATTGGATAAAGAAATTATCGATAGACCATCATCAAGAAAGGGCATGGTCTTTCAAAAACCTACACTTTTTCCTTGGCTTAGTGTTGGTGAAAATGTGGGATTTTCTGGATCATTAAAAAACGAAGAAAAAATTGATGAGAAAGAAATTAATCAAATGCTAAAAAAAGTAGGCCTTAGTGAATTTAAAAATTCTTATCCAAAAGAATTATCAGGTGGAATGGCCCAAAGAGTTTCATTAATTAGGACTATGATTTCAAAACCAGAAGTATTCCTGCTAGATGAGCCTTTGGGAAGCTTGGATGCTTTTACAAGAATGAATATGCAAGATGAAATTTTAAACTTGTGGCAAGAAATTAAAAATCTTATGATTATGGTTACTCACGATGTAGAAGAAGCTGTTTATATGTCTACAAAAATTATAATAATGGAGCCAAGACCTGGTAGAGTTAAAGAAGTTGTAGATATAGATTTGGATTATCCAAGAGATAGGACAAGTGAAAAATTTATTGAATACAGAAACAAAATTTTGAAAATTTTAAATTACTAGTTTATTTCAAAATGAAAATTCAAATTATTGCTAACCTTAGTTTTAGGTTAGCTTTTTTTTATTAAAAATCGTATAATCTATGTGATAAACATCCTAAAAAAATAGAAAGGATTTTTATGGTTGATAATAAAAAAAATGAAAAAGTGAGTGCAATAATCTTTGGACTGATAAATGTAGGATTAATTTTTTTATCTAGCTACTATTTGATTTTTGCATTTTGTGTGCCAATTTTTACGGCTATAAAATTGTGGGACTTGGATGATAAAAATAAACCAATATTTTTATTTGTAAGCGGATTAATTCTGGCTTTAATTGATAGAAGATTAGCATATTTCTTAATGCTTCCTATGTTAATATCTGGACTTGTAATTTTTTATATAATTAAAAGAAATAAAACTGACAAGGATTCTATAAAAATACTTACACTAATATTTTCAGTTTTATCTTTGGCGATTATTGGGTATCTTTACACTAAGACAGATTTTAAAATAAATGATTTAGTAAAAAACGTAGAGCAAGTATTTGTCGAACAAGATTTTAAATTTGATAAGGAAATAATAAGAAAAAGTCTAACAACTATGCCATCGCTTATAGTTTTCTTTTCATTAATTTATAGTATGATTTCTTTAAAATTAGTTAGAAATTACTTGAATTATAAAGATGAAAATATAAGAGATTTAAGAATAATCAATACTATAAGAATTGAAGTGAAAGATTTAAAGCTTATTTTTGCATCCTTGATTATTTCGGTAGTTTTAAGTAAACTGTTAGGATTTTCAGAAGAGTTTATATATTTAAATTCAATAATGACTTTGAAATTAATATTTTCTTTAAATGGAATTTTACTTATAGATTATTTTGTATCATTAAGAAAAAACAAAATATCAAGGGTTTTCAACTGGTTTTTAATGTTTATATTATTTTCATATGCAGGAGAAATAATTGCCCTTATTGGATTTATTGACACATTTGTTAATTTTAGAAAAAAAGTGAGGATAAGATGAAAGATAAATTAAGGTATTTTACAAAAGAAAATTATATATTTATATTAATATTACCTCTGCTTATTTCTTTAATCTTATTTTTTTATGAAAAAATATTTGCAACCATTGGTTTAATTTTTGTGGTTTTACTATATTTTTATATAAAAAAAATTGACGATCACAATGAAGATTATTTTCAAGCATATATAGATGAGATGGATTATTCATTTGACGAAATAACTAAAAATGTTGTTTTTCAAATGCCATTTCCTATAGTAATCTTAGAAGAGGGGAAAACTATTAAATGGCACAATTCTAATTTTAAAGAATTATTTGAAGCCAAAAATTTGATAGGAAAAAGTGTAAATAATTTTATAGCAGATTTTAATTCAATTGATTTTACAAAAAAATCAACAGATCCTATTACAGTTAATATTTATGATAAAATTTATGAATTTTATTATTCTACAATAAAAAGAGAAAAATTTGATGATGAGCTTACCTTTGTCTATGGAATTGACAATACAAGTGATGAAAACATTAAAAAAATATTTAAAGACAGAAGACTTGTAGTTTTGACAATGTATATCGATAATTTCGATGATTTAAGACAATCAACCAAAGCAAGCGATATGTCATCTGTAACAGGAAAGATTGATAAGCTTATAATGAATTATTTTGATAAATATGGTGCCATGGTCAGAAAATATGAAAATGACAGGTATATTGTTATGATTCATTATGAAGATTACAAAAAAATTTATGAAGGTAAATTTGAAATTTTGGATATGGTCAGGGATGTGAAAAAAGGAAACTCCATTGAGCCAACCCTATCAGTTGGTGTAGGTTTGTCAGGTTCAAAACCTTTTGATGTTTACGAAGAATCCAGAATTTCTATTGATATTGCACTATCTCGTGGAGGCGATCAAGTTGTAATTAAAGAGGGAGATAATTACGAATACTTTGGAGGAAAATCAAAAGCAACAGAAAAAATTTCGAAAGTAAGAAGTCGTGTCATTTCTCAAGCTTTAAAAAGAATGGTGGAAAATTCTTCAAAAGTTTTTGTCATGGGTCACAATAATCCAGACATGGATTCATTTGGATCTGCCCTTGGAATTTATGAGGGAATAAAAAGTATTGGTAAAAAATGTTATTTTGTTTTAAATGATGTAAATAAACCAATTGAAAATATTTACAATAAAACTGTTGAAGATTTAGAAGGTTTTAAAGAAGATCTTGTTACAGAAGTAAGGGCTTTAGAATTAATGGATCAAGGATCTTTAGTGATAGTTACGGATAATCACAGAAAAAATTCTACAGAAGCTCCATCACTTTTGGATAAAACTGATCAAATTGTAATAATTGACCATCACAGAAGGGGAAATGATTATATCAGAAATGCTACAATTTCTTACATTGAACCCTATGCATCAAGTGCAAGTGAGCTCGTAACAGAAATTTTAAATTATTTTGATGAATCGTTTAAGGCTAGAGTTCCAGTTGCGGAAGCCCTTCTTGCAGGTTTGACTGTAGATACTAAAAATTTTGTTTATCAAACTGGAGTAAGAACTTTTGAAGCTGCATCAATTTTAAAAAGATGGGGAGCAGATTCTATAATAATTAAAAGAATGTTCAAAGATGATTTTGAAATAGTTAAATATAAATCAGAAGTTATAGCCGATTCGACAGTTGTTTACGATTTTATAGCAATTGGTCATTTCAATAGGGAAATGGACGGTTCAACTTTAATAGCAAGTCAAGCGGCTGATGATTTATTAAATATAAAAGGCGTTAAAGCAAGTTTTGTTTTGACAAGATCAAATGATAAAATTCACATATCAGGAAGAAGTTTGGGAGATATTTCAGTTCAATTAATTTTGGAAAGAATTGGAGGAGGAGGACATTTGACCTCAGCTGCAACTCAACTTGATATGAGCATTGAGGAAGCAGAACTTATGCTACAAAAAGCAATTAAAGAATATTTAGAGGAGGAATTACAAGATGAAGATAATATTGACTGAGGATGTTAAAAAAATTGGTAAAAAAGGTGAAGTTGTAAATGTAAAACAAGGTTACTTTAGAAACTATATTTTGCCAAACAATCTTGGGGTAGAAGCAAATAAAGAAAATTTAGCAAAACTTAATGAACATTTAAAAGAGCTTCAAAAAGAAGAAGATAAAAATATTAAAGAAGCTAACGAAAATAAAGAAAAAATTGAAAATACAGAAGTAACAATCAAGGTAAAAGCTGGAGAAAATGGAAAATTATTTGGTTCAATTACAAATATGGATATCAAAAAAGCACTTGATGAAAAAAATATAGAAGTTGATAAGAAAAAAATTGAAAAGGCTGATATTGATTCATTAGGTACTTATGAAGTTGTAATTAAACTCTACCAACAAATTTCTGCAAAATTAAAAGTGAATGTAGAGGCTGAATAATGGAAGAGTCTCTTAGGCAAATGCCTAGTGACATTAATTCAGAAATGGCCATAATTGGTTGTATAATTAAAAAAAGTGAGACCATAGACCAGGCTATACAATTGGTAAAGCCATATGAGTTTTATGATTCAAGATGCCAAAGAATTTATAAGACTTTAGTTAATATGTATCAAAAAGATATAAAAATAGATGAAGTAAGTCTTATTTCAAAATTAAAATCAGAAAACATCTTGGAAGAAGTTGGGGGAGAGAAGTTTATTTTAGAGATAACACTCTCCTCATTTTATACTCCAAACATGGACCAATACTGTGAAAATGTCAAAGAAAAAGCCTTACTTAGAGCTTTAATTGGAGCTTGCGATGATATAGTTGGAAAATCTTACGAGCAAAAAAAAGATGCTAAAGAAGTAATCGAGATGGCAGAATCAAAAATTTTTGAAATAAGCCAAAAAAATCTTGAAAAGGGTCTTGTGAGAGTTTCAGAAACTATGGATGAAACAATCAAACAATTGGAGCTTTTAAGTTTAAATGATGGAAAAATTACTGGAGTTACTACAGGAATTTCAAGCGTCGACAACAAATTATCAGGTCTTCAAAATTCTCAATTAATTTTACTTGCAGCAAGACCTGCAATGGGAAAAACTGCTCTTGGACTTACCATGGCATGGAATGCAGCAAATGCTGGAAAATCAGTTGCCTTTTTTTCATTAGAAATGTCAACCTACCAATTAAATCAAAGATTAATTTCTATGGTTTCAATGATTGATCTTGAAAAAATAATTACAGGAAATTTGGAGGCTGACGAGTGGATTGAAATAATAAATGCTATTACAAAAATTAAAGAAAAAGAAATTTATGTCGACGAAACTCCAGGCATAACTTTGTCAGAGCTTAGGAGTAAGTGCAAAAGATTAAAAGCTGAAGAAGGTTTAGATTTAATTGTAATTGATTATTTGCAACTTATGACAGGCGAGGGAAGATTTGATAACAGGCAACAAGAAATTGCACAAATTTCAAGAGGACTAAAATCTTTATCAAAAGAAATTAATTGTCCAGTTCTATCTCTTGCCCAATTATCTCGTGAGGCCGACAAAAGATCTGACCACAAGCCAATTTTATCAGACCTTCGTGAATCTGGAGCAATTGAGCAAGATGCTGATGTTGTTATGCTTTTGTTTAGAGAAGATTATTATGATGAAGATGATAATCCAAATGTTGCAAAAGTTATTTTGGCAAAGCACAGAAATGGGCCAACAGGGCTCATGGAATTATTTTTCCACAAACAATGTACGACTTTTAAAGATTTAAAACACGAAGATTAAAATGAAAATAATTGGAAAAGACGAAGACATATATTTAAAAAAATTAGACTTAGATGATGCCTATGATTTAAGAAAATGGTCAATGAACGATGATGAAAGACTAAAAGGCTACAATTATGGAAATTTTTCTCAAATTGACTGCGAAGTTTGGTTTATGAATGTAAATATTTATAGAAAAAGATATTTTGCAGTAAGAAAAATTGATGATGACGAATTTATTGCCTTTATTGGCCTAAAAAATTACAATCCAATTCTAAGGAAAAGTGAATTGGGCATTGTTTTTGATCCAAAATATACGTCAAAAGGTTTTGGCTATAAGGCTATGAAAATTTTACTTGATTATTATTTTAATGATTTAAAATTTCACGAGCTAAACCTTGATGTAAATAATTTTAATAAAAGAGCGATTTCTTTGTACGAAAAATTAGGTTTTAGAAAAATTGGAAATACCACAGAAATTTTTGAAAATCAAGAAGTTTTTCCAGATGAAAAATATTTTTTAACAAAAAATGGCAAAATCTATAGTTTAATTACAAAAATGAAAATAAGAAAAGATGGAAGGTAATAATTTGGAATTTAAAATTCAAAATTTAAGTTTGGATATGGGGGAAACTTCATTTGAAAATATGTTTTTAAATACATATGTTCCCATGGCAGACGGTGATAGCCTAAAAGTTTTTTTGCTTATATATAAGGATTTAAAATCTAGCGGAGAAGTTGATTTAGAAAAAATAAAAAAACAACTTATTTTTGATGATGAAAAAATGAATGAAATAATTTCATATTGGATAAATATGGGTGTGTTTAGGAAAAAAGATAGGGGCGATGGGAGCTTTTATCTTGAAATAATTTCCCTAAGACAAGCCTACTTTGGAAATTCTAATGAAAATCATGGGGAAAATATGCTTGATATTTCAAAAAGAAAATCTGTAATGTTTGATCAGGTTGAAAGAATTATCCAAAGACAGCTTACCCCACAAGATATTAGAAGAATTCAAGAAACTTTGGAAGAATATAAGCAAGATCCTGAGCTTGTTACTGAAGCTTTTAGGCAAGCAAAAGAAGTTAATAATGTTGATGTAAAATATGTAATGGGATTTTTAAAAACCTGGAGAGACCAAAGCGTTTTTTCTTTAAATGATTTAAAAATAAAAGAAGAAAGGGCAAAACTATTGAGGGAAAAATCTCCAAGAAAATATAAAAGTGCCAAGAAAGTTTATAGGTCAAAAAATAGAAATTCAAAAGAAAAATCTTTTGCCGAAAAGGCAAGGGAAGAAAGATTTAGAAGAATTCTTGAAGGAGGGGATAGAAAATGAGTCCCAATGATAATATTTCAAGAATAATTGAAAAAAGAAGAATAGATAATATAAAAAATCAGGAAAAAAGAAAAAAAGAAATCTACGAAAAATTCCCAAGAATTAGGGTTATTGATAAGACAATTGCATCTTTTGGCCAACAAGGAGCAAAAATTGCCCAAGGGGGAATGGATGTAGAAGAATTTAAGAAAAAATTGAGAGAACTTGATAGGGAAAAAGAAGAAATTTTAATAAAAAATTCCTATCCTAAAGATTATCTTAAAATCCACTATCATTGTGAAATTTGCAAAGATACTGGTTTTGTAAATACAAAAACTTGTTCTTGTAGGAAAAAACTTATTATTGAAAAAAAATATTCCCAATCAAATATAAGTAGGCTTGTTCAAAGAGAAAATTTTAGGACTTTTAATCCGAACTTATATTCAAAAAATCTATACAAGGATTATCCGATAAGTCCTTATGAAAATATAAAAAGAATTGCAAATGAAGCCAAGGCATACGCGGATGATTTTCCAAATTCTTATAGAAATCTTTATATTTTTGGAGATGTGGGAAGGGGAAAGACTTTTTTGATAAATTCTATTGCCAAGGAAATTTTGGATAAAAATTATTCTGTCCTTTACCTTACAGCTACAAAATTATTTTCTTTTATGAATGATTATTTATATGCTTTTTCTGAAAGAAAAGAAGAATTAAAAGAAAGATATGACTTGATTTTTGAGTCTGACCTTTTGATAATTGATGATTTGGGTAGTGAAAATGATAGAAATTCTAATGAATCAAATTTATTTGAAATTGTAAATGATAGGATTATCAACAAAAAACCTATAATTTTTTCATCAAATTATTCTGAAGATGAGCTTATGGAATTTTACGGGGATAGGATTTTTTCGAGAATTATTGGTTCAAGCCATGTAATGGAAATTTTTGGAGAAGATTTAAGACTTTCATTTTAGGAGTAAATTATGCTTTTAGTAGATCGTGAAACCATGCAAAATATTGATAGATTTGCAATAAATGAGATTAAAATTCCATCTTTGTGCTTGGTTGAAAGGGCAGCACTTTCTGTGATGGAAAATATTAATCTTGATATAAGACACTCTTTTGCAATTATTGTTTCTTGTGGAAATAATGGAGCAGATGGACTTGCTCTTGCAAGAAATTTACTTGCTCTTGGAAAAAATTGCCATATTTATATTATTGGAAATAAGAATAAGGCGAGTAAAGATTTTATTATAAATTATAATGCTTGTAAAAATCTTACAGAAGATATTTATCCAATTGAAACGATTGAAGATATGAATTTTTTAAGAAATAATCTTGATAGGGTAAATACAATTATTGATGGAATTTTTGGAACTGGACTAAATAGACCTGTTTCTGGAATTTATGCCAATATTATTGAGTTAATAAATGAAAAAAATATCTATACAATCTCGATTGATTTGCCTTCAGGTTTTGATGCAAATGGTGAAAATAATTATGGATCTTATGTCGATAGTGATTTAATTGTTTGTATGCAAATTTTAAAAAAGGGTCTTTATGAAGATAATTATTTTAGAGATAAAACCGTTGTTTGTGATATAGGCCTTCCAAAAAAAGCAATCGAAAAATTTATAAATATTTGAAAAAAATAAAAATAAAAGTATATTAGAATTAATTGAATAAAGCTGTGATGAGAAGTAGTAATTAAAAATAGCCTTTAGAGAGAAGATGGTTGGTGAAAATCTTTGGTGAAAGTTAATGAATCCGTCTTTGAGCTTATAAATTTTAAAGTGAATGAATTTATTTCATTAATTTGGGTGGTACCGCGATAATCTCGTCCCTTTTTGGGGCGGGATTTTTTTGTAAAAAATTTAGGAGGAAAAATGTTAGACATAAAATTTGTTAGAGAAAATCCAGAACTAGTTAAGGAAAATATTAAGAAAAAATTCCAAGATGAAAAATTAGTTTTGGTAGATGAAGTTATTGAACTTGATGAAAAATTAAGGGATGTAAAAACTGAAGGAGATAATTTAAGGGCAAAAAGAAATAAAACATCAAAGCAAATTGGTGCTCTTATGGGTCAAGGAAAAAAAGATGAGGCTGAAAAAGTAAAAGAAGAAGTTTCAGATATAAATGAAAAACTTGTTCAAATTGAAGAAGATACAAGAAAATTCCAAGACCAATTAAAAGAAAAAATGCAAGTCATTCCACAAATGATTGACGATTCAGTTCCAATAGGAAAAGATGATACAGAAAATGTAGAAATCGAAAGATTTGGTGAAAATGTAACTCCAGATTATGAAGTTCCTTATCACGTTGATATTATGGAAACATTTAATGGAATTGATTTAGATTCTGCAAGAGATACATCAGGAGCAGGTTTTTATTATTTAAAAGGAGATATTGCAAGACTTCATTCAGCAATTCTTTCTTATGCAAGGGATTTTATGATTGATAAGGGATATGAATACCACATTCCTCCATTTATGATTAGATCTGACGTTGTTACAGGAGTAATGAGCTTTTCTGAGATGGAAGATATGATGTATAAAATCGAAGGCGAAGACTTATATTTAATCGGAACAAGTGAACACTCAATGATTGGTAAATTTATAAATTCTATCACAGACGAAGATGATATGCCATTAAAAATGACTTCATATTCACCATGTTTTAGAAAAGAAGTTGGAGCTCATGGAATTGAAGAACGTGGAGTTTATAGAATTCACCAATTTGAAAAACAAGAAATGGTTATAATTTGTAAACCAGAAGATTCAAAGAAATTTTATGATGAATTATGGCAAAATACTGTAGAATTTTTCAGATCACTTGAGATTCCTGTAAGAACACTCGAATGTTGTTCAGGAGATTTGGCAGATTTAAAAGTAAAATCTTGTGACGTTGAAGCGTGGAGCCCAAGACAAGGAAAATATTTTGAAGTTGGTTCTTGTTCAAATCTTGGAGATGCTCAAGCAAGAAGACTTAAAATAAGATTAAGAGGAGAAAAAGGAAATTATTTTGCCCACACATTAAATAATACAGTAGTAGCTCCTCCAAGAATGTTAATTGCATTTTTAGAAAACCTATTACAAGAAGACGGATCAGTTAAAATTCCAAAACCACTACAAATGTATATGGGTGGAATGGAAAAGTTGCTTCCAAAAAATAAATAATAGTATTATTTAGCTTTAAATAAAAAATTAAAAGACAGCAAAGTTAGGAAAAACTTAACTTTGCTGTCTTATTTATATAAACAAGAATTTGATACAGTTAAGTAATGATAAATTATTAGCAAAAATTTTCTCAAAAAGTATTGAGAATGATTATAATTTTCTTTATAATAATATTATAATATAAGTCAATAATAAAAACTCAAAATTAAAAATATTTCATTATGGGAGGAATAATATGAATTTTGAAATGCTAAAGGATAATTTATATTATAAAACTATAAGAGCGATTTTTGCTATAGCTATGATTTTTCTTATAGTTAGTTCTTACTTTGGATATAAGGTGCCTGAAAATTTAGCTAAATTAATCACATTTATTTTTTATATTATATTTTTTGTAAATTTTGTTTTGGTATATAAAAATAAGTCTTTATTTTGGAATCTACTTATAATTTGTGTTTCTATTTTTTCTATAATATCTATAATTTTTTAAAATATACAGAAAAACTCTAAAGTTTTAAATAAAACTTTAGAGTTTTTTCTTTAGAAAATATTTTTATCTGTAATTATTAAATCTAATTTTTGGTCAAAATCGTCAAAATTTAATTTATAGGATTTATTTATTTGGTAAAATAAACCGATGTAAAAGGATTTATGATTTTTTATATAATAATCATAAAATCCACCGCCATAGCCAAGCCTATATTTATTTTCATCAAATGAAAGTCCTGGAACTATAGTAAGGTCTATATTTTCATTTGTTATTTCTAATCTTGATGTTTTTATTTTATATTTTCCATAGGTAAGATCTTCAAAGGATTTAAGTAAAACAGGAATCATTTTATGTTTTCCTGTAATTTTTGGTATATAAATTTCCTTTTTATCTAAAAATGCTTTTTTAATTATTTCTTTTGTATCAATTTCATCAACTGTTGAATAATAAATAAAAATTGATTTGGCATTTTTATAAGCTTTACTTTCTATAACTTTGTTTTTTATCTCATCATCCCAAATTTTTTTATCAGAATTAGATATTTTTTTTCTGTTATTTAAAAAATATCTTCTAAGCTCATTTTTCATCAACCTACTCCAAAATCTGTAATATTATATAGGTAGTCAATTTTTGGATTATCTTTTAATTTTTCGTGATATTTTTCTAAAAACCATTTTACAAGCTCATTATCTCTTTTAACATCGGTTGAATTTTCATTAAAAACATTTACAGTTGCATGGGAGAAATGATTTAAAATTATATCAATGTCTTTTTCAATCATTTCTTTTGTTTGACCTTTTATTCCAACCATAATGCAAGGAGAATCAAAATATTTTAAAATATCCTTATAAGTTTTAAAACTTGCTCCCTTTTTTAAATAATTTTCACGAAAATCATTGTCGAAAGTTTCTACCCCAGTTTTAATAATTATTTTTTGATTTTTAAAATAATTTCTTATTTCATTAATTTTATTTCTATAAATCCAATGACATTCAAAAAATAGGGTGTGGATATTTTTTGAATCAACGAGGTCTTTGATCATTTTTTTTGTATTTTCTGTTAGTTCAAAAAAAGATGCTGAATCTATAATTTCAAGAACTCCGTATTTTCCTGTAACTTTTTCCAAAACTTTTTTATTTATTTGGTCAATTTTTTCTTCATCAAGCTCGTTATCTTCTATATAATCGCAAAACCTACATTTTCCCCACCTGCAAGGTCTTGCTTTTAGAAGTACAATTTCTCTTTTATATTTTTTATCGATCTCTGCATATCTTTCCATTATTTTAACTTCCTAAAAGTGTTTTTTGTCTTCATATAAGCTGCTATAATTTCTGCTCCCAAAATTATTGTAAGAGAAAATAAAAGCATCCAAACTAAAAAGGCAATTATTCCTGCCAAGGCCCCATAAATTACTGACATATTGCTTAGATTATTTAAGAAAAACGAATATCCAAAACTTGTTATAGTAATCATTATTCCTGTTGAAATTGAACCTACCAAGGCATCTTTAAAACTTACTTTTATAGAATTATTGTAGGGGGCAAATTTATAAAGAAGGCCTAGTCCAAATATTAAAATTAGCGGTGGGACAATTCCCGATACTAAATTTACTAACCATGAAAATTCTTTTATTGAAAAATCTGAATTTAAAAGTTTTAATACATTACCTATTAAATTAAATATTCCCTTTGAATAAATTCTTAATAAAAATATAAAAATAAGGATAAAAATTAATACAAAGGTATACAAAAACCCAAATATTTTATTTTTTATCAAAGAATGATCATCTTCAAGGCCGTAGGCAACGTTAATTGCAAGAATTAATTTTGAAACTCCTTTTGATGCTGACCAGAGGGCAAAGATTAAAGTTATGGTTGAAATTGTTGAAACTGAAGATGATTCAATAATAGATTTAACAATCATCATTATTACTCCTTTTATTGAATCTGGTAAAAGTTTTATATAATCAATTACCACATCTTCATTTCCTTTCATATATTTTGTCACCAAATTTGATAAAACCAAAAGCATTGGAATGGCAGCTGACAAAAAATAATAGGAAAGGGATGATGCTAGGGTCATCAAATCATGATTTTTTATTCTTTCTATCAAATTCACAATGAATTTTTTTGAATTTTTCTGACTCATTTTCATTTTAAAAACCTATCAAACCATTCTTTTATTGCTTCGAGTCTTTTTATTCTTGCTTTTGGTTTTCCTGATCTTGATAATTCGTGATTTTCTTCGTGGAAAATATACATTTTTGATTCGATTCCATTTTCTTTTATTCTTGTATACATTTGAAGACCTTGTTCCAATGGACACCTATAATCTTCATCAGAGTGGATAAACATAGTTGGAGTCTTTACATTTTTTGCGTATTTTATTGGACATTGGTCCCACATTTTTTCTAGATTATCCCAAGGATTTGCTCCCGTTTGATCTGGTCCAAAATAATATCCAATATCAGAAGTTCCATAAAATGAAGTCCAATTTGAAATTGATCTTTGAGAATTTGCAGCCTTAAACCTATCAGTGTGGGAAATAATCCAATTTGTCATAAAGCCGCCATAAGATCCACCATAAACTCCCATATTTTTCTCATCAATTTGCGGATATTTTTTAATGGCAAAATCTGTAAAATTCATTAAATCTTCGTAGTCAATAGATCCATATTTTCCCCTAATGTCAGAAAACTTCACACCATTTCCACTTGAACCGTGAGGATTTGTATAAATAATTATATATCCATCATTTGCAAAAACTTGGTGTTCGTGGTGGAAAATATTTGAAAGTTCTGTTTTTGGACCCCCGTGAATTGATAAAAGTGTTGGATATTTTTTGTTTTTATCAAAATCAACTGGAAGAAGAACATAGCCTCTTATTTTATCGCCGTTTGATTCATAGAAAAATTCTTCAATTTTTCCAAGTGATGATTTGATTTTATTATCAAGTAAAATTTCTTCATTTTTCTTATCTTTTAGGTGGGAGAGCCTATCTTCTGTCATGGCAAAATAGTAAATATTTTCATCAGAAACTACAAAGTCTTCAACACATCCTGAAATTTCTTGTTTTAAATTTTTATTTTTGTCTAATGAATAAAGTTTTGATTCTTCTTTTTCTGTAACTATAAAGTAAAGTTTTTGATTTTTGTATGAGAAAGTTTTAAAAGATTCAAATCTTGCATCACTTCCTATAGAATTTCCAAAAGATTTGTCAAAATCATCTGGAGAAATTTTTTCGAAATTTCCTGATAAATTACTCTTATAAATAAAGGCATCTTCATTTATTCCGCCTTTTTTCATATCAGTTCCAACAAAAATCAAATTATCTTCTTCATCAAAAAATACATCATAATAGGAAAAAATATTTTCTATTATAGTTTTCTCTTCCATTGTTTCTAAATCTAAAATTATTAAATCTTCCCTTAGCCTTGAAACTTCATTGTCATTTTTTCCAATAACAAGGGCAAGTTTATCCCTATTTTCATTAATGGCAAAGGCATTTAAATTTTCATTAGAAAATTCTCTGATTTTTTTAAGACTACCATCATCTTTTTTGTATAAATACAAACTTGCAGGTTCATTTTTTATAAAACCTGCACCGTTAAAGTAAAAAGGTACTTTTGTAATTTCCTTGTAAAAGGAATTCTCTTTTTCTTCTTCTTTTTTCTTTTTTTCTTTTTTTTCAGTCGCTTTTATAAGATAATATCCATTTTTTAAATCTTTAAGGTAGGATACATTTTTATTTATTTTAAAATAAAGTTCTCCTACTCCCATAGACCTATCTTTTTTATAAAAATAATCAAAGTTATCATCTGATTTTTCCTTATAAATTAAATCATCATCTTGATCGAAAATAAATTGATCTATTGAATTATTTTCAGAAATTTTATAACTTTTGTTTTTTTCTATGTCGAAAAGATAAAGATAGGAATTATATTTATTTTTATCTAAATTTGCATTTGTTTTTAAAAATGCAAGAAATTTCTCATCGTTTGATATTTTAAGATTTGAATAAAAATCATAAGTCAAAATATCATTTATTTTTGTTTTTTCCATATTTCCTCCTCATTTTATCTCATTATACAATATATTTTAATAAAGAAAAAACTAAAGGTTTACATAAACTTTATAGGGGTATATATAATATCAAAACGATGGAGGTTCAATATGAAACTTAATATTAAAGGCAAAAACATCAATGTTTATGAAAGCTTAAAAGAAGAAGCTAAGGAAAAATTTGATAGGCTTGACAAATACTTCAACAAGGAAGAAGAAATGGACCTCAAATTTTCTACCGAAGGTAATTTAAAAAAAGTTGAATCAACCATTTTTCTAAAAGGCGGAACAATTTTAAGGGCAGAAGAGGTAAATGATAATTTCTCAACTGGAATTGATAAGGTGATTGACGCCTTGGTTCGTCAAATTAGAAAACAAAAAACAAAACTTCAAAGAAATAGAAGAAATGGCGAGTCAATCAAATTTGAATCATTTGAAAATTTTGAAGAAGAAAAGGAAGAAAATCTTCCAAAAATCAAAAGAGAAAAAGAGATAGTTCTAAGACCTATGAGCGACGAAGAAGCTTGTATGCAAATGGAACTTTTAAACCATGATTTCTTTATATACCTTGATGACCAAGAAATGAAAACCAGACTTGTATATAAAAGAAAAGATGGACATTACGGATTAATTATTCCTGAATAAATAAATTAGCTGCTGCAAATTATTTTGCAGCAGTATTTTTTTTCTTTAATTTGATATAATATATTTAAGTAAATTTTGAAAAATATTTTTTAAAAAAGAAAGAGAAAAAATGAAATTAAGAGTTGATTTGGAAAACCCCTATGAAGTAGAAATAGGTCCAAAAATTATAAAAAAATTAAATACATATTTAAAAGAAAACTACAAAAATTCAAAAATTTTAATAATAAGTGATGATTTGGTATATAAAATTCATGGAAAAAAACTTGAAAGAGAATTTGAAGGGTTTTCTTATAAAAAATTTATTTTAGAAAATGGGGAAGAATCAAAGTCTACAGAAAATTTGGTTAAAATTTTAGAATTTGCTGCAGAAAATGAATACAGGAGAAATGATTTATTTATAGCCTTTGGTGGTGGAGTTGTTGGAGATATTTCTGCTCTTTCTGCTTCTTTATATTTAAGAGGGCTTGATTTTATAATGATTCCTACAACATTTTTATCATCAATCGATTCATCAGTTGGTGGAAAAACTGCTGTAAATTTAAAAGCAGGTAAGAATTTGTGTGGATCTTTCTACCAGCCAAAAAAAGTTTTTATAGATACAGATTTTTTAAAAACCCTATCAGATTATTATTTTAAGGATGGTTTGGCTGAAGCAATAAAATACGCAATGATTAGGGATAAGTCTATTTTTGATGAAATTTCAAAAGAAAATGTAAGTAAAACTTATGAAAATCTCCCATCAATTATAAAAAAATGCTTAGAAATAAAAAAAGAAGTGGTTAAAGAAGATGAAAAAGACTTTGGTATTAGGCAAATTTTAAATTATGGTCACACCTTTGCCCATGCAATCGAAATAAATTCAAATTTTAAAATAAGCCACGGCCATGCAGTTGCTCTTGGCATGAAAATTATGGTCAAAAATTTTTATAAAGATTTTTACGATGATTTTGTAAAAGTATTAAAAAAATACGACCTAGATTATGATATAAATTTTGATACAGACGAAATTATAAAAATTTGCAAGCTAGATAAAAAATCAAGGAAAGATAAAATCAATATAATTGTTGTGAAAAAATTAGGAACTTGTGAGATTTTAAATATAGATTTTAAGGAATTGAGGGAAATTTATGAAAACAGATAATATTTTAATTCACCCTTCAAAACTAAAAGGCGAAATTGATGCAATCTCTTCAAAATCTTTTGCCCATAGAGCTTTAATTTTGGCAGGACTTTGCGATGAGCCTACAAATATTTATATAAATGAATTTTCAAAAGATATAAATGTTACAATACAAGCTTTAAAAAATTTGGGAGTAGAAATTGAAAAAAATGAAAATTTTGTAAAAATTAATCCACCAAAGGAAAAAAGAGAAAATTCTACCATAGATATGCACGAATCTGGAACTTCCTTGAGGTTTTTTACTGGAGTTTGCACTCATTTTTCAAAAAATACAAAGATTATTGGAGAAAAAAGACTTGGTCAAAGACCAAATCTAGAATTAATAAATAATTTAAGAAAGCATGGATTAAAAATTTCATCTGACAAAATTCCATATTCAATAAAAGGAAAATTAGAATCGGGTGAATTTGAATTTTTGGAAAATAAATCTAGCCAATATATAAGCTCGATCATGCTTGCTGCAAGCAAATTATCAGGAAAAACTTATATAAAATTAAAAGAAAAACCGGAATCAATTGGCTATATTGATATAACAAGAAAAGTTTTAAAAGATTTTAATGTTAAAGTGAAAAAAGAAAATCACTCCTATTATATTGAAAATGCACAAATAAAATCCCCCAAAAATTACTATGTAGAGGGCGATTGGTCAAATGCAGCCTTTTTTTATGGGGCAAATCTTATAAATTCCAATATAAAAATAAATAATTTAAAGGAAGATTCCTTGCAAAAAGATAGGGAAATTGTAGAAATTTGTAAAAAAATAAAAAAATGCAAAAGGGAAAATAAAAAATTAATAATAGATATTTCCCAAATTCCAGATCTATGTCCAATAGTTGGAGTCTTACTTACTCTTCTTGACAAAAAATCTTATATTGTAAATGGTAAAAGATTAAGGCTAAAAGAAAGTGATAGACTTGAATCAACGAAAAAAATGCTAAATGATTTGGGAGCAAAGTGCGAAATTGTTGGAGATGGTTTAGAAATTTCAGGCAAAGTTATAGGAGGAGAAGTCGACTCCTTTAATGATCACAGAATTGTTATGGCAGCAAGCATAGGATCCTTGATGGCAAAAGATGATATTATTATAAAAAATTATAGGGCAGTAGATAAGTCTTATCCTTCATTTTTTAAAACTTTTGAAAAATTAGGAGGAAAAATTGAATATATAGGAGCTTAAATGGAAGATTTAAAAGAAATTAGACAAAATATAAATAAGATTGATGAGGAAATTATAGGCTTATTGGAAAAAAGGTTTGATCTTTCAAAAAAAGTAAGGGCTTATAAAATTTATCACAATAAAAAAATTTATGACCCAGTAAGAGAAAAGGAAATATTAAAAAAAATTAAAGAAGGTAATCCAAAATATGGAAAATATTTTGTGAAAATTTACCAAGAAATAATGGGCCAATCCAAAAACCTACAAAAAGAAAATGAATCTTATGGACTTTTGGGAAAAAAATTGGGCCATTCTTATTCAAAAACTATTCATGAAAAAATTGGATATTACGATTACCAATATTTTGAAAAAAATGAAGATGAATTGGATGATTTTTTTGAAAAAAAAGATTTTAAAGGGATAAATGTAACCATTCCCTACAAAAAAACTGTAATAAAATACCTTGATTATGTATCGGATAAGGCAAAAAAAATTGGAGCAGTAAACACAATAGTTAATAAAAACGGAAAACTTTACGGTTATAATACTGATTATTATGGATTTTCTTTTAATCTTAAAAAAAATAAAATAGATATAAAGAATAAAAAGTGTCTGATTTTAGGAAAAGGTGCCTCATCAAAAACTGTAGAAGAAGTTTTGAAAGATGAGGGTGCAAAAGAAATTGTTTTTTTATCTAGAAGATTTGAACCCTATTTTAAAGATGCAAGAGATTTTTCTGATTTTGAGATTATTATAAACACAACTCCAGTTGGCATGTATCCAAACAATAATGAATATATTGAAGAAATAAATTTGGATGATTTTAAAAAATAGAGGCTGTAATAGATTTAATTTATAATCCAAATATGACAAAAATTTTAATTGATGGAAAATTAAAAAATATAAAATATGCTTGTGGGATTGACATGTTGATTGCCCAAGCAGTAAAAGCTTGTGAATTATTTTTGGACAAAAAATTTGATGAGTCAATGATTGAAAATATAAAAAAATCCCTAATGAAAGATCAATTAAATCTTGCTCTAATAGGCATGCCAGGATCTGGAAAAACTTCTCTTGGAAAAATTTTGGCAGAAAATATGAATAGAAAATTTATTGATCTTGACCTAGAATTTGAAAAAAAATATGGCAATATTGAAGAATTTTTCAAAAATTATGGGGAAGAGGCATTTAGAAAAAAGGAAAGTGAAATTTTAGAAGAATTTTCAAAAAAAACTGGCTTAATTATAAGCTGTGGTGGTGGAATTGTTGAGAAAGAAGAAAATTATTATAGGCTTAAAGAAAATTCCCTTATTGTAAATGTAAAAAGAGATTTAGAAAAACTAGAAATTAAAGGAAGGCCTCTTTCAAAAAAATATAAAATAATAGATCTTTATAATAAAAGAAAAAATTTATATGATAAATTTAAGGATTTTGAAGTAGAAAATAATGATTTAAAAACTTGTGCAAAGAAAATAGAGGAGAAATTTTATGAGAATATTAGTTATTAATGGACCAAATATAAATATGATTGGAATAAGGGAAAAAAATCTCTATGGAAATAAAAGTTACAAGGATTTGATAAAATATATAAAAGATTTTGCAAATGAAAATAATATAGAAATAGAAATTTACCAGTCAAATTCTGAAGGGCAAATTATAAATAAAATTCAAGAAGCTTACAATTTCTACGATGGAATTATTATAAATCCTGCTGCTTATACCCACACATCAATTGCAATTTTGGATGCATTAAAGGCTGTAAATATTCCAACAGTTGAAGTGCATCTGACTGATATTGAAAACAGAGAAGATTTTAGAAAAAAATCCTACGTATCATATTTTGCAAAAAAAACCATAAAAGGCAAGGGATTTGACGGCTATATTGATGCGATTAAATATTTTAAAGAGAATTTTTGAATAAATTGAATAATTTATTTTACATTTGATAAATTTTCATTTAATATTATATAAGTGATAGTTTAATCTTACTCGTTGATAAAAGGACAAAAAAAGGGTAGGATATAGATTGAATTAGAGGTGAAAGATTTGGCGTTATTAAATATATTTAAATCATTTAGTCAAAAAGAAATTGCCAACAACCAAAAATTAGTTGACAAAATTTTAGCACTAGATGAAGACATGCAAAAATTAACAGATAAACAGTTACAAGCAAAAACAGATGAATTTAGAGAAAGACTTAAAAACGGTGAAAGTCTTGATGATATTTTGGTAGAAGCATTTGCTACAGTAAGAGAAGCAAGTGATAGGGTTTTGGGAATGAAACACTATCCAGTGCAATTACTGGGAGGAATTGTTCTACATAATGGACAAATTGCAGAAATGAAAACAGGAGAGGGAAAAACTTTAGTTGAAACTCTTCCTGCTTATTTGAATGCCCTTGATGGAAAAGGAGTCCACGTAGTTACAGTAAATGATTACCTAGCAAAGCGTGACCAAGAGTGGATGGGAAAAGTTTATTCATTTTTAGGTCTTACTGTAGGTTGTATTATTTATGGACTTACAAATTCTGAAAGACAAAAAAATTACAATTGTGATATAACTTATGGAACTAACAACCAATTTGGTTTTGATTACCTAAGAGATAACATGGTTATTTATAAAGACAACATGGTTCAAAGAGGTCTTCATTATGCCATAGTCGATGAGGTCGATTCAATTTTAATAGATGAGGCTAGAACTCCACTTATTATTTCTGGAGAAGGCGACGAATCTACAGATACTTATGTAAAAGCTGATGAATTTATTAAAGGTCTTGAAGGAAGAATTTTAGATCCAAATGAAGATTTAGACCAAGATCCTTTTGATAGAGAATTTGTTGTAGAAAAAGTAGATTTTTTGGTTGATGAAAAAAGAAAATCATCAAACCTTACAGAACAAGGTACAGCAAAAGCTGAAAAATTCTTTGGAATTGAAAACTTATCAGATCCAGAACATCTAGAACTTGCTCATTATATTAACAACGCTCTTAAAGCAAATACAACAATGACAAGAGATATTGACTATGTTGTAAATAATGGCGAGGTAATGATTGTAGATGAATTTACAGGCCGTATCATGCAAGGAAGAAGATATTCAGATGGTCTTCACCAAGCAATTGAAGCAAAAGAAGGAGTTGAGGTTCAATCAGAATCAAAAACTCTTGCAACAATTACCTTCCAAAATTACTTTAGGATGTATGATAAATTATCAGGAATGACTGGTACTGCAAAAACTGAAGAAGAAGAGTTTTCAGAAATATATAATCTTGACGTTGTAGAAATTCCTACAAATAGACCAATCCAAAGAGTTGATGATGTTGACCATGTTTATATAAATGAAAACGGAAAATATAATGCAATAATTGAAGAAATTAAAAAAGTTCATGCGACAGGTCAACCTATCCTTGTAGGTACAATTTCAATTGAAAATTCTGAAAAATTATCAAGTGCTCTTAAAAAAGAAAAAATTAAACACGTTGTTTTAAATGCTAAAAACCACGAAAGAGAAGCGGATATAGTTGCTCAAGCTGGTAGATTTGGATCAGTAACAATAGCAACAAACATGGCAGGTCGTGGTACTGATATTATGCTTGGTGGAAATGCCGATCATATGGCAAAACAAAGATTAAAAAGAGAAGGAATTTCAGAAGAATTACTTGAACAAGTTGACTCTTTCCAAGAAACAGATAATCAAGAAATTTTAGAAGCTAGAAAAAAATATAAACATTATAAATCTCTAGTAAAACCTGGCATTGATGAAGAAGCTGAAAAAGTTAGAGCAGTTGGCGGACTTTATATAATTGGTTCAGAAAGACACGAATCTCGAAGAATCGACAACCAATTGAGAGGACGTTCAGGAAGACAAGGAGATCCAGGTAGGTCAAGATTTTTCATTTCATTAAAAGATGATTTGATTAGACTAAATGTTGGAGAACAAATTTCAAAATTTGTAGAAAACTACAATTATCCAGAAGATGAACCAATAGTTTCTAAGATGGTTACAAGATCAATTGAAAAAGCTCAAACAAGAGTAGAAGCAAATAACTTTGCAACAAGAAAAAGAGTTCTTCAATACGATGATGTTATGAATAAACAAAGAACTATTATCTACAATGAAAGAAAGCAAGTTCTTTACGGAGAAAATATGAGAGATTCAATTCTTGGAATGATTAAAGATTCAATCTCCCAAGCAGTTTATTCATTTACAAATCCACAAATTAAACCTGAAAATTGGGAAATGGTAGCCCTACTAAATCATTTAAAATCAATTGCAATTCCAGTTGAATTATTAAGATTTGAAAATATAAATGATTACACACAAGAAAAACTCATAGATTATATTTACCAAACAACCTTAAATAAATATGAAGAAAAAGAAAAACAATTTGGTGAAGAAAATATGAGAGAAGTTGAAAGAGTAGTTTTATTAAGAGTAATTGATACAAAATGGATGGAACATATCGATTCAATGGATCAAATGAGAAAAGAAATTGGTGTAAGAGCTATGGGAAATGATGATCCTGTAAGAGCTTATACAAATACTGGATTTGATATGTACGAAGAGATGACAAATGCTATCCAAGAAGAAACTGTAAGACTTATGATGGGCGTTGAAATTAGACAAAATATTGAAAGAAAACAAGTTCTAAAACCTGGAGAAGAAAGATTTGAAAATCCAGATAGTCCAGAAGAAGCTACAAACAGAGCTGAAAGAAGAAGATTAAAAAGAGAAGCCAAAAAGGGAAATATCAAGGGTAATTAGATGGCAGAAATTTACGAGTTAAGAGAAATCATTAAAGAACTTGATAAAAATCTAGAGATGATTGGATCCCATCTTGACCCTAAAAAGCTAAGTGAAGAAATTAAAAAAATCGAAAAACAAACTTTACGAGAAGATTTCTGGGATGATAGCCAAAAAGCCCAAGAAATCATGGCAGAGCTTTCCGATAAAAAAGAAAATTTTAAAACTTTTAGTGAATTTGAAGAAGATTTAAAAGATCAGTCTGATCTTTTGGATATAATTGAAGAAAGCAATGAAGATCTTGAAAGTTTGAATGAAATAGAAGAAATTTTAAAATCTTTAAAAAAAGAAATTGGATCTTTTAAAATAAAAACTGAACTTGATGGAGAGTACGATAAAAATAATGCTTATCTTGTAATACACGCAGGAGCTGGTGGACTTGAAGCAACTGATTGGGCAGAGATGCTTATGAGAATGTATACCAGATTTTTTGAAAGACGTAATTTTAAATTTGATATTACAGATTTAAATAATGAGGAAGCTGGTGGTATAAAATCGGCCACAATCCATGTCAAGGGTCCTTTTGCTTATGGATATTTAAAAGGAGAGAAGGGAGTTCACAGACTTGTTAGAATTTCTCCTTTTGATTCATCAAAAAGGCGCCATACTTCTTTTGCTTCAGTTGATATTTTCCCAGAGTTAAATGACGATATGAGTGTTGAAATTGATCCAAAAGATTTAAGAATTGACACTTATAGGTCTAGTGGAGCTGGTGGTCAACACGTAAATAAAACGGATTCTGCTGTTAGAATTACTCATATCCCTACAGGAGTTATAGCATCAAGTCAGGCTGAAAGAAGTCAAACTCAAAATAAAGAAACTGCAATGAAGCTTCTTTTGGCAAAACTTACCCAAATAAAAGAAGAAGAACATAGGGAGAAAATTGAAGATATTCAAGGAAATTACACCCAAATAGCTTGGGGAAGTCAAATAAGATCTTATGTATTCCACCCATACACTTTGGTTAAAGATCATAGAACAAATTTTGAAGTTGGAAATGTAGAAAGTGTAATGGATGGAGATATTGACGGATTTATAGATGAATATTTAGCTAATAAGGGAAAGGAATAATCTTTCCCTTATTTTTTATTAAAACAAGGAGAAAAAATGAAAGATATAATATTAACTGGTGATAGACCAACAGGAAAACTCCACTTGGGTCATTATGTTGGATCTTTGAGAAATAGGGTTAAAATTCAAAATGAGGGCAATTATGACAAAATGTATGTAATGATTGCCGATGCTCAAGCTCTCACAGATAATTTTGATAATCCAAAAAAAATTAGAGAAAATATTACAGAAGTTATGCTTGATTACCTATCAGTTGGACTTGATCCAAATAAAGTAACATTTTTTGTTCAATCTTATGTAAAAGAGCTTACAGAATTAACTTTTTATTTGTTAAACTTAGTAACTTTGTCAAGACTTGAAAGAAATCCTACAGTAAAAAGTGAAATAAAATCTAAAAATTTTGAAACAAGCCTTCCAACAGGATTTTTAATTTATCCTGTTAGCCAAACTTCAGATATAATTTTATTTGATTCAAATATTGTACCAGTTGGGGAAGACCAAGAGCCAATGCTTGAGCAAGCAAGAGAATTGGTAAGATCATTTAATAGCACTTATAAGGAAATTTTTAGAGAGCCTAAGGCTGTAATACCAGAAAATAAAGTATGTAGGAGACTTCCTGGAATCGATGGAAATGCCAAAATGAGTAAGTCCTTGAATAATTGTATTTACCTATCAGATTCAAAAAAAGAAGTAAAGAAGAAAGTTATGGCTATGTTTACTGATCCAGGACATATAAAGATATCTGATCCTGGTAAAATTGAAGGAAATACTGTTTTTACCTATCTTGATGCCTTTTGTGAAGATTACCATTTTGAAAAATTCTTGCCAGAATATAAAAACTTGGATGAATTAAAAGACCACTACAGAAGAGGCGGACTTGGTGATGTAAAAATCAAAAAATTCTTAAATAAAGTTTTGGAAGATTTTCTAGAACCAATTAGAGAAAGAAGAGCATATTACGCTAAAGATATTTCTAAATTATTTGAAATTATGGAAAATGGTTCAAAAGAAGCAAGTGATTATGGAAAAATGAAATTGAAACAAGTAAAAGAAGCTATGGGAATAAATTACTTTGATGATAAAAAATTAATTTTAGAACTTCAAAGAAAATATGACCATGAATATGAAAATTAAATAGGAATTTGTTAAAAAAAGTGCAAATTTATTTGCACTTTTTTATTTTTTGTTTTATAATGAAAAGGTAGTCATGAAACGAGCTATATATTGTACATAAAAATATAGCTAAAAAAGGAGTGTTTAAATTTATATGAGTAAATCTGAAAAGAAAAAACTTGGTTTAATACCTAAATTATTGATAGCGATTGCCTTAGGTACTTTAGCAGGTTTATATTTGCCTGAATGGTTTGTAAGAATTGCAGTTACATTCTCATCAATTTTCGGTGCATTTTTAAACTTTGTTATCCCACTTATGATAATCGCTTTTGTTACTAAAGGAATAGCTGACCTTGGAGAAGGAGCTGGAAGGTTACTTGCTGTAACTGTTCTTATTGCTTATACATCAACTATAGTTGGTGGTTCACTATCTTATTTAATGAGTTCTAATATTTTCCCAGCTTTTATAAGTCAAGATCAAGTTGCTAAAATTCAAGCTTCAAGTGAAATTGAAGTTAATCCATTTTTTGAAGTGCCTATCACACCATTTTTTGATGTTACATCAGCAATTATTTTTGCCTTTATGATGGGAATTTCAATTTCTTGGTTAAGAAAACATGGTAAGGGTGAATATTCTTATGGACTAATTGGTGAATTTAATGATATAATTACAAAAGTTTTATCAACAGCAATTGTTCCATTATTACCATTTTTTATTTTTGGTAATTTCTCAAAAATGGCCTTCACAGGATCTGTTTTTGCAGTTTTATCAATATTCTGGAAAATATTCCTATGTGTAATTGCCCTTCACTTATTATATATATCTGCTTTATTTATAATAAATGGTCTTTACACAAAGAAAAATCCACTTGTTTTAATTAAAAACCAAATCAAAGGATATTTAACAGCAGTTGGAACTCAATCTTCAGTTGCTACAATTCCTGTAAACTTAGAATGTGCTAAACAAAACAGTGTTAGCAAGGGAATAAGAGATTTTGTTATTCCTCTTGGAGCTACAGTTCACATGCCAGGATCAATGATAACAATCACAGCTTGTACATTTACAATTTTAACAATGTATGGAATGGATCATTCTTATTTATTAATGTTAAGATACATGGCAATTTTAGGAATAGCTATGGTTGCTGCACCAGGAGCACCAGGTGGAGCTGTTATGAGTGCCCTACCATTTTTACCAGTTGTAGGAATTCCTTCAGAAGGTGAACTTGCATCATTATTGATTACACTTTATCTAACACAAGATTCATTTGGAACCGCAGCAAATATATCAGGAGATACAGCAATCTCAGTTGGTATTGATAAAATATTTAATAAACATATAGTTAAAAATGATGACTACAAAGATGGTTTCAATGATGAAATTATAAATGCTGAAGAAATCTAATTAAAAAAACTAGGCCCTGTGCCTAGTTTTTTGTCTTTAAAATTAAATTTTTATAAGTTTGAAATTGGCAAGCTTACTTTTATTAAGCTGCCCTTTTCTTTGTTTAAAACTTGTATTTCTCCTCCGTGAATTTTTATTGTTTCTTTTACAAGGGATAGGCCAAGGCCTGATCCTTTTTCTTCGTTTCCTTTTATTCTGTAAAAAGCCTTGAAAATATTCTCTTTTTCTTTTGAATCTATACCAATTCCACTATCTTCAACAAATATTTCTGCAAAATTATATTTTATTTTTGAATATATTTTTATATAACCGTGCTTTGTGTTGTATTTTATGGCATTTTCAATTAAATTATAAAAGGCCCTATAAATTAAAATATCGCTTCCTTCTATATAAATTTCCTGACACTTATTTTCTATATTTATGTCTTTTTTATCGGATAGAAAGGATAAATCTTGAATGGCCTCTTCAATTAAAGATGAAAGCTCGATTTTTTCATTTCTTGAAACTGACCTTAATTCGCTTAAATCTAAAAGACTTGTTACAAGTTTTGATAGCCTATCTGATTCGGTTTTTATCATCGCCATTAGGTCATTTACTTCTTTTTCCTCCATATTTTTTTCTTCGAATAAATCTATTTGTGAATTAATTATGGTAAGGGGAGTCCTTAACTCGTGGGCGGCTCTTGCTGTAAATTCTCTTTCGTTTTTATATGATTCATTTAATCTTTCAAGCATTTGATTAAAGGATGTGGTTAGTTTTTGAAATTCTTTTATTGGATTTTCTTTAACTTCGTAGTCTGTAATATTTTTAAGCTGAATTTGCTCAATTTGTCTGGAAAATTTATCCAAGGGTTCCAAAAATTTCCCACTTAAAAAGTATGAGATAAATCCTCCAAAAATAGTAACTAAACTTGTAATAAGCCAGGCTTTTTTGGAAAAGTTGTTCTTGGAACTTGTAACTTGGTCTGAAAAAGTATTTTGAAATTCATCTATTTTATCTTCATCAATATTTATATATAAATCTTTTTTATTTTCTATATTATCAACATAACCACCTAGAGAATCTATATAAAAATAAGCGGTTTTATTCATAAAAAAATTCATGGTCAAACTAGTAAGTGCAATCAAAATACTTGTTAAAATGGCAATTCTAAGCCTTAATGACATTTTTTTCATTTTATTTTCCTCAAAAGATAGCCGACACCAATCCTATTTTCAATTGGATCATATCCAAGCTCACTTTTTAATTTTTTCCTAAGGGCTGAAATGTGAACTCTTATGGAATTACTCAACAAATCAACGCTAGAATCCCAAACATGGTCAATTAACTCTTCTTGACTTACAGGACGGCCTTGGTTTAAAAGTAAGTATTCTAAAATTCCAGATTCTTTTCTTGTTAGTTTTAATTCTTTTTCATCGACAAAGGTAAGTCTTTTTTTGCTATCAAACTTTATCCTATCAAAAGTAAGATTTGTTTGATTTTGTATAAAATTTCTTCTGGTTAAAGACCTAACTCTCGCCTTTAATTCATCCAAATGAAAGGGCTTTTGCAAAAAATCATTAGCTCCTGCATCAAGACCTTCAACCTTATCTTGGATTTGGCTTCTTGCAGAAAGAATTAAAACCTTTGTTTCCACATCTTCTTTTCTTAAATTTTTCAAAATTTCCATCCCATCCATGTTTGGAAGATTTAAATCTAAAACTATGAGGTCATAGGATTCAATTTCTATCATCTCCATAGCATCAAAGCCATCAAAAGCTGACTCGACTTCATATCCTGCCTTTTTTAAAGATTTACTTATGGTGTCATTTAATATTTTTTCATCTTCTACAATTAAAATTTTCATTTTGTCTCCTCTATAAGTATTATATCAAATCAAAATAAAATAGATGTTAAGAAAATCTTAACAGAAAATTTATAGGGCCTATGTTATTATTAATTTGTAAAGAGGTGATTGTTATAGAAATAAGAAAAAAGAAAAGTATGCAAATAGGTTTTTTAGCTTTAGCTCTAGTTTTCGTTATTTATGGTGCCTTTCGTGGAGAAGTGGATACGGTTTTGAGTAAGGCCATAAAATTATGTCTGGAGTGTGTTGGAATTGGATAAAATAAAATTAAATTTTTTGGCAAAATATAGGCGGTTTATTCAATTATTAGCAAGTTTTTTGACAAATATCCACATACCTAATTTTTTTAAAGGGGTAATATACAGAGGAGATTTTAAAAAGATTTGTGTGCCGGGTCTAAATTGTTATTCATGTCCAGCAGCTTCTGGAGCATGTCCAATAGGAGCCTATCAAGCAGTAGCCGGCTCATCAAAGTTCAAATTTTCCTATTATGTGAGTGGATTTTTGATTTTCGTTGGAGTCATGGTTGGAAGACTTGTTTGTGGATTTTTGTGTCCTTTTGGTTTTATACAAGAAATTTTGCACAAAATCCCATCAAAAAAATTATCAACAAAAAAATTAAAGCCCTTACGCTACATAAAATATTTGATACTTGTACTTACAGTTATAATTTTGCCAGTTCTTTTAGTAAATGACTTGGGCATGGGCAATCCATATTTTTGCAAGTATATTTGTCCAGCTGGAGTTTTGGAAGGAGCTATTCCACTTTCTTTGGTAGATTCATCAATAAGGGCGAGCCTAGGTTCATTATTTAATTTAAAACTTACAATTTTGATAATAAGCCTAATCCTATCAATAATATTTTTTAGGCCATTTTGTAAGTGGATTTGTCCTTTGGGAGCATTTTATGCGCTATTTAATAAGATTTCCCTATTTAAAATAAATTTCGACAATAATAAGTGCATATCTTGTAAAAAATGTGAAAAAGCATGCAAAATGGATGTAGATGTTAGAAAAGACCAAAATCATACAGAATGTATAAGGTGTGGAATGTGTATAAAATCATGTCCAACTTGTGCTTTAAAATATCAATTTGGATTTGATAAAAAAGAAGTAGAAAAAGAAAAAATAAAAAAAGAAATTAATTAAGGAGAAAAAAATGAAATATAATAAAATTAAAGTATCAGCCTTAGCTTTAGCTTTGGCATTAAGTTTTACAGCTTGCTCAAAAAAAGAAAATAAAAATGAAATGTCTAGTAATAAGGCAAGTGTAGAAAGCAATATTACAGATAAAAAAGAATCAAATAAAACAAGCAATGAAAATCCATCATCAACAGACGAGTCAGTTGATCAGTTGATGGAAAAACAAAATAAAATAATTGAAAGCCACGACAAACAATGGCAAGTTGCATTTTCAAAAGCTGACAAGAGCCAATTAGCAGGAGAAGCAAGTGTATCTTATGATAAATACCTACTAGATTTGGTAGAAAAATCAAAAGATGAACTTTCAAAAGAAGACTATGATTTGCTTAAAAAAGATGTAGAAGAGATTGGAAAAATCGAAAAAGTTATAAACCAAAAAAAGGGAATAGATGACCAATTTAACAATGGTTACAATAAAAAGGAAGAAGCCTCAACCAAAGAACTAAAAGCTTTCCCAGAATTTAAATCAAAAGATTTTGACGGAAAAGAAGTAACAAAAGATATTTTCAAAGATAAAAAATTAACCCTTGTAAATTTCTGGTTTAATGGATGCGCACCATGCGTAGGAGAAATTCCAAAATTACAACAATTAAATGAAGAAGTAGAAAAAATGGGTGGACAAGTTATAGGAATAAACTCAGAAGCAAAAGTAGGGGATGAAGATACAATAAAAGAAGCTAAAAAAATCCTAAAAAAACAAGGAGCAAAATATACAAATATAAGTATAGACAAAGACAGTGAACTTGAAAAATATACCGAAACAATTATGTCCTATCCAACATCAATCCTAGTAGATAGCGAAGGAAATATTGTAGGCGACCCAATTGTTGGAGCAATAGATAAAAAAGAAACTTACAACAAAGTAAAAGATATGATGGAAAAAATTATAAAAGACGAAATATAAGATCTAAACTTAGATTTAATTTATCCTTCTTGAAAATAAAAATACCAGAGTTTTTAAGCTCTGGTATTTTTGTGTCTAAAATTATTTGTTTCTAGGATTTTCTATAGCTTCTTGAGCTGCAGCAAGTTTAGCTATTGGAACTCTAAAAGGAGAGCATGATACATAATCAAGACCTACATTATATAAATATTTTACAGTTGTAGGTTCTCCACCGTGTTCTCCACAGATTCCTAAGTGTAGGTTTGGATTTGCTTTTTTACCACGTTCTACAGCAGTTTCAACCAAGAAACCAACACCTTTTTGATCTAAAACTTGGAATGGATCTTTGGCAAAAATATCTTTGTCTAAATAAAGATCTAAGAATTTACCGGCATCATCCCTTGAAAGACCAAAGGTCATTTGTGTTAAGTCGTTTGTTCCGAATGAGAAGAAGTCAGTGATTTCACCGATTTCATCAGCAGTTATTGCAGCTCTAGGAATTTCAATCATTGTTCCTAATAAGTATTCAATTTTTTTGCCTTTTTCTTCGAAAACTTTTTCGATTTCTTCTCTTACTTGTGATTTAACATAAGCAAGTTCTTTTACGTCAGATGAAAGTGGAATCATTATTTCTGGAACAACTTTTATTCCATCTTCATTACAATGAATAGCAGCTTGAATTATTGCACGAGCTTGCATTTTTGAAATTTCTGGATATCTAACTCCAAGTCTTAATCCTCTGAATCCAAGCATTGGGTTTACTTCTTCAAGATCTAGGATTCTCTTTTTAACTTCAGCAATTTCCATATTTAAATCTTCAGCAAGAGTTCTAATTTCTTCTTGTCCTCTTGGTAAAAATTCGTGAAGAGGTGGATCAAGAAGTCTAACTGTAACAGGTCTTTCACCCATTATAGAATAAATTTGATAAAAATCATCTTCTTGCATTGGAAGGATTTTGTCAAGGGCTTCTTTTCTAGTTTCAGCATTGTGAGCTAAAATCATTTTTCTTACTTGGAAAATCCTATCAGATTTAAAGAACATATGTTCAGTTCTACACAAACCAATTCCTTCAGCTCCAAATTGAAGTGCTTGTTCAGCATCGTGAGGAGTATCAGCATTTGTTCTAACTTTCATGTCACGATATTTGTCAACCCAGCTCATAAATTCGCCGAAGTTTCCTTCAAGTTTTGGACTTTCAGTTTCAAGTGCTCCAGCATAAATATTTCCAGTTGAACCATCTATTGATAGAACATCTTGATCAGAATATTTCTTTCCATCGATTCTTACAAATCTTTCATCTTCGTCAACATAAATATCATGAGCTCCAGATACACAACATTTTCCCATTCCTCTTGCAACTACTGCAGCATGGCTTGTCATACCACCTCTGGCTGTAAGAATACCACTTGCTGAAACCATTCCTTCAAGATCTTCTGGAGAAGTTTCTTCACGAACAAGGATTACATCAACACCTTTAGCAGCTCTTTTTTTAGCTTCTTTTGCAGTAAAGGCAATGTAACCAACAGCAGCTCCTGGACTTGCAGCAAGACCTTTGGCAATAGCCTTATTTTCTTTTATAGATTTTTGAGAAAGAGTTGGGTGGAGAAGACCATCAAGATCTTTTGGATCAATTCTTAAAATTGCTTCTTTTTCTGTAAGTAATCCTTCATGAACCATATCAACAGCAACTTTTACAGCTGCTTTAGCAGTTCTTTTACCATTTCTTGTTTGAAGTAGGAATAATTTACCTTCTTGAATAGTAAATTCCATATCTTGCATGTCTTTGTAATGTTGTTCAAGCTTTTCTGCAGTATCATGGAATTGATCAAAAACTTCTGGTAAAGAATCTTTTAATGTTTGAATTTCTTTTGGTGTTCTAACTCCTGCAACAACGTCTTCACCTTGGGCATTCATTAAATATTCACCAAATAATTTATTTTCACCAGTAGCTGGGTTTCTTGAAAAGGCAACACCAGTTCCAGAAGTATCTCCCATGTTTCCAAATACCATTGATTGAACATTTACAGCAGTTCCCATAGAATCATCAATATCATTTATTCTTCTATATAAAATTGCACGTTCGTTATTCCATGATGCAAAAACTGCAGTTATAGCTTTATTTAATTGTTCTCTTGGTTCTTGTGGGAAATCTTCGCCCTCAATATCTTTATAAACCTTTTTATATTTTTCTACTACATCTTTCAAATCTTCAGCTGTAAGTTCTGTATCTTCACTTACACCTTTTTCGTCTTTTTTAGCACTAAGAACTCTTTCAAAATTATTTTTATTAATTCCCATTGCTACATCAGCAAACATTTGAATAAATCTTCTGTATGAATCGTAAGCAAATCTTTCGTTGTTTGTTTTTTTTGCAAGACCTATAACAGCATCATCATTTAAACCGAGATTAAGGATTGTATCCATCATACCTGGCATAGAAATTGGAGCACCACTTCTTACTGATACAAGGAGAGGATCCTCAGTTGAGCCAAAAGTTTTTTCGTTGTGATTTTCAAGGTCTTTGATGTGCTTTGAAATTTCTTCATTAAGATCTTCCCAGATTTTTTGATTTTCTTCATAAAATCTTGCACAAGCTTCAGTTGTAACTGTGAAACCATATGGAACATTAATTCCCATATTTGTCATTTCTGCTAAATTTGCGCCCTTACCACCGAGCAAAGAGCGCATGTCTTTGTCTCCTTCGTTAAAATTGTAAACATATTTTTCAGTCATTTTTTTCCCCTTTCCTACTGTTAATATGATTGATTATAATATCAGCCGTTTCTTCTATAGATCTGTTTGTAACATCAATTATTACACAATCCAAATCATCCATTATCTCTTTTGCATAGTCTAATTCTTTTTGGATATTTCTCAAATCTGAATATTGACTTTTACCAAATAAATTTAGACTTTTTAGCCTTTCATCCCTAAAAGATTTTAGAATATTTTTATCGATAGTTAGGCCAAATATTTTATTCTTATCGATTTCAAAAAGTTCATCTGGTAGGCTAGTATTTAAAAGTATGGGAATATTACAAACTTTATATCCCTTGCTTGCCATATAAATTGATAAGGGAGTTTTAGAAGAACGAGATACACCAATAATTGCTATATCACAGGCTTTTAGTGATCTAAAATCTTTGCCATCATCATATTTTATGGCAAAATCTAAAGAATTTAATGTTTTAAATCGGTCAGTTTCATAAAGGGACTCATCAGAAAAAGCATATTTTGGTTCTAAATCAAGTTTTTTAGAAATCGTCCTTATGGAATAGCCGGTTATATCAACATAAGTAATATTATTTAGCTCACAAAAGTCATTGATATAAACGTTCATCCTTGAATCTTGGAATGAGTGATAGATTATAACATTATCGCCAGTTTCAATTATAAAATTTAAAATATCATTTAGAGATTGTATATCTCTTACATCTGGATATATATTTGTAATTGTTTCAACATCAAATTGACTAAGTGACACCTTCACAATTTTTTCTGTAGCATAGCCACTTGTGTCAGAGATAATGTTTACACTTAGCTTCATTCTACCACCTCTTTAATATAAGATTCTATTAATATTATAGCATTTTTAAATAAAAATCCAAGACCTGAAAACATTTTTCAACCAAAGAAACTAATAATTATTAATTTTTAAAAAAATAAAATTTTTATTTTTTGCTTTAATTTTTGACTAAATTGACAAAAAATTTTTTTAAAATATAATAAGAAAAAGAAACGAATATAAAACTTTGACAAAAAGGAGTAGTAGGGGAAATTTTTTAGAGAGAAGACGTATGGTGAAAGTCTTTAAATTGAATCTATGAAGGTTGTTTTGAAATAGTTTAATGTAGCATGCATGTATGCAAATAAGAGCCTTTTTATAAAAAAGGAAGATAGGTGGTAACGCGATAATCTCGTCCTTGAGAATTGTGTTACTTTTTTTATTATTTATTTTTAATTTTTATTTTGAAAATAAGGAGAATTTATGCAAACAAAATACGAACCACAAAAATTTGAAAAAGAAATTTATAAAAGATGGGAAGATGGTGGATATTTTAAAGCTAGAGTAAATGAAAATAAAAAACCATTTACAATAGTTATGCCACCACCAAATATTACAGGAAAATTGCACTTAGGCCACGCCCTAAATAATACAATCCAAGATATTATTATTAGATATAAAAGAATGCAAGGCTATGAAGCTTGTTGGATTCCAGGAACAGATCACGCTTCAATTTCTACTGAAGCAAAAGTTGTAGAAAAAATTAAAAATGAGGGAAAATCAAAAGATGATTTAGGTCGTGATAAATTTTTGGAAGAATGTTGGGATTGGACAGAAGAATATGGTGGAACAATCAAAAGACAATTAAGAACAGTTGGAGTTTCTTGTGATTGGGACCGTGATTCTTTTACTATGGATAAGAATCTTACAATAGCTGTAAGAAAAGTTTTCAAAAAAATGTATGATGACGGCTTGATTTACAGGGGAAATAGGATTGTAAATTGGGATCCTGAGGCAAAAACCGCCCTATCAGACGCAGAAGTTTATCACAAAGACCAAGAAGGACATTTGTGGTATATAAAATATTTCTTTGAAGATAGCGATGATTTCATAACCATTGCTACAACAAGACCTGAAACTATGCTTGGGGATTTGGCAGTTGCTGTTAATCCAGAAGACGAAAGGTTTAAAGGAAAAATTGGGAAAAATTTAATTTTGCCACTTGTTGGACGTAAAATTCCTTTGATTGAAGATTCCTATGTTGACATGGAATTTGGTACAGGTTGTGTAAAAATCACTCCTTCTCATGATCCTAACGATTTTGAAGTTGGAAAAAGACATAAACTTGGTCAATGCATAGTTATTGATGAAGGTGCAAAAATTAAAGAAGGATATGGAAAATATTCTGGACTTGATAGGTATGATGCTAGAAAACTAATTATTGAAGATTTGGAAAAAGAAAATCTTTTGGTAAAAACTGAAACAATTGAACATGCTGTTGGATACAGTGAAAGAACAAATGTTGTAATTGAACCATTAATTTCAAAACAATGGTTTGTAAAAATGGAAGATTTGGCAAAAGATGCAATCGAAGTTTATAAAAATGGAGATTTAAATCTAATCCCAGATTCTTTAGGAAAAACTTACATGAATTGGCTAGAAAATATTAGAGATTGGTGTATTTCTAGACAGTTATGGTGGGGTCACAGACTTCCGGTTTTCTACACTGAAGATGGAGAAATTATTGTTTCAGAAGAAGATCCAGATGAAAATGGTTATTTAGATGGAAAAAAAGTTACTCAAGAAGAAGATACTCTTGACACTTGGTTTTCATCAGCTCTTTGGCCTTTTGCAACCTTGGGTTGGCCAGAAGAAACTGAAGATTATAAATATTTCTTCCCAACAGATATTCTTGTAACAGGTTACGATATTATATTTTTCTGGGTTATAAGAATGGTATTTTCTTCAATTTATAACACAAATAAAACACCTTTTGACCATGTACTTTTCACAGGATTAATTAGAGATCCTCAAGGAAGAAAAATGAGTAAATCTCTTGGAAATGGAGTTGACCCAATTGATGTTGTAAATAAATACGGAGCAGATGCTCTTAGATTTACAATTATTACAGGAAATTCTCCTGGAAATGATATGCGCTATGATGAAAAAAGAATTGTAGCAAGCAGAAATTTTGCCAATAAATTGTGGAATGCAACAAGATTTGTCTTGATGAATATTGACGAATCTGATGATCTTGAATTTAAAAATTTAGATTTAAGTCTTGAAGATAAGTGGATTTTAAAAAGATTAAACAATGTAGTAGAAGAAGTTTCTAAAAATTTAGACAAGTATGAAATTGGTCTTGCTGCAAGCAGGATTGAAGATTTTATTTGGGAAGAATTTTGCGATTGGTATATTGAATTTGCCAAGGAAAGATTAAATTCTGATGATGAAAATAAAAAATCTACAGTTAAAAAAGTTCTACTTTATGTTTTAAAAGATATGATTTCACTCTTACATCCTTTTATGCCTTTTATAACTGAAGAAATTTATAAGCAATTACCAAACAAAAAAGATATGCTTATAGTTGAATCTTGGCCACAAGTTAGGGAAGATTTTAATTTTGACAGTGAGGCAAGGGTTGTTGATGGAGCAATTGAAGCTATAAAAGCTATCAGAAATCAAAGACAAACTTTAAATCTTGGATCAAAAACAAGACAAGATTTAATAATTTACTCTTCTGATGAAAATACAAGAAATTTCCTAGAAATTTTAAAAGGTCAATTTGTAAATCTTTCAAAATCTGGAGAAATTTCAATAATTGATGAGGACAAAGAAGTTGAAGATGCAGTAAGTTTGATTTTTAATGATTTTAAAATTTATATTCCTTTAGAAAATTTAATTGATTATGACAAGGAAAGAAAAAGGTTAAAAGATGAAATCAAAAAACTTGAGTCTGAAATTAAAAGAGCAGAAGGTAAGCTTAACAATCAAGGTTTTGTTTCAAAGGCACCAGAAGCTGTTGTTAATGAAGAACGTGAAAAACTAGAAAAATATAAAGATCTTTTAATTAAAACAAAAGAATCTTACAAAGAAATAGAAGATAAATAATGTATAAAGATTTTGCTTATATTTATGATAAATTATCTTTTGACCTAAATTATGAAAAATATGCACAAAATATTAAATCTTTAGTCATTAAAAATAAGTTAAAAAGAGAAAAAATGTTGGAGTTAGCATGCGGTTCGGGCATGCTAACCAATCATTTTTTTGATTTTTATGAAAAAATTGACGCTTTGGATTTATCTAAATGCATGCTTGAAGTTTTTTCAAATAAGTATCAAAAAGAAAATGTGTCCTTGTATAATTATGATATGGTAGATTTTCAAAATAAAAGTTCCTATGATTTAATTGTAATTTTGCTTGATTCCATAAATTATATATTGAATGAAAATGATTTGAAAAAACTTATGGAAAATTCTTATAAAAATTTGAAAAAAGGCGGACTTTTGATTTTTGATATAAATTCAGAATATAAAATGAAAGAAGTTTTTGGTTCTAAATCTTATATTTATGAGTGTGAAGATATTTTTTATACCTGGGATAATATTAGAACAGATGATATTATCGATATGGAACTAAACTTTTTTGTTGAAAATGAGGACGGAACTTATAACAGAATTATTGAAAATCAACTTGAAAGAATTTATTCTGTAGACTTTATGGAAAAAATTTTGAAAGAAAATAATTTTTCTGATATTGAAATTTTTGATGAAGACGATATGGGTAAGCTTAAGGATAATACTTTGAGGATTTTATTTAAGGCTAAAAAGGAGTAAAAATGGAAGGGAAAGTTAAATTTTTTGATGAGAAAAAAGGTTATGGTTTTATAGAATCAGAAAGTGGCGACTATTTTTTCCATTATTCTGAAATAATTTCTGATAAGAATTATAAAACAATTGAAAATGGTGCAAGTGTAGAATTTGATATAAAAGATTTGGGCAGGGGAGATACTGCATTTAATGTAAAAAAAAGGGGCTAAAATGAAATATTTTATTTTAATTTTGTTTTTGATTTTTATTCCTCAAATTTATTATTTGTATAGGAAAAAAACTTATCTTGATTTAAAAAATGGGTCAAGATTTTTTATAAAAGAAGAAAGCATGATTAATGATAATAGGTGTAAGGTAATTTTGACAAATTCAGATGGTTTTGATATTTATGCTAACCGTTTTGATGTTGAAAATTCAAAAGCTGTTGTTCAAATTGTTCATGGTATGCTTGAACATTCACTTAATTATTTGCATTTTGTAAAATTTTTAAATGAAAGAGGCTACTCTGTTGTAATTTCTGATAATAGGGGACACGGAAAATCTATTTCTGAAAATCATCCTTCTGGTTTTATTAAAGATAAAGATGAGCTTGTTGATGACCAATTTGTTATAAATAAATACATAAGAATGTATTACAAGGACAAAAAAGTCTATATGCTGGGTCATTCTATGGGATCTTTAATTTGTAGAAATTATTTACAAAAATACGATTATACTATTGATAAATTAGTTTTAACGGGAACTGTTGCCTATATACCAATAGCAAGTTTTGGAATTTTTTTGGGAAATATTATTACATTTTATTTTGGTGAGAAAAGAAGATCACATATTCTTGATGCCCTTTCTGGAATATCTTCCAAGGATCCTTCTTGGATTTCCTATAATGAGGAAAATGTTAGGATGAAAGAAAGTGATCCAATGCGTTTAAGTGGATTTTTGGCAAGAAGTAATGTTTGTTTGTTTACTCTTGTAAATAATTTAAATAAAAATAATAAATACAAAGTTAAAAATAAAGATTTACAAATAGCTTCCTTAAATGGAGTTGATGATGATGTTACTGGTGGAGATAAGGGGTTAATGAATACAAAGAAAATTTTATCATCCATTGGATACAAAAATCTATATTTTAAAACTTATGATCACATGAAACATGAAGTTTTAAATGAAGACAACAGGATGGAAGTTTTTGAAGATATAGATATGTTTTTTAAAAAATGAGTCTAGGCTCATTTTTTTAATGAAAAGAAGGATTTATAATGATTGAAGAAGATCTCGTTAGATTAAGAAGACATTTTCACAAATACGCAGAACCTGCATGGATGGAATTTTTGACAACGGCAAAAATAATTGAAGAATTAAAACCGTATGACCTAAAACTTTTTTATGGAAAAGAAATTTATTTTAATAAAAGAATGGGCCTTCCAGAAAAAGAGAAGATAGATTCTTATAGAAATTCTATTGAAATATCTGATTTAGAAAAAAAGGATGAAATTTTAGATTCTTATACTGGTCTAATTGCAGTTTTGGATACAAAAAAACCGGGACCAAATATTGGATTTAGATTTGATATTGATGCAAATGAATTAGAAGAAACAGATTCAGCCGGCCATCTTCCAAATATTTTGAAATTTTCGTCAAAAAATTCCTTTGCCATGCACGCTTGTGGCCACGATGCTCATATGTCAATTGGAATTGAGCTTGCAAAAATTCTTGCAAATATGAAAGAAAAACTAAGAGGGAAAATAATTTTTATTTTTCAACCAGCAGAAGAAGGAGTAAGGGGAGCTTATTCTTTGATGAATAATCCTATTATTGATAAATTTGACTATATGGCAGGAATTCATATTGGCATGGATGTAAAAAGTGGCCAAATTGGAGTTGGAAGTCACGGCTTTCTTGCAACAAAAAAAATAGATATTATTTTTAAGGGCAAGGCAACACATGCTGGGGCAAGTCCTGAAAAAGGACACAATGCTCTTCTTGCTGCATCAAGTGCAGTTTTAAATTTTAATAGTCTTGCCCAACATTCCATGGGAGAAGCTAGAATTAATGTAGGAAAATTAAATGCAGGAAGCGGAAGAAATATTATTGCAAACAAGGCAAAAATAGAAATGGAAATTAGGGGAGAAAATGATCAAATAATTTCCTATTTGTATAATGGAGTAAATAGAATTATAAAAGGGTCTGCAATTTCTTATGATTGTTCCTATGAAATTGAAATAAGGGGTCAAGCGCCTTCTCTAATGCCTTATGATGAAAATTTTATAAAAAAATTAAGAGAGTATTATAAAGAAAAATCCTATAAACTTGTTGATGCAAATTTGAAAGGCTCAGAAGATATTGCTTATTTATTAAATGAAGTAAGAAAAGCTGGTGGCAAAACTGTTCATTTTATTTTGGGATCAAATTTAAAAGATAGCCATCACAGCGAAAATTTTGATATAAATGAGAAAGATATGCTAAGAGGGGTCAATCTATTGGTTGATTTTGTAAAATATATTGATAAAATTGAAGATTTTGATTATGAAAGGATGAAAAATGAAAATTTTGCTTACAGGATTTGATCCTTTTGGAGATGATAAGATAAATCCATCAATAGTACTTGTAAAAAAAGTTGAAGAAAAAATTGAGAAAAATCAAATTTTCAAAGTAGAAATACCTACAAAATTTGAAAAATCTGGAGAAATTTTAGAAGAAAATATCAAAAAAATAAGGCCAGATGTAATTTTGTGTATTGGTCAAGCTGGTGGAAGAAGTGCGATTTCTGTTGAAAGAATTGCTATTAATATTGATGATGCAAGAATTTCTGATAACGATGGTAAAAAGCCGATTGATGAAAAAATAAGAATTGACGGAGAAAATGCTTATTTTTCAAATTTACCAATAAAAAAAATAGTTGAAGAGATAGAAAAAGAAAAGATTCCAGCAGAAATTTCAAACTCAGCAGGAACTTTTGTTTGCAATCATTTGATGTATGAAGCCTTGTATTTGGCAAAAAAATATAAAAATATAAGAGCGGGATTTATTCATATTCCATATTTGCCAGAACAAGTTATAAACAAAACAAATACACCTTCAATGGATTTGGAAAATTCTTTAAAAGCAATAAATATTGCCATAAAAACTATAATAAACTATGATGGAGAAGATTTGAAAATTTCTGGTGGAAAAATTTCATAATTTTTAAAATAAGCAAGTTTTGGACTTGCTCAGAGCGTATACAAACCCTCAAGCACGAATATCGGACTTCAAAAATTGTTGATTTCTAAATTCCAAAATTCTAAAAACGCAAACTCGCTAACGCTCAAACAGTGCGTTTTTTGACGAATTTTAAAATTTGAAATCAAATCAATTTTTCCGTATGATATTCTTAGCATGAGGATTTGTATACTTTATCAACAGTCTGAAGCAAGTTTTGGACTTGCTTATTTTTTTGTTATAATTGAAAAGATTAATGATGAAATAAATAATATTATTAATAAAAAAATATAAATTTTTTAAAGGAGCTTTTATGAAACTTGAAATAAAAAATCTTTCCAAAAAATTTGGCAAAAAAGAAGTTTTAAAAAATATAGATTACACTTTTGACCAGGGGGTTGTTTATGCTCTTTTGGGAAGAAATGGTGCAGGAAAAACTACTCTTTTTTCTTTGATTAGTGAGCAAATTAAAAAAGATTCTGGAAATATTTATCTTATTGATGAAAATGGCAAGAGAGAGCTTGATTTTAGGGATGTATTTTTTATGGTTGCAGAGCCTGACCTTCCTAAATTTCTTACAGGACGAGAATTTATTAAATTTTTTGTAGAGGCTAATAAGGAAAATATTAAAAATGAAAAATCGATAGAAGAATATTTTTCTCTTGTAGATTTTGATTTGGAAGATGTTGATAGGCTTATCCAAGATTATTCAACAGGAATGAAAAATAAACTTCAAATGCTTATGTTTTTGATTTTAAGACCAAAGGTGATTTTGATGGATGAGCCGCTTACAAGTCTTGATGTAGTTGTTCAACTTGAAATGAAAAAAATAATCAGAGATATTCACAAGGATCATATAATAATTTTTTCAACCCATATCTTGCAACTTGCAAAAGATATTTGTGATGATATTGTCCTTCTACACGATAAAAATTTACAAAAAGTTGATAAGAGGGTTTCAGAAGATAAGGATTTTGAAGATAAAATTATAAAGCTTTTGACAAGCAAAAATATTGAAAATATTGAGATAAATTTAGAAGATGAAAATTTGGGTGATAAAGATGACTAGGTATTTTTCAAAATTTCTATTAATTGAAAGAATAAAGATTACCAAAGTTTTTAATGGAATGGTTTATGGTATAAGAAAAATTCCAATAATTGGAAGACACATGGGCGACAAGTATTATTTTTATGATTTAAAAGAAATTTTTAATACATTCATTCCTATTTTTTCAATAATTTGGCAAATGATAAAATCAATTTTAACTTTTGGCTTTGCGATTTTTATTTCAAGGACCCTTTTAAAATTATTATTTGAAATTTCTGATAAATATCCCTTGTTTTTTAGGAGTGATTTTGATTTAAGTCCAGGTGCAGTTCTTCTAACTTGTACACCTTTTATTTTTTATATTACAAATATGATAACATCATCATTATTAACAGATAATGGGAATGCATTTTCTGATTTAAGTAAAAATTTTAATTTTTATCCAAATGATTTAGCACATATATTTTTGTATTTAGAACCATTTTTGATTTTTATAGGAAGAACTTTGGGATTTGTGATTTTTGGAAAAATTTTTGCAGATATAAATCCTCTTTACACATTTTTATTTAGTCTTGGTATTTATTTTTATAATATAAATATTACAGGATTTTGGACAAAAATATATGAAAAAAGAGAAAAACCATTTTTTGAAGATAGACCATTTTTTCAAATCATTTTGATTTTAATTTTGGATTTGGCGATTAGTTTATTGGCTTTAATAATAAAACTTGATTTTAAAGTTTTAAGTCTTGGATTTTTCTTTATAAATTTAATTTTATTTCCATTTGTTGTGAAATATTTTAAAAATTTCAAAAGCTATGACAAAATAATTGAAAAAACAATAAATGTATATAAACTAGCAGTAGAAAATTCAAAAGATATGCAAAATAATGTTGTAAAAATTGAAAATAAAGATGTAAATAAAAATGAAAAAGTTAAGGGAGAAGGCTTTGTCTATTTGAATAATTTGTTTTTTAAAAGGCACAAAAGACATCTTTTAAAACCAACTTTAATAAAAAGTGGAATTTTTCTTATTTTAGGAATTTGTGGATTTTTTCTTTTATCAAGCCTTACAATTAAGGCGAAAGAAGTTTATAAAATTTTAATATTTATAATTCCAATAATTTCATATATATTATTTAAACAAGATTTAATACTAATGGCATTTTATAAAAACTGTGACTCTTCGCTTTTGTATTACAATTTTTATAGGGAAGATAAGAACCTATTGAAAATGTTTTGGCTTAGATTTAATTCGATTTTTAAACTTATGTCAATTCCTATGGGAGCTATGTTTATAATTTATATTGGTTTTGCAACAAAATTTTTGACCAAAACTGATTTAAATTTATCATTACCAATTTTTTATATAGTATTAAATGCTATGTTTTTTACAATTTTGCCCTTGTTTCAATATTATATAATCCAACCCTTTGATAAAGAAGGAAAACAAAAATCTGTAGTTTTAGTTTTAATGAATATGTTTTTGTATTATATATTTATATTCGGACTTCCGGCTTTGGCAACAAAAATTGGAGAGATTAAATTTATGTTAATAATTTCAATTTTTATGATAGGATTTGTAGGACTTGCTAGTTTTTTAATATATAAATTCTCCCCAAAAACCTTTAAAATAAAACAATAAAAAAGACCCGGCGAGGTCTTTTTATTTATTTTCTTCTATATATTCAATTTTTTCCTTTTCCATTACATAATCTGGAATCATCTTGCTTGTTATATAAATTAAAAATGGAAGGACGATTGCATCATCCAAAATTCCCAAAAATGGGATCATATCATTTATTAAATCAGCTGGCATTATTGCATATAAAATAGCTCCAAGTCCCAAAATTTTTGCAAGTTTTGGAGTATTTTTATCTTTCATAGCCCTAAAATATACTGGTATAAAATTTGTGATTTTTGAAAATTTATTTTTCATTCTTATCCCTTACTTTCTTTTTTTAAAAAATTAATTATTTTAATTTCTGGTTTAATTATACTTTAAAATTCGAATTTGTAAATCAATTTTATTAATTTTAATTTTAAAGTATTCCTACAAGAATAGTATATTATGAAATTTTAAATTTTCAAGTTATAATATTAATAAGGAGTTATTATGACATTACAAGTAGTTGATATGGATATTTTAAAATTAAAAGTTGATGCTGTTGTAAATGCAGCGAATGTTGATTTGATAGAAGGCGGGGGAATATGTGGGCAAATCTTTGAAAAAGCGGGAAGAGAAAATCTAAAAAAAGCTTGTCAAAAATTATCCCCAATAAAACCTGGTGAGGCTGTAATTACAGATGGATTTGATCTTTACCAAAAACATATAATCCATGCAGTAGGGCCAATTTATAATAAAATGTACAAAGAAGCCTGTGAAAAAATTTTATCAGATGCTTATAGAAATTCTTTAAAACTTGCCAAGAAAAATGAAATAAAATCAATAGCCTTTCCTTTGATTTCTGCTGGAATTTATGGATTTCCAGAAAAAGATGCATTTTTTATAGCAAAAAGAACAATCGAAAAATTTTTAAATGATAATGAAATGGAAGTTTATCTTTCTACTTTTGGAAAAGATATCCTGTCTTTAATTATGGGATAAGTAAAATTTGAAAGAAATAATTTTTTCCGGTATAAATATTATTGTAGAAAATTTACAAATTATTACCCGAGGAGGTAAAATATGAAAATTTTTGAAGCAATAAAAAATAGATGGGAAAAATTCTTGAAAAATCTAGCAAAAGAAAATAAAAAATCTTTTGGAAATGAAAAATTAGATTGTTGTTCAATGAACAAAAAAGAATATAAATAGAAAAATGACCTTTGCGGGTCATTTTTTTATATCTGTTAATCTACAAGTTTTTTTGTGATTTCTACAACACTTTTTGCTTGTGCTTTTACAGCTTTCTCAATTTCATTTGAAAATCCTTCGTTTGTTGTAGTTCCACTTGCTCCGTAAGGATTTCCACCTTGAGCATAAACTGAATCATCAGTGTAGCCAACTGGAACAATAATTCCTCCCCAGTGAGCGGCGCTTGTATAAATTGCTTTTATTGTTCCTTCTTGTCCACCGTTATTATTTTGGGCGGAAGTCATTGCAGAAATCACTTTATTTGTTAATAAACCTTTCGCCCAAACTCCTCCTTGCGCATCTAAAAATGCCTTTAATTGGAAGGAAATATTTCCAAATCTTGTTGGGGATGAGAAAATTATTGCATCAGCCCAAACTAAATCATCAGATGTAGCTTCTTTTATTTCTTTAGAATCTTCTAAATATTTTTTCCATCCTGGATTTTCTTCAGCTCCTTTTTCATCTAAATATTCTTTAACTTTTAAAAGCCTAACTTCAGCTCCGTTTTTTTCAGCTTCTTCTTTGGCCCATTTTGCCATTTGAAAATTGTGGCCAGTTTGTGAATAATATATAATTGCAAGTTTCATTTTTTACTCCTTTTAAATTTTATTTTCATTTACGTCTTTATAAGGATAACCATAAATAAAAAAAATAAACAAATATTTTTCATTTTATTTAATTTGATGAATTGAAAATTTATTTTATGGGTAAATTTATAATGAAAAATAATAAAGGAAGTATATATGGAATTAACAGAAAAATTTGAAAAAGATAAATGCAAAAATCCCAAAGAATATTCATTAATACATAAGGAAATCCCTATTAAAATGTCAAGGGATATGTGGGAGGCTATTGCCTACTTGTTGTGGTATGTCCCTGATATTTCGTCAATTCAATCGAAATCGAATGAATTGATTTCAAATATGGAATATGATTATTATACATTTGTTGAAATAATGAATTATATGGATTTAAGAGATGAGGACTGTCTTTTTACAGAAGAAATTGATGAAAATTTGGCAAGTGAGTACAAAAAAAGTATTTGCACAAATTCTCAAAAATTAATTTTGACTCAATCTGATGGGGAAACAAAAACTGAATCTCTTTTAAGGCATATTAGAAATGCTATTGCTCATGGTTGTTTTAATATTGTAGATGATTTAATGGTTGGTTTTGATGAAAAAATCATAGGAAAAGATCAAACAAAGACCACTGGAATTTTTAAAATAAAGCCTAAAAATCTTCTGAAAGCTTTAAGAATGTTAAATGAAGATTTGACTAATCAAAAGTTGATTTCAAAAGCATTAAAAAATACCAAATATCGGGTTGAACCCTACCAGGAAGGTTTTGAAAGAAGCAATAAATTTGATTTGTATGCAAAGAAGAAAGAAAGAAGATACGCAATTGAAATTAGAGATTATAGATCTCAAAGGGATATAGACAAGGGTTTTGCAAGAGAGCTTGCTCATAATTTTAAAAATCTAAAAGATGAAAGGGTAAGACCTGTCCTTGTAATTAATACTTCATTTTTAAAAGAAGAATCTAAAAATGAGCTTATTGCAGCAGATGTTTTGATTTTGGATGTAAAAAATATCAAAAAAATGTTAAAGGGCAGAGATATGATTAGAGAAATCGAAGAGGCTCAAAGTCGATATAAGTACAAAAAATAAAATAAGATTTTAAATATTTAAAAAAATGATTTTAAAATATTTGATTATTAGTCGATTTTTTCGAAAAAAATTTATTTGGATATTTAAAAAATTTAAAATCATAGGGTGATGAAATTGATTATTAAAATTTTTCTAGTATAATGTTGAAGTAATAAGTTATGATTTATAAAATTATAAAGGAGGAATTATGACTGAAAATTTAAAAGAAAATAAAAAAACTAGGTCATCTGATCGTAGAGAAAACAGAAGAACTAGGTACAAGGATGATTATTCTAAAGATAATAGTATTTCTTGGGGAGCAATAATTGCTGGTGCGATTTCTTTTGCATCTGTATTTACTGTACTAAGTTTACTTGTAGGAGCTTTGGGTCTTGGAATCTTTTCACCAAACAACCAAAATCCTTTCCAATCTATGGGAATTGGTATGGGAATTGCTACAATTATTATTTTAATAATTTCATTTGCAATTTCTGGATTTATTTCTGGAGCATTCTCAAAGGGACAATCTTTATTACATGGATTTATGAGTTGGGCTTTATCAATAATGTTATTGTTTGGTTTAGTAACAAGCATGATTTCATCAGCTCTTGGTATTGCAGGAAATGTTGCTAAAACTGTAGCAAGTACAAGTGGAGATATTGCAGGTAGTGTTGCAAGTACAGCTGCTGACGGAGCAGGAAATGTTCTTTCAAGTGTTGGAGATTCTATTTCTGATGTTGATACAAAAGAATTGGAAAAAAATATTGAAGATGCTTTGAAAGAAACAGATGTTAAAGAACTTCAACCAGGATATTTAAAATCTCAACTAGACGAATCAAAAGATGAAATTGCAAATGCTGGAAAAGAGCTTGTAACAAATCCAGAAAATTCTGATAAGATTCTTGATGATTTATCAAAATCTTTAGAAAAGAAAGCAAAGACAATCACCGATTCAGTTGATAAAGAAACAATTCAAGAAGAAGTTTACAAAAATTCTAGCCTTTCTGCAAAAGAAAGCGAAGAAGCTGTAAATAATATTTATGATGGAATGGACAAGGCTTCAAAAGAAGCTAGCAAACAAATTGAAAATGCAAAAGATGGTCTAAATGAGGCTAAAAAAGATTTAGATAAAAATGTTCAAAAGGCAAAAGATGGGGCAGAATCCGCATCAAATAAAGCTTCAGCAGGAGCTGTTTTAGTATTTTTATTCCTAATAGTTGGACTTGCAATTGAAGTTTATACAGCAAAAATGGGTGAAAATTACGTAAATAATATTTAAGACAAATTAAAAATCCTAGAGGAGATTTCCTTTAGGATTTTTTCTTGTAAATATTATTTAATCATTGATAAAACTTTTTTGTAAGGGTCTTTTGCATTTATAATTTGATCGTATTTTAAATATTTATCATCTTCATTCAAAGATTTTGAAGAATTTATTGAAATCAAAAGTCCTGAATGATCAAGTTTAATTATATCAGATCTTAAATAATAAATTATATCATTTCTTGTGTTATCACCTTCGAAACTATTTTTTATTACAGTGGCATCAGATGTATTTTTCAAAATATTTGCAAATCTAATGGCTTCGTTTTTTGTATTGTCATTTGTGAGGACATATATTTTTTTGTTAGGCATATTTTGATCTTTTTTTATTTCAGTTTTTATCTGATCATAATACATATAATTTTCTTTATTAATTTCTTTTGTATCTTCAGGAAATTTTATAGCTTGATTTTCTATAAATGAAGAAGAGGTTGTGGTTTTGTCCTTGTTATTTTTCATATAAGAAAGACTTTGTTTTAAGAGATTTCCCCTATAAAAAACAACTTTTTCAAAATTATAGTCCTTATAAATTAATAAAGGAAGAATTTCATTTGCATACTTATCATCAATTGATTCATTTTGACTTAAATTTATAAAAATATAAGAAATATTTTGATTATTTTTTAAGACTTGCCTTATTTTTTCCTTGTCTTCTTTTATATTATTTGAATTAAAGTTGGGTATATTTAATTCTAAAATTTTATTATTTTCTTTAATATCAAGGCCTAAAAGTTTGTCTTTTCTTTCAAATAATCTTTTGTACCTATTTACAACTTGAGCATCTCCTAAAATTTTTCCTCTTGGAGAGTTCTTGTGTTCCTTATAGTAAGGGAAAATACTATTATAAGTTTTTACATCAAGAAGATGTGTTCTGTTATCATCCAAAATTGAAAGATATGATGAAACAATGTCAAAAAATTCTTGGTCAGATTTAGATTTTTTAACCTTTTTTTTGAAAGTTTCAGTTTGATCAATTAATATTTTATAATTTTTTTCATTTTCCTTATCAAGAGCGTAATTTCTTGAAATATAATAAGAAAGTTTATTGAAATCAGAAATTTTTTCTGCACTTGTAAGCGACCTATCTTCAGTGTTTCCAACATAGATTTCCTTGGTGATAGAATCCATAACTTCTTGTCTAAATTTTGGATAAGTGTACTTGTCATACTTATTAATTTTTCTTATAAGAGTTTTTGCAGATAAAAAAATTATAAAAATAAGGGCTAAAACAAGGCCTGCTCTTCTTTTCATATATTTTCTTTTTAAGGCCTTCATTCTTTTTTTTGATCTTTTTCTAATATTTGGATTTTGAGATCTTATTTTTATATCTTTTTTTCTGACTTTTTCTCTTTTATTTCTTGATGCGGATTGATTTTTTTTGTTTTTGTCTCTTTTTCTTTTCATAATTCACCTGTATTATAATATATCAAATAATTATGTAAATATACAAATAAATCTTAAATACATACATAATCATTTAGGGAAAATCACAGAAAAAGTTGATCCCTTACCAGGTTTTGATTTTAATTTTATTTTGCCACCAAGACTTTCCACAAAATTTTTGCTAATTGAAAGTCCAAGACCGTGGCCGTTTATTTTTGTATTTCTGGCATCATCAATCCTATAAAATCTTTCGAAAATAATCTCTTTTTTCTCGTCAGAAATTCCAACCCCATTATCTTTTACATCTATATAAATATTATTTTTATCTTCGTGTAAACTTACCCTTATTAAGCCATCATTTTTTATTGCCTTTATTGCATTTGAAATTAAATTTTGAACAACTTGGCTTATTTTATCCTTGTCAGAATTAATTATTATCCCATCTTTAATTTCTTCAATCAAGGAAATATCTAGTTTATTAAGCCTTGGTTTTATAGTTTCAAGAATTAATTTTATATGTTGGGATAGGTCAAATTCTTTTTTGTTAATTTTAAAATATTCGGAATTATCATTAAAAGATTTATTTAAATTTACAACAAGACCTTCGAGCCTGTGAATTTCCTCGAGAAGGGAAGATAAGGTTTGATCATCAACTTCAATAACCCCATCTTTAATAGCTTCTATATAAAGTTGAAGATTAGTAATAGGAGTTCTAAGCTCGTGAGATATATCTTGAGCATATTGCTTTCTTACATATTTTTGATTTTTCAAATTTCTTGAAAGATACCTTATATTGTTTTGCAAATTTTCAAGTTCTATGATTTTACTTTCTTCTAATTTGATGTCATAATCTTCATCTTTTATTTTCAAAGTTGCATCGGATATTTGTTTTATTGGATTTGTTATATTTGTCGAAAGAATTAAGGCTATTATAATCCCAATAGATAAAGACATGATAATGGCTATAATAATTGAATTTCTAAAATTATTTAAAAGTTCATTTGCAGCCATTTCTCCAGTATCATATGTAATAATCAACTGCCCCCTATATTCATTTAAGTTAGGATTAATAATATCATAACTTTTTGTAGTGGTAAGGGCAGTTTCATCATCATCTCTGCCCTTAAAACTCATTACAGTTTCCTTGTCTTTATTTAAAATTTCTATATCTATATTTAAGGACTTAGAAAATTTACCAAGTCTTTCTTTCATAGTGTACAAATCATTGTCTTCGAAAATATTTTCAAATTGTTTTTTAATTTGTATGGGCATATTATCTTCAGTGCTTGCAATAAAATTTTTAGTGTAAATACTTAATAAGTAAGAAATTGCAATTGAAAATACCAAAATGCAGGCAAAAATACCGGCGACAAAATTTCTAACAATTTTATTTCGTAGAGACGTCATCGACACCACCAGATTTATATCCCATACCATAAATTGTTTTAATATAAGATGGTTTTTTTGGATTGTCTTCTATTTTTTGTCTAATATTTTTAATATGGGTATCAATTGCTCTGTCATAGGCATCATAATCAAAACCAAAAGTAATCTCAATAATTTCTTCTCTGGTAAAAATTTTGTTTGGATTTGAAAATAAAGTTTTAACGATTTGAAATTCATTTTTTGTAAGAGAAATTTCTTTACCATCTTTAAAAAATCTATTGTATTCAAGATCCATTTCTAGTCTGCCGTCAGTTGTCTTTATAATATCTGCTCTTGGAATATTATATTTTTCAATTCTTCTCAATACAGTTTTTATTCTTTGAACTAATTCCTTTGGAGAAAAAGGCTTTGTCATGTAATCATCAGCACCAAGTTTTAAACCGTTAATTATATCTTCTTCATTAACTTTTGCAGTAACCATAATTACAGGGACGTTAGATTTATTTCTAATTTCTTTGATAAGATCTTCGCCAGAAATTTCTGGAATCATAAGATCAAGTAAAATTAAGTCGATTTCTTCATTTTCAAAATAATTTAAACCCTCTTTTCCATCAAAGGCTTGAAAAACATTATAACCTTCTTTTTCAAGATAAGATTTTATAATTTTTGAAATACCTTCTTCATCTTCTACAATTAATATATTTATATCATTCATTGATTTCACCTCAAATTTATTATACCTTATTAATTATTTAAGCTTAATATATCTTATTATTTAGTTTATATTATGTAAAAATAAAAAAATGATGAAAATCAGATTTAATGGGTATTATAATAAAGTAAATGAAGATACAAATTTTAAATTTAAGGAGAGAAATATGATTAGTTCAATTATAATAGGTGCACTTTGCGGTTGGATCGCAAGTATGATTATGAAAACAGATGCTCAAATGGGAGCTATAGCAAATATAGTTGTAGGAATTATTGGAGGAGCTATAGGTTCTTGGGTACTTGGCATAGTAAATATCAATGTATCAGGATTTATTGGAAGTTTAATTTCAGGAATCTTGGGATCAGTAATTTTAATTTATGTTTATAATTTAATTACAAAGAAAAATAAATAGGTAAAAATTTTAGGCTGGCTTGACCAGCCTTTTTTCTTTTGAATTTTTCATGATATAATGAATTCATGAATAATGTAGATAAAAAATATATAGAAATTGCAAAAGAAATATTGGAAAAAGGATACGATGAAGAAAAATTAAACAAAGAGGTAAGACCAGTTTGGGAAGATGGGCAAAGTGCTTATACAAAATTTTTGCCCCAACAAGTTGTTAGCTATGAGAAAGGAGAAGTACCTCTAATTAGTTTGAGAAAAATTGCTTGGAAATCGGCGATTAAAGAAATTTTGTGGATTTATCAAGATAGGTCCAATGACGTAAATTTATTAAAAGAAAAATATAAGGTTAATTATTGGGATTCATGGAAAAATGAAGACGGAAATTTGGGGACAGCTTACGGATATCAAATAAATAAAAAATTTAAATCCCCAGAAACTGGAAAGCTTACAAATCAAATTGATAGACTTATCGATCAAATAAAAAATAATCCTTTAAACAGAAGGCTAATAATGAATCTTATTGATGTTGATGATATGGCAGATATGACTTTAATTCCATGTGCATTTTTAACGATGTGGACTGTAAGTGGAGAATATTTAAATCTTACTTTGGTTCAAAGAAGTGGAGATTTTTTGGCAGCTGCAGCTCCTGGTGGAATAAATGCATTTCAATATTATGTTTTATTAAGAATGATTGCTCAAGTAACAGGATACAAGGCAGGGGATTTTGTTCATTTTATACAAAATTATCACATATATAAAAAACATATACCAAGTATTGAAAAAATTATGGAAATAAAAGTAGATGAAAAAAGCAAACCAAGACTTGAAATTAATCCAGAAATTAAAGAGTTCAAAGATTTTACAATTGATGATTTTAAATTATTAGATTATTATCCAGACCAAACAAAGTATGATATTGACATAGCACTTTAGGTGTTGAAATGTAATAAATTTTAAGTATAGTCAATCGGTATGGAGGAATTATGGAAAAAATAACTATAATTGGATCCGGAGGTTCCGGAAAATCAACTCTTGCCAAAGAACTTGGAGACAAGCTTGACATAGAAGTTTTTTACTTAAATAAAATTTGGTGGATAAACGATAATGAGCATATAAGTGATGAAGAATTTTTATCTATTCAAAAAGATATAATAGAAAAAAATGATTCGTTTATTTTTGATGGTTATTATCCAGATACTTTGGACTTAAGATTAGAAGCCAGCGATACAATTATTTTTTTAGATTTTCCACCAGTAACAAATTTAAAAAGATCGGTAAAAAGATCCTTAACTGAAAAAAACAATGAAGATGATCCTAGCCTTGATAGAACAGAAAAGTTAAACAAAGATTATATAACTTGGCTTTTAAATTTTAATAAGAAAGAAAGAAATAAAATTTTAGAAAAATTAAATAAGTTGAAACTTGAAAAAAAGATTGTGATAATAGACAACGATAATAAAAAAGATTTATTTTTACAATCAATAGCATAAAAAAAAGAGCCTAGGCTCTTTTTTTAGTACTTAATTTAATAATTCATCTATTATTTTGATTTCCTAGATTATTTCCTAGGTTATTTTGATTATTTGTATTGTTTTTATCTTTTTTATCCTGGTCTTTTCCAGATTTTTTATCAGATTTTGGTTTTTCTTCACCTAAATCTGAATATTTGTAAGGAATACCATACTTCCAATCTTCAGGAACAATTCCATCCCACTTATTTGGATCATAAGAATTTTTCCTATCAACGAAGGCTCTAACAGCTTGGAAACGCTTTGGAGTTTTGCTTGAAGCAAGCAGATTATTTCTAGAATCTACAGTTATCCAAACGTGCATATCATCTTCTTTTTTTGGTAGATTATCTTTTGTAAATATTTCATCTTTTACTGTATTTCTTGGGTCTGAATAAGACGCTTGAGTTGGAAGCTTTCCGCTTATTGTATCAACTTTTGCATGAATTATTCCATCAGGCTCTTCAAACTTAGCTTGTTCATATCCATCTAAAATTTGATTATTTATATTTTTCCAAATAACTTCAGCTCTTGTTGTTGAATAATCATTTTGATAAATATTTTGATCATCAGAACCCATCCAAACTCCAACAGTATAGTAAGGACTATAACCTATTGACCAAAAGTCAATATTATTTTCGCTTGAACCAGTTTTTGTTCCATAATCAATTCCTATTGGACTTATTGTTTTATAATAATCTGCTGTTGATTTTAATGCTGATGTGATTTGATAAGCTGTTTGAGGACTGGTTACCTTATTTTTCTTTTTATCCTTTTCATCAAAAATAACTTTTCCCTTATTATCTTCAATTTTTGAAAATGATAGAGGTTCAAGATATTCACCGCCATTAGCTAAGGCTGCATAGGCTGCGGTCATATCAACTAAAGTCATTCCATTTGTCATAGCTCCAAGCCCCATGGCTGCAAGATTTTCATCGTTATTTTTTGGGTTTTCCTCTTTTGTAACAAAATTATCATTACCATCTTCTTTAATAAAACCAAATTTTTCCAAATATTTTTTTGATTTATCTATACCTACATCTTTTAAAGTACGTACGGCATTAGTATTAACAGAAAATACAATTGAATCTCTTAATGAAACCATTCCTTTGTAAGACTTATAAACATTTTCTGGCCAAATTTCACCGTTTTCTTTTCTCATAAATGGAACATCGTCAATTCCTGTTGCTAAACTATATCCTTTGTCGATAGCAGGAGTGTAGGTTGCGAGAGGTTTCATAGTTGATGCAGGTTGTCTTGGCTGGTCAATTGCTCTGTTTAAAATTTTTAAACCTTGTTGATTACGACCACCAACAACTGCTTTTATTTCACCATTTTTATGATCCATTACAACAGTTGCTGATTGAGGTTGAATTACTCCTTCAAGATCAATATCATAGTAAGATTTATTCAATGAGTATGATCCAGATTCATTTGCAATTACAAAGTCCTTATGTTTTTTTAGATAAGATTCAGTAATGATTATTGAACCATCATTTGCTTTTTTTACATTGTCGTTTGAGCTAAGTTGTATAAAACCAGTTTTATGAGTTCTAAGATTTGAATTTTGATCGTCCAAAGTATAGAAGTTTTTCAAAATAATATTTGTTTGATCAAGACTTAATTTACTTGAATTTATGATAAAATTATTATTTTCATCAAAATACGCTTCGTCATTTCTTAAAGTCAAATCATTATTATCATTTAATAAATTTGATTTTGCAAAATATAAAACTTGGCCTTGTTCATTAATAATATTTGAATAATTATCATATCTTAAATCAAGAAGAGGGGCGTTATACCAACCTTGAGTGTTTCCCATAATATATTCTGAAAAATTATCATAAATTTCCTCAACTTGGTCTTGGATTTTTGTATCTATTGTTGATGTTATTTTTAAACCACCATAATAAAGCTTATTATAAGCTTGTTTTTCGCTAATATCATAAATATCTTCAAGCTTTTCTACAACTTGTTTTTCTAAAAGTGTATTAAAATATGATTCCATTAATGGTTTTTTATCTTTTGGTGGCTTAATATGTTTTGCTACATTTTCACTTAAAGCTTCTTTATATTCTTTATCAGAAATGTAATTTTCTTCTTTCATTTTTAAAAGTACATCTTTTTGCCTTTCAAATGGTTTTTCATTATAAACTGCTGAGTATTTTTGACCATCAATAGAAAACTCGCCAAAAACTTTTTGGTTAGTTACCTCTGAAGTTGGGACGGTTTTAAATAGGGCAAATTCTGTAGGAGATTGTACAATTCCAGCTATGGCTGCACATTCTGCAAGAGTTAATTTACTTACATCTTTTGAAAAATATGTTTGGGCTGCAGCTTGAACACCATAGACATTTTGACCTAGAAAAACCCTGTTCATATAAGCTTCGAGTATTTCATCCTTGCTTAAAGATTTTTCGATTTCTAGGGCTATAAAAATTTCTTTTATTTTTCTTTCATAAGTTTGATCGTTTGAAAGATAAGTATTTCTTGCAAGCTGTTGAGTTAGGGTAGATCCTCCTCTAACAATTGACCCACTTTTTAAATTTTCAAAAGCAGATCCAAGTATTGATATTGGATCAATACCTCCATGCTTATAAAATCTTCTGTCTTCAACTGCTACAAATGCATTTTTTAAATTATCAGGAACCTTGTCGATTTCAACTATATCTCTATTTTCATTTGTTTTTATTGAATCAATTTCATTTCCATCTTTATCAACTATAGTCGAATTTTCACTCATTTCGTATTTTATATTTTCTGGACTAACTTTTGGAGATTTTTTCATAACCTCGAAAATTCCTCCGCCAACTAATCCTGCAAATACAGTTGCCAAAATGCCAAAGGCAAATAAGGCTATAAGTAAAACTTTTAAAACTATAGAGGAAATTTTTTTATTCATTTTGACCTCCTTGCCTAAAGTCTTTATTTTTTTATTTAAAATTAATCATAAATTAAATCTTATTCTTATTTTATCATTTTTTATAAATTTAATCTATCAATTCAAATTAATTATTGCTTATTATTTTACAAATCTTTTATTTAAAGCAAATAATTGTATAATCTATTATAGAAAGGAAGTTTATGCAAGAAGTTATACAAGTAAATGTTTTTGAAAAAAATGAAAATCCAAATAAAGAATTTGAACTTGAATCTTTAATTAATACAGCTGGTGGAAAATCTGTTGCAAAAATTAGCCAGGTTATTACAAAAGTAAATCCAGCTTATTATATTGGCTCGGGAAAAGTTTCTGAAATTGAAGATATAGCAAAAAAATTAGATGTAAAAACTGTAGTTTTTGATGTGGAGCTTTCTGCATCACAACTTAGAAACCTTGAAGAGAGAATGAAACTTCATGTAGTTGATTGGACAACTTTAATTTTAGATATTTTCGCCCAAAGAGCAAACACAAAAGAGGCAAAATTAAAAATAAAGCTTGCACAATTAAAATATCAATTGCCAAGAATAAACAAATGGTTTGCCTATCTTTCTCGTCAATCTGGTGGAATTGGTACAAGGGGACCGGGTGAAACCATGCTTGAAACAGATAAAAGAGCTATAGTTCGTGATATAAGAAGTCTTGAAGATAAGCTAAAAGATTTAGAAAAAACTAAAAGTGTAAATAGAAAATCAAGGGAGAAAATTTTAAATATTTCACTTTTGGGCTACACCAATGCTGGAAAATCTACTATTTTAAATAATATGCTAAAAATATTTGGTAAGGAAAAATATGTTTATTCTGATGATTTATTGTTTGCAACATTGGATACATCAACAAGAAGGCTAGATTTTTCAAATACCAAGGTTACCTTGACTGATACAGTCGGATTTATTGATAATTTATCAAAAGAATTAAACGATTCTTTTCTTACAACTCTTGAAGAAATAAAATTTTCAGATATGCTCTTAGTTGTGATTGATTCATCATATGACATTGAAACCCAATTAAATACAATTGACAAAGCCTTGGATGATATTGATATTGGTGATAAAAAAATTCTTTATGTTTTTAATAAAATAGATAAAATAGAAAATGAGACCCTACTTTTGGGCTACAAAAAAAGGGAAGAAAAAATTTATATATCAGCAAAAAACGATGAGGATATAGAAAAACTAAAGGAGAAAATTGTTGAGGTTATAAAAGATGATTATATAAAAGTTTCAATGAAAATTCCCTATAATAATGGTAAAATTTTAGATTATATAATGACAAATTACGATATAGACAAAAAAGATTATGATGAAAATTCTTCGATTTTAGAATTTGATATTTCAAAGAAAGATTACAATAAATATGAGAGATATATCGAGAAAAATTAGTGAAAATTATAAAACTATAGAAGGTGAAATTAAAGACGAATTCGAAATAGAAAAATCGGTTTTTATCACAAATATTAAATATGTTGAATCAGAAGCTGAGGCTCTTTCATTTATTGAAAAAATTAAAGAAAAATACAAAGATGCTAATCACAATTGCCATGCTTATATAATAAACGAAAAGCCAGAAATAAAAAGATATTCTGATGACGGGGAACCCCAAGGCTCAGCGGGTCTTCCCATGCTTTCAGTTTTAGAAAAAGAAGGACTTTTTAATCTTGTAGCTGTAGTTACAAGATATTTTGGAGGGAAAAAACTTGGTAAGGGTGGTCTTGTAAGAGCATACACGAAAGGCGTTTCTGATTGTTTAGATGGAAAAATTACTTATAGAAAAATTTTTATAGAGAGTAAAATAACTTTTGATTATAATTTACTTGGAATAATAGAAAACTTTCTAAATGAAGAAAATTATATTATTATAGAAAAGAACTTTCTTGAAAATGTTAGGATAAATTTATATATTAGAAAAGATGAATTTAAAAATTTCAAGAAAAAACTTATTGATATGACTTCATCAAACATAAAAATAGAAAAACTTGATGAAATAATGTTATATGAAGATTAAAATTAGGAGGAAATATGTCAGGACATAATAAGTGGAGCAAAATTAAAAATAAAAAAGGTAGTGAAGACGCAAGACGTGGAAAAATTTTTACAAAACTTGGTAGAAATATTTCAGTTGCAGTAAGAGAAGGTGGAGATAATCCAGAATATAATCCAGCTTTAAAAGCGGCAATCGACAAGGCAAAAGCAGAAAATATGCCAAATGATAATATCGAAAGAGCAATTAAAAAAGCAAGCGGCGACACAAGTGGAGCAAATTTTGAAAGAATAATTTACGAAGGATATGCAAAAGACGGAGTTGCTGTAATTGTAGATTGTCTTACAGACAATAAAAATAGGACTGCTCCAGATATTAGACATATTTTTGACAAAAACGGTGGAAATCTTGGTACAGATGGTTCAGTTATGTTTATGTTTAACAGAAAAGGCTTAATTGAAATCGAAAAAGATGGAATTGATTTTGATGAATTGATGTTAAATGTAATAGATCTTGGAGCAGAAGATGTTTCAGATGAAGATGACGTATATCAAATAATCACAAGCGTTGAAGATTTCCAAACAGTTCTTGACGGAATAAAAGAAGAAAATTATAAACTTGCCAAGGCAGATATTTCATATATAGCAGACAATTTGATTGATGCTCAAGAATCAAATAACAAACAAATAATGAAATTGATTGATGCCCTTGAAGATAACGATGACGTTCAAGAAGTTTATACAAATTGGAATGTTCCGGATAATATAGAAGAATAATATGTTAAATTTTGATATAGATAGGGTGGCTTTCTCCTTATTTGGAATAGATATTTATTGGTATGCCATTTTAATAATTACAGGAGTATTAATTGGAGCGAAATTTGCTCAAAAAGAATTTGTAAAAAGAGGATTTGACGAAGATTTTATTTACGATATGCTTTTTGTAATTTTGCCACTTGCAATAATAGGAGCAAGAGCTTGGTATGTAATTTTTGAATGGGATATGTACAAAAATGATCCTATTCAAATTTTAAATTTCCGAGCAGGCGGACTTGCTATCCATGGTGGAATTTTATTTGCAATTATTGGCCTATATTTTTACGCCAAGAAAAAAGAAATTCCATTGATAGATATTTTAGATGTAATGGCACCATCTTTAGCCTTTGGGCAAGCTATAGGAAGATGGGGTAATTTTGTAAATGGAGAAGCTCATGGCACGCCAACAAATTTACCTTGGGCAATAATAGTCGATGGAGTAAAAGTTCATCCTACATTTTTATATGAATCAATTGGAGATTTTTTGATATTTTTATTTTTAATAAATTATAGGAAAAAAAATCCTAAAAAAGGAATCCAAACAGGAATTTATTTTATGACCTATGGAATATTGAGGTTTTTTGTAGAAGGACTTAGAACAGATTCATTAATGATAGGACAAATAAGAATGGCTCAGCTTACAAGTGTAATTTATTTACTTGTTGGAATTTATTTGTTTGTAAAATATAAAAATATAAACTTAAAACCATATGGAAAAAATTAAACAGCTTCGGCTGTTTCAGAACGTAGACAAACCCTCAAGCACGAATATCTGACTTCAAAAATTGTTGATTTCTAAATTCCAAAATTCTAAAAACGCAAACTCGCTAACGCTCAAACAGTGCGTTTTTTGACGAATTTTAAAATTTGAAATCAAATCAATTTTTTCGTATGATATTCTTAGCATGAGGATTTGTATACTTTGTCAACAGTCTGAAACGGCCTAGGCTGTTTTTTTCTTTAAATTTTTTATTTTGGGAATTCATACCACTTTTTTAAAAAAATATGAATATTTTGAAAAAAATTAAAAAAATTTCAAAAAAATAAATTTTTTAATCCTTTACAATTTAGAGATTTTGGTATAGAATATATGTGAAGTGGAAATAAGTGGTAGAAGGTGGGTCATGTTTCTAGGAGAATTCATTCATAAATTAGATTCTAAAAATAGAATAATGATGCCAAGTGAATTTAGAGATGATCTTGGAAATGAATTTTATGTAACCAAGGGCCCAGAACGTTCATTAGTTTTATACACTATTGAAGAATTTGAAAAACGTGCCAAAAAGTACGAAGAATTATCCTACCAAAACAAAAACAATAGGGCGATGAAAAGATTGTTTTTTTCTTCCACTATCAAGGCTTATTTGGATAAACAAGGGCGAGTTTTATTAAATAAGCAATTACGCGACTATGCTAATTTAGATAAAGAGGCTATTATAATCGGTAATAATTCAAACATAGAAATCTGGGATTTGGATAATTGGAACGATTATATTGGTGATGTTGAAGTGAACTTATCAGAAATTATGGATCAGTAAAATGAAATTTTCTCACAAATCAGTTTTATTAAATGAAACAATAGAAAACTTAAATATTAAAGAAGATGGAATATATGCTGACCTAACTTTAGGTAAGGGAGGCCATTCTAAAGAAATTTTAAAAAAATTATCACCAAAGGGTCTTTTAATTGGCTTAGATCAAGATAAGGATGCTATCAAAGAAGCTAGAGAAAATTTGAAAGACTTTTCTAATGTCTTATATTTTAATGAGAATTTTGAAAATATTGAAAATGTTCTTGATGAAGCTGGTTTTAATAGGATAGATGGCGCTTTGATGGATATTGGCGTAAGTTCTTACCAAATTGATAATGGTGACAGAGGTTTTTCTTATATGAAAGACGGTCCCTTGGATATGAGGATGAACGAAGATAATGAGTTAACAGCAAAACAAATTGTCAATGATTACTCTTTGGATGAGCTTTGGGAAATTTTCTCAAAATACGGCGAGGAAAGATATTCCAAAACAATTGCAAAGGCAATAGTAGATTACAGAAAAATGCACGAAATTAATACAACTTTACAACTCCGAAATATTGTTATGAAATCTGTAAATACTAACGAAGCTCATCCTGAAAAAAGAGTATTCCAAGCTTTGAGAATCGAAGTTAATAGAGAACTTGAAGTTTTGGAAAATACTTTAGAAAAAATTGTAGATCGTCTTAACAAAAATGGGAGATTGTGTGTGATAACCTTTCATTCTTTGGAAGACAGGATTGTTAAAAATAAATTTAAAGAGATGAGTAAAAAATGTATTTGTCCGCCTGATTTTCCTGTTTGCGTTTGCAAGCATGAAAAAAAGGTAAAAGTAATTAGCAAAAAACCTATTTTGCCAAAAAAAGAAGAACTTAAAGTAAATAGTAGGTCACATAGTGCTAAGCTTAGAGTTTGTGAGAGGATTTGATATGGCAAGCGCTTTGAAAAAAAGAAAAGTTAATAAAAATTTAAATAAAAGATTAAAGCTAAGTTTGCATAATCAAACTTCTTATGATATCAAGTTTAGGTGTAATAAACTTCAAAAAAAAGATAGGAAGTTTAAGGTTAGGGTCTTAGCTTTATTATTTTTATCTTTTATATTTATGGCTTTTGTTACTATACATAATTATATAAAATTGAATAATAGAAGAAACGAGTATAATAAATTACAAAGTCAATATACATCTTATCAATTAACTAGGGATAGGTTAAATAAGGACCTTGAAGATTCTGTTAATTTGAAAGAAATTCAAAGATATGCGATGGAAAATCTTGGCATGATTTATGAAAATAAGGATAATGTTGTATATCTTAATATTGATAGGTAGGAGAAATGAAAAATACAATTTTAATTATTTTAATAAGTTTGGTACTGACTTTGATTTTGGGAAGAATTATAATTCCTATTTTAAGATCAAGTCATATCGGACAAAATATTAGACAAGAAGGACCAAAAAGTCATTATGAAAAGGCAGGTACACCAACCATGGGTGGTATTATATTTTTAATATCGGCACTTGTTTTGACATTGATATTTGTTCCTTTTTCTATGAAAACTTTTATATTGTTATTATCAACATTTGGATTTGGAGCAATTGGTTTTATTGATGATTTTAGAAAATTAGTTTTAAAAAGATCTTTAGGCCTTACTGCAAAACAAAAGATAATACTTCAACTTGTAATATCTTTTGTAATTGCAGTTTTATGTTTTATTTTCCAAAATGAAACAATTACAAAATTATGGATTCCTTTCACAGATACTAGGTTAAATGTTTCGATTTTAGGAATTCCAATAATGATGTTTATTATGATAGGAACTTCAAATGCGGTAAACTTGACTGACGGTCTTGATGGGCTTTCAACTCAAGTATCTATTCCAGTATTTTTGACTTTAATAATTTTAAGCCAAAATATTGAAGATAAACTATTTGCAAGCATTATGCTTGGAGGAGTTTTAGGATTTTTATTTTATAATTCAAACCCTGCAAGTGTATTTATGGGAGATACAGGTTCAATGGCAATTGGTGGAGCTGTAGTTGGACTTGCAATAAATATGGGGATGCCTATATTTTTGATTATTCTTGGAGGAGTTTATGTTGCCGAATCATTAAGTGTAATAATTCAAGTGGCATCATATAAATTTAGAAATAAAAAGAGAATATTTTTAATGACTCCAATCCACCATCATTTTGAATTGAAAGGATACAAAGAACCAAAAATAGTTACTGGTTTCACAATAGTATCAGTGATTTTATCTTTGATTACTTTACTGGCAGTATTATGAAAAAAGTTTTAGTATATGGATTAGGAATTACAGGAATATCAACAGTTAAGACTTTGGATAAATTAGGTTTTAAAGTCTATACTTTTGATAAAAATAAAATTAATGACGAAAGATTAGAGGGCTATAATTATAGCCCTATTTCTGATGTAAAAATTGAAGACAAATATGATTTTGTAGTTAAATCCCCTGGCATAAGACCAGATGATGAAATAATTAAAATTCTAGAAAAAAATAACGAAATAATTACAGATATTGAATTATCACAAAGAATATTTAATGACAAAAAAACAATTGCCATTACAGGAACAAATGGGAAAACCACAACTACTTCCCTTATTACTTATGTTTTAAATGAAAGTGGGAAAAAAGCTATTAGTGTTGGAAATATTGGAGAAGGAATTCTTTGGCAAATGCAAAATAATGAAGGAGTTTTTGTTGAAGAAATTTCATCATTTCAACTTCATAACACCAAATATTTCAAACCACACATAGGTGGAATTTTAAATATAAGTCCAGACCACATTGACTGGCACGGTTCATTTGAAAACTATATTGAAGATAAATTAAAACTTGCCATAAACCAAGATGAGAATGACTTTTTAGTTATTAACCATGATGATGAAATTTTAAGAAAAAATAAAGATAAATTTAAGGGAAAAATTTATGAATTTTCTATTAAAGAAGAAGTTCAAAGAGGAATTTACTTAAAAAATGATAGTCTTTATTTAAAAGATGAAAAAGAAATATTCTTATTAAAAAGAGAAGACTTAAAAATTGTAGGAGATCACAATTTATTGAACGCATCATGTGCAATTCTTTGCCTCTATTTGTTTGGTCTTGATTTAGATGAAATCATCAAACACACAAAAACATTTAAGGCAATCAGCCATAGGCTTGAATTTGTAAAAAAAATAAAAAATGTTTCGTTTTTTAATGATTCAAAGGCCACAAATGTGGATAGTGCCATAAAGGCAGTTAATAGTTTTGATAAAAACATTATTTTAATAGCTGGTGGTTATGACAAAAAAATTGATTATTCACCTTTATTTGAAAATTCTAAAGGAAAGATTAAGGCTATGATTTTATTGGGTCAAACCAAGGGGATTTTAGAAAATCTTTGTAAAAAATATAAAATTAATTATTATATGGTAGAAGACATGAATGAAGCTGTTAATAAATCTTTTGAAATTATGAAAGATTTCGATACAGTTTTATTATCACCTGCAAGTGCAAGTTGGGGAATGTATGATAATTATATGCAAAGAGGAGATGACTATAAAAATAGAGTTTTAGAAAAGGAAAATATATGAAAGTTATAGTATCAGGCGGTGGAACAGGTGGACACATATATCCCGCCATAGCCATGTGCCAAAAATTAGAAGAAGAAATAGAAAATTTAGAAATTTTATATGTTGGCCTAGATGATGGACCAGAAAAAAGAATAGTTAAAAAATATGGCTATCAATTTAAAGCAATAGAAGCTATGGGCCTTCCAAGAAAAATTTCTAAAAGACTCTTTAAATCTCTTTTTACAAATTTTAAGGGATTTAATGAAGCAAAAAAAATAATAAAAGAGTTTAAACCTGACCTTGTTATAGGAACAGGTGGATATGTTTGTGCTCCAATTCTTTACCAAGCAAGTAGAAAACATGTAAAAACTTTAATTCACGAATCAAATTCTTTCCCTGGTGTTACAACAAGGTTTTTATCAAACAAAGTTGATCTTGTATGTATATCTTTTGAAGAGGCTAAAAAACATTTGAAAAATCAAGACAATGTATATATTACAGGAAATCCAGTAAGAACAAGTTTTAATACAACCTATAGTCAAGAAGATTTAAAAAAACTTGGCATAAAAAAAGATAGACCAGTAGTATTTTCTTTTGGTGGATCAAATGGATCTAAAATTTTAAATGAAGCTGTAAGTAAAATGAGTGATTTTATGGATGGAAAATTTTATCTTCTACACCAAACAGGCTTAAAGAATTACGATGATTTTATAAAAAATACCAAAGAAAATCAATATATAAAGGCATTTTCATATATTGATAACATAGATTTATTTTATGCAGTAAGCGATCTAGTAATAGCCTCATCAGGTGCAATGAGTTTAAGTGAAATTTCAAATCTAAAAAAAGCCTCAATTTTAATTCCGAAAGCCTACACAACTGAAAATCACCAAGAGTATAATGCAAGATCATATCTTGATAAAGGTGCATGCTCTATGATTTTGGAAAAAGAATTAAACGGAAAAATTCTTTACGATAACATATTAAATATAGTAGAAGATAAAGAAAAATTAAAAGATATGGGAGAAAAAGCATCTCTTTTACAAAATCCACATGCTAGTGATGATATTTTTAATCTTATAAAAAAATTGATGGGAATAGATAATGAAAAATAAAAATAGGAAAAGAAAAAAATTAAAAAGAAAAAAGAAAGTTTTTACACCCTTTTATGTGATATTTTTATTATTTATTATTGGTTTAATTTTAGTATTTAATTTATTTAATCACGATTATTATAAAATTTCTCAGGTTTATATAAAGGGAAATAAGATTTTAACAAAAGAGAGAATATTAGATAAATTAAATAGCCCTATGGGAACAAATATAATTTTATATGACGAAAAAGAAGGCATAGAAAATCTTGAAAAAGAAGAGCTTATAAAAAGTGTTTTAATAGAAAAAAAATGGCCTGATAAAATAACTGTCAAAGTAAAAGAAGAATATCCTTATATGCTTGCACGCTATAAAAAAGACAATTATTTGATTGCAAATACAGGAAAAGTATTGGATAAAACTTCAAAAGTTGAAAATGATTCTTTATTAAAAATAAAGGGTTTAAAAAGTAAACCACAAATAGGAAAAAAATTTAGTAATGATAAAAATATAATTAAATTTGTTGAATCACTACAAAAGCTAAAATATGCTAAAGACATAAAAGAAATTAACTTGGAAAACTATCATGAAATTGGTATAATAATAAATGATATTCAGATTAATTTCGGAGATTTAAAAAATTATGATTATAAACTTAAATTGCTTGATTCAGTTTTACAAGATATAGAAAATAAGAAATTAAAAGCTTATTCTATAAGTTTTGATAAAGGTAAGAATCCAGTAGTTGAAGTTGAAGAAAAAAGTCTTGACGAAAAAGATGAAAATAATTAAAAAATATTATTCTTAATGAAACGGGGGAGGAAGATGGCAAATATTAATATGGAAGTAGAAAATAACGCCTTAGCCAAAATAAAAGTAATTGGAGTTGGTGGAGGTGGAAATAATGCTATAAGTAGGATGAGAGAGGGCGGCCTTTCTGGAGTAGAATTTATAGCACTAAATACAGACCTTCAAACTTTAAATGAAGCAAATGCTGACATAAAATTACAAATTGGTGCAAAGCTTACAAGAGGACTTGGAGCTGGAGCTAATCCTGAAATTGGTGAAAAAGCTGCTGAAGAAAGTGAATCAGAAATTGATGAATCACTCAAGGGAGCAGACATGGTATTTATCACTGCCGGAATGGGTGGTGGAACTGGTACTGGAGCAGCCCCTGTTGTAGCAAGAAAAGCAAAAGAACAAGGAATACTTACAGTAGGTGTTGTAACTCGTCCTTTTACATTTGAAGGAAGAAAAAGACAAACATCTGCAGAAGGTGGAATAGAAGCTTTAAAAGAAAGCGTTGATACATTAATTACAATTCCTAACGATAGACTTTTACAAATTGTAGAAAAAAGAACATCAATGGTAGATGCATTTAAGATGGCTGACCAAGTACTTATGGATGCTGTAAGTGGTATTTCTGAACTTATAGCTATACCAAATGTTATTAACCTTGATTTTGCTGATGTTAAATCTATTATGTCTGATCAAGGAATCGCTCACATGGGAATTGGTAGAGCAAGCGGTGAAAATAGAGCTGTAGATGCTGCAAAAGCTGCAGTAAACTCTCCACTTCTTGAAACATCAATCGAAGGAGCTAACGCTGTTTTATTAAATGTAACAGCAGCAGAAGTTGGTCTAATGGAGGCTAATGAAGCAGCAGAATTAATCAGAGAACACATTGATTCAGATGCTAACATTATATTTGGTGTAGGAAGCGATGAATCATTAGGTGATGATATTAAAATCACAGTAATAGCTACTGGTTTTGACCAAGATAACCAAAGAAGAGAAGTAATAGAAACTAGAAGACCTTCACAAGGTGCAAGTCAAAGACCAGCACAAAGAAGTCAAAAATCTTCAAATCCATTTGACGATATAGATCTTCCAGACTTCTTAAAATAAAATGAAGTGTCCATATTGTGACTCAAATGATACAAAAGTTATAGATTCTAGAGCAACAGAAGATAATCATGCTATAAGAAGAAGAAGGCTTTGCCAAACTTGTAATAAAAGATTTTCAACATACGAAAGGTATGAAGATCAAACATTGATGGTTGTAAAAAAAGACAACACCAGAGAATCTTTCGATAGGTCAAAACTTATTAGTGGAATAGTAAAATCTTGCGAGAAAAGACCGGTAAGTATGGAAGAAATTGAAAAAATAGCTGATCAAGTTGAAGTTTCTATAAATCATATTGGTAAAAAAGAAGTATCATCCACTACCATTGGGAAATTTGTCATGGAACATCTAAAAAAATTAGATCCTGTAGCTTATGTGAGATTTGCATCAGTCTATAGGGAATTTAAAGATGTTGAAAGTTTTTATAAAGAAATTAAAAATTTAAAAGAAAAAAATTAGGGAATTTAGGGCTTTTGCGTAAAATTGATAAAATCAAAAAATCAGAAAATTAAAACTTTAATATTTTATTAAAACTTTAAATTTTCTTTGTATTTTGATTTTGTCATAAGCATTAGTCCTTTTTTTGAAAGATTGGATAAAATGGATCTATTTGAATTAAATAAACAAAGACAATTAGAAAAATCTGCTCCCTTAGCGGATAGGATGCGACCTGAAAAAATTGAAGATTTTTTAGGCCAAGATCATCTGCTTGGAGAAGGTAAAATTATAAGAAGAATGATAAAATCTGATAGGATTTATTCTTCTATTTTTTATGGACCTCCAGGAGTTGGAAAAACAACTCTTGCTAAAATTATTTCAAATTCTACCAATATGGCTTTCGAAAAAGTTTCAGCAGTTGCAAGTGGAATTAATGATTTAAAGAAAAAAATTGAAATTGCAAAAGACAATTTAAAATTTGAAAATAAAAAAACAATCTTATTTATAGACGAGATTCATAGGTTTAATAAAAGCCAACAAGATTATCTTTTGCCTTTTGTAGAAGATTCTACAATTATTTTAATTGGAGCAACAACAGAAAATCCGTATTTTGAAGTAAATAAGGCTTTAATATCTAGAATGTATGTTTTTGAATTAAAAGCTCATACAGATAAAGATTTATATAGACTAATTGATATGGCTTTGACAAAAGATAGGGTTTTGCAAAATAAAAATATTAAAATAGATGATGATGCAAAAGATACTCTTGTCAAATATTCAAATGGAGATTGTAGGGCCTTGTTAAATGCAATGGAAATTGCGATATTTTCACAAGATGATAAAGAAGGTATAATAGAAGTTGATCGAAAAAGTATCTTAAATTCTATTCAAAAAAAGATTTCTATTTATGATAGAAATGGAGATAGACACTATGATACAATATCTGCCTTTATAAAATCCATGAGAGGATCAGATCCTGATGCAGCTGTTTATTATTTGGCAAAAATGTTAAATAGCGGTGAAGATATTAAATTTATTGCAAGAAGTATGATTATATTTGCATCGGAAGATATTTCTCTTGCAGATCCCTATGCTTTAAGCCTTGCTACAAATACTTTTACTGCAATAAATACTGTAGGAATGCCAGAAGCTAGGATTATTTTGGCCGAGACTTGTATTTATTTGTCTTTGGCAAAGAAAAATAATTCTACTTATCTTGCTATAAATAAGGCAATGGATTTTGTAAAAAATGAAAGAGATCTTGAAGTTCCTAATAAACTTAAAGATACTCATTATAAGGAAAGTAAAAATCTTGTTAAGGATACCTATTTGTACCCACACGATTATAACGGATATGTTGATCAAGATTATCTTCCGGATGGATTTTTAAATGAAAAGTTTTATAAGTCAAAAGATATAGGTTATGAAAAAATACTTAATGAAAATTTAGAAAAAATTAAGAGAGGAAATAAGGATGAAATTATTAGAGATTAAAAAAGATGTTGAAAAATACATTGACCAAGAAATTACAGTCGAAGGCTGGATTAGACAAGCAAGATTTACAAAAAATGTAGGTTTTATTGAACTAAATGATGGAACAATTTTTAAAAATTTACAAATTGTTGTTGGAAAAGATTTAGAAAATTTTGAAGATTTACAAAAAGAACATCTTTCAGCATCATTAAAAATCAAAGGAATTCTAGTAAAAACAAATAATGCAAAACAAGCTTATGAACTTCAAGCAAAATCTGTAGAAGTTTTAGGTCACAGTGATGAGAAATTTCCAATTCAAAAACAAAAACAATCTCTTGAATATATGAGAACTATTCCTCATCTTAGGGTTAGAACAAATACTTATAGGGCCGTATTTAGATTAAGATCAAAACTTGCTTTTGTTCTTCATAAATTTTTCCAAGAAAAAGGATTTATTTATCTAAACGCTCCACTAATTACTGCATCTGATACAGAAGGTGCTGGAGAAATGTTTCAAGTAACAACACAAAACTTAGAAAAACCAGATCTTGATGAAAAGGGAAAAGTTGACTTTTCTAAAGATTTCTTTGGCAAAAAATCTTATTTAACAGTTTCAGGACAACTTGAAGCTGAAGATTATGCCCTTGCTTTATCAAATATCTATACTTTCGGTCCAACATTTAGGGCTGAAGAGTCAAACACACCAAGACATGCTGCAGAATTTTGGATGCTTGAACCTGAACTTGCCTTTGCAGACTATAATGTTTGTATGGATGTGGCTGAAGAGATGATGAAATATATGATTGAATATGTTTTAGAAAATTGTAAGGATGAGATTGAATTTTTCAATGAAAGAGTTGATAATACTTTAATTGAAAGACTTACAAAAGTTAAAGATGCAAATTTTGCAAGAATTACTTATACTGATGCTATTGAAAAATTACAAGAAGCTGATGTAGATTTTGAATATCCTGTAAAATGGGGAATGGATCTTCAAACTGAACATGAAAGATATTTATCTGAAAAAATAGTTGATGGTCCAGTATTTGTAACAGACTATCCAAAAGATATTAAGGCATTTTATATGAGAAGAAATGAAGATGGAAAAACTGTTGCAGCATTTGATATGTTGGTTCCAGCTGTTGGTGAATTAATAGGTGGAAGCCAAAGGGAAGAAAGATACGACGAACTTGTAAAATCCATGGAAGATAATGGTCTAAAAATTGAAGATTATCAAAATTATCTAGATTTAAGAAAATATGGAAGTGTTGTTCACTCAGGATACGGTCTTGGATTTGAAAGAGCTGTTATGTATTTAACTGGAATGAAAAATATCCGTGATGTAATCCCTTATCCAAGAACAGTAAAGTCTTTTGCATCAAAAAACTAAGGAGAAATTATGAGAGAATATAATCCAAATGCCATTGAAAAAAAATGGCAAGAAAAATGGGATGAAAATGAAACTTTTAAATCAGAAATTGATAAAAATAAGAAAAAATTCTACCCACTTGTAGAATTTCCTTACCCATCAGGTCAAGGACTTCACGTTGGTCACCCAAGACCATACACAGCTTTGGATATTGTTGCGAGAAAAAGAAGACTTCAAGGCGAAAATGTAATTTATCCAATGGGCTGGGATGCGTTTGGGCTTCCTACAGAAAATTATGCTATAAAAAATCATATCCATCCTGCAATTGTAACTAGGGATAATATTAAAAATTTCAAGGCTCAAATGAAATCAATTGGATTTTCATTTGATTGGTCCAAAGAAGTAAATACTACAGATCCAAACTACTATAAATGGACTCAATGGATTTTCATTCAATTATATAAAAATGGACTTGCTTATAAAAAAGAAATGCCAGTAAACTGGTGTCCATCTTGTAAGGTTGGTCTTGCTAATGAGGAAGTTGTTGATGGAAAATGTGAAAGATGTGGGTCTGAAGTTACTCATAAAGTTAAAAATCAATGGATGCTAAAAATTACAGAATATGCTGATAGACTTATTGATGATTTGGATGAAGTTGATTATGAAGAAAAAATCAAAACTCAACAAAAAAATTGGATAGGCAGAAGCCACGGGGCAGAAATAAACTTTTCTTTAAAGGATAAAGATTATAAATTAAATGTCTACACAACAAGACCTGATACAATTTTTGGTGCAACTTATATGGTAATTGCACCAGAGCATCCAATGCTTGAAAAATTTAAAGATGAAATTAAAAATTTAGATGATGTAAAAGAATATCAAGATTTTGCCAAGAAAAAATCTGATTTTGAAAGAAGTGAGCTTACAAAGGAAAAAACTGGTGTAATGCTTGATGGAATTTCTGCAATAAATCCTGTAAATGGAAAAGAAATTCCAATTTGGATTTCAGATTATGTTTTAATTTCTTATGGAACTGGGGCTATAATGGCAGTTCCTGCACACGACGAGAGAGATTTTGAATTTGCACAAAAATTTGATATGCCAATTATTCCTGTAATTGATACAGGAGATGAAGATTTACCAACTACTTCAATTGACAAGGGACTTTTGATAAATTCAGATTTTCTAAATGGTTTATCCGTAGAAGATGCTAAAAAGAAAATGATAGAATTTGTAGAAGAAAAAAATATTGGTTCTGCAAAAACAAATTATAAATTAAGAGATTGGGTATTTTCTAGACAAAGATATTGGGGAGAACCAATCCCAATGATTTATTGTGAAGAACATGGATGGGTTCAAGAAAAGGAAGAAAATTTACCAATAGAATTACCAGATGTTGAATCTTATGAAGTAACTGATGATGGAGAAAGTCCACTTTCAAAAATTGATGAATTTATAAATACAAAATGTCCAATTTGTGGAAAGCCAGCAAAAAGAGAAACTGACACCATGCCACAATGGGCTGGATCTTCTTGGTATTATTTAAGATATACAGATCCAAATAATAATGAAGATTTTGCAAGCAAAGAAAGTTTAGATTATTACACACCAGTTGATTGGTACAATGGTGGAATGGAACATACAACCCTTCACTTATTGTATTCAAGATTTTGGCACAAATTTTTGTATGATATAGGAAAAGTTCCTACAAAAGAACCATATCTAAAAAGAACTTCTCACGGAATGATTTTGGGAGAAGACCATCAAAAAATGTCAAAATCAAGAGGAAATGTTGTAAATCCTGATGATATTGTAAGGGATTATGGGGCAGATACTCTAAGATGTTATGAAATGTTTATTGGAGATTTTAGGTCTACAGCTCCATGGTCAGATGAGGGTGTAAAAGGTTGTAGAAAATATTTGGAAAGAGTGTTTAATCTTTATGATTTAGTTGAGGATGGAGATTCTTACACAAAAGAAATCGAAATTTTAATTAACCAAACAATTAAAAAAGTAACTGATGATTATGAATCTTTAAAATATAACACAGCTATAGCCGCTCTTATGTCCTTATTAAATGAGATGAGAAATATTGGGAAAATTACCAAAAAAGATTTCAAAACATATTTAATTTTATTAAATCCTGTTGCTCCTCACTTGACAGAAGAATTGTGGGAAGAAATTGGTTTTGAAGGTGAATTGAATGAAGCAAGCTGGCCAACTTATGATAAAAGTAAACTTGAATATGATTCAATAGAACTTCCTGTTCAAGTAAACGGAAAAGTTAGGGCTACAATAAAAATTTCAAAAGATGCTGATCAAGAAGATGCAGTAACAAGTGCAGAAAATGATCAAAATATACAAAAATATATAGACGGTAAAAATATATTTAAGGTAATATACGTACCAGGAAAAATATTGAATTTACTTGTAAAATAAAAATAAGGCTCTTGCAAATTGTTGCAAGGGCCTTTTAAATATGTCTAGATTTTTGAATTATTGAAATTATTTTTCTAATTTTTTCAGAAGAAGTAATTTCTTCAAGTGATATATTCTTAATATTTTCAATAAGATTTATATTGTTTTTTGTGAAATTTTTATAGTCATTACCTGTAATAAAATCAATAAATAGATTTTTTTCAATTTGTTCAACTGAAGAAATAAAAATTCCCTCTAGGTATTTAGTGTTATTTAAATAAACTCCAGAATTTTCAAATTTATCAAAGCCATTTATCCAAACAAAATCTTTGTTCTTATTTATTTTTAATCCCAAATCTATTATTTTATTAAAAATTTTCAAAAAACCATCAGAATCAAAGTCCTCATAAAAATTAGAAATTTCTATTTGTCCATGAGATTTTTTGATTTTTAACTTTAATTTATCTGTATTATAAAATCTATAAAAAAGCGACTTGAAGATGTAATAAGCTGTGTTATAACTTAAGTTTTTTTCTCTTTTTTCCTTGTCTATATAAAGCTCTACAGAAGATTTTTGGGGTTTATTTTTTATTGTATGGACCAAATTTCCGTTTATAAATTCAACATCCAAAAGATCATTTTCAGAAATTTTTGGATTTTCGTCCAATAAATAGGAAGAATTCGGCATAAAAATGCTCCTATCCAAAATAATCTTTGTATTCTCATCTTCATATTTTCTTTTTACAATCTTTGCACTTATTTGATTTATATGTGGATGACTAATGTATAGCAAATCTTTCATAAAATTACCTCTAAATCATTATATCATATGTTATAATCATATTGGGAGAATCTTATGAGAAAAAAGCTATTTTTTTTACTTATTTCATTAATTTCAGGAATTGGAATTTTTACATATTTTGAGGCTTATAATTTTTTATTTGTGATTATAGGCTTATTTGTATGTGGAATTTTATTGTTATTAAAAAAATCTTCCCTTTCTTTTTTATTTTTTGGTTTCTCCTTGGGGATTTTTATTGCGTTTTTTTCTTTTTCTTCTTATAAGCTTGATAGTTACGAAAATTTGGATTTGAATTTAACTGTACATGACAAAATAAAAAATAAGGATTCTTATACCTATTATGTGAAAGCTACAAATAAGATTGAAAATATAGAGGAGAAATCTTCTTTTATTTCTGATAAAAATTTTGAAATTGGAGATAGGATAAGGGCAAATTGTGATATTTCTTGGCCAAATTCTAATACCAATCCCTTTTTATTTTCTTATAGAAAATATTTACTTTCTAAAAAAATCAAAACTAAACTTGATATAAAATCATATAAAAAATTGGGACAATCTTCTTCTATTTTTTTGAATATAAAAAGAAATTTTAGGGCTTATATTAATAAAATTTTTGGGAAAAATTTATCCAAGGAATCTTTTTCTTTTGTAAAAGCTGTTATACTTTCAGAAAAATTTGAAAATAGGGATGATCTTTCAAAATTAGGTCTAGCTCATATTTTGGCAATTTCAGGTCTTCATATTGACCTTCTTATGACTTTGATTTTATTTTTATTAATAAGGTCAAAAATTTCTTATAAATTAGCCTACCCTATATCCTTGGCTTTTTGTCTATTTTATGCTTATCTAATATCTTTTCCTTTTTCAGTTTTGAGAGTTTTAATTATTTATAGCCTTTCTTTTTTGGCATTTTTATTTAAAAAGGGAAAAGACATGGAAAAAAATTTAATCCTTGCCATGCTAATTATTTTATTTATAAATCCTTTTGCAATCTTTAATGCAGGATTTTTTCTTTCATTTTTAGCTGGCTATGCAATTTATGTAATTTATCCAAAGCTTATCAGAGGAAAAAAGTATTCTTATTTGAAAAAATATATGATTTTTATAGGAATTTTACAAATTACTTTGGCTTTTCATATAATTTATTATTATGGCTATATAAATTTGCTTAGTTTTTTTGCAAACTTTGTAATAGTTCCAATTTTTTCAATAGCCTTGTACATAATATTTGCAATAATTTTTCTCTATCCACTTATTGGTGGATTTTTGTCCATTTTTTTTATTATTTTGGATTTTTTGATAAAATCTATCTTAAATGTCAGTAGATTTTTAAATGCTTTTACGATTTTTGGTATAGATTTTCCCAAAGAATCAATTTTAATTAGCTTTTATTATTTGATACTTTTATTTATTCTTGTAAAATTTAAAAATAAAAAATTAAGATCGAAAAAATTTCTTATAACTTCAATGCTTATACTTATTTTTTCTATAGTAAAGGATAAAAATAAGCCTATTTCTTATCAAATGCTAGATGTAGGGCAGGGGGATTTTTTTGTTTTAGAAGATAAGGGTGATTTTTATTTATTTGATTGTGGAGAAGTTTCTTATAAAAACTATTCATCTGCAGAAAAAATTGCCCTTCCTTATTTAAAAGCAAGAGGTGTAAAAAAAATCAAGGCAGCTTTTATTTCGCATGAAGACCGAGACCATATGGGTGCTTTGGATGAATTAAATAGGGAATTTGACCTTGGAGTAATAATTTCAAATAAGTATAATAAAAACTTAGGTAAAAATTATAAATTTTTGGAAATGAAAGAGGGAAATATTTATAAGGGAAAAAATTTTAGCGTTGAATGTTTAGAAAATTTTAATGGAGATGAAAATTCTAATTCTATGCCTCTTTTAATTAGGATAAATAATTTTAAAATTTTGACTATGGGTGATTTGCCGATGGAGTATGAACAAAAAGTAGCAAGAGATATTGATATTTTAAAAGTATCCCATCATGGTTCAAGATTTTCAACTTCAAAGGATTTTGTAAATAAAACAAATCCACAAGTTGCTTTAATTTCAGCTGGAAGAAAAAATACTTATGGACACCCATCAAAAGAAGTCTTAGATAATTTGAAAAATGTTAAAATATACAATACTCAAAAAGATGGATATTGTAAGATAGAATTTTATAAAAATTCATTTAAGGTAAAAAAATATGTGAAAGGAGGATTTTTTAGATGAATTATAAGGAATTTATGGCTGAACTTTTTTCAAAAAAAAGCAAGGGAATTTATCTAATTGATTCAAAAGAAGAATATCTAAAAGAAACAATTATAGATCAAGCAAAGGATTTAATTTCTTTTCCTGACTTTAATTATATAGAAATTAAGGGCAAAAAAAGCCTTGAGGACATAAAAACTGCCATTGATACCTATCCAATAATGGAAGATAAAAAAGTTGTGATTTGGAGAAATATCGACTTATCTAAAAATAATATAAAAGATTATGAGGAAATTTGTAATTTGATTATTGAAGATATAGAAAATTTAGCAGATTTTTTGACATTTATAATAATATCTGATGAAAGTGTATTTAAAGGAAAATTTTACAAGGCAATCAAGAAAAATGGAAATATTGTAGAAATCGATAGGCTAAATAATAATGAGCTTGTTTCTTTTATTGGAAAAAGATTTGTAAAAAATAATAAAAAAATAAAAAAATCTTATATAAATGAAATTATTGATAGGTTTTCATATTTAAATAAAAATTCGCAAATCGACCTTTATGAGGTTGTAAATACAGTGGATAAAATTATTGCAAATTCCGATAAAAGCGAGGTTTTATTGGAAGATGTTCACGACCAATTAGACCAAGTTTTAGATTTAAATATTTTTAATCTCACAGATGCTCTGTCAAAAAGGGATACAAAAACTGCTATGAACACATATTTATTTATGGCAAAGGATATGGATGAAATATTTAAAATTTTCTATATGCTAGTAAGACACATTAGAAATTTAATCGGAATAAAAATTTTATTAAAAGATTCTTATAATGATGCTTTTATACAAAAATCTCTTGGAATTTCAAGTTTTGAGCTTAGAAAAGACAAGGGTTTTATCGGAAATTTTTCTTTGGATGAATTATTTGATTTGCAAGATTTTTTATATCAATGCGATTTGAAACAAAAAAGCCAAGACTTTGATATGAATTTAAATATGCTTATCTTTATTGAAAAATTTTATAAATAAAAAAAATCGACTCATTCTAATCTTGGCGACTTTCCTAAGTCGCAAGTTTGAATGAACCGATTAAAAATTAAGCGTTTAATGAATTTAATTTTTTAGCTAATCTTGAAGTTGTTCTACTAGCTTGATTTTTGTGAATTATGTTTTTAGCTGCTGCTTGTTTTACTTTTTTATCAACAGTTTTGAAAAGTTCATTAGCTTTTTCGCTATCATTATTTTCAATAGCTTCTTCAAATTTTTTAACGTAAGTTTTTATTTCAGATTTTGCTGATTTATTTCTAGCAGTTTGTTTTCTAGTTACATCAATTCTTTTTATAGCTGATTTAATGTTTGCCATTTTTTCACCCCCAATTTATATCGACTGATTTATTTTACCATAAAACTATAATTATTACAAATCTTTATAAAATAATAAATCTTAAAATATTTGGAACTTTTGTAATATTCGTTTATAATTATAAAATGAGAGAGGTGTGATATGACAGAAAAAACTAATGATTTGGAATTTCTTGATTGGATAAAGACTATACTTTTTGCATTAATCATTGCATTTTTTATTAAAATTTTTATAATGGATGCTACAAAAGTTGAAGGAAATTCTATGTTAAATACATTACATAGTGGCGATATGTTATTTGTTGATAAAGTTTCAAAACATTTTAAAGGCTACAATAGGGCAGATATTGTAATAATAGAAGCTCCTGACCAAGAAGATACTTTATATATAAAAAGAATTGTAGGCATGCCTGGAGATAATATTGAAGTAAAAAATGGCAACGTATATGTTAATGGCGAAATTTATGAGGAAAATTATATAAATAGCGAAGAAACTCTAACGACAAATGAAAATTCTTCATGGGAAGTTAAAGATGGGGAGTATTTTGTTATGGGAGATAATAGGCTTCCAAATGCAAGTAATGATTCTAGAAATTTTGGACCGATTTCAGAAGAAAAAATAGTTGGACACGCTTTTTTAAGATTTTTCCCAATTTATGATATAGGATTTGTAGATAAGGAAAATAGATAATGAAGAAAAAAGAAAATATAAGAAATTTTTCAATTATTGCTCACATTGACCATGGAAAATCTACTCTTGCAGATAGGCTTATAGAAAAAACTCAGTCTGTTGCTAAAAGAGAAATAAATGATCAAATGTTAGATAGCATGGAGCTTGAGCAAGAAAGAGGAATTACCATAAAGTTAAAATCTGTAAAGTTAAAATATAAGGCCAAAGATGGAAAGATTTATGATTTAAATTTAATTGACACACCAGGCCATGTTGACTTTACCTATGAAGTTTCAAGATCACTTAAAGCTTGTGAGGGGGCAATTTTGGTTGTTGATGCTTCCCAAGGAGTTGAAGCTCAAACTTTAGCAAATACTTACCTTGCTCTTGAACAAGATTTGGAAATTTTGCCAGTTCTAAATAAAATTGACCTTCCAAGTGCAAGAGTTGATGAAACGAAAGAGGAAATAGAACATCAAATAGGACTTGATACAGAAAATATTCCATTAATTTCAGCAAAAACTGGTCTAAATATTGAAGATGTTTTAGAAGATATTATAGAAAATGTTCCAGCTCCAGAAGATCATGATGATAAACCGCTCAAGGCTTTAATTTTTGATTCGTATTATGACTCCTACAGGGGAGTAATTTGCTATGTCAGAATTTTTGAAGGAAGTGTAAAAGCAGGCGATGAAATTTTGATGATGGCAAGTGGAAAATCCTACGAAGTAACAGGCGTTGGTTATACTATGAAAAATAGGATTGAAACCAAAGAATTAAAAAGTGGTGATGTAGGATTTATTGAAGCAAGCATTAAAGATATTAGAAATGCTAGAGTTGGTGATACAATAACCTTAAAAAATAATCCAACACAAAAAGCCCTTTCAGGTTACAAGGAAGTTTTGCCTATGGTTTATTCAGGAATTTATCCAGCGGAAGGCGAATCATACAACAAATTAAAAGATTCTTTGGAAAAACTTCAAGTTAATGATGCATCTTTAGTTTTTGAACAAGAAAATTCTCAAGCCCTCGGCGTTGGATTAAGATGTGGATTTTTGGGACTTTTGCATATGGATATTATTACTGAAAGACTTGAAAGAGAATATGATTTGGATATTATTGCCACAGCACCTTCAGTAATTTATAGGGTAAAAACAAAGGGTCACGAAGAGCAAAAATTAGAAAATCCTAACGATTTTCCACCACCATCAGAAATAGATTATGTAAAAGAACCAATAACAATTTCTGAAATTATGACACCAAAAGAATATATAGGACCAGTGATGGAACTTGCTCAATCAAGAAGGGGCGAGCTAATTGATATGTCCTATATGGATGAAAATAGGGTTATAATTAAATATAAAATTCCTTTAAACGAAGTAATTTATAACTTTTTTGATTCTTTAAAATCAAGATCAAAAGGATATGCTTCTTTGGATTATGAAGTTGTAGATTATGAAGAAAGTAATTTAATAAAACTTGATATAAAAATAAATGAAGATAAGGTTGATGCTTTATCTACAATTGTTCACAAAGATTTTGCCTATGCTAGGGGAAGATCAATTGTTGAAAAATTAAAAGACCAAATTCCAAGACAACAATTTGCAATTCCAATTCAAGCTACAATCGACTCAAAAGTTATAGCAAGAGAAACTGTAAGAGCATTGAGAAAAGATGTAATTGCAAAATGTTACGGTGGAGATATATCAAGAAAGAAAAAACTTCTAGAAAAACAAAAAGAAGGAAAGAAGAGAATGAGACAATTAGGAAGCGTACAAATCCCACAAGATGCCTTCCTTGCTGTATTGAAATATGATGATGAATAAAAGTTAGGATAAGTCCTAGCTAAAGCGTAGACAAAGTTTGAAAGTATATAATATTTTATTTTAAAATAAAAATTAATCTATGTACCATCTCGACTAAGTGAGTGAAACGAACGCATGGAGAGATCCCATGAGATTTCTCCGCTCGTTTCACTCGGTCGAAATGGGAAAAGTTTTAGTTTGTCGACAGTCTAAGTTAGGATAAATCCTAACTTTTTATTTGCAAAAATTTAAGGAGTAGATATGGAAAAAATTGGAATCTATATTCACATACCTTTTTGTAAGAAAAAATGTTTTTATTGCGATTTTACAGCCTTTCCAAATTTAGAATCTTGGATTGATCCTTATTTTGAAAATTTAAAAAAAGAAATAATCTTATATCAAAAAAATATGGAAGTAGAAGTCGATTCAATTTATATTGGTGGAGGAACTCCGACCTACATTGACCATAAATATATAGAAGAGATTGTAGATTTGCTAAAAAAATTTGATTTAAGTAAGGTTAAAGAATTTACAATCGAGGCAAACCCAAATTCTTTGACCTTGGAAAAATTAAAAGCCTACAAAAAATTGGGGATAAACAGAATTTCACTTGGAGTTCAATCCTTTGATGATGAAGTTTTAAAGAAAATTGGCAGAGACCATAACAAGGAAATTGTCCTAAAAGATATAGAAAATATAAGAAAAGCAGGTTTTGATAATCTTTCTTTAGATATGATTTTAAATCTGCCGGGTGGAAATTTTGATTCTATAAAAAATGATTTGGAGATAATAAAAAAAATAAATCCAGAACATTTATCCTATTATTCTTTAATCCTTGAAAAAGGATCACATTTTTATAGTTTGTATAAGAAAAATATGCTTGATTTGATGGATGATGATTTGGAAAGAGATATTTTTTTCTATATTGAAAAATATTTAAAAGATTTGGGACTAAATAGGTATGAAATTTCTAACTTTTCAAAAAAAGGTTTTGAATCCTACCACAATAAAAAATATTGGTCAGAAGGAGGATATCTTGCCTTTGGCCTTGGAGCGTCAGGATTTTTATCAAATGTAAGATATAATAATGTAAAAAATTTTGTTAAATATGAAAAATTAATCAATCAAGGAAAATTTCCAATAGAATTTAGGGAATTTATTTCAAAAGATGAAATAGAAAAAGAATATATAATTTTTAAATTAAGAGAAGTGGAAGGAATCAACTTAAAAGAATTTGAAAATATTTTTGGGCATTCTCTTTTAGAAAAGTATAGTGAAATAGTTGAAAAATTTTATAGAGAAGGATTTTTTGAAATTGATCAAAATTTAAGATTTACCCACAAGGGTTTTGATTTATCAAATGAATTTTATATTGAAATAATATAACTTGCAAAAAGAAATTTACCTAGTATATTATAATTAGCAGTCAGATAATTGGAGTGCTAAATGAGGTGAAAATAATGAACGAGAGAAAGAAGATGATACTCTTTTCCATTATAAACTCATACGTTAATCTTGGAGAGCCTATTGGTTCAAATTCATTGCTTAATGAATATTCACTAGATATTTCGTCTGCAACAATTAGAAATGAGATGAGCACTCTTGAAAAGATGGGACTTTTGGAAAAGGCCCACACATCTGGAGGAAGATATCCATCCGATAAAGGTTACAGACTTTATGTAAATAATTTATTAGAAAATTCATTAAATGAAAAGGAAGATGAAAATTTAGAAAAAATTCTTGATAAAAGATATGGAAATGTTTCAAAAATTGTGGAGACTGCAACACTACTTCTTTCAAAAATGACAAATCTTACAGCCGTTTCTTATACCATAAGAAACAATATTACTAAGGTAATTAATTTAGAACTTTTAAAAATTGATCCCAATATGCTTTTGTTTATTGTTGTTTATGATAACGGAAGTTTAATAAGCGATAGAATTTATATAAGTGAAGAAATTGATGATGAGAAATTATTTGAAATTTCAAAAACTTTAAAACAAAATATTGAGGGAGAAAGTTTAAAAGATCTTTCAAAAATTTTTGAAAAAATCAAAAATTCTGGCTTTAAGAAGTATGAGAATTTGTTGGATATTTTGGAGAAAAAAATCAACAATGATTCTTTAAGCGATTTGACTAAAGAAGTGATTATAAAGGGACTAGGCAATATCTTTAATTTCAAAGAATTTGAAGATCCAATTAAGGCTAAAGAGTTTATTAAGATATTTGATAGTAAGGAAAGAATTTGGGAATTGATTGAAAATTCCAACAATGAATTACAAATTACTATTGGTGATGAAAATGAGATAAATGAATTGAAAGATAATACAATCATAACTTCACATTTTAATTATGACAAAGACATTGTAGGCCAAATTGGAATAATAGGACTTACAAGAATTGATTATAAGGAAGTTATTTCTGACATCAAGCTAATATCAGATTTACTTAGCAAATAATAAGGTAGGTGTTTAAGGTGGACAATGAAAAAAAGCATGATGAAAATGTAAAAGAAGAAGATTTAAATGAAAATATAGAAGAAGAATTAGAAGAAATTGATGCTGAAATAGTTGATGAAGATGGTAATGTTGAAGAAGAATTGCCAAATGACGATGATAATGAGTATAAAGAAAAATACCAAAGACTATTGGCAGATTTTACTAATTTCAAAAAAAGAGAAGAAAAAGCAAGAGTTGATTTTAAAAAGTTTGCTTCATCAAATTTAATCGAAGAACTTTTACCAGTTTTAGATAATTTTGATAGAGCACTTAAAGATCAAGATGAAGAAGATTCTTTTGTAAAAGGAATCGTAATGATAAGAGATTCTTTTTGGAAAGTTTTGGAAAAAGAAGGCTTGGAAGAAATCGAATCAGATGGAGTAGAATTTGATCCAAACTTCCATCACGCTTTTCAAACAGAAGAAAACGAAGATTTCAAATCAAATTATATTATAGAAACCTATCAAAAAGGATACAAACTAAATGATAGAGTTATAAGACCAAGTATGGTTAAAGTTGCAAAATAGGAGGAAATTTATATGGCAAAAATTATAGGAATTGACTTAGGAACAACAAACTCAGCAGTTGCCGTTATGGAAGGTGGGGATTCAACAATAATCCCAAATACTGAGGGTAATAGAACAACACCATCAGTTGTAGCATTTACAAAAGATGGAGAAAGACTTGTTGGAGAAACTGCAAAAAGACAAGCAATAACAAATCCAGATAGAACAATCTCATCAATAAAAAGAGAAATGGGATCTGATTATAAAACAAATGAAATTGATGGAAATTCTTATACACCAGAAGAAGTTTCAGCAATGATTTTACAAAAATTAAAATCAGATGCAGAAGGATATTTAAACGATACAGTAACAGATGCAGTAATAACAGTTCCTGCTTACTTTACAGATGCTCAAAGACAAGCTACAAAAGACGCTGGAAAAATTGCAGGCTTAAATGTAAAAAGAATTATAAACGAACCAACAGCTGCAGCCCTTGCATACGGAATGGATAAAGAAACTGACCAAGCAAAAATTATGGTTTATGACCTTGGTGGTGGTACATTCGACGTATCAATTCTAGAAGTAGGCGATGGAGTATTTGAAGTTTTATCTACAAGAGGAAATAATAAATTAGGTGGAGATGACTTTGATAATAGATTGGTTGAATATCTAGCAGCTGAATTTAAAAAAGAAACTGGTGTAGATTTAACAAAAGATCTTACAGCTATGCAAAGATTAAAAGATGCAGCAGAAAAAGCTAAAAAAGAATTATCATCAACAAAAACAACAAATGTAAATCTACCATTTATTACAGCAGTAGATGGACAACCAGTTCACTTAGATTTGACAGTTACAAGAGCAAAATTTGATGAATTGACACATGATTTAGTTGAAGCAACAAGAAAACCAGTTGAAGATGCCCTAAAAGATGCATCACTATCATCAAGCGATATCGAAAAAGTTTTACTTGTAGGTGGATCATCAAGAATACCTGCAGTTCAAGATCTAGTTAAAAATATAATTGGAAAAGAACCACAAAGAGATATAAACCCAGACGAATGTGTTGCACTTGGTGCTGCAATTCAAGGTGGAGTTTTAACAGGAGAAGTTAAAGATTTATTACTTCTTGATGTAACACCACTTTCATTAGGAATTGAAACTCTTGGTGGAGTTGCTACAAAATTAATCGAAAGAAATACAACAATTCCAACTAAAAAATCTCAAATCTTTACAACAGCTGCAGACGGACAAACTGATGTAGATATTCACGTTGTACAAGGTGAAAGAGAAATGGCAGCAGATAACACCACACTTGGTAGATTTCAACTTACAGGAATTCCTGCAGCAAGACGTGGAGTTCCACAAATTGAAGTTACATTTGATATCGATGCAAATGGTATTGTAAATGTATCAGCAAAAGACCAAGGAAGTGGAAAAGAACAAAAAATTACTATCACATCATCAACAAACTTAACTGATGAAGAAATAGATAAAAAAGTAAAAGAAGCTGAAAAATTTGCTGAAGATGATAAAAAGAAAAAAGAAAGTATTGAAGTTAAAAACAATGCTGAATCATTAGTTTACCAAGCAAGAAAAACTCTTGAAGAAGCAAAAATTGAAGGAAGCGAAAAAGATAAGATTGAAGAAAAAATCAAAGATCTTGAAGCGAGCATTAAAGCTGACAATACAGAAGATATCAAAGCAAAAACAGAAGCTCTACAAGAAGAAATCTACTCAATGAGTGAAGCAATGTATAAAAATGCTCAAGCAAGTCAAGAAGGACAAAATGCTGGAAAAGCAGACGACGATGTAGTAGATGCAGATTATGAAGTTGTAGATGATGACGAAGAATAAAAATAAATAAAACTTAAAGAATAGGAAGCCCTGCTTCTTATTCTTTATTTTTATTTTAAATTTTAAAATATAATTTAATTTTTTTATCAAAGTGGTATAATAGTTGAGCTTAGATAAAAACATAAAATTATAAATTAAGATAGACAAATAAATTAGCAATAATTTATTTTTTTTATATTGGAGGATAAATGAAAGACCCATATGAATTATTAGAAGTTGACAAAAATGTCACTGATTCTGAATTGAAAAGAAAATATAGGAAACTTGCAAAAAAATACCATCCAGACTTAAATCCAGATGACGAAGAGGCTCAAGAAAAATTTAAAGAAATTTCTGAAGCCTACGAAATCTTATCTGATCCGCAAAAAAAACGTCAATATGATACCTACGGATCAGCTGCCTTTGAAAATGGAGGAGCTGGAGGATTTTCTGGTGATTTTGGTGGATTTGGAGATATATTTGGAGATATATTTGGCGATATTTTTTCTCAAGGAAGAAGTCAAAACAGAAAAAGACCAAGAAAGGGATCTGATATCCAAAAAGTTGTTAAACTAACTTTCCAAGAATCAGCTTTTGGAATTTCTAAGGAAATTCAAGTGAGAAGGGAAGTTGAGTGTGAAACATGTCATGGAAAAGGTGCAAAAGATGAAAGCAAAATCAAAACTTGCCCTAAGTGTAATGGATCTGGTGTGATAAATAATATTAGCAAAACTCCATTTGGAACAGTTTCTCGTCAAACCACTTGTGATAATTGCCACGGAACCGGTGAAATTATTGAAGAAAAATGTCCAGATTGCCATGGTACAGGAAGAAAAATCAAAAATGAAAAAATAAAAATTGATATTCCATCCGGTGTTGAAAATGATTCTGTAATGAGAGTTGTTGGAAAGGGAAATGCTGGAGAAAATGGTGGATCTTATGGTGATTTGTATATAATTCTAAAAGTAGAAGAGCATGATATATTTAAAAGAGATGGGCTTGATATATATTATGAAATGCCAATTTCTTTTGTAACAGCAGCTTTGGGTGGAAATATTGATGTGCCAACTCTAACAACAACCCAAGAATATCATATTCCTTCTGGAACTCAAACAGGCACTAAGTTTAGGATTAAAAATGAAGGTATAAAATCAGACAGGCTTAAAAGGCAAGGAGACCTTTATTTCTATGTAAAAGTTATTACACCTACAAAATTATCCAAAGAACAAAAAGAAAAATTAAAAGAGTTTTCTGAAATATCAGGCGATGAGGTAAAAGAAGATAGGAACTTTTTTGAAAAATTAAAGGATTTGTTTGATTAATGAAAAAAACATTTAACATAAAAACCCTAGGCTGTAAGGTAAACCAATATGAATCAGAAGCAATTGAAGAATTATTCAAAAAAAGGGGTTTTGAAAAAAAAGAAAAAAATGCTGATATTTACGTTATAAATACTTGTACAGTTACAAATATGAGTGATCGTAAATCTAGACAAACAATTTCTAAGGCTAGAAAAGAAAATAAAGATGCCATAATTGCAGTTATAGGTTGTTATTCACAAGTAAAGGCTGAAGAAGTTAAAAGTATTGAAGGCGTAGATATAATTTTGGGATCTCGTAACAAAGAAGAAGTTGTTGATCTTTGCGAAAATTTCATCAAAAATGATAAAAAAATGGAAGATGTGGAAGAATTTTCAATTGGAGAGGCCATTGAAGATTTGGAAATTTCAAATCAAAGTGATATGACCCGTGCTTATATGAAAATTCAAGACGGTTGCAATATGTATTGTTCATATTGTTTGATTCCTTATGCAAGAGGAAATATTGCATCAAGAGATTTGGTTTCAATAATTGATGAGGCAAAAAGACTTAGGGATAACGGATATAAAGAAATTGTATTAACAGGAATTCATGTTGCAAGTTATGGAAAAGATTTTGATTTGGATATTTCATTAATAGATGTAATTGAACACATTGCAAAAATTGATGGAATTGAAAGAATTAGACTTTCTTCAATGGAACCAAGACATATTGATAGGGAGTTTTTACAAAGAATGAAAGATACAAAAAAAGCCTGTGATCATTTTCATTTATCCCTCCAATCTGGATCCGATGATGTTTTAAAACTTATGAATAGAAAATATGATACTAAAGTTTTCAAACAAAAAGTTGATTTAATCAGAGAATATTTTCCAAATGCAGGACTTACAACAGATATAATTGTTGGTTTTCCAAATGAAAGCGAAAAAAATCACGAGGAAACTAAAAAATTTGTAAATGATATAAAATTTTCAAAAACTCATCTTTTCAAATATTCAAAAAGAGATGGGACCAAGGCAGCTAGTATGAAAAATCAAGTTGATGGAAATATCAAAAAAAGAAGGTCTAAGGAATTATCAAAAATTGAAAAAGAAATTTCTAATGAATTTTTAGATAAGCAAATTGGAAAAACTTTATCAGTTTTATTTGAAACAAAAACAGATCTTGACGGCTACAAATCAGGATATTCTACAAATTATTTAAGAGTTCATACAAAAGATAATGTTGAAATAAATGAAATAAAAAATGTAAAAATCACCCAAAGAATTGATGATTATTTAATTGGAGATATTGTAGAATAATTTTTTTAAAATTTAAACTTTAAAGGCTCTTACAAAATTAATAAATTTTTATAATTTTGCAAGAGCCTTTTTGTTTGGAGCTGGAAACAGGACTTGAACCCGCAACCTTTTGTTTACGATACAATTGCTCTACCGATTGAGCTATTCCAGCCTGTGATATTATTATACGAAAATTTGCTTTTTATTCAATATATATAGATTTTAAATTTCTTTTTTATTTGGTATAATTATTTCAAAGGTGGTAATATGAATAATTTAAATTATGATAGAATATTTGATATTTTAAATAGAATAAATTTTCCTCTAGCAATTGTAATTATCTTGCTTAGTCTTCTTATTTTATTTTTGATATCAAAAATTTTATTAAAGGCTGGTATGTTTTTATTAGCTATGACTTTTATATTTGATATGATTTTAAGGGTCTTGCCTTTTAATATATACTTGAATTATCCTAGTATTAAGTTAATAATTTATGTACTTTATGCTTTAGGATTTATTATTTTTGCCTATAAAAATATTAAAAGATTTTTGAAAGAAAAAAGAAAAAGGGAGCTTTTTAAAGATAAAGACCCAATAAAAAAAGAAAAATCTGGAAATAATCCTATAAAAAGATTTTTTTCTTATACGGGTTCTCTTCCATTTTTGATGATGCTCGTATTAAATTTGTTTAATCCTGATGAGGGAATTTATAAAAATATCCTACATTTACTTACAAGTTTATCTTTTTTGTTCATGGTATTTACAACTTTATTTAATACTTACAAAAGAGTTGATAAGGTAAAAATGAATAAGGGTAGGATGAGATTTGATGATTTAAATATTCCTTTTAGGAAAAACTCTCCACAAAAAAGCAAAAATTCTGATAGAAAAGTTTTGAAAAAGGAAGAAAAAATCGAAGATGATTTTGATAAAACAGAAACTAGAAAACTTAATTTGGATGATATCAAAGAAGAGCTTAATAAGAATTCATTTGACCCTATAAATTTGGATGATTTTAAGGATACGATGGATCAGACTGATTTGATAAATTTAATTAATGATAAAAATAGCAAACTTGTTACTATGATTTCTTTGACAAATTTATCAGATGGTGTTAAAAAATCTTATAAATCTGATAAATGTATTGCAGATATTAGGCAAGATAGTGAGTTTAAGGTCGATTTGGAATTTGAAAATTACAATGACTATGATTATGGAAGATTTATAGATTTACTTTTGGATTATTCAAATAATAGGTCAAAATATAAATTTCAACTTGATTTAATCCCACAAAAAGCAAAGAATTCAAAGGTTGTTTTTTATGACCCATCAAACCTATATGAGCTTGATAGGGATTTTGGAGATAAATTTCAAGGAAGAACAATTTCCATGAATTTCCCAAAATATAAAATAAATTATATAACAGAAAATTAATTTAAGCCCGTGCAAATTATTGATGATTTGCAAGGGCTTTTTATTCTTAGAAAATTTCTATATAAAAATCATAAAAATTTGAATATAGAAAAAGAGATTAATTTTAAAAAATTGTACTTCTTAAAATAATATTTAAAAATCACTATCAGTTAGATCTTCAATATTTACTGAAATATCTTCTTTATTGTTTTCTTCTTCGGAAATCATTTCTAATAGTAAGTCTAAATTATAGTTAGAATTTAATTTAAAAATATTATTAAAAGCTTGTTCAAAATAAATGCTATTATCTTCTTCATAAATTGAGCTTATAATAAAACCACCTTCTTTAAGTTTAAAAGCGGTTATAATAAATTCATTTTTATCAGGAAAATTTGAGATACTTTCATTATTTGTTCTTTCCGAATTTTTTATTGTGTTTAAAAATTTATTTATATGCGATTTTTTATAAACCTTTCTTCTATTAATTCCTCTATTATCAATAACTTTAATAAATGTAATACTACTAATATCATCTGGTCTAGGTGTTTTTACTTTTCCATTATTAGTTTTATTTTTTAAAATAAAACTAATACTTATGATTAGAATAGTTGTAATTATTAAAAATGATTTCTTCTTTTTACTCATATCTTCATATCTCCTTACACTTCATATAAAAATATATAGATATTTATATACTAATGATACTAGATTCTAATTCAATACAAAAGTATTATTTTTTTATGATTCCTTATAAATTTAATAAATTATATTCATTTTTCGAATTAATGGTCTATTAGGGTATAGTATATCTGTATTTAATGAAATATATGATTTTTAAAGGTGCTCTTACAAAACTATGAATGCTCATAAATTTTCAAGAGTCCCTTTTGTGATTTTAGATGAAGTTAGCGAGGTAATAATGGAAATTTCGAAAATTCTTTCCAATGAATTAAATATCAATCAAAATAGCATTGATGAAGTTATAAAATTGCTTGATGAAGGCTCTACTGTTGCTTTCATTGCAAGGTATAGAAAAGAAAAAACGGGTGATTTAAAAGATATTGAAATTAGAGATATTGAAAGTGGTCTAACAAGGCTTAGAAATTTTGAAAAAAGAAAAGAAGAAATTCTATCTTCTTTAGAAAATCAAGAAAAACTTGATGATGAGTTAAAAGAAAAAATTGACCAAGCCAAAACTTTGACTGAACTTGAAGATATATACGCTCCTTTTAAGAAAAAAAGAAAAACAAGAGCTGACAAGGCAAAAGAGCTTGGTCTAATGGATCTTTTGGATGAAATTTTGATGAAGGCTCAAAATGAAAAAGAGGCACTTCTTCTTGCAAAAAAATACATAAAAGAAGGAATTGATGACGAAGCTGATGCTATAAACAAGTCCTTGGATATTTTAGCAGAAGATGTTGCAAACAATATCGAGGCAAAAAATATAATAAGAAGAGATGGGCTTGTTAGGGCAAGAATTTTGGCAGAAAAAAAGGAAGATGAAGATTTAACTTATGAAAATTATTACGGTTTTAATGAAAAAATCAAAAATCTCAAACCTTTTCAAATTTTAGCCTTAAATAGGGCAGAAAAAAATGGTGATTTGACTGTAAAATTAGAATTTACAGATGCTTACAACCTAACTTTAATTAAAAATCTTTATAAATCAAATAACGATTATACAGAAGATTTGATAAAAAAAGCCATAGAAGATTCATACAAAAGACTTTTGCTTCCTGGTATAAGTACAGAAATTAAAAATAAATTAACCGAAAAAGCGGAAGAAGAATCAATTAAGGTATTTTCAAAAAATTTAAAACCATATATCTTACAAAGACCTATCAAAGATAAAAATATAATCGGTCTTGATCCAGGTTTTAGAACTGGTTGCAAGGTTGCAGTAATTGATAAGCATGGAAAATATTTGGATCAAGCAGTAATTTATCCAGTAAAACCTCATTCTAAAGAAAAAGAAGCAATCGAAGTTTTGAAAAATTTAATAAGTAAATATCAAGTAGATATAATCGCCTTGGGAAATGCAACTGCAAGCAGGGAAACTGAAATTGTTGTAAATAAATTATTAAAAGAAGTTGATGGAGTTTCTTATGCAATTGTAAATGAGGCGGGAGCTTCAGTTTATTCAGCATCAAAACTTGGAGAAGAAGAATTTCCAGATCTTGATGTAACAATAAGAGGAGCAGTTTCTATGGCGAGAAGGCTTCAAGACCCAATGGCAGAGCTTGTAAAAATTGATCCAAAACACTTGGGTGTTGGTCAATATCAACATGATATAAATCAAAAAAAATTGGACGAAGAGCTTTCAAAAGTTGTGGAAGATAGTGTAAATGAAGTTGGTGTAAATATAAATAATGCCTCTTACAAACTATTGTCCTATGTTTCAGGTTTGAATTTAAATCTTGCAAAAAGAATAGAAGAAGATTTTAAAAATGGTGAGATAAAAGAAAGACGTGATTTAAAAAAAGTCAAAGGACTTGGTGATAAAACTTACAAGATGGCAGCAGGATTTTTGAGATTTCCTGATTCACCAAATTTTTTGGATAATACTGCCGTCCATCCAGAAAGCTATAAAATAGCAAAAAAACTTGTAGATTTTAATTTAGATGAAATAAATTTAGAAAAATGTGCAAAAGATCTTGAAGTTGGGGTATTAACTTTAAAGGATATAATAGAAGAATTAAAAAAACCAGGACGTGATCCTAGAGATGAGCTTCCAGAAGTTGTTACAAAAAGTGAAGTTTTATCAATCGATGATCTCAATGAAGGAGATATTTTAGAAGGAACCGTTAGAAATATTACAGAATTTGGTTGCTTTGTAGATATTGGAGTAGGAATTGACGGGCTTGTCCATATTTCAAATATGAGTGACAAATTTATAAAAGATCCTAATGAGATTGTTACAAATTCTGATATAATAAGAGTAAGAGTAATTGAAATTGATAAAAAAAGAGAAAGAATCGGTTTATCAATGAAAAATATAAAGGAGTAAATTATGTTTGATTTTTTTAAAAAGAAAAAAAAGATAGAAAAGAAAGTTTCAATAGCAAATCCAGTTAATGGAAAAGTTGTAAAATTAGAAGAAGTTCCAGATCCAGTTTTTGCTGAAAAAATGGTTGGGGATGGTTTTGCAGTTATGCCAGAAGAAGGGGAAGTATTTGCTCCAGTTAGTGGAGAAGTTACTCTTCAACCAGATGGATATCACGCAATTGGAATTAAAACAGAAGAAGGGCTAGAAGTTTTGGTTCATTTTGGACTTGAAACTGTAGAATTAAAAGGCGAAGGCTTTACTCCACACGTTAAAGTTGGAGATAAGGTAAATAATGGCGATAAGGTTTTATCAGTAGATATTGAAAAAATAAAAGATAAGGTTCCTTCAATAATTACACCTTGCATAGTTGCAAATCTTGAAGAAAATATTTTATCAGAAATAAACTTTGACGCAAAATGTGGCGAAGAAGTTCAAACAGTTACAATCGTAGATTAATTGATTAAAAAAACTAACTGTGATAATATTTTTAAGGATAAAAAATTATAAAAAGTTGGAGGATAAATGAGATTATCGAACTATTATATGCCTACATTAAGAGATGATCCTCAAGATGCAGAAACACAAAGTCACAAGCTTTTGGTAAGGGGAGCTTTTATAAGAAAAACTTCATCAGGAGTCTATTCCTACTTACCACTTGGCATGAGAGTAATAAATAAAATAGAAAATATTGTAAGAAAATCTATGGAAAAATATGATTCTATAGAAGTTTCCACTTCAGTTTTACAAAGTAAAGAAATTTGGGAAAAATCTGGAAGATGGGAAAATTTTGGACCTGAAATGTTTAAAATAAAAGATAGACACGACAGGGAATATTGCCTAGGACCAACAGCTGAAGAACAATTTACAACTTTAATCAAAGATGAAATAAATTCTTACAAGCAACTTCCATTAAATTTATACCAAATAGTTTCAAAATTTAGGGATGAAAAAAGACCAAGATTTGGAATAAATAGGTCAAGAGATTTTATAATGAAAGATGCATATTCATTCGATGTTGATATGGAGGGCTTAGAAAAATCCTACCAAAAGATGTGGGATGCTTATGTAGAAGTTTTTGACGCACTAGATCTTGATTATAAAATCGTAGAAGGTGATTCAGGAGCAATGGGCGGAAATACAAGCCATGAATTTATGGCCCTTGCAGAAACAGGTGAAGGAGAAATTTTCTATACGGAAAATTCAAATTACGCAGCTACCGATGAATCTGCAAAATTTTTCCTTGAAATTGATGAAAATGAAGAAGAAAAAGATTTAGAATTAGTAGAAACAAAAGATGCAAAAACAATCGAAGAAGTTTCTAATTTTCTAAAAATAGATAAAAATAAATGTGCAAAAGCTGTTGATTTATTAGTCCAAGGTGAACCAGTACTTGTTATTGTTCCTGGAGATAGGGAATTAAATATGGCAAAATTAATTTCATATTTAAAAGTTCCAGAACACGAAATCGAAATGATGGATGATGAAACAATCAGAAAAATCACAGGAGCTGAGCCAGGCTTTACAGGACCAAAAGATTTAAAAGAAGATGTAAGAGTAATTGTTGATAAATCTATTACAAGATATAAAAACTTAGTAATTGGATCAAATAAAACTGACCACCACTATATAAATGCAAATTACAAAAGAGATTTTGATGGTGAGGTAGCCAGTGATTTATTGACAGCAAAAGAAGGAGACCTTTCTCTTGATGGAAAAGAAAAACTTCAAATTGCTCGTGGAATAGAAGTTGGAAATATCTTCCAATTGGGAACCAAATATTCAGAAAGTCTTGAAGCTTATTTCTTAGATGAAAATGGAAAACAAAAACCATTTATAATGGGATCATATGGAATTGGAATTACAAGATCAATTTCAGCAATAATCGAGCAACATTATGATGATAATGGAATAATTTGGCCAACAAAAGTTGCACCATTTGAAGCTTGGATAACCCTTGTAAATAAAAATAAAGAAGAACAAAAAGAAATAGCAGAAAAAATTTATAATGAATTATTAAATCAAGGCATAGAAGTAATGCTTGACGATAGGAAAGAAAGAGCTGGAGTTAAATTTAACGACAGAGACCTTGTTGGAGTTCCTTATAGGATTACAGTAGGAAAAGATGCCAAAGATGATATAGTAGAATTTTCAAAAAGATCAGATATGGAAAATTTAAAAATGACAACTGATGAAGCTATTGAAAAAATAATAAGCTCAATAAAAGAAGACTTATGCAAATAGTTGATTATAAAATTTCAAAAGAATTTTTGGAAAATATTTTACTAGATAATAAAAAAATAATTGCCCTATTTCATGCAAATTGGTCAAATTTTTCTCAAAATATGAAAAAAGAATTTTTAAAAGAGGAAGAAGACTCATACAAAAATATAGGAAAAATAATTATAGATGTTGATAAAAATGGGGAATTAATGAAGAAATTGGGTATTAATCAAATACCTTCTTTAGTTTCTATTAGCAAAGATAGTCTAGAGAAAAATGATTTTACGATAAATAATTAAGAAATATTTAAGGAGTGAATATGTTAGTTAATGCAAAAGAAATGTTAGACAAAGCTTACGAAAATGGTTATGGAATTGGACAATTCAATATAAATAACCTTGAATGGACAAAGGCAATCCTTGAAACTTGTGAAGAAAAGAAATCTGCAGTTATTTTGGGAGTATCTGAAGGTGCTGCAAAATATATGGGTGGATTTAATGTAGTTTCTAAAATGGTTGAAGGACTTGATAAAGATTTAAACATAACAGTTCCAGTTGCTCTTCACTTAGATCACGGCTCATATGAAGGTGCAAAAAAAGCTTTAGAAGCTGGATTTACTTCAATAATGTTTGATGGATCTAGCCTTCCAATCGATGAAAATATTGAAAAAACAAAAGAAATAGTAGAGCTTTGCCACTCTAAAAATGTTTCTGTAGAAGCTGAAGTTGGTGGAATTGGTGGAGAAGAAGATGGAGTTGTTTCTGCAGGAGAATTAGCAGATCCTGAAGAATGCAAAAAAATTGCTTCACTTGGAGTAGACTTCTTAGCTGCAGGTATTGGAAATATTCACGGAGTTTATCCTGATGATTGGCAAGGACTTAATTTTAAAAGACTTGAAGAAATTAAAGATGCAGTTGGAAAAATCCCTCTAGTTTTACACGGTGGTACAGGAATTCCTGAAGAACAAGTTAAAAAAGCTATTGAAAGAGGAGTTTCTAAAATCAACATCAACACTGAATGCCAAATCGTATTTACAGAGGCAACAAGAAAATATTTCGAAGAAGGAAAAGACAAAGTAGGTAAGGGATTTGACCCAAGAAAAGTTTTAAAACCAGGCTATGAAGCAATCAAAGATAAGGTAAGAGAAAAAATAGAATTTTTCGAATGCGAAAATTCAGCAGAAAAATAAAAATAAAATCGGAGCCTTAGGGCTCCGTATATTTTTATATACAAAGGAAAAAAATGGATATTAATAATTTAGATAAACTGAAGTTAGATGAATTAAGAGAAATCGGCAAAGAACTTTCCATAAAATCTCTTTCATCTTATAGAAAAAATGATCTTATAGAAATAATCAAAGATACATATAAGAGTCGTGAAGATTTATCAGAAGGAAAAAACTCTACCAATGAAGATAATGATGAAAATGAAAATTTCGATCTTGGAGAAAAATTTAATTGCGAAGGACTTTTAGATCTTCATGAAGATGGTTTTGGATTTTTAAGAACTGAACTTTATGAATCTAGTAATGATGATATATATGTTTCTCCTAAACAAGTAAAAATGTTTAGACTTAAAACAGGCGATTTTATTAAAGGAATTGCAAGAGTAAAAAAAGATAAAGATAAATTTTCACCCCTAATTTTCGTCTCAGATGTAAATGGCCTAAGGGCAGCAGATGCTTTTAATAGGTCTAATTTTGAATCACTCACACCAATTTACCCAAACCAAAGATTAAAACTTGAAACAAGTAATGATAAAATTTCCCAAAGAATTATTGACATAATTGCTCCTATTGGAAGAGGTCAAAGAGGGCTTATTGTTTCTCAACCAAAAGCTGGAAAAACTACTTTGATTAAAGATATTGAATATGCTCTTGAAAAAAACTTTGATGATTTGAAAATTTTAGTTTTATTAATTGATGAAAGACCAGAAGAAGTTACAGATTTTAAGAGATTTGTAAACCAATACAGAGACAAAAATAATGAGCTTACAAGAACAGAAGTTGCTGCATCAACTTTTGATAAGCCACCACAAAATCATATTTATATGCAAGAGATGGTTCTTGAAAGGGCAAAAAGACTTGTGGAAGATAATAAAGACGTTGTGATTTTATTAGATTCAATCACAAGACTTGCAAGAGCCTATAATATTATGACACCCCAATCAGGAAGGACTCTTTCAGGAGGTCTTGATCCTTTAGCCCTTGTTGGACCAAAGAAATTTTTTGGAGCTGCAAGAAATATAGAAAATGGTGGATCGCTTACAATTATTGCTACGGCTCTTGTTGATACAGGTTCAAGAATGGATGATATGGTTTATGAAGAATTTAAGGGAACAGGAAATATGGAATTGCATCTTGATAGAAAACTTGCCCAAAGAAGAATTTTTCCTGCAATTGATATAGAAAAATCATCAACCAGAAAAGACAATTTATTATTAAATGAAAAAGAGCTTGAGACTGGATATAAACTTAGAAATTCCGACATGAAAGATAAGGCCGATTTTACAAATGAATTGATAAATTTAATGAAAAAGTGTAAATCAAACAAAGAATTTCTAGAAATAATCAACAAAACTTACAAAAATTAACCATAAATTTATTATATAAGTTAAATTGAGGATGTAGTGATAAAGTTAGGATTTTTTATGAAAGTTAAAGCAAAAACTATTATAAATATTACAAGTATTCTTATAATTTTGATTTCCATTTATTTGGGTTACAAGGGTTATAAGATGGGAATATTTACATCAGTTGCAAGTCTTCAAAAATTTTTGCAACAATATGGGATTTGGGCTCCACTTATTTTTATGCTTTTACAAATAATCCAAATTATAATTCCAGTAATACCTGGTGGAATAACTACAGCTTTTGGTGTAGTTATGTTTGGACCTTTGTGGGGTTTCATTTATAATTATATTTCTATTTGTCTTGGTTCTATTATAGTATTTTTAATTTCAAGATTTTTTGGTAAGGAAGTTGTTCTTGCGATTTTTGGTGAAGAAAATTTCAAAAAATATGATAAGTGGTTAAACCATGAAAAATATGACAAATTTTTTGCTTGGGCGATTTTACTTCCAGTAGCACCTGATGATTTTTTGTGTTATTTTTCAGGACTTACCGATATGAAATTAATAACTTTTGTAAAAATAATTATTTTTTGTAAGCCGCCTTCAATATTTATTTATTCGATGGGACTTGTTTTAGGAATTAAAACAATATTTAAAAGTTTTGCTTGAAAGATAAATATTCATATGGTATAATCATTATTGCTTATTGAAAGAGACAAGAAGAGGTGTTTATATGAAAAAAGAACTACATCCAGCATACCACCAAGCAAAAGTTACTTGCACATCATGTGGTAATGAATTTACTGTTGGATCAACAGAAGAAGAAATAAAAGTTGAAGTATGTTCACAATGCCATCCATTCTATACAGGAAAACAAAGATTTTCTGATCGTGGTGGTAATGTTGAAAAATTCAATAAAAAATATGGAAGAAATAAATAAGGTTAGGTATCTAACCTTATTTTTTATATGTATTTATGAAAATTAAAGATATTTTAGAAACAGAGAATAATGATTTGATTATAGCTCTTACATATTTATTAAATACAAAGAAAAATCTTTTGTTTTTAGACCAAGAAAAAGTATTGGGTAAAAATATTGAAGATGAAATTTTGAAAATACAAGATAAGATTAATAAAGGATATCCACTCCAATATGCAATTGGCAAGTGGAATTTTTATGGTTTAGATTTATTGGTTGACAAAAGAGCATTAATACCTAGGTATGAAACAGAAATTTTAGTTGACTTAATAATAAAAGATGAAAATAATAGTAAAAAAATTCTTGATATAGGCACAGGAAGTGGAGCAATTTCTCTTGCTCTTTCAAAAAATCTAAAAGATTCTAAAATTCTTGGCATAGATATATCAAAAGATGCCATAGATCTTGCAAATGAAAATAAGATTAAGTTAAATATTAATAATGTTAATTTTATTGAAAGTGATATATTTTCAAATATAAAGGAAAAGTTTGACCTTATTGTTTCAAATCCACCTTATATTAATAAAAAAGATTTTGATAATTTGGATGAGAAATTATCCTATGAACCTCAAAATGCCTTGTACGGTGGAGAAGACGGGCTAGACTTTTATAAAGAAATTATTAAAAATGCGAAAAACTTTCTTAATAAAAATGGTAAAATATATCTAGAGATAGGTTATGATCAAAAAGAACCTATATTAAATTTACTAAATGAATATGGATATAAGAATATTGAGTCCTATAAGGATTTTAATGATTTTGATAGAATAATTAAGGCTTGTATCTAAGGAGGATATATGTTAGAAAATCTAGAACATATGAGAGAAAATTTCAAAGAATTAGAAAAAAAACTTGCTGATCCTGAAGTTTTATCAGATACAGAAAAGTTTAAAAAAGTTTCAAGAGAATACAATCAATTAAAACCAATTGTTGAAAAATACACCCAAATAACAGATGCAGAAGATATGATTAATGAAAATAATGAGCTTTTAAAAGAAGCTGAAGATAAGGAAATGATTGATCTTTTAAAATCTGAAATTGATGAAAATAAAAAAAATCTTGAAAAATACAATGAAGATTTAAAAATTTTACTTATCCCAACTGATCCTAACGATCACAAGGATGTAATTGTGGAGATAAGAGCAGGAGCCGGTGGAGAAGAAGCTGGTCTTTTTGCTGGAAATCTTTACAGGATGTATCATATGTATGCTGATAAACAAGGCTACAAAACTGAAGATATTGACGTATCAAGTCAAGGAATCGGTGGAATGAAAGAAGCTACTTTTATTGTAAGAGGTGAAGGTGCTTATTCAAAATTAAAATATGAATCTGGAGTTCACAGAGTCCAAAGAGTTCCAGAAACAGAATCAGGTGGAAGAATTCACACATCAACAGCTACAGTGGCTGTTTTGCCAGAAGCTGATGAAGTTGATATAAAAATTGACCCAAATGATATAAGAACAGATGTTTATAGGTCAAGTGGAAACGGTGGACAAAGTGTAAATACAACAGATTCTGCCGTAAGACTTACCCATATTCCAACAGGACTTGTAGTAACTTGCCAAGATGAAAAATCTCAAATTAAAAATAAAGATAAGGCAATGAGAGTTTTAAGGGCAAGACTATATGAAATAGAAGAGCAAAAAAGACAAAAAGAAATTTCAGATAATAGAAAATCTCAAGTAGGAACAGGAGATAGGTCTGAAAGAATTAGAACATACAATTATCCACAAGGAAGAATTACAGATCACAGGATAAATAAAACTATTTATCAATTAGATGACTTTTTAGATGGAAATATTGAAGAAATGATAGAATCATTGATTACAGAAGACCAAACTAGAAAATTAAAGACAATGGGAGAAGATTAATTGTTTGAAATTCTTGCAAAAAGATTTGTAGAAAATTACAAATCTATCGAAGATCAAAATGTAAGATTAAAATTGATCTCCCTATCGGGTCTTGTCGGTATATTAATAAATATATTTTTATTTATAATAAAAATTACTATAGGATTAATTGCATCGTCATCAGCAATTTTGGGAGATGCTTTTAATAATATGAGTGATGCACTGACAAGTCTAATTACTTTAATAGGAGCAAAAGCAAGTAGTAAGCCTGCAGATGCAAACCACCCATATGGTCATGGAAGAAGTGAATATATAGCAAGTTTTCTTGTTTCAATTTTAATAATGATTGTAGGATTTTTATTGTTTACAAATTCTATAGATAGTTTTTATAAGGGAAATTTACCAAAATTTTCAAGATTAAGTATAATAATTTTGATATTCTCCCTAGGCTTTAAATTCTACATTTATTTTTTAAATAGAAACCTAGATAAAAAATTAGATTCAAAACTAAATTTTGCTGTAATGATTGATGCGAGAAATGATATTCTTTCAACAATATCAATAATAATTGCGGTTACTTTGCAAAAATATATTAGTTTTAACCTAGATGCTTTACTTGGAATAATTCTTTCAATTATAGTATTTAAGCCAGGCTTAGATTTATTTTTGGATACTATCGATAAGCTTTTAGGAAAAGGAATAAGCATTGAACTTCACAAAGAAGTTGAAGATATAATTTTATCGGGAGATTTTATACGTGGATACCACGATTTAAAAATCCATGAATATGGTAGAGGAAAACTTGTAGGAAGTTGTGATGTGGAAGTTCCTTCAAATATTAGTGTTGGAATTATGCATCAAGCAGTTACTAATGTTGAAATGAAACTTCTAAAAGAGCTAAATATTTCTATAACAATCCATATGGATCCAACTTATTGTTTAATTGAAAATGACGAAAATAAAAAAATAATAGAAAATTTAAGAAAGTCAGTTAAAAATGCAAACAGAGATATTGAAAATAGATAGAGAAAATATAGATGAAAATATCCTAAACCATGCAGCTGATATTATAAAAAAGGGAGAGCTAGTGGCTTTCCCAACTGAGACAGTTTATGGCTTGGGAGCAGATGGATTAAATCCAAGTGCAGCCAAGAAAATTTTCAAGGCGAAAAATAGGCCAGAAGATAATCCCTTAATTCTTCATATTGATGAAGATTATAAGCTTGACGAATTAGTTGAAAAAGTTGATGATAGGACAAAATTTTTAATAAAAAATCTTTGGCCAGGCCCTCTTACAGTAATACTTAAAAAAAGTCCAATAATTCCTGATATAATTACAGGAGGCGGGGATACGGTTGCTGTTAGAAGACCAAAAGATAAGCTTGCAAGAGAATTTATTAAATTTTGTGACACACCAATTGCAGCGCCTTCTGCAAATATTTCGGGTAGACCTTCCCCAACAAACGCCAAGGATGTTTATTTTGATATGAATGAAAGAATTCCTTTGATAATTGATGGAGGAAGTTCTGATATTGGAATTGAATCAACAGTAATAGATATGAGTTTAGAAAATCCTTGTATTTTAAGACCGGGTTATTATACTTACGAATATATTAAAAAATTTATTCCAAATGTATGTTTAGATGATTCCTTGGTTGATGATTCAAAGGTTCCAAGATCTCCTGGTCAAAAATATAAACATTATGCGCCTAAGGCAAAAATGCAAGTTTTTGTTGGAGATAAAAGTGTTGAAAAAATAGAAGATTTAGCTTTAAAATATAAAAATGAAGGAAAAAAAGTAGGAATATTGGTTTTTGATAAGGATACTGAGAAATTTTCTTCCTATACTACACTTTCTTTGGGAAACAGGGATAATTTAATCGAAATGAGTCACGTTTTATTTGAAGCTCTAAGGGATTTGGATAGAAAAAATGTGGATATTATTCTTGCCCAAGGAGTTGAAGACATTGGGCTTGGAAAGAGTATAATGAATAGGATGAAAAAATCAGCATCTGGAAATATTTTTAATGTATAAAGGAGATATGATGGGTAAAGTAACAGTTCTAGATCATCCAGTGATCAAACATAAAATTTCAATATTAAGAGATAAAAATACAGGTTCTAATGAATTTAGATCAATAATAAGAGAAATAACAATTCTTCTAGCTTATGAAGCAAGTAAGGATTTTACCTTAGAAGAATATGATATAGAAACACCAATTTGTAAAACAACAGGCTATAGACTTTCAGGAAAAAAACTAGGAATAATTCCAATTCTTAGGGCGGGTCTTGGTATGGTTGATGGATTAATTGAAGTTTTTCCAGCTGCAAGAGTTGGTCATATAGGAATGTATAGGGATGAAAAAACAATGAAACCTATAGAATATTATTTGAAAATTCCTAAAGATTCTAACAAAAGAGATATGCTAGTAATAGATCCAATGCTTGCAACAGGCGGATCAGCTTGTGATGCTATCCAAAGATTAAAAGAAAAAGGATGCACCTCTTTAAAATTATTAAATATTATAGCAGCACCAGAGGGAATTAAAAAAGTTCAAGAAGAACATCCTGACGTAGATATTTATATAGCTCAATTAGATGAAAAATTAAATGATGATTGCTATATTGTTCCAGGACTTGGAGATGCTGGAGATAGATTATTTGGTACCAAATAAGGGGATAGTATGAGTAAAGAAGAAATATTAGTAGTAAGAGAAAACGGACCATTAAAGGGAGAAGTATATATTTCTGGAGCAAAAAATTCAGCCCTCCCAATCCTTGCTGCAAGTCTTTTGGCAACAGAGGAAGTGATTTTAGATGAGGTTCCAAAGCTTAAAGACATTGAAGTAATGGTGGAAATTTTAAGAAGTTTAAATGCTAAGGTTGAATATATTACAGAAACAAGTCTTAGAATTGATTCTTCAAAGGTTGATAAATATGAAACTCCTTTTGACTTAATGGATAAAATGAGAGCATCATTTATTGTAATGGGACCACTCTTATCAAGATTTGGTCATGCAATAACAAAAGCTCCAGGTGGATGTAATATTGGAAAAAGACCAATTGATTTACATTTAAAAGGTTTTGAAGCTCTTGGTGCTGAAACTATAATGAGCCATGAAGAAATATCTTCTAGAACAAAAAATGGATTAAAAGGAAATGTAATTTATTTAGATTTTCCATCAGTTGGGGCTACAGAAAATATTATGATGGCAGCGACTATGGCCGAAGGTGAAACTGTAATTGAAAATGCAGCAAAAGAACCAGAAATTGTAGATCTTGCTTCATTTTTATCAAAAATGGGTGCAAGTATAATTGGGGCTGGAACATCTAATATTACTATTAAAGGTGTAGAGAAATTAAAGGGAACAAGACACACCATAGTTCCAGATAGGATTGAAGCTGCAACTTATATGCTTGCTGCAGCTATTACTGGTGGAGATATTTTAGTGAAAAATGTTTTGGGTTCTCACATCAGACCAATTATTGCAAAATTAATTGAAATGGGTGCACAAATTCAAGAAATTGAAGATGAAGATATGATTAGGGTTAAGGCTAATGGAAAATTAAAATCTACAAATATTAAAACCCTACCTTATCCAGGTTTTCCTACAGATGCTCAATCTCAATTTATGGCATTGATGACAGTTTGTAAGGGCGAATCTTCGGTTGTAGAAACTGTATTTGAAAATAGGTTTATGCATGTTGATGAGCTTAAAAAGATGGGAGCTGCAATAATTACTGAAGGAAACAGGGCGGTAATTGTTGGAGTTGATAAACTTCATGGAGCAGAAGTAAAAGCTACAGATTTAAGAGCAGGAGCTGCTTTAATTCTTGCAGGTCTTGTAGCAGATGGAGAAACAAAAATATCTGATATCTACCATATAGATAGGGGATATAGTTATCTAATCGAAAAGTTTACAAAACTTGGTGCTCTTATTGAAAGAAAACAGGTAAATTAATAATGAAATTTGAAGGCATAATTAAAAGTATAATTTATAGAAATGAAGAAAATGGATACACGGTTTTATCCTTGGAAACTTCTGACTCACCTATAACTTGTACTGGAATTATGCCTTTTTTTAATGAAAATGATCAAATTATTATTGAAGGGGAATTAATTTATCATGATAAATATGGGGAGCAAATAAATGTAGAAAGTGCAAAAATTAAAAAGCCTTCTGGTAAAAAAGCAATTATTTCTTATCTTTCTAGTGGAAATATTGAGTTGATTGGTAAAAAAACTGCCGAATTAATTTATGAAAAATTTGGTGACCAAGCAATTGATATTGTTTTTAATGAGCCTAATAAACTTTTATCAATTCAAGGAATTGGAAAGAAAAAACTTGGAAAAATAAAAGAATCTACCATTGAAGCAAAAGATAGCAGGGAGGCCCTCTTATATCTTCAAGGTTTAAATATTTCATTTAATTTGGCAAATAAAATTTATAAGGCCTACGGAGATAACACAATTTCAATAGTAAAAACAAATCCTTACAAATTATCAGAAGATATTTCAGGAATTGGCTTTGTTATGGCTGATAATATAGCCATAAATATGCAAATGGAAAATGATTCTAAATTTAGAATTTCAGCTGCACTTTCTTATATTTTAAAAAATGATTCGGAAATGAGTGGATCTTGTGCTATTAAAAGAGAAGATTTGTTGAATAAAACTTTTGACTTGATAAAAGTTGATAAAAATAAAATAAATGATCAAATTAATGAAGATCTATTGAAGTCAAAAATTCAAATAATAAAAATTGATGAAGAAGAATTTGTTTATGATAAAGATATTTACAAGGCAGAAAAATCTACAGCCATTAACTTATCAAGACTTCAAAATGAAAAATACATATTTGATATAGAAATTAATGAAGATTTGGATGCTTTTTCAAAAGAACAAGAAATTGCCATAAAAGAAGCATTTAATAATATGCTTTTGGTAATTACTGGGGGTCCTGGAACTGGAAAAACAACAATTATTAAAGCGATTTGTAATATTTTGGACGAAAATGAGCTAAAATTTAATCTTGCAGCTCCTACTGGAAGGGCTGCAAAAAGAATGCAAGAATCTACAGATAATTCTGCTCTTACAATCCATAGACTTATAGGAATAAAACCTGATAGCCCAATTCCAGAATATAATGAAGAAAATCCTTTGGAATGTGATTATGTAATTGTTGATGAGGCGTCAATGATTGATATAAAATTAATGGATAAATTATTGAAATCCTTGTCTACTAACACTGCCTTAATTTTGGTTGGAGATCATAATCAACTTCCAAGTGTGGGGCCTGGAAATGTTTTAAAAGATATTTTGGATACAGATATAAAATCTGTTAGGCTTAAAAAAATATTTAGGCAGGCAAAAGAGAGCAATATTGTTGTAAATGCTCACAGGATAAATGATGGTCTATATCCAGTTTTAAACCAAAAAAATAAGGATTTTTTCTTTATTGATTCAAATTCCAAAAATTTTGAAAAAGACTTGCTCGATTTGGTTAAATTTAGACTTCCTAATTATTATAAGCTAGATCCAATTAATGATATTCAAATTCTTGCCCCAGGGAAAAAATCCTCGTGGGGTGTGGTAGGTATTAATGATCTTTGTCAAAAAGAATTAAATAAAAACCCAAATTGCATTAAAATTAATAATAAAATTTTTAAATTAAATGATAAGGTAATGCAGGTTAGAAATAATTATGACCTTGTAAGTCTAGATCCTGGAAATTTCGATGATGGGGTCTACAATGGGGATATTGGAAGAATTATTGATATTGATGGAGAAAGAGAAGAATTAAAAGTTGAATTTTATGATGGAAATATAGTATCCTACAAAAAAGAAGACATAAAAGATTTGGATCTTTCTTATGCAATCACAATCCATAAATCTCAAGGATCTGAATTCGATTGTGTTTTAATTCCAATGATGAGCACAGCTTATATGCTTTTAAATAGAAATTTACTTTATACAGCAATTACAAGGGCAAAAAAATTGGTTGTTTTACTTGGAGAAAAAAGAATTTTAAAACAAATGGTAAGAAATAATAATGAGTCAAAAAGATTAACTAATTTGAGTTTTTGGATAAGAGAATTATCAGAGGCCTTAAAATGATTGGGGATTTATTATTTTTAGATGATGATTTGTGCCTTTTTTGTAAGGAAGAAGAAAGGGAGAAATTTTTCTTGTGTGAAAATTGCCTTTCAAAGCTTGATTATGTTGATAATGAATTTGAAATTTTAAATCATAAGGCGAGAGCCTTGTATTTTTATAATCCATTTATGGCTCACTTGATTTCTGATTATAAATTTAATAGGAATACTTCTTTGTATAAGGTTTTTGGTCAAATGCTTTATGAATTTTTAAAGGAGAAAAATATGGATGATTTTGATTATATTTTGACTTGTCCTTCTTCAAATTCTGTTTTAAATCTAAGAGGCTTTGACCATGTAAAATTAATCTGTGATTATTTTATAAAAAATACCGATATGACTTATCTTAAGGGATTTAAAAAAATTAAAAATACAAAAGCTCAACACAAATTATCCCTTGAAGATAGGGCGAAAAATTTGAGAAATTCCTTTGAATTTAGGGGAGATTTGACTGGAAAAAATATTTTGATTTTTGATGATATTATTACAAGTTCAAATACGGTAAAAGAAATTATCAAAACAATAGAAAAATCAAATCCAAAAAAAATTGAAGCTATAGCCATAGCTTCAAGTCATAGGGTAAAAAAATAAGGTGCTAAGGCACCTTTAGAGCGTAGACAAACCCTCAAGCACGAATATCGGACTTCAAAAATTGTTGATTTCTAAATTCTAAAATTCTAAAAACGCAAACTCGCTAACGCTCAAACAGTGCGTTTTTTTAACGAATTTTAAAATTTGAAATCAAATCAATTTTTTCCGTATGATATTCTTAGCATGAGGATTTGTATACTTTGTCAACAGTCTGAAGGTGCTAAGACATCTTATTTTTTATGCATTTTCTTTTTCATTTTCTTTCAAAAATTCGTGGATTTTTACGGCTAGGGCCATTTCTATTCTTTTTTTGAAGACCTTACAACCGTAATCGTAAATTTTATTTATATCTCCGCCTGCATTGTAATTATTTGCTGCACAGCCGCCTGAACAATACATTTGTGCCCAGCATTCTTTGCATTTTTCTTGACTGTATAAATTATTTTTCTTAAAATCTTTGATTATTTCTTCTTTTTTTATTCCTTCAAAGACATTTCCTATTTTAAAATCATCGTTTCCAACAAATTGATGGCAAGGGAATAGGTCTCCGGTTGGTGTTACTGCCATATACTCTGAGCCTGATCCACATCCGGAAATTCTTTTGTAAACGCAAGGGCCATTGTTTAAATCTATCATATAATGGTAGAAAATAAATTTGTCATCTTTATCAATTGCATCAATCATCATATCTGCAAGTTTTTCATATTCTTGGTAAATTCTTGGTAGATGTTCTTCTTTTAGGGCATAATCTTCTTCATTATTTCCAACAACTGGCTCAAGAGATGTTCTTTTAAATCCTAAATCTAAATATGTTTTTATATCTTCTGTAAAATCTAAATTATTTGCAGTAAAGGTTCCTCTCATGTAATATTCTTTGTCCCCACGAGCTTTTACTAGTTTTTGAAAATTTGGAACGATTTTATCAAAAGATCCTCTGCCGTCAGAAGTTTTCCTAAATTCATCGTGTTTTTCTTTTCTTCCATCAAGGGAAAGCACAACATTTTTCATATTTTTGTTTAGATATTCGATTTTTTCATCATCTAAAAGCATTCCATTTGTGGTTAAAGTGAAATTAAAGTGCTTATTAAATTCTTTTTCTTTACTTCTTGCGTAATCTACAGTATTTTTTACCAAATCCCAATTTAAAAGCGGTTCTCCACCAAAAAAATCTATGTCTAGATTATAGTGAGATCCAGAATTTTCCAAAAGAAAATCAATAGATTTTTTTGCAACCTCATCTGTCATTATTGCTTCGGGACCATGGTAACGACCTTCTTTTGCAAAACAATACTCACAAGATAAATTGCAAGTGTGACTTACATTTAAGCACATTGCTTTTAAGTAAGTTTTTCTTTTGTCCAAATCAATGGTCAAGTCTTTGAAATCATCGTCTGAAAATAAAACTTTTTCTGACACTAAACTTTTAACTTCTTCATAGGCTTCATCAAATTGGTCCTTATTTATTTTGTGAAGGTCCATAATTTCTTCTTCAATTTTTTCTTTTTCTATATTTTTATTTAAAAGACTAATAATATCGTAGGAAATTTCATCAACCAAATGAACTGATCCAGAATAAACATCCAAAACAATATTATAGCCCTTTGCCTTATATTGGTGTATCATTATTTCTCCTTAATTTATAGTAAAATACTAAGAATTATACAATAAAAAAATAAGGGTCTTGCCCTTATTTATTTTTTGTGTTAACACATTCTTGGTTAGCAACTCCACAAGATGTTTTGCAAGCTGATTGGCAAGATGTTTGACATTCGCCACAGCCACCGTCTTTTTTGCTTTTGTGAAGATTTCTTGTATTTAAAGTAATAATTCTTTTCATATGTATCTCCTTTTTTTCTATAGATTTATAATATCAAAAGCTTGGGTCTTTGTCAATCTATAACAGGAATTGAAAAGTCATTCAAAGATAAATCAAAACCCATGCTATCAAGGTATTTGATTTGATTTATTATTTTTTGATTTATGATTTCTCCAGGAATTAAAAGAGGAATACCAGGAGGGTAGGCGTATACATATGATGCTGAAATTTTCCCACTAGATTTTTCTAAATTTTCAAGGTGATATTCTTTTGAAAAACTTTCACTAATAGAATATTTTTTTTCACATTCTATAAATTCAAAAGAAAAATCAGATTTTTTATACTTTATTTTTTTATCAATTTTTATAAGGGCATTTTTTAGCCTTTCAAATCCTTCTTTTGTATCAAAAATACTAGAAATTAAAATTACATAGGTCGCACTTGCCATCTCGATTTCAATTTTTTCTTTATATAATAAATCAGCAAGGTCATTTCCATTTATATTTGTGTTTTTGCAAGAAATAAGAATTTTTGAAATATCCTTATTTTTAGAATTTATAAATTTTAAATTTTCAAGCTTTGTTTTGTAGAAAGAATTTAAATTTTTAACTAAGTCATCCCGAAGGTCAAAAAATCTAGGAAATTTATCAATCATATCATCAATTGATCCACTTATAAGATAAGATGGGGAAGATGTTTGAAAAATTGCCATATTTCTTCTGATTTCTTTTTTGTCTATATTTTTATTTTTTATAATAATTCCACTTGCAGGAGTAAGAGCCGACAAATTTTTGTGAAATGAAGTTATGGCAAGGTCGTAGGAAAAATTGTCTTTATAAGATGACAAAATTGTATGAGAACCGTGAGCCATATCAAGAACTAAAAAAATATTTTTATCCTCAATGATTTTTTGGATTTTTTTCAAATTGACCATATAACCCTCGTAGGAAGGTGATGTTATAAAAATTAAAGAATAAGAATTTTTTTGGATTTTTTCCTTTAAATCTTCATAATCAATGTCATAGGCCATATCATTTTCATCAATTTTTACCTTTATATAGTCAGGATCAAGATCAAAAACTTCAATAGCATTAAAAACAGACTTGTGAGAATTTCTTTGGACTAGGATTTTTTTATTATTTTTTGTAAGGGCCCTAAGTGTTGCAAGAATTCCACAAGTGGAACCATTTGTTGATATTATAAAATCATTAGCTGAATAAATTTTGGCTAATTTTTTTTCCATAAGCTTAAAAAGATTTTTTGGATTATTTAAATTATCAAAATCCCTAATTTCAGTTATATCCCTATCATAGGAAATTTTTTTATTTAAGATTTTTTTATTCCTCTTATGTCCCGGCATGGCAAAGGGATAATAATCTTCTTCTAGATATAAATCTAATTTTTCATTTAGCATTTTTTTATCCTTTCTATTAAAATTATTATACTACAAAAAAATTTGTAAATTATTTTAAAAAATATAACATGATATTTACATAATCTGTGATATAATGTATAATTGTATCGAAAAAGTTAACATGAATTTAACATTTTATAAATACAAAATTAATATTAGAAAAGCGAGGAAAAAATGAAAAGAGATAAAAAATTAAAAATTTCTTCATTTGTAATATCTTTGATAATAATGCTTTTTATGCAAAGCTTTATTGAAGATTTTTCTTACAAAGTTTATACAAATGAAAACATAGAAATAAGCCAATCTGAACCGGCTAGCGATTATTCAGATAATTTCAAAATAAATTCAATTTATATTGGAGATAAATTATTAGACCTTGATAAGGTTGAAATGAAGGGGTGGACAAAATCAAAAACCGATACAGGTTATCCAGTCCAAACAAATGGTTATAGCAAGGGAAATAAATTATCAATTAAACCAAGCCCAGGCTTGATGTTTAATAAATTAAGTGTAAATTTTGAAACAAGTCCAAAATATTCTACAGCTGTTATGACTTATCTAAAAGACCATACAATGACAATGTATGCAAGTTCATCTGATAACAGGTCATATGTAGATATACATTACACAGACTTTGTATCAATTCTTACACAAACATTAATTTTTATCGGATCAATAGTTCTATTTTCTTTCTTTATATATAATTTAATTAGAAGAATAGAAGAAGCTTCTGATAAGAAAAAAGAAATTCTATACATAGGCAAAGATTATATTTTGAACTTTATAATCTTGGGCGTATCTATTTTTGGTCTTAGCAAGTTAAAAGCACACATTCCAGAAGAAAAATATTTTACTTTCTTCCACGCCCCTTATACCTATCAAGATTTAATTTTATTTGTTTCAACTGTATTTTTGGCATCACTTGGAATGAAAAGTATTTACAAGAGAAAATCAAATATTAAGGCTCTTGATATTACAAATTGGATTTTATTTATCCTAAATCCATTTATGTCGTTTTATATATTAGAATCTGCCTACAATCCAAATTTTGGATCAATGGAGCTTATTTATATTTTAATAAATGCTCTAATCCTATTTTTGATTCAAGTTTTAATATATATAGTAATAAGAAAAAAAAGATTATCAATGATTTTTATTTTAGTTTTATCAATTGCATTTGGTATAGCTAATGATGCCTTATATATTTTGAGAGATTCACCACTTATCCCAGCATTTTTGGGTTCCCTTGGTGTTGCAGCTGATGTTGCAAAAGATACAGTTATTGAATTAAATGGTCATTCATTAATGGCATTTTCACTTGCAAGCTTGTGGTTATTGATCATTTCTTCAATAAATGAAGGAAAAATCAAAATTTCAAAAATATCTTATGTGAAACAATTGGCAGGATATTCAGCAATTTTTGCACTAATCACTGTTGTTAGTGTAAATTATTTTATAAAACAAAACGGTGTAGGAGTAAACTTGTGGAGACCATCTAGAACTTATTATGTAGAAGGTTCACCTTATAGTTTCTATAGAATTTTTGCAAACCAAATTCTAACAGCACCAAAAGGTTATGACGAAAAAGAAGTTGAAGATACTCTTGAAGAATATTACAACAAAGATATAGGAACAAAAGAAAATAAAAAACCAAATATAGTAATAATTCAATCAGAAGCCCTAGCAGATTATTATGGAAAAGGAAATTTAAAATTAAGCGAAAATCCTATTGCATTCCAAAGATCTCTAGATGAAAATGCAATCCAAGGAAATTCTTATGTTTCAGTTTTAGGTGGAGGAACGGTAAATTCAGAATACGAAGCCTTAACTTCAGTACCATTGACATTCTTCCCATTAGGAGCATATCCATTCCAACAATACGTTAAAGAAGGTCACACATCTGTGGGCAGAGTTTTGGAAAACCAAGGTTACAATACTTTCATAACCCATCCAAACAAACCAACAAATTATTCTAGACAAGAAGTTTGGCCAAATTTAGGATTTAAAAATATAGCATTTTTGGGAGATTATGATAATAGTCCAGAAAGTTTTGAATCAACAAATAGCTTTATGAAAGATTCAGTTGCATTTGATAAAATTAAAGAACAATTTGAAAATAAATCAGATGATAAACCACTTTTTGCTTATCTTGTTACCATGCAAAATCATGGAGGCTACACTTCAAACGTTCCTGGAGATATAAAAGTTTTAAATGAAAATAATGGTGATGACAAGGGTACTAGCCATTACGTAAATTTATTAAAAAAATCTGATGAGGATTTAAAAAATCTTGTAGAATTTTTCAAATCATATGATGAACCAACAATTCTTTGTATTTTTGGTGACCATCAACCACAAAACTACGACATCTTTATGAAATTGATAAAATCAAGCGATAATTACACAAATAAAGATGTATTCTACACTCCATTTACTATCTGGGCAAACTATGATATAGATGAAGAAAAAGATGTAAATATGTCACTAAATTACCTAACACCTTACCTACTTCAAAAAGCTGGTGGTATAAAATTATCAGCTTACGAAAAATATATGTTAGATATGCATAAGGATTATCCAATTCTTACAACAAAACAAATATTTAATAATGATGGCCTTGAAGTAAGCAAGGATGAAGAGTTTCAAAAAAGAAATAATAAATTAAATTCATTAATTTATTATGAAATGAAGCAAGATACAAAATCAGACAAATATTTTAATGAAGCTTCTAAATAAAATTTTCCGAAATCAAGTAAATCTTGGTTTCGGTTTTTTTGTTGGACAAATAATGTGATATAATAATTACAAAAAGAAAAGAAGGGAAATTAATGCAAAATCTAATAGATTTAATTAGATCGACTTTTTCTAATGAAATAGCCTTATTAATTATAAGCATGCTACCGCTTATTGAACTTAAAGGTTCAATACCAATTGGACTTGCCATGGGATTTAAACCGATAAATGCTTATTTATATTCAATTATTGGATCAACAATTCCAGCAATTTTTATTCTTTTGTGGATTATGCCAATTATTTCTTATATGAAAACAAAAGACAGTCTAAAAAAATTAGCAGGATGGGCAGAAAAAAAAGCAAAGAAAAAACAAGGAAATATAAAAAAATATGAATATTTAGGTTTATTTTTATTTGTAGCTATTCCTTTGCCAGGAACAGGAGTTTGGATGGGATCTTTGATTGCATCAATTCTTGGTTTAAATAAGAAAAAATCTTTACTTACAATAGCTTTAGGAAATCTAATAGCTGGCCTAATTATTTATACTTTTTCAAGTTTTTTCTTTTAAGGAGAATAGATGAAAATTAAAAAAATAATACTAAAAGCACTATTAATATTACTGATGATAATTACAGTATTTGCTGCTTTTACACTAGTCAAAGGATTTATTTCATCACAAGTTGTAAATGATGAAAATAAATTTAGTGGAAATGATCTTTCAAATGATAATAAAATTGAACAAAAAAATAAAGATGAGTTATTATTCGTTTTTGCAGGAGTAGATTCTACAGGTGAAAAAGTAAACACAAGAACTGACACATTAATGCTTGTTTTAATGAATAAAAGTAATAAAACTATTGATATTATTTCTATCCCAAGGGATACTAGAGTTTATGTTGATGGAAATTTAGATAAAATTAATGCAGCTCATTCCTATGGAGGAATGGGAGATACAATTAGAACTATAAGAGATTTTTTGTATATAGATCTTGATTATTATGCAGAAGTTAGTTTTAAGGCAGTAGAAGATGGAGTAGATCAATTGGGAGGAGTCGATATAGATGTTCCTCAACAAATTGCTGAGGCTCAAGAAATAGAGCCTGGACTTCATCATTTCAATGGAAAAGAAGCTCTTGATTATTGTAGGTTTAGAAAAGGCTATGCAAATGCAGATTTAGGAAGAATTGCTTGCCAACAAGATTTTGTTGTACAATTTATAAAAAATATGACAAAAGTTAAAAATATAATTAAAATTCCAGGAGTAATTTCAAAGGTTAATGATAATATGGATTCAAATATAAAAATGTCAACAATTTTATCTTTTGCTTGGGCATTTAGAAATATTGATGATGCAGAAATAAATACTCAAACCATACCAGGCTATCCTGATATGATAGATGGAATTTCATATTATATACCAGACAATGAAGAAACTATAGATATTAGAAATAAAATATTGTACAATTATTTATTAGGAGAATAAAGGAGAAAATATGGATATTAAATCAACTATTAGAGTAATTGAAGATTACCCACAAGAAGGAATATCATTTAAAGACATAACAACCCTTCTAAAAAACAAAGAGGCTTACCAAGAAACTTTAGATCTTATGGAAGAAAAATTAAAAGATTTTGAATTTGATTACATTATTGGAATCGAATCAAGAGGATTTATTTTTGGAGCAGCCCTTGCTGATAGGTTAAATGTAGGATTTATCCCAGTAAGAAAACCAGGAAAACTTCCAGGAGAGATTAAATCTTTATCATATGATTTAGAATACGGTCAAAGCACAATAGAAATTCATGAAGATTCTTTAGAAAAAGGAGACAAGGTTGTAATAGTAGATGACTTGATTGCAACAGGAGGATCAGCAAAAGCTTGCGCAAGTCTTGTAGAATCTATAGGTGGAGAAGTTGTTTGCTTAGAATTTTTAATAGAGTTAACAAGCCTTAAAGCTCGTGAAGAATTAAAAGATTATAAAGTAATTTCTATAATTGAATATGATCACTAAAATTAGCCTTCATTAATTTGAAGGTTTTTTATTTTGAAAATTTTTAAAAAAATATTAAAAAAATTCTATTAAATATTTTCAAAATTTAATATAATTTCCTTGAAAATTTATTCAAACTTAGTATAGTAAGATTAAGGTCAAAGATGGTCAGAGAATGATGGGGGTTTTATGAAATATCAAGATTATTATGAAATATTAGGTGTAGATAAAAAAGCAAATGCTGATGAAATTAAAAAAGCTTATAGAAAGCTTGCAAAAAAATACCACCCTGACCTTCATCCTGATGATAAAGAAGCCAGCAAAAAATTTGCAAAAATAAATGAAGCATACGAAGTTTTATCTGATGAAAATAAGAGAAAACAATATGATATGTTTGGACAAAGTGGAAACTTTAGTCAAGGTCAAAATTTTGACCCATCTCAATATGGTTTTTCAGATATATTTTCAAATTTTGGAGCTGGAAACGGATCTTATACCTATACAAGCAGCACGGGAGGATCCTCTGGATTTTCAGATTTTTTTGAAACCTTATTTGGAGGAGCTAGATCTTCTTCAAGAAATTTTGGAGGGTTCGGATCAAGTTTTAAAAATGAAAACACAAAAATAAAAAAATCGAAAATTAAAGCTAAAGTTAAAATATCACTAGATGAAGCGATGAGTGGGGTGTCTAGGACACTCAAAATAAAAGATAAAGAAACAAATTCTATTAAAGAAGTGAATATAAATATTCCTAGCGGAATGACAAGTGGAAAAAATTTGAAAATTGATGGTTCAAAATATAATTTGAATGCTGATATTTATGTAAAAGTAAATATTGAAGGAGATTCAACCTATAGGCTCGAGGGGCTTGATATTATTAAAAGAGAAAGAATTTCTCCTTGGGATGCTTACTTTGGTGAAAAAATCACAGTCGATAGTCCAAATGGAAAATTTAAAATAAATATTCCGGAAAGAATTGAAGCAGGAAACAAAATTAGGATTAAGGGTAAGGGATATAAGGATTTAAAAGGAAAAATTGGAAATCTTTATATTGAAATTCTTATCGATAATCCAAAAAATTTGAACAAAGATCAAATTGACCTATACAAAAAATTAAAAGATTTAAAATAGGAGGATATTATGGATTTTAACAAATTTACTCAAAAATCTACAGAAGCTATTAATGAAGCAAGTCAACTAGCTATAAAAAATGCCAACCCAGAAGTTGGCATAATCCACCTAGCTTACGCTTTGGTTGAAGATTCAAATTCATTTGTAAGCCAAGTTTTAGCTAATATGGGCTTGTACAAAAAAGTACTTAACAAAATGCAAGAAAAAATGGAAAGTTTGCCTAGCCAATCTGGTTCAGCAAATATTTATCCAAACACAATTTTTCAAAGAGTTTTATTAAAAAGTGAAGATTGTGCAAAGAAAATGGGAGATTCTTTCATATCAACTGAGCATATTTTCTTAACTATCTTAAATGAAAATACAGAATTAAGCGATTATTTTAAGGAAATTGGTTTAAATTCCAAAAATTTTTCAAATGAGCTCAAAAAGGTCAGAAATGGTCAAAAAGTTACGAGTGATAATCCTGAAGAAACAAATAATCCCTTGGAAAAATATGGCAGAAATTTGACTAAAGAGGCAAGGGAAGGAAAAATCGACCCAGTCATTGGTCGTGATACAGAAATTAGAAATTGCCAAAGAATTCTTTCAAGAAGAAAGAAAAATAATCCGGTTTTAATTGGTAAACCTGGCGTTGGTAAAACTGCAATTGTTGAAGGCCTTGCTCAAAGAATTGTAAATAAAGATGTGCCAGAACCACTTCAAGGAAGAACAATTTTTGCCCTTGATATGGCAAGCTTAGTTGCAGGTGCAAAATATAGGGGACAATTCGAAGAAAGATTAAAGTCAGTTATAGATGAAGTAAAAAAATCTGAAGGACAAATTATTATGTTTATCGACGAGCTTCACACAATTGTTGGGGCTGGTAAAACTGAAGGTTCAATGGATGCTTCAAATATAATGAAACCAATGCTTGCTCGTGGAGAAATAAAAGTAATTGGTGCAACAACTTTAAATGAATACAGAGAATATATTGAAAAAGATGGGGCACTTGAAAGAAGATTCCAAAAAGTTTTGGTTGATGAGCCAAGTGTGGAAGATACGATTTCAATTTTAAGGGGAATTAAAGATAAATATGAAATTTATCATGGAATAAGAATTCAAGATCAAGCAGTTATAGCTGCAGCAGAGCTTTCAAACCGTTATATAACCGACAGATTTTTACCAGATAAGGCAATAGATTTGATGGATGAGGCTTGCGCAACTGTAAGAACTGAAATTGATACAATGCCAGAATATTTGGATGAAGAAAAAAGAAGAATTTTACAAGTTCAAATTGAAATTGCAGCCCTTAAAAAAGAAGATGACGAAAAGAGTAAAAAAAGATTAGAATCATTGGAAAAAGAATTGGCAGATGCTAAGGAAAGATACGAGGCTGATTTTAATAAGTGGAAAAGTCAAAAAGATTCTATAAATTCTGTAAAAGATATTAAAGAAGAAATTGACAAGGTAAAAGTAGAAATCGAAAAAGCTGAAAGAAATTACGATTTTGAAAAATTATCTGAGCTTAAATATGGAAAACTTACAGAACTTGAAAATAAATTAAAAGAAAAAGAAAAGGACCAAGAAAATAATTCATCTATAAAAGAAGAAGTTACTGATGAAGACATTGCTGATGTAGTTTCAAATTGGACAAACATTCCTGTAAATAAACTTGTAGAAAGTGAAAGAAGTAAGATTTTGGGACTTTCTGACAAGTTGCACGAAAGAGTTATTGGACAAGATGAAGCAGTTGATAGTGTATCAGATGCAATAATTAGGGCAAGATCTGGATTAAAAGATATAAATAAACCAATAGGTTCCTTCATTTTCCTCGGACCAACAGGAGTTGGTAAAACCGAACTTGCAAAATCACTTGCAGAAGCTATGTTTGATAGTGAAAAAAATATGATTAGAATTGATATGTCAGAATACATGGAAAAATATTCTGTATCAAGATTAATCGGTGCAGCACCAGGTTATGTTGGTTACGAAGAAGGCGGACAATTGACTGAGGCTGTAAGACGTAATCCTTATTCAGTAATTTTATTTGACGAAATTGAAAAAGCTCACCCAGATGTTTTTAATATTTTATTACAAGTTTTGGATGACGGAAGACTTACAGATAGTCAAGGAAGAACAGTAAACTTCAAAAACACAATTATAATTATGACTTCAAATATTGGTTCAACTTATTTGATAGATGGACTAAAAGAAGATGGAACAATTGATGAAGAAAACAGAAAACTTGTTGATTCATCACTAAGAAATTCTTTTAAGCCAGAATTTTTAAACAGAATTGATGACATAGTTATGTTTAAGCCACTAACAAGTGATCAAATATTTAAAATTATTGACCTATTAATTGCAGATATTTCAAAAAGACTAGAAGATCGTGATATTACAATTGAACTTAGTAAAAAGGCTCATGAATATATTCTTGATAAATCATATGATGTTGAATATGGTGCAAGACCAATAAAAAGATTCTTGCAAGCAAATATTGAAACAAATCTAGGAAGAAAAATTATTGAAGGAAATATCATGGAAGGCGATCATGTCATTATAGATTTAGATAAAAATAATGAATTGGTATATGAAGTTAAAAATTAAAGAATAAATATAAAAAGAGAAAATTTCTTTTTGAGATTTTCTCTTTTTCTTTGCCCTAAAATAGGAAGAATTTTATTTTTGAAAATTATTTTTTAAATTATATTTATACAAAGACACAGAAAAAATCCCAGAGATTCGAAAGAAATATACATACAAAAAACCTAAAAACACAATATATAGTGCTCTCTTGTTTTAATATATCTATATATGGTATACTAGAAGAGTATTAAAAAAGGAGTGCAGATATGGTTAAAGTTGTTAAAAGAAATGGTCAAAAAGTAAATTTTGACAAAGATAAAATAAAAATAGCTATAGAAAAAGCTATGAACTCACCAAATGGTGTTTATATTGAAAATCAGGCAGAAGAAATTGCAAATGAAATAGAAGACAGATCCAAAGATAAAAGAGAAATTTCAATTTATCAAATTGAAGACCAAGTTTATTACAAACTAATTGATAAGAAAAATCCTGCAACAGCAAAATCATACGAAGCTTATAGGTCAGTCCAAGCCTACAAAAGAGCAGCAAATACTACGGATGATGATATAATTGGCCTACTTGAAAGAACAAATATTGATGTAATGGATGAAAATTCCAACAAAAATCCATTGATCGCTTCAACTCAAAGAGATTTGATAGCAGGAGAAGTGTCAAAAGATTTGGCAAAAAGAAAATTAATTGATGCAGACCTTGTAGAAGCTCATGAAAATGGAGCAATCCATATCCACGATCTTGATTATTTAATCCAACCAATTTTCAATTGTTGCTTGGTAAATATGAAAGATATGCTTGATAAGGGGACAGTTATAAACGGAAAGACAATCGAAACGCCAAAATCTTTCCAAGTAGCTTGTAATGTTATGACCCAAATTATTGCCCAAATCGCCTCAAACCAATATGGAGGTCAGTCTATAAATATTTCATGTCTTTCAAAATACTTGGAAGTTTCTTACAAGAAAAATTATAAATTGGCAAAAGAAATTTTATCTAGTGAAGAAGAAATAAAGGCTATGGCTGAAAAATTGACTCAAAGAGATTTGGAATCTGGAATTCAAACTATCCAATACCAAATAAATACTCTCATGACATCAAACGGTCAAGCACCTTTTGTTACCTTGTTTATGCACACAGATGAAAATGACCCATATATAGACCAAACTGTAAGAATAATTGAAGAAATATTAAAACAAAGACTTCAAGGAATAAAAAACGAAGCAGGGGTTTATGTTACACCAGCATTTCCAAAATTAATCTATGTTTTGGATGAAAATAATGTAAAAAAAGGAAGCAAATATCACTATCTTACAGAATTATCTATAAAATGTACAGCTAAAAGAATGTATCCAGATTATATCTCAGCCAAAAAAATGAGAGAAAATTACGAGGGAAATGTATTTTCTCCAATGGGATGCAGGGCATTTTTGCCACCATATAAGGATGAAAATGGGAATTATAAATTCGATGGCAGGTTTAATATAGGAGTTTGTACAATAAATCTTCCACAAATTGGAATTCTTGCAAAAAATGATGAGGAAAAATTCTTTGAAATTTTAAATAAAAGAATGGATCTTGTAAAAAGAGTTGGAATTTTAAGATATGAGCACCTAAAAGATGTAACAAGCGACTCATCACCAATCCATTTTCAACATGGAGCAATAGCAAGACTTAAACCTCACCAAAGAATAGAACCACTTTTAAAAAATGCCTATGCAACAGTTACAATTGGATATATTGGAATTTATGAAGCATGTAAACTTGTAAAAGGAGTAAGTCATACAAGTAAGGAAGGAAAAGAATTTGCTCTTAAAATAATGAACTTATTAAATAAGAAAAAAGAAGAATGGATAAAAGAAACTGGACTTCAATTTGCAGTTTACGGAACTCCAGCAGAAAATCTTACAAATAGGTTCGCATCAATCGATAGAAAAAGATTTGGAGAAATAGAAGATGTAACTGACAAGGGATATTACACAAATTCTTTCCACGTTGATGTAAGAGAAGAAATTTCTGCTTTTGAAAAATTTGATTTTGAATCAGAATTTCAAGATATGTCATCAGGTGGTTGTATTTCCTATGTAGAAATTCCAAATATGGCAAATAATTTAGAAGCACTAGGAACAATTGTTGAATATATTTATGACCATATCCAATATGCAGAATTTAATACAAAATCTGACTATTGTGCAGAATGTGGTTATGATGGTGAAATGCTTTTAAATGACGACAATGAATGGTATTGTCCACAATGTGGAAATAAAGAAAGATCAAAACTTACGGTTGTAAGAAGAACTTGCGGATATTTGGGAGAAAATTTCTGGAACGAAGGAAGAACCAAAGAAATAAAGGCAAGAGTTTTGCATATATAATAAAAAGTCTACACAAGTAGATTTAGAGCGTAGACAAAGTATGAATGTAGATAATATTTTATTTTAAAATAAAAATTAAGCTATGTACCATCTCGACTAAGTGAGTGAAACGAACGCACGGAGAGATCTCACGAGATTTCTCGACTTACTACGTTCGCTCGAAATGGGAAATGTTTCTATTTTGTCAACAGTCTGAGTCTACATTAGTAGACTTTTTTTATGGAGGATTTATGAGATACGGGCAAATTAGAAAATATGATGTGGCAAATGGACCGGGGATTAGGACTTCATTTTTTGTCACAGGATGTCATGCAAATTGCAAAAATTGTTTTAATGAAGAATATATGGATCCAAATTTTGGAAATTTGTGGACAGATGAACAAACTCAAGAAATTATTTCATATTTAAAAAAAGATGAGATAGAGGGACTTACAATTTTGGGAGGAGAGCCTTTTGAATCTACAGAAGATTTAATTGAAATTGTAAAAAAAATTAGAAAAGAATCAGACAAGCCGATTTGGATTTTTTCTGGTTTTTTATATGAAATTCTGGTAAATATTGAAAATGCAAAAAAACTTTTATCAATGTGTGATGTTTTAGTTGATGGACTTTTTGTAGAAGAATTAAAAGATTTAAGATTAAAATTCAAAGGATCTTCAAATCAAAGAACAATTGATATTAAAAAATCTTTAGAAAGTGGAAAAGTAATCCTCCTAGATGGGTATAATTAAAGTAGAAATAAATTTAGGAGGATAAAATGGAAATAAATAAAAAAAGAAAAGGTCTGGGTGGAGTTGCTATTGCAATAATTGCAATTATTGCTTTAGCATTAATAATTTTGATTCCATCTTACAACGGACTTGTAAAACAAAAAGAACAACTTGATGAATCATATGCACAAGTTCAAAATGTTGTTCAAAGAAGAGCAGACTTGATTCCAAATCTTGTAAATACTGTAAAAGGATACTCAAAACACGAAAAAGACACCTTAACAGAAGTAACAAATGCAAGATCAGGAATAAAAAATGCAAAAGGCCCAAAAGAATTGGCAGAGGCAAATGAACAAATGTCTCAAGCTATAAGAAATATCAATGTAGTAGCTGAAGCTTATCCAGATTTAAAGGCTGATAAACAATTTACCCAACTAATGGATGAGCTTGCTGGAACTGAAAATAGAATTTCAGTAGAAAGAAAAAATTATAATAGTGAAGTAAAAGCATATAATACAAAAGTTAAATCATTTCCTACAAGTATTTTTGCAAAAATGATGGGATTTGATAAGGCAGAATATTTTGAAGCTGATCAATCAGCTCAAGATGCTCCACAGGTAAATTTCGGTAGCTAGGTATACTATGAGAAAAAGAAAGAATGTAATAGTAACTATTTTATTTGCCTTTATTCTTCTTTTTCTACCTTCCACATCTTTTTCAGATGATTTGCCAGAATCACCAAATACTTACTACTACGATGAACTCAATTTGATTGACCAAGAAACCAAGGACCATCTTACAAAAGTAAACAAAGAACTTGAACAAAAAACAGGAGCTCAAGTGATTTATGTTTCTTTAAAAAATGTAGAAGATCAACCCATGCAAGTTGGAACAGATCTTTTAAATAAATGGAAAATTGGAGATAAGGAAAAAGATAATGGAGTTTTGATTTTAATTTCCCAAAGAAAAGGCCAAGATAAAAAAGATATTTCAATTATCACAGGCTACGGATTAGAAGGAAGATTAAATGATGGTAAGGTTGGAAGAATTATCGACGAATATATGCTAGATTATATGAGAGAGGGTGATTTTTCCAAAGGAATAACAGAAGGCTTCAACGCCATTGTTTCACAAATTCTAGAAGAATATCAAGTAGAATTGACTGGTGATTATGACGAATATGCTGACAGGCTAAGAGAAGATGAAGACGACGAAATAGATTTAAGAACATTAATAATAATATTTATAATTTTTATCATATTCTCAAGACTTTTCTCAGGTAGAGGAGGCTTTAGAAGCGGAGGATATGGAGGCTTCGGCGGTGGATTCGGGGGCTTTGGAGGAGGATCTTTTGGAGGATTTTCCGGAGGCTCTGGCGGATTTTCTGGAGGAGGTTTCTCCGGTGGAGGAGGATCATCCGGAGGCGGCGGAGCTAGCAGAGGAATATAAATTTAAGAGGATTTTGTAATAATTTTAAAATTATTTTACAAAATTCTCTTTTTTTTGATTAAAATATTTTTTAAAAATTATACATATTAACTTCGATTTAAATACCATTATTTTCAATATTTTTCCTTGAAATATATAATGGCGGTAGAAAAAATATTTTTTAGAGTAAAAATTTTAAATTTAGTAAAAGAAGTATTTATATTTCAAATATTTTTACTTGACTTTATATATATATATAATGGTGATATAAAAATAATATTAAGGAGTGAATTATGAAAAATAATAAAAAATTAGTATTGGGTTCAGTTGTAGCCCTAGCACTATCAGTTAGCGTACTTGCACCTAACTTTACAAAAGCTGAAGAAGCAGCAGCAAAACCAGCTACTGAATCAGTTGGAACAAATGATGCACCTGGAAAAACAGATGCACAAAAAATCAGTGAAGCTCAAGCTAAAGCTAAAAAACAATTAGATGATGCTGGCGTACCATTTGAAAATCAAAAAGATGTTCTTGCTTATCCAAATAATGTTTATAATATTGAACAAAAAACAAATGAAATTTTAGCTAACCAAAATAAGAAAAATCAAGAATTAGCTAAAACACCTTTAGGAAAAGCAAAATTAGCAGCAAAAGCTGAACTTAAAGCAGCTGGACTTCATTTAGATGCTTATAATAGTCAAATAGATAATGCTGCAGATTTATATTCTGTAGAACAAGCTAAAGAAGCTGCGCTTAAATCTGCAAAAGAAAACGGTTTAATAAGCATAGATGATTACAATAAAAAAGAAGCAGAAGCAAAAGCAAAAGAAGAAGCTGCAAAAAAACCTTTGGCAGATGCAAAGGCAGCAGCATTAGCTGAACTTCAAAAAGCTGGACTTGGTAACAGTAAAAATGAATTCGTAAAAAGAGTTAATGAAGCAACAACTGTTTATGATGTAGAACAAGCTAAAGATGCAGGTCTTGAATGGGCAAAAGAAAACCTAACAACAATAGATGATTGGAATGAAAAAGAAGCTTCAAAAACAAGAAGATTAACTATTGATCAATGGTTAGAATTACAAAAGAAAAAAGAAGAAAAACCTTCTGATGATAAAAAACCAGAAGAAGATAAAAAGCCAGAAGAGAAACCTTCTGATGATAAAAAAGTAACAATAGACGAATGGAATCTTGCAAATGCTAAAAAAGAAGCAATCGAAGAATTAAAAGCAGCAGGAATCACAGGACAAATCTATTTTGACCAAATCAACAAAGCTAAAACAGTTGAAGGCGTAGAAGCTTTGAAAGCTGAAATTTTAAAAGCTCACGCAGAAAAACCAGTTGATCCAGAAGAACCTGAAAACTCAGAAGACGATAAAAAGCCTGAAGATGATAAAAAACCATCACTTGATGATTTACTTGATATTGAAAAAATTAAAGATTTAGCTAACAAAGATGATGATAAAGATATAAGTGATTTATTTGACTTTAGTAAAATCAAAGAAGAAGCTGAAAAAGATCCTGAAAACAAAGACATCTGGGATGAATTTATTAAGCTTATTAAAGATGATAAATCTTCAAAAGAATTTTTAGCAGCTTTAGAAAAAGATCAAGATAAATTTGCAAAACTATTTGATTTCTCAAAAGTTGATGAAAACGGAAAAGTTAAAGAAACAAAAGAATCAAAAGAAGTTAAAAAAGAAAATAGAAAAGCTAACAACGTTCAAACAGGTGTAGCAGGACTTACAGGTGTTGTAGCAACTCTTGCAGCAGCATCAGCAGCTCTTTTCAAATCAAAAAGAAAATAATTTATTTTAAATAAAAATTATATCTCTCTCAAGAAAATATCCTGAGAGGGATATTTTTTTGTGCTTTTTTATTTCTTATTAAAAAAATTATGAAAAATCAAATAATACTATATCAAAATAAAACTACGCCACCTACCATATCGACTAGATGATTGTGCCTTGATTTGGCACAATCATCCCTAAAACTAGTGCAGATTTATAACCGTTGATTTCGGTTATAAATCCTGAAAACTAGTGCGAGAGCACGGAAGAATTTACGCAGTAAATGAGTTTTCATAAGCACGGAGATGTTTACGAAGCAAAAGTGTTTTAGTAGGAGCGAGGCGACTGCACGGAGATCTCAAGAGATCTCTCGACTACGCTCAAGATGAGGGCGAAGAATTTTTATGTTAATATAATAAAATCTTCTAATATTAATAATTTTATTTTGAAATTTTCCTTTGATTTCAAATTATTATATTAAAAATGATATAATAAATTAAGGTGATTAAATGCATATAAAAACTTCTGTTAGAAAACTTATAGAATTTGTTATGAGAAGTGGGGATATAGATAATTCTTTTAGGGACAATAATAGGATGGTCGAAGGAATCAAGGCCCATCAAAAAATTCAAAAATCTTATGATAAAAACTACCAAGCTGAATTTTATCTTAAAAACATTACTAAAATTGATGATATGGAATTTCACGTTGAGGGTAGGGCTGATGGTCTTTTGAAAAAGAAAGGAAAAATAATTATTGATGAAATAAAATCCACCACAAGAAATCTTGACAAATTGGATGATTCAAATAAACTACACTGGGCTCAAGCTTTTTGCTATGGGTATTTTTATGGTGTAAAAAATGATTTAAAAAAAATCACTATAAGACTAACTTATGTATCATTAGATGATTATAAAATAAAAACTTTTGAAAAAGAGAAAAGTCTTGACGAGCTTTACGAATTTTACATAAATTTATTAAAAGAATATATTAATTTCTCAAAAATTTTATCCCAAAATCTTGAAAAAAGAAATATCAGTGCAAATAATTTGACTTTTCCCTATGATGGTTACAGAAAAGGGCAAAGGAAGATGGCGGTTGCTGTTTATAGGGCAATTCTTGATAAGAAAAATTTATTTGTCGATGCTCCGACTGGAACTGGAAAGACTATTTCTACAATTTTTCCTGCAGTTAAATCTTTAGGCGAAGGTTTGAGTGATAAAATTTTCTACCTTACTTCAAAAAATACTACGGCAAAAGAAGCTTTAAAGTCCTTGTATTTGTTGAAAGAAAAAAATCTATCGATTAAGGCAATTTCAATTACAAGCAAGGAGAAGATTTGTTTAAATGATGAGATTTCCTGCAATCCTGAGGATTGTCCATTTGCAAGGGGGCATTTTGATAGGGTAAATGATGGATTAAAAGATATTTTGGAAAACGAAGATATAATGGACTATGATATCATAACTTCCTATTCAGAAAAGCACTGGCTTTGTCCTATTGAATTTGAGCTTGATATAGCTCTTTATTCTGACCTTATAATTTGTGATTATAATTATGTTTTTGATCCAAATGTTTATTTGAGAAGATTTTTTGATGAAAATGTTGATGAGTATTTGTTTTTAATTGATGAGGCTCACAATCTTTTGGAAAGGTCAAGAAGTATGTTTTCTCACACTTTAATTGATTCTAATTTTAAAGAATTAAGAAGTTCCATGGATTTAAAAAAGGACTTAAAAATCATTAAATCAATTGACTCAATTTTGGATGAATTTGAAAAGATGTATAAAAATTATGGGAAAAAATTATTTTATTATTCGACTGATAATAATGATGATTTTGACAAAAAACTCATGACTTTATCAAAAAAATTGGAAAAAATTTTGATAAAGGATAAAAAAAGAGATGATTATGATAAAATAGAAGATATGTTTTTTGAAATAAACCATCATTTAAAAATTTCTGATAATTTCATGGAGGGTTTTTATCAAACTTTGACCTATGATGAAAATTCCATGGAAAAAATTTATGAAATTAAGTGTATTGATCCTTCAAAAGTTTTAAAAGAAAAGTATAAGCTTGCAAGGTCGAGTATATTTTTTTCAGCAACCCTTTCTCCAATGAATTTTTACAGAAAAATGCTTGGTGCTTGTGATAGTTTGAAAGTTCATTTAGATTTGCCCTTTGATAAGAAAAATTTTGCTCTTTTGGCAAGTCCGATTTCAACGAGATACAAGGACAGGAATAATAATTTAATGGATATAGCCGACCTAATACATGAATTTATCGGTGCAAAAAAGGGAAATTATTTTATATTTTTCCCTTCATTTTCCTATCTAACAGATGTTTATGAATATTACAAGGAAAATTATAATGATGATATTTTAGTTCAAGAAAGGTCTATGACTCCAATAGAAAGGCACAAATTTTTGCAAAATTTTACTTACGAAAGTGAAAAGACTGCATTTTTGGTTTTGGGTGGAATATTTTCTGAAGGAGTCGATCTAAAAGGTGATAGGCTAATTGGTTCCATGGTAATTTCTGTTGGAATGCCAGGAGTAAGTGATGAGAGAAATCTTATTAAAAATCATTTTGACCAAATATCCCACAACGGTTTTGATTATTCCTACACCTATCCTGGTTTAAATAAAATTTTCCAGGCAGCAGGAAGACTTATAAGAGGAGAAAAGGACAGGGGAATAATTTATTTGGTTGATGATAGGTTTTTGTGGGATAAGTACAAAAGGCTATATCCAAGACATTGGTCAAATATTATTGAAGTGAAAAATAAAAAAGAATTAAAAATCTTGGTTGAAAGATTTTGGAATAGAGGAGAATAAATGAGAGAAAAAGCGATAAAAGATGTAGAAATAATTGATATGTCCTATCCAAATATTTCTATAGGAAAAATTGATGATGAAAAAACAGTCCAATTTAAGGGCGGAGTTTTGGGACAAAATGTCAGGGTAAAAATCACCAAAAACAGGGGGAAAAATAAAAAAGGAAAATTTATGGAAGTTTTGGAAGAATCAAAAATTGAAAATTCCAAAGAATTTTGCCCTCATGCAGGAATATGTGGAGGATGTTCTTACCAAAAAATGGGATATGAAACAGAACTTCTATTAAAGCATAACATGATAAAAAAACTTTTGAAAAATGCTCACATAGATGTTTCAGATTTATCCATTGTTAGAAGCCCAAAAATAAAAGAATACAGAAATAAAATGGAATACACTTTTGGAGATTCATACAAGGACGGACCACTTGTTTTGGGCCTTCACAGGCAAAATAGATTTTATGAAATTGTCGATACAGATGGATGCAATATTGTCGATGGTGATTTCGAGACAATTAGAAAATATGTTCAAGAATATTTCAGAAAAAGAAATGCAAGTTTTTACCACAAGAAAGATCACACAGGACTTTTGCGTAATTTAATAGTAAGAAAAGCCATGCACACTGGAGAAATAATGGTCATACTTGTGACAAGCTCAGATACGTCCTTTGATCCAATGAGAAGAGATTTATTTGCCAATAGTCTTTTAAATGCCAAAACAAAGGGAAGAATTGTTTCTATTTATCATGTGATTAATGACAGTTTATCAGATGCAGTAAAAGTAGATTCAATGGAACTTTTATTTGGGAAAAAATATATAGAAGAAAAAATGAATGAGTTGAAATTTCAAATTTCCCCATTTTCATTCTTCCAACCAAATGTATTTACAGCAGAAAAAATCTACCAAAAAGCCATAGAATTATCAAGCCTAGATAAAAATAAAAATGTCTTAGATTTATACTCAGGCACAGGAACCATAACCCAATTATTTGCAAAAGCTGCAAATAAGGCTGTGGGCATAGAAATAGTAGAAGAAGCAGTAGAAAAAGCCTTTGACAACGCAAAAGAAAACCAAATCGAAAATATAGACTTTATAGCAGGAGACGTTTTAGAAAAAATCGACCTAGTAAAAGGAAAATACGACATAGTAGTCCTAGATCCACCAAGAGAAGGAATAAACCCAAAAGCAATCAAAAAAATAATGGATATAGACCCAGAAGAATTCATCTACATCTCCTGCAACCCAAAAACCCAAGTAAGAGACCTAGAAATTTTCAAAGAAAACGGCTACAAAATAAAAAACTACCAAGTCTTTGACCAGTTTCCTAGGTCAAGGCATGTGGAGACTATAGCGTTGATACAAAAGATGTAAATATAGAAATCCTGCATTTTAAGCAGTTTTATAAGCATTTTGTCTTCGATAAAGATGAAGAAGGATACGTCAAAAAGACCCAAAAAAACTATATGGATGTAAGAGTAGTTTTGAGACTAGTATGAGGAAACACAAAAAATATAATTAACCCATTTTGTACTTTCTATAAGAGTAGCGTAATAGGCTGCTCTTTTTTTGTTAAAGGGAGTAAGGATTCGTTACATCCTTTTCAAAATATGAAACATTCACAAGCCGACTTTACATATTCGCTTTTATAACATATAATAAAAGCGTAAACGAGAGGAGGCGGACTATGAATACACTTAAAGAATATATCCAAGAAAATTTAGTAATCACCAACAAAGAAGCAGAAGAACTTGGATATACTAGGCATAATCTATCAGAATTAACAAAAATCGGACAATTAGAAAGATTAAGACCAGGTCTATATCAATTAAAAGGAAAAGTAATAGACGATTTTGTTTTAATATCATCAAATAGTAATCGAATTATATTTTCACATCAAACAGCCCTCTATCTCCACGACCTATCAGATAGAACTCCAAATGTATTTCATATATCTGTGCCCCAAGGCTATAATGCAAGCCATATCAAAAAAAGATATGAGGATCTACAAGTTCACTATGTAAAAAAAGACTTATACGAACTAGGAAAGACAGAAATAAAATCACCACAAGGCAACCTTATTCCAGTTTACGATATAGATCGAACAATTTGCGATATCATAATAGACAGAGAAAAAATAGATAAGCAAATTTTTACAGAAGCCATAAAAAGATACTTTAAATCACAAAATAAAAATCTAAGACGACTCATAAAATACAGTAGATTATTTAAAATAGAAAATGAAATTAGAAAATACATGGAGGTATTATCGTGATTAATATCGAGAGTATAAAGGGCAAGATAAGAAGCATGGCAGAGAAGAAAAATCTAAAGTCACAAGAAGTTCTGCAAATATATTTCTTCGAAAGATTTTTAGAAAGGCTATCCAAATCAAATTACAAAAATAATTTTGTAATAAAAGGAGGATTCCTAATATCTTCCTTAATTGGAATTGAAAATAGAACAACTATGGATATGGACACAACCATAAAAGGCATACCCCTAAAAGAAGAAAAAATAAAAGAAATCGTAAATGAAATTATAAATATAGATGTCGATGATGGAATAAGATTTGAAATAAAAGACATTAGTTATATTAGGGAAGAGGACGAGTACGAGAACTTTAGAATATCATTAATAGCCAATGTTGGAAAGACCAAAAACCCGATGAAACTAGACCTAACAACAGGAGATGCAATAACGCCAAGGGAAATAGAATATACTTATCCCTGTATCTTTAGCCAAGAAGATATAAAAATAATGGCATATCCATTAGAAACAATTCTCGCAGAAAAATATGAAACCATAATCAGAAGAAATATAACAACAACACGAATGAGAGACTTTTACGACCTATACACCCTCTACAAATTAAAAAAAGATGAGATAGATTATAAAATTTTAAAAGAAGCAATAGAAAGAACTTCCGACAAAAGAGGAAGTCAGGAGATAATGAAAGACTATGAGGAAATAATCGAGGACATAAAAGAAGATTCATACCAAAGATCCTTGTGGGAAGTATATCTCAGTGAAAATAAGTATATTGGAGATCTGACCTTTGATAAGGTTGTTGATGTAGTGATAACTATTTCAAATAGGGTTAGTGAGATGTAATATTCCAGACACTGTCTGGGAAATTACATAAATATTTTAAATATCCGATTGTCCTATGTAAAATTATTTTATGGCCTGCTATTTAATATTATTTTTTTGTTAATTTAAATAAAAATGGAGGGTTAAATGTTTAATAAAAAAAATAAATTTAAAATTGATGATGTTGAAATTTTAGAATCAGTCATGTCGAGTCACAATTTTAACGTTGTAAGAAATAATAAACCATTATCATTTAGAGGTGTAATGAGTATATTTGCGTTAATTGTAGTGGGACTAGTTATTCTGATTATTTTTTCTGAAAATTTTACGGATAATCAAATAACTATCTTGGGAATTATGGGCGCAACGTTTATATCTTTTTTTGCAGTTTTTTACACAATTAATAAAGAAGGTAGGGATAGATATATATTAGCAAAAAAATCTGCGGCAATATTGTCTCAAATTCTAAAATCAGTAAATAACCAAATATCAAGAATAGAAAATGGTATGTTTTATCCTATTATTTATCCGAAAAATTGGCTTGATTATTATGAAAGTTGTTCGTTTTATTTAGAATATGATTACATAGAGTATCTTTTAAGAGAATTCGAAATTATAGATAAAATAAATTGCTGTATTAAAAAAAATGATAAAGAAGAACTTTTAGAAGTGATTAAATATAGAAGACAAATTCTTACTGATTGGAATACAGACTATGATATTCTCATTACAAGTCTTAACTTATCTAGTTTTTCAATAGGTATGAATGAGATTATATCCTGGAGATTTGAAAAATCGTACAAAGATTTTGAAAAATTTTTCATTGAAAACTATTCTGATAAAGTAAAAGAGTTGACTATAGAATATTTAAAAAAGAACAATAATGCCTGTGATGTCAATTTAGCTTTATACTATGTTACGGATAAAATAAGAGAAAACACTGAACTAAAAGATAGCAGTTACGAGTTTGAAGTTATAGAAAATAAAAAAATGTTAAATACAATTTTTAAGGTTTATTTATCTCTTCAAGAAGATGATTTATTTTATTTGTGTTGGGGAGAGCTTCATTTGAATGAATAATAAGAAATATTGATTCAAAATAGCCTAATCAAAATCAATGGTGAAGTAGATAGAATTGACAACAAAATAATGAAATATCAACAAAGTATGAAGTAAACAAGATTCAGAAAAAAGCCTATGTATCACACGTGGAGACTGTAGTATTGATGTCAAGAATCGAAGGGAAATATCTTAAATAGAGGGACAATACTATTTTTTGTAATCTGAATAATTCAAGTTATTAAAAATAGTAGATATTGAAAAATAGATTATTAATTAATAAGTACATAGGTAGTTAGTGAGTATAACATTATTGAGGTGATTCCTATTAAATATGTGATAAATAATATTGAATTTGTTATTTCTACATGTATATCAGTGCTAGCTATAATTGTTTCAGCAGTTGTTGCTAAAAATATACTAAAAAAAGAATTGAAAGAAAATAGAAAATTAGAACTTGAATTAAAAAATGCTGAAATTTTACAACAAGTAAGAAATCATAAAAACACATTAGTAATAAGACAAATAGATAACATGATAGAAATTTCTTTTGAAATAATTGATTATTTGAATAAAATCGAAAATTTAAAGTTGTCAAATAAACTTTTTTATTTATTAGAAGATATTTCAAAAATTTCAACTATGATCAAAAGATACGATTTGTTTAGGGAATTTGTTGCTGATTATAGATTAAATACTATTAATAAATACGAATACCTTATTAAAAAAATAAACACGAAGAAGCATAGGTTTAAATTGTTAGAAAGTACTATTGAGTTTAATAAAGTAAAGATATCTATTGAACTTCCAGATTTTGAAGAATTAATGGATGATATAATACAAGATACTGAAATTTGCCAAAATATACTTTTAGAAACAAATAAGTTGGAGGAAAATCCTTTAACCACCGATGATGATCGAATAAATTACATGAATAGAAAAATTGAAAGTGAATCAAAAAAAATATTTTTTTCAGAAAGAAATAGTTATGAGATCTTATATGATCAAATGTCATACGCAATAAGTTCATTATATAAATTGCAACCAGTGATATCTGAATTTATTATTGATTTTGAGGAAGACTAAAAATATATATGAGCATTATTAATGTAAAGGTTTAGGAAATATTAGTGGATGGAAGCAGTTATTTTTTTATCATCAAGACTATTATATTAAATTGTGAAATGAAAACTTTTGAAATTAAATTCTTTAAAATTTATGGATAATTTATTTAAACATTCGATTTCAAGCATATGGACAACTTAATTTTAAGTGATGCTAACGTAATAATAAAATAAATGAAAGACATTTGTAATAAGTATTTGTAATAGTAATCAATCAACCGATATTCTATAACGGCGAATTAAAAGAAATAATAAAAGAGAATATAGAAAAAGCCATCACAAGTGATGGAAGTAGTGGAATAGAGGAAATAGACAATGAAATGCTAAAATTTCAAGAGGAGCTTTTAAAAGTCGCTAATGCACAGAAAGACTACGCTGAACTTGCAGACAGGGTGGAAGAGTTAAGAAAAGAAAAAGAGAATATTCTCCTAACTATGGCAGAAGAGAAAAATGGACAAAGCAGGCTAAAAAACAAGGGAAAGATATTGAAAACTGTTTGAAATTATTGAGAAAATTACAAAAGATGAAGCCCTTGATGAAAGATATAGAGATCATTCTTTAGCTGGAATTTACAAGGGTACTCGAGAATGTCATATAGAGCACGATTTTTTGCTGATATATGAAAAAATAGAAGATGTTTTAGTATTATCTTTAGTAAGAACTGGCTCACACTCTGATTTGTTTAAGTAAAACAATATGAATGAGAGACTTCTATGACCTATACCTTGAAAATAAGTATATCGGTGATTTGACCTCTAATAAGATTATTGAAGTAGTGATAATTATTTCAAATAGAATTAATGAGATGTAATTTAACAGATACTGTTTGGAATAGTATAGACAAGAAAATATTAAGTATGAGAAGTAGAATTAATCTACTTCTTTTTTTGTTTCAAAATATGCTATAGAATATGATCTTTCATATTTTTATAAATTGAAGGGCAGTAGATGGATGACATTTGAATGAAGATACCAAGATTTTTTCATCAGTTTTTTCACTCTTGGTTATATAATCTATTGCCAAATTTAGAGTTGATTTTATAGGATGTATTTTTGTAATTGCCATACTAATCACCAGAACTTTCTTTTGATTTATTAAGAAGTAGGGAATGGATCTGCCATATTTCTCTTGATAATTTTTCTATCTGCTTATTAATTGATTCAATTTCATTTTTGTAAATAACACCAGTTGTATTAGTAGCTTTTGCAATCTGATTTATATTATTTGTTGCATTCGAAAGCAGCCATTGTAGGTTTCTAAATGGTTCTAAGTCTACTACATAAATTTCTTTTTCTAATACGCACTTTCTAAGAAAGTGGGACATAGTTTTGCAATTTGCAAGTTTCATTTTCTTTTCAAAAACTTCTTTTTCTTCTTTAGTTAGTTTTATTTCTATTCTTTCATTTCTAAATCTATTTGCCATTTTATTCTCCTTTATAAAATATATTTCGGGGTCTTAGGGTTCTCCCTAACAAGGTAAAAATAAAAAAATGGAGCATTCCGTAAAGGTCTGCTCCATTAATTTTTTCGTAAGTGTCCGTACACTTACTGTGCTTGCTATTAAAGTTATAAGCGTCAAGCGTGTATTAAGTTTTATTAATTATACCGCATTTAAAGAAATTAATAAAGAAGTATAAAGGGCGTTCAAGCAAATATCTTAAATAAGATTACTAAATTTTAAAATCCTTCATGTATTGAAATTAATTATCAAATGAGTTACAATAAAACTGACGGTAGCGTCGGAATTATTTATTGACAGGAGATAAAGTTTTGAATGATAAAAAATTGAAAGTTGGAGAAAAAAGGAAGTTAGAAATTCTGGAAGCGGCAAAAAAATGTTTCTTAGAAAAGGGTTTCCAAAATACAACTATGGAAGATGTTATAGAAAAAGTAAGTTTAAGTAAAGGTGGTGTTTACTATCATTATGGATCAACCTACGAAATGATTTATGATTTTATGAAATTAGGAATCAAATATAGAGGAGAAAAAAGCAAAACTATCGACACATCTAAGTTAACGACTTTAGACGCAATTACTGAGATGATGATGGAAAGAATTTATGATGAAAATGAATTTAAAAGCATCTATGCAATTTTTTTGAAACTACAAAATGAAGATAAAAGATTGTGTGAAATGTTTGAAAATTTAAAAGAAACAAACACAGAAATTTTATCGTCTACATTTCCTCCAAACGATAAGCTATCATCTATTTTTGAAGATGAGTTTTTAGTGACCTTTGTAAATACTTTGATTTTAGGATATGAAAGTTTAAATCAAAAAGAAATTTTTATTGAAAATAAAGAAACAATCAAAAAGATGTTAGAAGAATATTTGAAAAATAAATTTCCTGAATTATTAGGCTGATCTTAAATTATGGTATAAAAATGAATACAAAAAAGACATTTTTAAAGAAATTTTATGAGCTAATAATGACATTATTAATTGTTAGTATTTTATCATTTGTTTTAATGAAATTATCTCCCGTCGATCCAGCCACTGCATATGCTAAAAGACATATCGGAAGTCCATCACCTGAGCAAATTGAAGAAGTAAGAATAAGATTTGGTTTTGACAAACCTGTATATAAGCAATATTTTAACTGGATTAAAAATCTTTGTTCTCTAGACTTAGGACAGTCTTTAAGTAATGGCAAACCAGTCTGGGATAATATAATGTTGGCTTTGCCAAAAACTTTATCTGTTGTTTTCTTTTCCGCAATATTACAGGTAGTTTTGGTATTATCTTTGGGATGCATTACTTTCTTATGGAAGAGCAAGATAATCAATAAACTTACAAATCTCTTATGCCTTATTGGTGTTTCAATTCCTAGCTTTTATATTGCTATTATCTTACTTGATGTATTTGCAGTAAAGTGGGATTTGCTATCAGTAGCAGGTAATATTGGCATTACAAACTATCTACTTCCTGCAATAACTTTAGGGATATTTGGGGCTTCTTTTTATTATCCATTATTTAAAGACGCTTTAGATAAAGAAAATGGTGAATATTATATTATGTTTTTTAGAGCAAATGGTCTAAAGGAATTTACTTTGTTCATGAAACATATATTGCCAAACTCGATAGTAAAGTTAATTCCAAATTTCTTTCAGAGTATTGGACTTATGATTGCAAATGTGGCAATAGTTGAGGGAGTTTTTTCTATTCCAGGATTTGGATATTTGATTGTAAATTCTGTAATAAATCGTGATGCAACGATGATTCATGGGTTGGTTTTCTTTTTAGCATTATTTATTGCACTTGCTAATATAATATCAGATTTGATAAACGATCTTTTGATAAAGGAAAGGGGAGATTAATGAAAATAAACAAAAGGACATTATTTCCTTTCCTAGTGATTTTATTTATATTTTTTGGAAGTTTTTTTGCCCCTAATGATCCCTTAGAAGTTAATCTTCCCCTTAGATTTGCAAATCCAAGTTCTAAGTATCTTTTGGGAAATGATAGTATGGGCAGGTGCGTTTTATCGAGAATACTGTACGGGGGGAAAACTACATTATTTATGGTTATGACGGCATCAATTATTGTTTTTACTTTAGGTTTGCTTTTAGGTACACTAACGTCAAAAGTTACCATGAAAAAGAATGTAATAGTAGATTCGATTATTAATGCTGTAACGGCTATACCACCAATTGCTTATTTAATTATATTTATAGCATCTTGGGGAAATGGAATAAAAACTACATTAATCGCTTTGGTTGTTTCATATATATTGAGATTTTTAAGACTTGTTAGAACTCAAATAAATATTGAATATGATAAAGCTTATTGCACTTGTATGATTTCACTTGGTGCTTCAAAGACTAGGTTGGTTCTAGTTCATATACTACCAAATATATTATTAGATTTAGTTCATTATATTTGTTTGTCCTGTGCGGATATGATTTTAGCAATTACTGGTTTTTCATTTATAGGAATTGGACTTGGAGAAAATGTTGTAGAGTGGGGTTCTATGATTTTAGAAGCGAGAGATTCAATATTTATTAAGCCAGAACTCATAATTTACCCTATTTTTGCAGTTTTTATTACTACAATGTCTTTTAATATTATTGCAAAAGAAGCGAATAGAAGGTGAAGATATGATTTTGGTTAATCAATTACAAGTTACAGATAAAAAAGGAAACAATCTTTTAAATAATATTTCTCTTAGAATTCCTATGGGAAAAATTATTGGTCTCACTGGACCCAGTGGTGCTGGAAAGACTACATTAGTAAACACAATACTTGGGATTTTATCAGAGGATTTAAAAGTAAGTTCTGGAACTATTACTATAGATGATTTCGATATATTGGAAAAAGATAATATCAATAGCAACAATAGAAACATCGCTTTTATTCCTCAACTTCCCATGATTTCTTTTGACAAAAGAAAAAAGATAAAAAGTCAAATGGTTGAAATATATATTGCTAATCTTAATATAAATAAATCAGAAGCATTAAGTATAGCAAAAGATAAGCTCAAAAGCGTCAATCTTGAATATGAAAGAGTTTTAGATTCATATCCAACTGAACTCTCTGGAGGCATGATTCAGCGTGTGATTTTAGCGATATCTATGGGACTAAATACTGATTATATAATTGCTGATGAACCAACATCAGCCTTAGACAATTATAACTCATCATTATTTTTTGAATTGATTAAAGCAAATTTCAAAGGGAAAGGGATTTTATTAATAACACACGATGCCGAAATTCTTAAAAAATATAGCGACTGCATCTATGTGATAGAAAATGGGTGTGTTATAGAAAAGGGTAGTAGTAAAGATATATTTGAAAGTCCTAAAGAGGAATGGACAAGAAAATTTGTTGAATGTAGTCAGAAGATATTAGATTCTGGAGGTGAATGGGAGTGGACGAAATAGCTATGAGTAATGTTAGTCTTTCTTTTGAAACAGTAAAGGGGACATTTAAAGCTCTAGATCAAATTTCCTTTTCACTTAAAAGGGGAGATAACTTAAGTTTAATTGGTGAAAGCGGATCTGGTAAAAGCACCATTGCAAAAGCATTAATAGGATTAGAAAGAATAGATGAAGGATCTATACTCTATGATTCTGTAGATATCTCAAAATTAAAATTAAAAAAAATAAGAAAATATAGAAAAAATATCCAATCTGTTTTCCAGGATACATCTGGTACTTTAAATCCTGGTATAAGCACTTTTAAAAATTTGGAAGAAGGGCTTATTAATTTAACAAACTTGTCGAAAAAGGAAAGAAAGGAAAAGGTGTTATTATTTTGCGAGGATTTACATTTAAAAAAGGAAGTATTAGATGTGCCCGTTCACCAACTATCTGGAGGCGAGCAAAGAAGATTGTCGCTCATAAGAGCCCTTATGGTTAATCCTGATTTTTTAATACTAGATGAGGTTACAGCTGGGCTTGACTTACTGACGATTGAAAAAGTATTAAATTTACTTTTTTATTATCAATCTAAGCATAGTATTTCTTATATTTTTATCACTCATGATATAAATCAAGCAAAACAGATTTCAGATTATATCATAGAAATAAAGAAAGGAAAAATATTTAGAGAAGGAAAATTGCAAAGGAGATAGAAATGATCAAACTTAGAAAAAATATGATGGTTTTATTGGCACTTGTATTTAGTTTTTCAATTTTACTAGGAGGTTGCCAAAAGAATCAAGAAAAAGCACAAGAAAATTCAAATGTAGCAAGTGAAAACACAAAAGATGAAAGCAAGAAGGTTTTAACCTTATGTACTGCTAAAGAACTGACAAACCTTACGACTTTAACAATGAATAAGGAAAATAATATGGCTTGTGGTTTAATTTACGAAACCCTAGTAGCTTATGAAAACGGTGAAATTGTACCAAAACTTGCTGAAAGCTTTGAATATAAAGATGATGGCAAAACTTTAGTCTTTAAATTAAAGGACGGGGTAAAGTTTTCAGATGGTGAAGATTTTAATGCTGATGCAGTAAAAAAGATATTAGATTTTGATAAGTCTAACCCTAATTTTGCAGGCATAAGGGCTGTTGCAGAGATAAAATCAACAGAAGTTATTGATGATAATACGATTGCTGTTCACTATGAAAATCCGTCTAAATTTTATATAAATGGCTTTTGTTTCCAAAATGTATTGGGGATGCCATCTCCAAAGTCATTTACTGAGGGAAACTTTGAGAAATTTAACAAAAATATAGGAACAGGTCCTTATGTATATGAAGAATTTAAATCTGGAGAATATACAAAATTTGTTAGAAATGAAAATTATCATGGGGAAAAACCTTATTATGATGAAGTTATTGTCAAATATATTCCCGATGCTTCCTCAAGACTTCAAGCCTTAAATAAGGGGGAAATAGATTTAATTTATGGAGCAGATTTAATAAATTATGATGACTTCAAAAAAGGTTCTGAAATTAAGGATGTTACTGGAGAAGTCAATAAAAATAGGACTTTGACTAAGAATCTAATTTTAAATCCAAGTAAAAAAGAATTAGAAGATTTAAAAGTTCGCCAAGCAATTAATTATGCAATTAACAAAAAAGACATTGTCGACAGTTTAACATACTCATATGAAGATGTAGCTGAAACTTTATTCCCTAAAGATGTAGCTTATTGTGATGCAAATTATCCAACTAATTATAGTTATGCTCCTGAAAAAGCAAATAGCTTGTTAGATGAAGCGGGTTGGAAACTCAATAAAGATACAGGAATTAGAGAAAAAGACGGAAGTCCATTAAAGCTTCAATATGTTTACTGGTCAGATTTAGTACTTGCTAAGGAAACTGCACTTGCAATAAAGACGCAATTAAAAGAAGTAGGTATAGATGTTGACCTAGTTGAAAAAGATCAAATGTCATGGTGGACAGATGGTATAAAGGGAGAATTCCATTTGACAACCTGGAATACAGAGGGTTCTTATACTGAACCTCATAAGTTTTTACAAGAATCAATCACTGAAATGGATCCACATTTGATGCCGTTAAAAGCACTTTCTGATTCAAACATATATATTGATGCAATAAAGAAGGCTTCCACTTCTACAAACGAAGGGGAGATTAAAGATAATATACAAAAAGCTATAGTATATTCAAACGAAAACGCTATGGATTTGCCTCTTTCTTATTCAAAAGAAATGATTTTGTATAGGAATGACAAAATTGGTGGATATGACTTTACAAGTACACCACAATTTTTCAATATTTACAGTGTAAAAGCTAAGGCAAGTAAATAAGTTATAATATTTATGTAAGTCTCTTTAGAAATATTCCATTTCTAAAGAGACTATATTATAAAGGAAACATTAGCAATGAATAATATCGATATTATATTTTTACATGGCTCAATGCATGGAGCGTGGTGTTGGAATAATTTTGTTAATTACTTAAATGTTAAAGGGCATAGAACATTTGCAATAGATTTTAAATGGGAAAATAGCAAAGATATAGAAATAAAAGATTATATTGATATTTTAGACAGTACAGTAAAAAAATGTAATAACAAAGTTGTTTTGGTAGCCCATTCTATGGGAAGTTTAGTTGCTTTAAATTACGCGAAATTTAATTCAAATAAAGTCTATAAAATTATATTGATTTCACCTTTACCTATAAAAAATGTTTTAACATCAATGATGTTTATAGGGATAAAAATGCTTACAAAGTCGAGAGAAACCCTATTTTTTTCAGAAAATAGGGTAGATAATAAAGAATATTATATTAATAAACTGAGGAAAGATCCAATTAAAGCACAAATACAAGTTTTAAAAGGGTTTAAAACAAACAAAAGCATTACAAGCATACCCACACTGGTTTTAACATCTTGGAATGATAATTGTGTACCAGTTAAATTTTCAATTAGGACAGGGAAAAGATTAAAAAGTAAAATTATAGTTTTAAATGATATTTGTCATGATATGATGCTTGACAACGATTGGGAAATTGTGGCGAAAGAAATTTATAATTTTTTAATGACAAATTAAGGAAGGGATTTTATGGATTTAATAAAACAATATGTAAGTAAAAGAAAAGGATCATATTTTGCATCCGTCCTACTTGCGATAGTGGGAGTGGTGGCAGGTTTTTTTTCCTATATATACATGGCAAAAATCGTTGTAAACTTAATTAATGGTGCAAATGATATGAATTTATATACTCCCCTATGCATAAATATTTTAATAACATTTGTTATTAAAGAAGTGGCAGCAGGAATATCAACAAGTATTTCCCATACCGCAACCTTTAATTCATTAGGAGAAATTAGAAATGATATTTCTAAGAAACTTTTTAAGATGCCACTGGGAGATGTTCTTTCAAGAACATCTGGAGAATTAAAAAATATTATAGTTGAGCAAGTTGATTCTATGGAAACTTCACTTGCCCACCTAGTGCCAGAATTTACTGCAAATTTAGTAGGACCTATTCTATTATTTATTTACATGTTTACATTAGATTGGCGTTTAACTTTATTATCACTAATTCCATTTGTGGTAGGAATGTCTATTATGATGTCTGTTATGAACGCTCATTATAAAGAAATGTTTGGAAAGTCAGTTGCTATTGGTCAACATATGAATAATTCCATTGTTGAGTATATAAATGGGATAGAAGTAATAAAGACCTTTAATCAAAGCGAATCATCTTATAAAAAATATGCTGATGCAGTTTATGATAATGCAAGCTTTTATTATAACTGGATGGGTGAATCTATGAATAGGGTTGCCATAGGTAGATTACTTTCTCCTATGGGAATTATTACAATCATACCCTTTGGGATTTTATTTTATATAAATGGAAGTATTGATTTAGGAAATTTAATTACCTTAATCGTCTTATCCTTTGCTACGGTTTCTAGCATTTTAAAAATCATGAACTATATGGATGATATGTCAAGAATATCAACTATAACTTCTGAAATAGGAAAAATTTTAGATTCAAGAGAGTTAGAAAATATTGACAAGGGAGAAAAAATAGAATCCTATAATATAGAACTTCAAGATGTAGACTTTTCTTACGATGGAAAAAAGAAAGTCATTGATAATCTTTCTATGGAAATAAAAGAATCTAATGTTTCAGCCCTCGTTGGTCCTTCTGGGTCAGGCAAGTCCACAATAGCAAAACTTATTGCTGGATTTTGGAATGTAGATAAGGGATCTATTAAAATTGGCGGAGTAGAAACAAAAGATGTGTCGCTCGAAAACTTGTCTTCACTTATTTCTTTTGTATCCCAAGACAATTTCCTCTTTGATATGACTATAAAGGAAAATATTAGGCTTGGAAATAAGAATGCCTCTGACGAAGAAATTATAGATGTATGTAAAAAATCTGCCTGCCATGATTTTATTATGAATCTATCTAACGGTTATGATACAAGAGTTGGCGAAGGTGGAGGTCATCTATCTGGAGGAGAAAGACAAAGGATATCTATTGCTCGTGCCATGCTAAAAAATGCACCAATTGTAATTTTAGATGAAGCAACTTCTTATATAGATCCTGAAAATGAAGCTCTCATACAAAACGCCTTGGCAAATCTAGTTAAGGGTAAAACTTTAATCATAATCGCTCATAGGCTAAAGACAATTGTTGATGCAGATAGGATATTTGTTATTAAAGATGGCAAATTAAATTCTTATGGTACTCATGAAGAACTATTAAAGTCATCAGAACTTTATAAGGAAATGTATGCTGCAAATTTAAGGGGTGATGAAAATGCTTAATGTGTTTAAAAAGATATGGAATTTTTCAAAAGAAGAACAGGTAAATATTAAGAAATCCATTCTCGCTGGATTTTTGCACGCAGTATTTAATGCCCTTGAGTTTGGTGCAATTTACTATATGCTAGTAAATATATTCTCTAAAACTTTAGACTATAAGGCAATCTTTATTTGCCTTGGAATCTTAATAGTTTCCCTTGTTGGAAAAATCATGACACAAAAATCATCTCAAATGGCACAAACTCACGCGGGATATTTTATGGCTGCCCATAAGAGAATAGAAATAGGCGAGAAGATAAAAAGAGTTCCCATGGGTTTCTTTTCAGACTTTTCACTGGGAAGACTTACAAGTATTGCCACATCTAATCTTTCCCAAGCAGAGCAATGGGTGCCTATGCTACTGGTTCTTGTACTTGGTGGAGTTTTAAATACTTTAGTCTTTCTCCTTGGAACTTTAATATTTAATGTAAAGGTAGGGTTTGTTGCAGTAGCAGGTGTGGTAGTATTTTTCATCGTTACATCAATGATGGAGAAAAAATCATCAGCTAATGCAGACAAAATGACAGAAACGCAGACAAGACTTACAAAAGAAGTATTAGCAACTTTACAAGGAATGCAGGTTATAAAATCTTATAATCTTGGTGGAGAAAATAACAGGGCTTTGAGAAAGTCTATAAAAGATACATCAAGAATACTCTTAGACCTGGAGAAATCTGTAGCACCATACACAGTTATTCAAAGAATTGTAATGGGAATAACAACAGTAGCTATGGTCTATGTATCTTTAAAATTAAATTTATCTGGTGAACTTCCACTTGCTGAAACAATTCTTATGATTATGGCATCCTTTATTATCTTTGAAGGCTTAATCGGGGCAGGATCAAACATGGCAATCCTAAGAGCTTGCGAAAATGCCATAGATTCTGTAGGTTTTATCGACTCTATGCCTGATATGAGAGAAGGAAGTATTACAGAGCCTATAAAAAATCATGATATAGTCTTTAAAAATGTCAGCTTTTCTTATGATGACAGACCAATTTTAAAAAATGTATCAGCAGAGATAAAAGAAAATACCATGACTGCCATAGTTGGTCCATCTGGATCTGGTAAGACCACATTTTGTAATCTCATAGCAAGATTTTGGGATGTAAACTCTGGCGAAATTTTAATAGGTGGAAAGAATATTAAAGATTATAAGATAGAAAACCTTATGGATTCAATTTCCATGGTATTTCAAGATGTATATCTATTTGAAGATACAATTGAAAATAATATAAAATTTGGAAAACAAAATGCAAGCCATGAAGAAGTTGTAGAAGCTGCAAAAAAAGCAAGATGTCATGAATTTATAGAAGCTTTACCAGAAGGATATGACACTATCATTGGGGAAGGTGGAGCAAGCCTATCTGGTGGAGAAAAACAAAGAATTTCTATTGCAAGAGCTATGCTAAAAGATGCAGACATAATTATATTTGATGAAGCAACAGCAAATATAGACCCAGAAAATGAAGATAAACTTAAAGAAGCAATTGAATCATTAACAAAAAACAAAACAGTAATTATGATTGCCCACAGACTAAAAACCATAAGAAATGCAGATCAAATTTTAGTTTTAAAAGATGGGGAAATAGTAGAACGTGGAAATCATGAAGAACTGATTAAAAATAATGGACTTTATTCTGACCTTATAAATGCAAAAGCTAAGGCGGAATCATGGAAATTAAATAATTGATAGGAAGAAATATTAAAGTCTTTAAACAGTAAAATTTAGAAAATAGGATTTATGCCTAATAGCATAAGTCCTCTTTTTATGTTCAAATTAATCATTGAAACTCAAAAATACTATAAAAAAATAAAAATTCTGGTTACCAAAGAGGGCAAATTTCACTTTATAAAGTGAGGGGTATTTGTCATCTTTCTATAAGAATCAAAATACTTTGAAGTGTGAAGATTCTTGAAATTGATTATGTGAGATTAGTATATTTTAAATTTAATCCACTTAACAAGGTAAAAAAATTAACTTACATAGGAGGTTAAAATGCAAGCAATAAAGATTTATAGTATGAGAGTTGCTATTTTATGTAGACTTTATGATCTTAAATTAATTAATGATAAGGAATATACAAAAATTAAGAACAGGCTAGAAAATGATTATAAGAAGAGAGATAGAAAGTAGTCAATCTTGTGATATAATAACACTGTAGAAAGATACAAAATGGGAAGGAGGTAAAATGAATACTAAAGTAAAATTAATAAAAGCTTCAAATACAGGAGCTAGAAATAGAAATGCACTACATTTAGATTTAAAACGAGTTGCAGCATATTGTCGAGTTAGCACTGATAGTAAAGATCAACTTGAATCATATAAATCGCAAGTTAATTATTACACAAATCTAATAAAAAATAATAAGAACTGGACTCTGGCTGGTATATATGCAGATGAAGCAACAACAGGAACAACTGCTACTAAAAGAGCAGATTTCATGAGGCTAATAAGTGATTGCCAAAATGGAGATATAGACATGATAATTACTAAATCTATATCAAGATTTGCTAGAAATACATTAGATACCCTAAAGTATGTAAGACTATTAAAGGAAAACAATGTTGGAGTAGTATTTGAAGAAGAAAATATAGATACTGTGACAATGGATGGAGAGTTACTATTAACAATATTAAGTTCAGTAGCTCAACAAGAAGTAGAAAATACCTCAGCCCATGTAAAAAAAGGACTGAAAATGAAAATGGAAAAAGGGGAGCTTATTGGTTTTCAAGGTTGCCTTGGATATGATTATGACCCTATAACAAAAAGCATCTCTATAAATGAAGAAGAAGCCAAAATTGTTAGATATATCTTTAAAAGATATTTAGAAGGCAATGGCGGCTCAGTCATTGGTAGAGAACTAGAAGAGCAAGGATATCTCACCCCGAGAGGTAAAACAAAATGGTCTGATACTACAGTGTTAGGAATAATTAAAAATGAAAAGTATATTGGCGATATACTAATGGGAAAGACCTTCACAGTTGATCCCATAACAAAAAGAAGACTAGCAAACTTTGGTGAATCTGATAAATATCACATTGAAAATCATCACGAGCCAATTATATCAAGAGAAGATTTTGAAAAGGCACAGGAGATTAGACTTAGGAGAGCACAAAACAGAAACACCATAGCTAACAAGGATAGAAAAAGAGAAAAACTATCAAGACAATATGCTTTTTCAAGTATGCTTGAATGTGGATTTTGTGGAGAAATACTTTCAAGAAGAACTTGGCATACAAGTTCAATTTACAAAAAAATAAACTGGCAATGTGTAAGGTCAACTAAAAAAGGTAAAAAATATTGCCCTCATTCAAAAGGAATACAAGAAGCAGCAATAGAAAAAGCATTTGTTGAAAGCTATAGGCAATTATGCCATGCAGATTCAACAGTAATAGATGACTTTTTAAAAATTGTTGAAGAAGAAATAAATGATAATACTTTAGTCAAAGATTTGAAAAAGATAGAAAATGAATTAAACAGAATCATTAGTCAAGAAAGAAAGTTAGTTGATCTTCATTTAGAAGATAGTATAGACGAAGAAGTTTATGCTAAAAAGTATAAAAAACTTACAAAACAAAAAGAAGAATTACTTGATGAAAAGAAAACACTAGAGCTAACTATCAAAGATGAAAACTCTATTAAAGAAAGACTAAAGCAATTTAAAAAGGTCTTAGAAAACAAAGAAATTATAGAGGAATTTAATAGAACAGTATTTGAAAGCATAGTTGATAAAGTCGTGGTGGGTAGAATTGACAAAGACGGAACAGTTCATCCTTATGACTTAACATTCTATTTCAAAACAGGAGTTAAAGATAGTCAAGATTCTAATAATTTCAAAGATAAAAGAAAAAATGCCAAAGACAATGACATTAATAAATTGTGCTCCTACAAGAATGACGAGGATAAAAAATTATGTTCCCAATCAAAAGACAACGCATGTGGAGACGGTAGCTCTGTTGTACAAACTAAATACAGAACATCATTTAGATATAGAAATAGGGGAAGATGAATTATCTGAAATTGACTTTTCAAAAGGCGCAACTTATGGAGAAATTAAAAAGTATGTGTTAGATAAATACGGACTAAAAGTTTCAAGCCTATATATTGCACAAATAAAAAGGAAACATGGTCTAATAGAGAGAGAAAATTATAATTTTAGTAAGAAAGAAAATCAAAGAGTGCCAAATTGCCCAGAAGAAAAAGAAAAAGCAATCGAAGATGCTTTAGAGCATTTTGGAATGATTTAAATAATATCTAAGATTGAAAATTTTAAAATTAAGACTTAAAAACTTTAAGATTAAAAAGATATGTACTTCTTATATAACCTAAGAAGATTAATTGAAAATCAGGGGAACGATGATGGTAAAATAAAAAATTTTAACAACTAAAGAAGAATTAGGCATTAATGCCAAAGAGGTTTTTATGAAGTTAAAAATACTGAAAAAGACTTGTTAGAATTGAAAATTTTAGATCATTGTGCAGGGGTTCGTGTCATAATAGTGATAGAGGCAAATAGTTATGTAAATATAAAGAGTTCAAGACTTCTACCAAAGTTTAAAACTCAAAAAATAAATAGTTGGTGTGCTGCTTAGAGTAACCATTTTGATAATGTGGATGCGAAACAAAAAGAGATAATCAGACTTCGTAAAAAATTGAAACAGGTTGAAATGGAGAATGATATTTTAAAGCTAGCTGCACTACTGTTAGGCAAAAAATAGACCTCATTATCTCGAACCGAGATAAATATAGCATTAGTGCAATGTGTAGACTACTTGGGGTCACAAGAAGTTTAGTCTATTATCATTTGAACAAAGAAAAAGATGTGAAATTAGATGAAGATGAAAAACTAATAGAAGAAATAAAAGAAATATTCAGAAGAAGTAGAAACAACTATGGAACACGCAAAATAAAAAAAGAACTAGGGAAAATTGGATATAAAATATCGAGAAGAAAAATAGGCCGAATAATGAAGAAAAATGGCCTAGTCTCAAACTATACAGTAGCACAATATAAAGTAATAAGATCCAAATGCAACGAAGAAGACATCCCTAACCTTTTAAATAGATAATTTGACAATAGAGACTATTTAGAAGCAATAGTAAGAGACCTAACATATGTAAGAGTAGGAAAAAAATGGAATTATATATGTTTAATAATAGACTTAAACAGCCGTGAAATAATAGGATACTCATCAGGTAAAAACAAAGATGCAAATCTAGTAGCAGAAGCATTTTACTCAATAAGGCAGCCACTAAATCGTATAAAAATATTTCACACAGACAGAGAAAGAGAATTTAAAAATATAAAAATAGAAGAAATATTAAAGGTATTTGGGATAAAAAGATCGCTAAGTAAAAAAGGAAGCCCATATGATAACGCAGTAAGCGAAGCAGTCAATAAAGTAATGAAGACAGAATTCATATATCAGGAGAACTTTACTAATTTCCAAGAACTTAATCTAAAATTAGCAGAATACGTATATTGGTATAATAACCTAAGAATTCATGGATCTTTAGGATATAAAACACCAGTAGAATATAGAAAAGCAGAATAAAAAGCTCTGGAAGTTTCATAAATTAAATAAAATATATGAACAGACTGTCAAGGGCAAATTTCAATGAAATTTGGGCGAAGCCTTTACCCTTGATTGTCTGAGAATATATTTTATAATCTAAAGAAACTTTCAAGCTTGATAATGTTCGGTTATAAATTGTCTAAAAAAGGGTTGCCATTCCATGTATTTGGGTTCATTAGAAGAATGCCGAGCAATGGGTAACATGACGCTGATGTGTTTATACACAAAAAAGCTACACGTGCGTTGGCTGACAACAGGGAGCTAAGTAAATTAACACCAGCTAAAATGTTTGACGCTATTAATAAATGACAAGTATATGAAATTGGTTTTACCTAGTTTAAAAAAGAAATTATAATGAAAATATGGAGGCTAAGAATATGAAGATTAATAATGAATGTTGTTGTGGATGCAAAACAGAAAAGCCGGATCAAATTAAAGACAATTGTCCTGTATGTAATAATGAAGGGATTTCCGTTAGTAAAGTAACTGTTGAACATCTAGTGGTAGATGATTATCGTAATGCTGTTAACGGAGATCAATATAAGATTTGCATGAACGAGGACTGCGACGTTGTTTACTATAACTTAGATAATGAAATAAAATTCTTGAAAGACCAAGTTAGAGTTCCTATCTGGTTTAAGAAAGATGCAGATCCTAAGTATGCTTGTTATTGTAGCGAAGTCACAGAAAATCAGGTAATTGAAGCAGTTGTAAAGCATGGCGCGAAATCCGTAAAAGAAGTAAATGCCATCACTGGGGCAATGAAAAATTCTAATTGTAAAGAAAACAATCCGTTGGGAGTTTGTTGTCATAAGATTATTCAGGAAGCTATCGATAAAGGCTTGAAAATGAAATAATTACAGTCGATATGTTCCTACAAACGAGAGCCAATCTTTGATATGTTTCCATCTACGAGCGTGGATATGTTCCCCATAACCTTAGGGGTTGAGAATGCAGTTTTGATAGCTATCAAGGCAACTCGACACACGTTGAAGCAGCAATTCTGATGACGTATTGTGGTTTGGACAAGGAATAATAGGAGTCAACCACAACATGTAGTGGTTTGAGTACGAAAATCGGGTCAAAAACAGGCTAAAAAATACCGTTTTTTGACCCTTTTAAATAGGGCATTTGACAGATGACATTTGATGTTTCGGGATTAAAAATCCATAGGGTGAGGTAGATTAGCACAGAACTTTATTGAATAGAGAAATTAAAAGTGATATAATCAGTTGCATAAGGAGGAGTTAAATATGTGTACATGTATTGCAGTAGTAGATATTACTTTATCTCATTTATAATGAAAAAAATTAAAGGAGGTAAAGGTATGGGTATGTTTTCTATATTTGTTATTGAGAGATTTCATTATCAACTAAACCAAAAATAATTGGTTATAATGAGCTCTTAAGATTAGTTCATTATAACCGGCAAGGAGAAGGTTATAATGAAACAGAAAAACCCGAAAAATACGCAAAATTTCATTACATCTAAAAAGCATGTAAAGGAAATATTAAAATATACGAATATCAATAAACAAGATAAAATAATAGAAATTGGGTCAGGAAAAGGACATTTTACCAAGGAACTTGTGGAAATGAGTCAACGGGTGAATGCTATAGAGATTGATGAAGGTTTATGTCATGCCACGAAAAAAGCAGTTGAACCTTTTCAGAATATAAAAGTTATTCATGAGGATATTTTGAAGTTTAGCTTTCCTAAAAATACAGACTATAAAATATTTGGTAATATTCCCTACAATATTAGTACTGATATTGTAAAAAAGATTGCTTTTGATAGTCAAGCGAAATATAGCTACCTTATTGTAGAGAGGGGATTTGCTAAAAGGTTGCAAAATACCCAACGAGCTTTAGGTTTGCTGTTAATGGTGGAAATGGATATAAAAATTCTTAAAAAAGTGCCACGAGCATATTTTCACCCTAAGCCTAATGTAGATTCTGTATTGATTGTACTTGAAAGGCATAAACCATTTATTTTAAAGAAGGACTACAAAAAGTATAGATTTTTCGTTTATAAATGGGTAAACAGGGAATATCATGTTCTTTTTACTAAAAATCAATTAAGACAGGTGCTGAAGCATGCGAATGTTACTGATCTTGATAAATTATCCAATGAACAATTTTTGTCTGTTTTCAATAGTTACAAATTATTTCAATAAATTAAAAATAATTAAGCGTTCTCTAACTTTAAGAGAACGCTTAATCTTATTACATTGAAAAATGCATTCTATTATTTTCAATTATTATGATATAACATAACTATCATTTTACTTATTTGCATATTTGCACGAAAATATAGTTATCGATGACTATTCTGATAATAGCAACTAATATAGTCAATGATAACTCAAAATTTATTGATATAGTAGGTATATGTGCAACTAATTAATGAAGAAATAATATTTAAAGGAATTTGAAATGTAGCAAATAGATGTATTAGAATATCTGATATTCTAATACATCTATTTGTATATAAATCAAGATTAAATATCGAGAATATGGTGGCGAAGTTTAGGTCAACTAAAGACCAATAAACTTCGTCATTTTTTTATGCTTAAAAATAGAAAGAAAGGATTGGGAACAATGTCAAAATTATTTATGTATGGTACATCCTTGGAAGGAATAGAGCAATTGATGGTTATGGTTCCAAATTTCCAGCCAAGAGGAAATGGAATAATCATCAATAATTATTTTAATTGCCAAGGGGGTGATGGAGATTGCAAGATTGGTGTGATTAATGTTGATGATGATTGTAAGGAGTGTGGACACATTGGTTCAAACTTCAAAATCAATGTGGATAGATGTAGATATAAGGATCTAGTCAGAGAGTGCTTTGGAAAGATAAATAATTATTATTTAAAGGAAAGATTAGAAAGTCTAGCAAATAATTTCAAGGGGGAAATCTTTTTAAATCATAACCACAAAGAAAGATTCTATAATTTTCTTCGAAACCAAGATCTAGATATTCATGATATATCCCCAAGATTTATTGCTATCCTATTTTTACTTACTGCCGATGAAAATCTATGGAAGGTTTCTGAAAATCATATTTTAAATGTTAAGTTTGGCTTAAAACAAATATGTCTTCGGGATATAGATACCAATGGCTATGCCTTATACCAAACTGCAAAGACCCTATCAACTGGAAAGGAGTGTATAAGAATCAATGAGCTAGCAGATAGGGAATTAATAGATGACTATATATTTAAATCAATAATTAACTCTGCCTTAATCAATAGATACGGGACAGAGTTATTTTTAATTAATAAATAGAATGGAGGAAAAAGATTGAATATAACTATTAAAAAATCAAGGGATGATGATAAAAGAAAAACCATATGGATTCCAATGGAGGAAGATAAACTACAAGAGGTATGCAATGAATTAGGAATAGAAATGAGTACAAGGTCAAACTGTTATATAGAAGGCAGTAGGGATGAAAGATTTTCAAATATACTGGCTGATAAAAATGTAAATATAGATGAACTAAACTATTTAATGAAAAGATTTGATGGGTTCAGTCCAAGGGAAATAGAAAAGTTTTGTGCTGCGACCTTTACAGAAGAACCTAATACAATGGCAGATTTAGTAAGCCTAAGTTTCAACTTGCATTGCTATAGCCTTATAAATAACTTCAGCGATTTTGATAAGCTAGGCAAGGATCTATATTAAACTGAGAAAATGGCAGTAGCAACTAAAGAATTAGATGAACTAGATGGAGAAGAATATGCAATGGAAGTAATAAAAAACAATAAAAGTGCTAGAGTAACTCCTTATTTCGTCTTTTGACTCATCAAGTATTTTTAATATTCTTGGTGCCTATTTTTGTATTAAATGTAATAAATGAAAAGTTTATATGTATACAGAAAGACTATATGGTAATATATTCAATTAACGAGAAAAAGAATATTAGAAAGATATTTTATATTATTTTGGGGACTGAATTAATATTTTATATTTTGGGACAAATTTTTTTTCAAGGAATTAATTATTTTATAACAGGTGAAGTGTATTTAATTAGTATTAAGTTTAATGTATTAACAATTTTAGAAATTCTATCTGCAAGTTATATAGTTCTATCTATTTTATTACTATTAAAAAAGGATTTGTTTACTTATATAAACTATTACATTTTATTAATGGTACTTTTAGTAGTTAATAGTGGATATATTACATTTCCGATGACTATAAAAGTTTTAAGTTTACTACAACATGATTATATAAAACTACTACTATCAAGAACATTTTTGTTTTTGTTAACCTTCTTTATTTTTAAAATGTCTCTTAAAAGATATAGTAGTAAATTTTATGGTGGATAATAATGGATAAATTGGCATATATTGGAGTTATAAATCATGATGAAAATGTTGAATATCCATTAAATTTTTCCAGTGATGGTATTTATGAAGTTGTTTGTAAATTTAATGGTGGATGTGAAATAAAAATCAAATCAAGTAATTATATAGATGCTCATGAAATTCATAAAGATTATTATAAATTTCACATTAATGTTTTTCTGCCAATTATTGGACTAATAGGTTTAGTATATGGGGTAAAGGAAAAGGATAAGTTGTTTATGGCATTAAATATCCTTTTGATTTTATTACTTCCTATAACAATGTTCGTAGGTCATCTAGTAGGATCTCCTTAAGTAATATAATAAGCTTAGAGTAAAATTTTGTAAATAATCTTAAAAAGATATAAGTTTATCTGCTTATAGCATTTTATCTCTCCACTTCCTTCCCATAAGTGATTTTCATAGTTTTTCCTATACTGAAAAAGGTCAGAAAATTCTTCTTTATTCAAAGAATGCTCTTGCATAAGGGTATTCTTTTTTATTGCAACTTATCGAGTCTGATTAATATTTCTTTTATGTTTGGTAATATTTTATAGATTTCTAAAATTTCATTAGTAGCTATTTTATAAATAGAAAGTTCGATATAATACTTCTCTGTAAATTGGTTTTATTCAGTTTTTTTACATTTTTATACTTCATGATGTAAGATCTTTATTTCAGTTTCAATTTTTTAAAATTTATTCAGTGGATGTTGTATATCATAAGAAAATAACTAGCTTTAAATCAATTTCTCCAAACCTAGATTTTATATCTACATCTATTTATTTTAGTACAGATAAGATTGAGCGATTACATCAATACGATTATGTCCTAAGTATTTGCTGGTTATTAACATAGCTTTTCGATCTAATATTTCTCCAGCTCTATCATTTCTCATGATGTATCTTTCTCCTCCTTCTGAAATTAAACCACCAGGTATTTCATCTATTGGTCTTGCATAATGATTATAAATTCTCTTGGCGTATACTGCTCTGTAGTGGTGGTTGTCATAATGAGAAGGTAATTTTGGTGCTATTTTAAGCTCTCCAGCTTCTTTAAAAATATTTATTATTTCATCTGTTTCTTCTTTATCTTTGCCCATGATTAAAGCTAAGCGTTTTTTTCCACCTTTTCCTTGTCTAACTTTTACATAATATTTTCCGTTGATTTCTTTTAAATCAACCCCTCTTACAGCTTCCATTTCTTTTTTTCTTAATCCTGTAGAGCTTGTTATTTTAGAAAATTTTCTTTCTAGCTCTTCTGATATGTGTTTATCTCTTTTAGCTTCATATCGACTTCTTTTAATTGATTTTCTTGTCCTTGGAGCTGTCGCTATAAAGTTTGTAGATGATGTTCTTAAAACCTTTGCTATAGCTGATTTAGATGTGCTAATTGAGTAAGCAGATAAGTCTTGATTTGTTAAGTTTTTCAGATATTCATTTACGTGTTCTGTTTTAACTTGTTGCATTTTCTTTATTTCAGGATAATTTTCTTTCAAAAATTCTGCAAATTTATAACATTGTTTTTTGTATGTCTTATAAGTTGTAACGCTATAAATTTTATTTATTGTTGTAGTTGATAAATCATTTTTATCGTCATTTCTTGATGTACTCATACCATCATTTAACATTCTTGTTAATCTATCATAAATCTGATTTTTTAAAATGTTTTTTTGCTTTCTTTTATCCCATTTTTTAGTTTTTTTCTTTTCTTCATCTATTATTCCAAATTCTTTGTTAAAAGCTTTGTTTGTGATATTAAAAGACATAGAATGCTCCTTTCAAATATATAACTATCTTTTTAAAATTAAAGCTCTTAAAAACGATTCTAGAGCCTTATTTGTTACTCTAATTGTTAAGACTAAGCTTTTTATACTACCGAGTCCGTAGAAGCTTCTAAGTTGTCCAATCTAAGACAAAACACATTTTTTAAAGAGCTTGGCTTGCTCTAAAGTACACATTTTTAGATTGATAGCTTGGCTTGCTATTTAATGCTTTTGTAAGTGAATTCCTACACTATACATTTTTTTACATACTTAAAATTTTTGCTCTATAAATCTTTTTTATTTTTTTCTTACTTCATATTTTGCGACTTCCTCTCTTTGTTTCCTCATTTTTGATCACTTATCTTTTTTATTTTCTCCATACCATCAATCTTCTATTTATAATTTGTCAGAAAAGGTTCTTAATAACAAAAGAGTTTAAAAACTTATCCTTGGTAAATACCCTAAATCTGTTTATACGTCCATAAATGGACCGTATAAACAGATTTTATTTATTGGAAATCCTGTGTAGAAAATAAAAATATTAAATTTTCTGACATATAAGAGATAGATTAAAAACTTTCTTTTATATGGGGGAATTATGAAAATAGAAAAAAACATCTTAGTAAGATATGAGAAATTTCAACGCATTGGCTTTGATAGAGTGAAATTTAAGAATGTAAGAGTTACCGAGTATGAGATTAATCACTTAATAAGCTTATATCAGAACTCATATGGAATAACGAAATTTAGTTATTATAGAAAAGAACTGAAATCCATTCGAATTGAAAGGGGAGGAATTGGGCGATTGGAGATAAGAAGAGAGAATTGTTGCAACATAGATTGTGGCTTATATGCAAGAATAGATTTTTCGCCAACGGACATTCTAGGACAAAATATAGAAAATTTTTCTTTAGAAGAATTAAAAGATGTGGTTGTGGAAATTAAAAATATATTATACGAAGATTATAAAATTGAGATAGATATATCAAATGTCATTTTTAACTATTGTGAAATTAACTACAATTATTTAACGACAGGTAATACTAAAGATTTTGAAGACCCATTACGTACTCTGGTTAGATTTATCCCGTATATGAAAATTTGCATAGATATTGAAAACCATAAAGAGAAAGACGGCTATGAATCCAAAACAATAACAGCACAAAATCAACGACATAAAATTACATTTTATGATAAATTAAAAGAAACAAAAAAGAAGCATAAAAATAAAGAAATCGTCATCGTTGATGAAAATGGAGAGATACTAAATGGGAGTATTTATAGATATGAGCATACAATAAAAAAAACAGATAAGTTTAAAGATTTTTTTGAAGAAACAAATCTTTTTAATTTAAATGAAGAAGTGTTTCGTCAAAAATTATTCTTATATTTAGAAAAAAATCTTTTTAAGCCATATGAAAAGCAAAAATTAATGTGTAGAGACCTTCTTGTGAAAGCCGTTAAAAAATATAGGGAAAAGGATCGAAGAGGAAAAGAGTGGGGAAGCTTAATGATTAGCGATATCCTAATTCAAGAAAGGCAATTAGGTTATCAAATACTTTTTGATTCAGATGATTTGTTAGAAATTGTTAGTGAAGTTTTTTTAAAAGATAAAAACAAAGGGCGCATTTTAGGATATATAAAAAGACTGTTATGCAAGGAGCCGTATCTTTATTATTCTAAAAATAAAAAAGAGAAAGTTGAAAATTTAGTTTATAGTATAAAAAGTCAATTTCATGACCTCATTAAATGAGGATAGAAGTGATATGTATTGTGAAAAAGGATAGATATTCGATTGGTGTAAGTAGTAGAATTTAAAGAAAGTATTACTCTCTTTAGTTAGTGTAAAAGATAAGTAGCAATCTCTTATAATAATAGGAAGAATTTTCAATGACGACAAGTTTGTTATTGGATATTAATTCTGACATATAAAGACTGTAAGAAGTAACTATATATATTAGGAAAGGAAATTATTATGATATTAGAAAAAGAAGAATTGTTGGATAAGGTTTTTAAAAGTGTAGTCATGAATATTATGTCGGTAGAAAAATCTATTTTAAGTGAAGAAGTGTGGCTAGATGTTGGAGGACACTATTATTGTGTAGATGGCGTCAGAGATATTTTACTAGAAAGAGAAGGTGAGTCACTTCAGTACTTTTTAAGCGATATGATAGTAACCATAAGATGCTATGCAGAAGTTTATGGAAGTTTTGATATAGAGCTTGATTTAGAGAGTATAGGCTTTAAAAACTTCATAAAGTTGTCCCATTTGTTTAATGAAAAATTCTTTAATAACTGGCATAGCTTTGTGTATGAGATCCAAAGAGAGTGACTAAAAAATTATAATTAAATCTAGTAAAAATAAAAGCTTGAGATTGTCTAACCTCAAGCTTTTATTTTTTAATTCACAGCTAAATCATCCACTATTAAATCCTCATAGTCAACTGTAATTTCATCATAATTTTTCCTTGCAGAGACTAGTATTGCCGATACGAAAACAAAGTCATTTATTTCGAGCGAAACATCATTTACACGCATGTTTTTAGAGTATTGAAGTGTAATTACTTGCTCTCTATAGTCTCGCACTTGAATCGTAATCCAATTATTGAACTCTTTGATGCTTAAGATAGAACCGCTAAGAAAAACTCGTGAAAATGGGTTTTTAAAAGAAAAACCTATATTTTCTATTTCAAAGGCTTCTGATAACAAAGTGTTCTCTAAGACTATTTTTTCACCAAGAAAATACTGTTCTTTTCTACCTTCATATAAATAGGGAATGACAGGGCTTTTCACAAAACCTGTAATATAAACAGTTTGATTCATTTTAAAATCATGAATATCTATAGATTCAAAGTATACTTTCATATAATTTGGCTCTCTTTTCCCATTAATAAAGATTGTTAAGTATGGATTTCTTTCCTTAAAACCTCCTTTTCCTACAATCCTTCCGCGGCAATAAAACTCGTTTAATAGTGGAATTTTCCTATCTTTTTTCATTTTTTACTCCTTTCTTCAATTAACTATTGAATATATGCATTAAAAGATTTTCAATAAAAAAGTCTGTGTGGAGAAAAACACGAATCAATACTTTTTTCTGACATATACAAGGTGAAATCAAAATTAGGAGGCAATTTACCTTGTATAATAAAAATAGCGTAAAAGATTGTTCTTATGAATTAGATGGGTTGGCACGTCTCTTACAAGAATTAATAGAAAAGTATGCAGATCAGTTAGATTTTGAAAAATTGGAAGTACCGCCAAGATGTTCAGAAAAAAATAAAAATGAGGATAATATTAATTCATCGGATTAGGTTATTGTATTGACTTTTATATTATGATTTATGTAAAATATAGGTATAACTATAACGTGAAAATATGTCCAAACTAAAGGTGGAAAAATGAAAAATAAAAAGGCGTATGTATATACAAGAGTGTCAACATCTATGCAAATTGACGGTTACTCACTTGATGCTCAGGAAGAAAGAATAAAACAGTATGCAAAAGCTTATGGTATAGAAATAATAGAAACCTATAAAGATGCTGGAAAATCAGGAACATCTATTTCAGGTAGAAATGAATTCATAGCTATGCTTAATGATATAGAAGCTGAAAAAGATAAAGTTGATTATGTAATGGTTTTTAAATTATCTAGATTTGGAAGAAATGCAGCGGATGTATTGCAGTCATTGCAAGTCATGGAAAATCATAATGTAAATCTGATTTGTGTTGATGATAGTTTAGATAGTTCTAAAGATTCTGGAAAGCTTGTTATAACAATTCTATCGGCAGTAGCAGAAATGGAACGTGAAAATATACTTTCTCAAACTATGGAAGGAAGGAAACAAAAGGCAAGAGAAGGAAAATGGAATGGTGGTTTTGCTCCAATTGGCTATTCATTAGATAATGGAGAATTAGTTGTTAATGAAGATGAAGCTAAAGCAGTAAGGATGATTTTTGATTTATATGCTAATTCAGATATGGGAGCCAATGGAGTATCTAAGTATTTAGTTTCTTTAGGTATTAATAAACCTATAAGACAAAATGGCAAGAATCCATATTTTTCAGCTAGTTTAATAAGACAAATATTGGATAATCCTGTATATAATGGGAAAATTGCATATGGAAGAAGAAAAACAATTAAAGATAAAACTACTGGTAAAATTAAATTAGAAAAATCTGATCATTATATTATAGCTCAAGGAAATCATGAAGCTTTAATTGATGATGAGTTGTGGAATACAGTACAGGAAAAAAGAAAATCTCAAGCTAAAAAGTATGAGAAGATAAATAGAGGAAAAGATGAGAGAGTTCATATCTTATCAAATCTAATAAAATGCCCATATTGTGGTGCTGGTTTGTATGGAAACAAAAGCCGTAAACGTAATAAAAACAAAGAAGGAGAGCATTACAAAGATTATTACTATTACGGTTGTAAACATAGACAAATGATGAATGGACATAAATGTACTTTTAATAAACAAATTAGAGCTGAATTAATTGAAAAAGAAGTTGAAACAATAATTACTCAAGTAGTTAGTAATCCTACTTTTGCCAAAAAAATTGAAGAAAAAATCAATATTCAAATAGACACAAAAGAAATTGATGAAGTTATTAATAAGCACTTAGCGAAGATTAGGCAATTAACAGGTACAAAAGCATCACTAATTAATCAAATAGATTCTTTAAATTTTGAAGATAAACATTATGATAGAAAATACACCGATTTAAATCTTAGACTTGATGCTATATATGACCAGTTAGAATATGCAGAAATGCAGTTAAATGATAGCAGAAAAAGGAAAGAGGCAATTCTTGAAGAAAAAATAACCTCGGATAATATTTATAAGATTCTTGTAAATTTTAATAGCCTTTATACAGTTCTTTCAGATATCGACAAGAAGAGATTACTTAACGAAATGATAGAAGAAATTCAAATTTATGACGAAAAAACAGAAAAGGACACTTGGATAAAATCGGTTGTTTTCAAGCTTCCGCTTATAGATAATGAGATTGACTTTGGTTTGGACAATAAAGATAATGTCGAGTGCATAGCGTTGATACAAAGAGTGAAATTGTAAAAATCCTGCATTTTAAGCAGTTTTACAAGCATTTTGTCTTCGATAAAGATGAAGAAGGATACGTCAAAAAGACTCAAAAAAACTACATGGATGTGAGAGTAGTTTTGAGACTAGTATGAGGAGACACAAAGAAAAATATAATAAGATAAAACCCATTTTATACTTTCTACAAGAGTAGCTTAAATAAGGCTGCTCTTTTTTTGCTTTTTACCAAATTTATATATACCTATACAAATATCTATAAACTCATATAAGATAAAGATGTATAAATATAAAAATTAGTTTAATCACAATAATCGCATTTTAAATTATGATCCTTGCAAGCTAAATTACGAACCTCACTAGGAAGTTTTCCCTTATATCTTTTGTAATAAATGGAAAATTTGCTATGGGATGTGTATCCAACAGACTCTGCTATTTCCTTTATAGGTAGTTCGGTATTTAAGAGAAGAGTTTCAGCTACATTCATTCTTTTTCTTTGGGTGTATTCTGTAATGCTTTGACCATATTTTTCTTTGAATAAATTTTTTAATTTAGTTCCACTCATTTTAGATATTTTTTCAAGGGTTTCTTGATTTACATTCATGGCGAAATGATCATCTAAGAATCTTGCTACATCTTCAAGTGCTTTATCATCATCTGTTTCAATTTTATATTTTTTTCTATTTAAGTATGTGTCTATCACTATACTTATCCACTCATTTGCCTTAGCTTTAAAGAAAAAATCAGCAGCAGGAGCGTCCATTTTGCAATTTAAAATTTCCATTGCTACTTTTTCTAAGGATTTAGTAAGAATAATTTGATTAGTTTCAATTAAAGAAGAATAAAATGAATCTAGATTAATGTTAATAGATGATAGGTGTTTTTCTAAAAGTTCTCTTTTAAATCCAATAGAAACACAAAGATAATATGAATTCTCATGTAATAAAAATAGAAAATCATCTTTTATATTGTCAAAATCAAGAGTATATAATGAGTTTGCAGTTAATGTTTGATAAGGATTAAATTTTTCTCCGTTTGCACTGACAACATAACTTGAATATATTGAAATATAGTCTGAGATATTATAAGTACTTTCTTTAATTAATTCTTCTTTTATGTAAAAATCATGGATATCAATAATAAATCCATCTCCCTCATAAAACCAGTAAAGTCCCTCTGCTTCTTTTAGATTATTTTTACTCCAACAAAATGTATGACCTGCACTTGAATATTTTTTATTGTTTTTACATTCATCTACTTTCATATAATCTTTTACAAAATCATAATATGTCATAATACACCTATCCCTTTTAGACAATATCCCAATTAGCCTTATTAATTCAAAACTATTGTATTAGTCATTATAACAGATGTATAATAGAAAAGCAATGATAATAATTATCAATAAAGCAAATTTATATCTAAAAGGGATATCAAAGAAAGGAGATATGATTATGAAAATTTACAAAAAACTATTTGCTTATGTACAGGATAAAAAATATCTTGGGGTTTTAGCTATAGTTTTTTCTGCTATATCTGCTGCACTTACGGTATATGGATATTATTTAATCTACAAATTTCTAGATAAGTTAATAATTAATTCAAATTTATCTGGTGCAGAGAGTTTAGCATTAAAATCTGTTATTACACTAACAATTGGAGCGGTATTTTATTTTATTTCAGGAATGTTTTCACACATCTTGGGATTTAGGCTTGAAACAAATTTAAGAAAAAGAGGGATCGATGGTTTAGAGAATGCTAGTTTTAGGTTTTTTGACTTGAATCCATCTGGTCAAATAAGAAAGATCATAGATGATAATGCAGCACAAACTCATCAGGTTGTAGCTCACATGATTCCAGATAGCTCTCAGGCAATAGTTACACCCATACTTGTCCTTGTACTAGGCTTTATAGTAAGTATAAGAGTTGGCATAACCTTGCTTGCTCTTACAATAATTGGAGGCTTAATTTTAGGGGCAATGATGGGTGAACAAGAATTTATGAAGATATACCAAGAAGCCCTATCTAAACTAAGTGCTGAGACTGTTGAATACGTTAGAGGGATGCAAGTTGTAAAAATATTTAAAGCAAATGTTGAGTCCTTTAAAAGCTTTTACAAGGCGATAAAAGATTACTCAAAATATGCTTATGATTATTCCCTATCTTGTAAAAAACCTTATGTTTTGTATCAATGGTTATTTTTTGGATTGATTGCAATTTTAATCATACCAATAGTTTATTTTTTGACTAGCTTAGGCAGCGCCAAGGTGATTTTACTTGAGCTTATCATGATTTTATTTTTATCAGGAGTTCTCTTTGTTTCATTTATGAGAATGATGTGGTACTCCATGTACATTTCTCAAGGAAATTATGCAGTAGATACTTTAGAGGCCCTTTACGAAGATATGCAAAAAGACAAATTAGTGCATGGAAATGTCAATAATTTTAAAAACTATAATATAGACTTTGACAATGTAAGCTTTGCTTATAATGATAAAGCTGTCATTGAAAATTTATCCTTTAATTTAGAAGAAGGAAAGTCCTACGCACTTGTCGGTTCATCTGGATCAGGCAAATCAACAGTAGCAAAACTTATATCAGGTTTTTACAATGTTAATGAAGGAAGCATAAAGATAGGCGGGATAGCAATAAGTGAATATTCTGACGAAGCCTTAATTAAAGCCATTTCCTTTGTTTTTCAAGATTCAAAATTATTCAAGAAAAGCATTTATGATAATGTAGCTTTAGCTAATAAAGATGCGACGAAAGATGACGTTATGAGAGCCTTAAAATTAGCAGGATGCGATTTAATATTAGACAAATTCCCAGAAAGAGAAAATACAATCATAGGCTCAAAAGGAGTTTATTTATCTGGTGGAGAAAAACAAAGAATTACAATTGCCAGAGCAATTTTAAAGGATTCCAAAATTATTATTATGGACGAAGCATCAGCATCTATTGACCCAGATAACGAGTTTGAATTGCAAAAAGCTTTCAAAAACCTTATGAAAGATAAAACGGTTATCATGATTGCCCACAGGCTATCTACAATTAAAGACCTTGATGAAATACTTGTGATGGATGGAGGAAAAATTATAGAAAGAGGTTCCGACAAAGAATTAATGTCAAAAGATACAAGTTATAAGAGACTGCAAGAGATGTTTAACAGTGCGAATGAATGGAGGGTTTCAAATGAAGGAGTTTTATAAAAAAAGATTTGCTCTTACAGATAAAGGAGCGAGAAATTTATCTAAAGCAACACTGGCCTCATTTTTCGTTTACTGTATAAATATGCTCCCTGCCATATTACTAATGATTTTTGCTCAAGAAGTTTTGGAAAATATTGACAAAAGTAATGGATTTTATATAGCATTTTCAGTTTTGACCTTGATAGCAATGTATATTTTGCTTTCTATCGAATACGATAAATTATACAGCACAACCTATCAAGAAAGTGCAGATTTAAGAATAAGGACAGCGGAAAATTTATCAAAACTACCTCTATCATACTTTTCTAAACATGATATTTCAGACCTAGCGCAAACAATCATGGCTGATATTGAAGGAATAGAGCATGCAATGAGCCATTCGATACCAAAAGTAGGCGGCATGGCACTTTTCTTCCCACTAATATCTGTCATGATGCTAGTTGGCAATGTCAAGATGGGTTTAGCTGTAATTATTCCAACGGTTCTAAGCTTTATATTTATACCACTATCTAAAAAACATTCAGTTAAGGGAGAGAGAGAATATTATAGGGTCTTAAGAGAAAACTCAGAAAGCTTTCAAGAAAACATCGAGATGCAAATGGAGATTAAAGCCTATGGCTTATCAGAGGAAATGAAAGAAATCCTATATGAAAAAATGGATAAAGGTGAAAAAGTGCACTTAAAAGCAGAAATTGCAAACATCTTAATTATGTCCATATCTTCAATATTTAGCTTTATTTCCCTTGCTGTCGTAATATTTGTCGGCGTAAATCTAATTATTAATAAAGAGATAAGTGCTCTCTACCTTGTAGGATATTTACTAGCAGCTATGAAGATTAAAGACTCTCTAGACGCATCTAAAAAGGGATTGATGGAGATATTTTATTTAACACCAAAGATTGAAAGATTAAAGGAAATTCAAAATCAAGAATTACAAGAAGGCGATGACTATAATCTACAAAAATTTGATATTGATTTAAAAGATGTTGAATTTGCATACAATAAAGATGCAAAAGTTCTAAATGGCATAAGCTTTAAAGCTAAGCAGGGAGAGGTAACTGCTTTGGTAGGAGCAAGCGGATGTGGCAAAACAACTATCTTGAAACTTATATCAAGACTTTATGATTATGACAATGGACAAATCCTAATCGATGACAAAGATATAAAAGAAATATCAACAGAATCCCTTTTTGACAAGGTCTCAATAGTTTTCCAAGATGTGGTTCTCTTTAATCAAAGCGTTATGGAAAATATTAGAATCGGAAAGCAAGATGCAAGCGACGAAGAAGTTAAAAGAGCAGCAAAACTTGCAAACTGCACAGATTTTATAGAAAAAATGGATAAGGGTTTCGATACAGTTATTGGTGAGAACGGAGCTGAGCTATCAGGGGGAGAAAGACAGAGATTATCAATAGCTAGAGCCTTCTTAAAAGATGCACCGATATTGATCTTAGATGAGATAGCAGCCAACCTTGATGTTGACAACGAGAAAAAAATTCAAGAGTCTTTAAATAATCTAATTAAAGATAAAACTGTTGTCATCATTTCACACAGAATGAAATCCATAGAAAATGCAGATAAGATAGTAGTTCTTGAAAACGGAAGAGTAGAAAGTGAAGGCAAATATGAAGAGCTTTTACAAAAATCAAAAGTTTACAAGAATTTAATAGAAAAAACAAAAATGGCAGAAGAATTTATTTATTAGGAGGACAGAAGCAAAGACTTGCAATAGCATCTGTTATGTTTAAGGACTCTCCGTTTGTCTATTTCGACGAAACTACATGTGGTTTGGATTATTCCAATATGATAAAAATATCGGCAGTCTTCGGACTGCCTTTAGCTTTTTGCTTAGTTTAACGCAGCAAATCATACAATTGAAAGAAATCAGCGTTATATGCTATAATTAAATTGATAATTAATATCATCCGAGTGTAAGGAGGCGTTTAATTATGACTTTATACAAGAGTATATTAATAGGTCTTTTGGGTTCATTCTTGATGTTTTTGGGAGACATGACCCTATATTATGATCCTAATGATTACGACGGCAAGGATACTATAAATAATATTATTGGCATAATGAAAAATGTCAGCATAAAAAGATTGTACCTTGGTGGTCTTTTAGGGCCATTATGTGCCTTTATATATTCCTTTGGCTTTTACCATATTGTTTTTGCCACAAAGGAAAATTATTTAACTATCGGATGGTTTGTATTTTTAATAAATATTTTTGGCATGATATTAGGGGGCACTTATCACATTCAATGCGCCTACCTAGGTCTTTTATCAAGGCACGAAAACAAAGGAGCTTTTGATGAATTTTTAAAATTTTTAAAACTCCAAGCAAAAATAGTTTTTTCTATTATGGCTTTAGCAAACATAGCATTAGCATTGGTAATTTTATTTGGATTCACAGTATTTCCAAGATGGCAAGCCTTATTTACACCTATATTTCTTTTGCTTTTTACTCCTCTTACTGGGAGATTACCAAATGGACTGCACATGATTATTCGCGGAGGTTGGTTTAACTTAATATATTTTATCTACTACTTATCTTTATTGATAAACTATACTAATATGAATTTATAAGATTATAAAGTAAGAAATTAGAATTATTATTTTAGTTGACAAAGGGGAATTTTATAAAATTTATTATTTACAGGAGAATTTTTTATGAAACATTTAAATTTTATTGATAAAAAAACGAAACCTGATTATAGAAACTAGGTTCCTAAAAGATTGTTGGAGGCTAAGATTGGTGAAAGTCTAGTATGTCTTATTTTATTCATCTTATTTGGTGCAAGTGACCTCATTCTTCAAGGAAGGCAAAGGATCATCTGGGGACTTATCCTAGGGATAGGATCACTTACACTCCTATTAATTACTGCTTGGGTTATCATTTTATATAGGGCCTTTGATTACAAGGGTAAAAGGAAGCTTGCAAAAGTCATAATAGAGGGGACTTGCGACTATGTAAAAATCCCTGATGGTGGCGTGGGATTGGATGTGGGATGTGGTAGCGGTGCACTTACCATAGCTTGTGGAAAAAGAAATCCAAAGGCGACCATGGTCGGTTGTGACATATGGAGTGGGTCATAAAAGATTGAATTTTCTAAAGAACTCTGTGAAAATAATTCAAAATTAGAGGGAATAGAAAATGTGAGATTTGAAGAAGGAAATGCAGCGAATCTTCCTTTTGAAGATGAAAGTTTTGATGCAGTAACAAGCAACTATGTATATCACAATATTGTAGGGAAAAATAAACAAAAACTTTTACTGGAAACATTACGTGTGCTTTAAAAGGGTGGAGTTTTTGTTATTCATGATTTGATGAGTAGGTCAAGATATGGAGATATGAATAAATTCATTGAAAAGCTGAAAAAAGAGGGCTACCAAGATGTGCAATTAATTGATACAACAAAGGGTCTTTTTATGAGTCACAAAGAATCTTTATTCCTTGGACTTTTTGGCTCAGCTCTTCTTATTGGGAGAAAATAAAATTGTATATAAATTACTAAAAGAAAATTTGGAAAATTGATGGGGTATGTAAGATGAAATACAAAGGTTTTTATTTCTTATTATTTAAAGGTCCAATGAAGAAAGTTCTTATAGAAAAGTATGATAAAGCATATGCTTCAGAAATTATTAGAAAGAGCAAAAAAATTTATCGAAAAATAGTAGAAGAAGCAGATGATATCGGCAATGATAATCCCATGGCATACAATGAGATGTTCGCTCTTGTATTTGTTGCTCCATATATAGCAAGTGAGAAAAAGATTCCACCAGAAACCATTCAAGATATGATGCGTCGATCTCTTTATTTTGTCAAATGGTATTTTTCCTTGATTGATCTCAATACTAAAAGGGGAAAAGAGGCCAATAAGAAAAATATTCTTAAGTATTACAAGTGGTATACAAAGGAAAAAGAAAAGCTCTATCCCACATCCTTTAAAGTTGATTTTGAGGGCAAACCCTACAAGGGTGCTTGTTATTATAGAATTACTCGTTGTCCCATTTGTGCTTATACAAAGAAGCTGGGGGTAGATGAATTAATGCCCCTGTTTTGTGAACTTGATGAGCTTATGATAAGTTTTCAACATGGAGTACTTCACAGAAAAGGTACCATAGCAAATGGAGCAGATTATTGTGATTATTTCATTACAGGCGATAGAGAATGAAGTTGAGTTACAAGAATAAGTATTGGTAAAAACTTGTAAAATTGTGATTAATTGAGTATCAATCGGAGGTGTAAAATGAGTTTAACTTATAAAATTGCATCGACAATAGTAAGATTACTTGGTGTCAAAAAAATGTTTTTAAAGAACAAAGAAGAGATGCTTGAATATGCAAAGAAAGAGAATGCAAAGGCGGTATTTGATTTAGATAAGGCAAAGAAGATAGCTGAGAGAAAAAATTATTTTCTATTTGACAAAGAGGTCATGGGTTATAGGCTCCTTTCATATCAAAAAAATAAAAAACCAGCAGAAGGAGTAGTCTTTTATCTTTTCGGGGGAGGAATGATTACAGGACCTGATAAATTAGATTTTTCTTTGGCAGAAAGAATAATGGAAAAAACTGGTAAAGACCTATGGTTTTTATTTTATCCTCTTTGTTCAGAAGATATAAAGCTTGATAAAACCTATGAAGTTTGTTTTGAAACCTATAGGCTAATGACCGAAACTTATAAGGCAGAAAATATAAGTGTACTAGGATTTTCATCAGGCGCATCTTTAGCCCTTGGAATTTTTTTACATAATAATGCACTAGGCAGACCTTTACCAATGGCTGGGAAAATAATTTCAGTATCTCCTGGTGGACTTCCAGATGTAAGTCCTGAGGGAAATAAAGAAGTATGGGAAAAATTAAATGCCCTTAACAATAAAGACATAATGATTGAACCTAGATATTTTAAAACTGCAAGGGAAATCGTAAAGGGAGATGAAGACTTAGCTGAATATATGTTAGACGGAACAAAGGGAGATTTTTCAGACTTTCCAAAAACTTACTTTTATTATGGAGGAAATGAATGCCTTTATGCTTTTGCAGAATACTTTAAAAAGGTAATGGAAAAATACAAGGCTCCATATAAAATCATTGTGGGTAAAGGAATGTGCCACTGTTATCCACTTTTAAGATTTTTTAGAGAGGGTAGACAGGCCCAGGATGAAATTATTGAATTATTAAAGTCTTAATATTACAAATATATAAGAAAAGTTTAGAAGAGGAGAAAAATGAACTTTATAACATTTGGAAATAAAAATAATAAGTCAATATTATTTATTCATGGACTTGCTTCTACGGCAGACTTATGTTTTAGACCTCTTTTAGCTTATTTACAAAATTACTATGTGATCTTTTGTCAGTTAGATGGACATTGTAGCTATAAGCCTAATGATTTAGTTTCTATGAAACAGACTATTGATAATATAGAAGAATATATATTAAATGAAATGAGCGGAAGCGTCTATGGACTATGCGGTTTTTCTATGGGAGCAACCATCGCAGTTGAACTAATTGGAAGAGGAAATATTTCTGCTTCGAGAGTCCTATTAGATGCGGCGATTACTGCGGAGTTGGGTCTTATGGCAACACCTTTTACATACGCTTTTATCATTGGTACAAGTAGAATCAAAAATAAAAAGCCTCTACCTAAATTTTTATTAGATAAGCTTATGGGCAAAGATAATCTAAGCGTAATAGAAATGGTGTATCCGCAAATTTCAAAAAAAACTATTAAAAATGCCTGTAAGTTTATCTATCATTACAAGCCTCCAAAAAATTTAACCAAGTTTTCAAATCCAGTAATGTTTTGGAGGGGGAGTGAAGAACCTATCCCTGAAAAAAGTGAAAAAATATTAAGAAAGTATCTTTCGCAAATGAAAACAGAAGTATTTGAAGGAATGGGCCACGGACAATTTCTCCACGAACATCCGAAAGAATATGCGGAGAAACTAAAAATATTTTTGGAAAATAAATAAGGAGAATATTATGGATATAACACGAGCAATATTAGATGGAATTGCAATGGCTGCTATCTTTAACGGTGCAGTGGCAGCTTTCGTACTGATTAACCCGAGATTTTTCTTCGGTTCCTATCCAAAAGAAATACAAAATTCGGCTCCAGAAAAGATGACAAAAGAAGAGAAAAGAATAAATTTAATACTCACAGTTATAATTTCAGGAATCGTATTTATATATGGAGTGACTTCTCTTTTACATACAGGAATAAAAGGGCTTATAGAACTTTTCTGGATGAGCTATATTCAGTGGATAATATTAAACTTTGGAGATTTCCTTATATTGGATGTACTTTTGTTCCAAGGAAAGTACAAGGACAAGATAGTCATACCAGGCACAGAAGGACATGAGGACTACGAATTTGGAAATTGGATGAAACATTTGGCCATTAAGGAACATTTTATCTGGATACCATTTTTACTAATTCCAATCGTATCCACAGTAGAAGCGTGGATAGTGCTGCTACTTGGATTATAAAATAAAATTTGAAAGAAAGGAATAAAAGAAGTGGTAATAGAAAAAGCTTTTGTTGAAATCTATAGGCAATTATGTAATGCAGATTCAACAGTAATAGATGACTTTTTAAAAATTGTAGAAGAAGAAATAAATGATAATACTTTAGTCAAAGATTTGAAAAAGATAGAAAGTCAATTAAATAGAATCATTAGTCAAGAAAGAAAGTTAGTTGATCTTCATTTAGAAGACAGTATAGACGAAGAAGTTTATGCTAAAAAATATAAAAAACTGATAAAACAAAAAGAAGAATTACTTGATGAAAAGAAAACACTAGAGCTAACTATCAAAGATGAAAATACTATTAAAGAAAGACTAAAGCAATTTAAAAAGGTCTTAGAAAACAAAGAAATTATAGAGGAATTTAACAGAACAGTATTTGAAAGCATAGTTGATAAAGTCGTGGTGGGCAGAATTGACAAAGACGGAACAGTTCATCCATATGACCTGAAATTCTATTTCAAAACAGGAGTTAAAGATAGTCAAGATTCAAATAATTTTAAAGATAAAAGAAAAAATGCCAAAGACAATGATATTAATAAATTGTGCTCCTACAAGAATGACGAGGATAAAAAATTATGTTCCCAAGCAAAAGACAACGCACTGCGAAGTAATTTCTTTGTTGTCAAGAAAATAAAGTAACGGGATATAAAAGTGTCGAAATCAATGGCTTTTGGGATTTTACAAGAAATCTTAGAAGCCGTTTTTTTATTTTATTCTGGTAAAATGATATAATACAAGATGTTTGAAGGATCATATGCACAATTTAAATAATTTATTATAGATGTTTTAAAAATGAATTTTTATTTGAGAAAGTAAAATAAATGGTTAAGATTTATTTTATAAAATCTAAGTGGCTAAGAAGTTATTATTGACTTTAAAAGCCAGAGGGAAAAAGATACATACTTGGCGATGAAATAGCTGACAGTAGGAGAAAAGAAACAACGGAGGTATTATATGGATGCACGCAAATGCAATATCTATGAGATATTAAATGGAAATAAGCAGTTTTTGATACCAGTTTATCAGAGATTTTATAGCTGGGATATTGGTCAGTGCAAACGACTTTGGAATGATATTGTAGAAATGCAGAAACAAGGAAAGCATGGTCATTTTGTTGGGTCTATTGTTAATATTGCTGAGCAGGCAATGCCAACAGGTGTTCAAAAATATATGATTATTGATGGTCAACAGCGAATGACTACCTTAACGCTGCTTCTCTTGGCTCTACGCGATTATGGAATAAAGAATCCGGATGACAAAACAATAAATGCTCGTCGTATAGATAATATGCTTTTAAAAAATGAGTATGAAGATGGTGATGAACGATATAAGCTGCTCTTAACTGAAACAGATCGAGATATTCTCATAAGTCTTGTTGAAGAAAAACCAATTAGGGAAGGCACTAGGTCGAGATTGATTGAAAATTATAATTTTTTTGCCAATAAGCTTGCCGATAAAGAAATTCAGCCTTCTGAAGTATATGAGTCAATTGGAAAATTACAAATTGTTAATATCACATTAGATCGAGCTGTGGATGATGCACAGGCGATTTTTGAAAGTTTGAATTCTACTGGTAAGGAACTTTCTGAATCTGATTTGATTCGTAACTACGTATTAATGGGGCTAGAACCTTCAGAGCAAATTTATGTGTATGAACATCTTTGGAGACCTATGGAACAACTTTTTGTCTATGAAACACAAGGAACAGTAATGGATGCTTTCTTCCGACATTACTTGACTATGAAAATTTCTCGTATTCCAAAGCTAGGACGTGTATATGAAGAATTTAAGCTTTATCATTTGAATTGTGAATTTGGAACTATAAGAGAGCTATGTCAAGATATATTGAATTATGCAAAACATTATACAAATATTGTATTCATACGAAATTCTGACACGGATTTAAAGAAGTTATATGAGGATATTATTGATTTAAGAATGGAAGTATCTTACCCATTCTTATTGAAAATTCATCATGATTCAGAGGAAGGGCTAATTACGTCAGATGAGCTGAAGGAAATTCTGAAGCTTTGTATTAGTTATGTACTAAGACGTGCAATTTGTGAGATTCCTACAAACTCACTGAACAAGACCTTTGCAACTATGAAGAACTATATTAGACCAAATGATTACGTGAATTCTGTTAAGGCGTTCTTCTTGATGCTAGATACTTATAAAGAATTTCCAGATAACGATAAGTTTGAAGTTGCATTTGTGAGTCGCGATATTTATAATATGCGTGCTAGAAATTATATTCTAAGTCGTTTGGAAAACTTTGATAATAAAGCTCCAATTATAATAGAGAATTTTACCATCGAGCATATTATGCCTCAGAACAAAAATCTTTCTTTAGAATGGCAAGCTGATCTTGGTACTGAGTGGCATGAGGTTCAGAAAAAGTATTTACATACAATTGGCAATCTTACTTTGACTGCATATAATTCTGAGATGAGTGACAGGCATTTTTTGGAAAAGATGGATATGTCTGGTGGATTCAAAGAAAGTGCACTTAGACTTAATAAATATGTGGTTTTACAAAATACGTGGAATGAAGAACATATAATAGAGAGAGCAAAGGAATTAGCTAAAAAAGCAGAATCTATTTGGCCATATCCAACATTAACAGTTGAAGAACTTGCACAATATCAAATAGAAGAAAAAACAAGTCAGAAGTATTCCTTGGAAACATATGATATGAATGATTTGACAAAAAAGCTATTTGAATCCTTGGATAAGCGAATTATGAATTTATCTCCAGCGGTAAAAAAAGAATATAAAAAGTTGTATGTTGCCTATAAGTTGGATACTAATTTTGCAGACATTGTTTTCCAGAAGCAAAGATTGCGTATTTCAATTAATATGAAGTTTTCAGATATTATTGATCCTAATGGTATTTGTAAAGATATTACTGGCATTGGGCGCTGGGGAAATGGGGATGTAGAACTGTTTATGGAGCATCAGGATGAATTAGATCAAGTTATGGAAATTGTGAAACAATCCTTTGATGTACAGGCAGAATAATGATTTGGGGACCTTAAAGTATATTTATGTCTGAAAAACAAATAAACGAAGTCGCCTACAAATAAGAAAAGATAAAGAAGCTACTAAGAGAAGACAACATCGACGAAGGAGAGGTCTACGATGTAGTAAAAGATTTGGAAAATAAATACGATATCATCGTCGAAGACCAACCAAGAGTAGAAATTAGAAGAAATCAAAACATTTAGATAAGGTAATACATGGAACGATCCGTCGGCTGCGTCGACCAATTTCCAAGACCTCACACGCAGAATGTATTACTTTAATTTCTAAGGTAAATTAACTAACTACAAAAATTTTTATTTAATAGGAAGTGAATATGGAAGGCAATTTTTTAGAAAATGTATGGATAGATTCAAAGATTATTGAAGATTGTATGATTGGTAGGGTTGCAAATGTTGGTAAAATTTATGGGTTAAATAGTGCTTATGAAATATGGGATGAAGCAAATAATACTATATTAAATTGTAATGATAATAAAGAAAAGCTAAACCAGGGATTCTTATCTCTAAAAAGAGCCTTTAATGTAACGTCAATGGAGTTAAGAAAAAATTTAGGGATTGACAACATAAAATACAGTTCTAAAAAGAAAACCAAAGATTTTTTAGGGGATTTAGAATATTTTGAAATTATAAAAACACTGACATTAAATAAGTATCTTAATCTTAGAAATCTTATAGAACATGAAAATCATTCTCCACCTTCAGTTGAAGATTGCTTATCTTTATCAGAATATATATGGAATTATATTAGGAATACAGCTAATATTCTTAATCAATTTACAGAATATATTAGCATTACTAGCAATAATAATAAAATTTTATTTGAATATATTATAGAAGAAAATAATAATATGTACTTTCCTCATTTGAATGTTACAGCTTTTGTAGAATCAAAATTTGTTTCATATCTTTATAAAGAGAACTCAATAAATGTAGAAAAAATAAACTTGTTAAACAAGTTTGATTTACAGAAAGAAATAGAGTTTGAAAAAGAATCTGAATATATAGACGATTTAAGTCATATTGCTATTAAAGGAGAAATTCTTGATCAAGATATCATTGCTGAGTACATTAAAGTATTGATTTTACCAGAATATGGAGGTTTAGATGACATATCAATCCAATCAATTTTCTCAAAAGTATGAGATGATTGATTTTGAAATTTTTTTAACGTCTGATTGTGAATATGATGATATTATGTTGGGAAGAATAGATTTTTTCGAATATTTATGGCAAGACGAGGTAGAAGTTAAAAAGTTTATATCTAGTATAACCTTTTATATCTTTAATATTTATAATATTGAAGATATGTTATTATTAGCTGATAGTATTTCTGGTGATTTAGAATATGTGGCAAGTGCTTATAACGGTTATTTTAATGAAGTTGGAGGAATAGGCTCCGTTGCTATAATAGATGATTTTAATCTAGTAGATGAGCCGAATGTTTTTTATGAGAAAACACAAATGATTAAATACTTTTTAGCAAAAACAATAGAGAAATTACAAATAATAGGTACAGGGACATTGCTTTTTATGTCTAAGTCTTTAATTTTAGATCTTAACAAATCAGATAGAATATACTTAATAAATGAATTACTAGACATTAATTGCATACCAATATATCAAGATGAAAGTGATATTGTTTTAGCTAGGAATTTAGTTTAGACATTATAAGTTAAACAAACATTGATTAATGCTAGATATAGGGATTAAATTAAAATTTATCATATAAAATTAGCATATGAAATGGAACAAAGACTTAAATACGAAAATAATTCTAGAAGATTAAGTTGGAATATAATTGGCAAACTTAAAGTAGCATGCAAATAATTGGGAGAAAAGATGACTAAAAAAATTAAAACAACGAAAGAAGAGATATGTGATTATTGGTTTTCTAGAATTGATGAAAGCTACTTAAGTGTTGATGCATCGGAAGCATTATAAAGATTTTGGAGATGTGGATCAAAAAGAAGACTAGAGAGATGTCATATAATTCCAAGATCCTTGGGTGGTGAAGATATTCCATCTAATTATGTCTTACTTTTTAAAAGATGCCATTTAGAAAACCCTAATTTTTATGATCCTGAAATTATGTGGGATTGGCTTAAAGCATATAAGGAACCCTACTATGTTACATTTTGGATAAACCGAGTCTTGGAAGAATATGAGAGAATGTATAAAAGTAAGTTTAAAGATGACATTGCCATATTTAATCAATTAATAACTGAGAAAGAAGCTAAAGAAATTTTAGGAGAAGATATAGGCAGCTATGCTACGCATCATTTTGGACAAAGGTATTTAAACTCTTCAACTATAGCTGGACTAATGAGGATTTTAATTAAAAAATTGAGAGAAAAGTATGAAATTGATTAAAAAAACTAAAATATGTTTATTAACTAGTATAATAATTAATAACAATTACTCAGAATAAATTTGCAATTTGAGCTTAAATTGAATAGCATAGAAAAAAATGTAAAATGAGAGCTGATAATATGTTGACAAATTATAATTAATGCTATACTATGTAATTAACAGTACCCGACACGCCTCTTAACAATGCGGACCAAGTCGGGTCTTTTGATTATAAGGAGTAATAGCGTGAAGAAATCTCATCAAGCTCCCGTTGATGTAAACGAGCAAATAGAAAATTTAATATCTTTAGATTTAGAAATAGAAGATAAAGATTATGCAAAAAGTGTGCTTAACAGAGTATCCTATTATAGGATTGTAAAGGCTTATAGTATAACTTTAAAAGAAAATGGAAAGTACATAGATGGAACTACTTTTGAAAATATAGTTGACCTATATTTATTTGATATGGAACTTAGACATATTTTGTTTTCGTTGATAGAGCATATAGAAGTTCATTTAAGAGCTGTAATTACAAATTACTTTTCATTAAAATATGGGAACTTTGGATATAAAGATTTAAGTAACTATAAGAAAAAGAATTTTCAGAAGAGTACCATAAAAGAGTTAGAAAGAGAAATAAAAAGAAATAAGAAATCGCCATTTATACATAACTTCGAAAACAATTATGAAGGAGGAGAGATTCCATTCTATGCTGCAATAGAGGTAGCAAGTTTCGGCACACTTTCTAAAATGTACAAGAATATGGAGAATGAAGATAAGAAAGAAATTGCCAAAGAATTCGAGGTTGATTATATTTATTTAGAATCTTGGATTGAGAACTTGTCTTATGTCAGAAATATATGTGCTCATTATGGCAGATTGTATGGAGCTAAATTAACCAAGACTCCAAAGTTGTATAAAGAATATTTAAACCAAGGAATATCTAATAATACCATTTTTGCTAGTATAATTAATCTTAAGATTCTAGCTGAAGATGACTATTACGATAAATTTCATAGTGACTTGTTGGAAATAATTAACAAATATCCATCAGCAGAATTAAATCATTTAGGGTTCATTCGTAATTGGCAAAGTATTATTTAATTTTTAAAAATAATATAAAATTAAATAATTATTAAACATATAGCTATTTAATAATGAATGTTCTACTTACATACTGGACGATTATTTGTTAAATATATGTGGGAGTATATAGAAACATGACTGAGAAAATTAGATTTGAAAATTTACCTAAATTGCTTAAAAGCATGAAACAAAAAGATTGGATAATAGATAGTTTTTTATTTAGATATAAAAAGGAAGACTATGCAGTAATTTTAAAGACTTATAACAAAAAATAAAGAAAACCAAATAATTTTGCTGTTGCAAAGTTAGAATTCATTAAAACATCAGATGCTAGCAATTCAATACATGCTTATTATGATTTTTATGAAGTTTCTTTTAATTCTGTGGCAGAGTTTGCTGATTTTTTTAATATAGAAATTAAAAATACAAATAGAAATTTGTTTTTAGATTTTTCAAAAATATTTTCTAAATATATTCCTGATAAAAAAGTTGATAATAAGTCAGAATGATTATGTAAACTGCAAGACTCAAGATGTGAAGGTAATGATCCTGATTCTATATATTGTTACGATGTAAGGCGTAATGGAGAGACAGATGGCTTATCTAATGTTAGAACTATAGAAAATAGTAATAAAGCTCGTACATTAAGACCTTTCTTATATGGGAAGTATAAAGAAGACACAAATCTTAGTTTCTTTTTCTCGCCTAATCCTGAGGACGAGAAATCCGATGAGGAAATTATTTCAAGAGTTGCTAGTAGATCATATTAAAATCAATTAACATATTCCCACATACGAGGCTTTTGAAAAATATCAAGTTTTATCCATACTGACCACTCAAGCCATACAGAAGCGGTTGCCTTAATACAAAAAAAATAATAAACCTATATTAGGTGATGTTGCAGAATAGATTCAACTATTTTGCATTATCACCTCCTTCGTGATTTCTCACTTAGTTTTAGGGATTATTGTGCCAAATCAAGGCACAATAATCTAGTCGAGATTGGTTAGATATTAATTTAATTTTAAATTACTAATAATTCTTAATAAGTAAATTTTGTCTACACTCTGAAGCTATTTTTTATTAGTAGCCTTATTTTATTTCATCACCCAGGTGCCTTAATTTGTCCACTTGTTCTTCTCTTCCAAGAACAATGAGAACATCGCCTATTTTAAATGTATAATCTACTGGTGGATTGAAAACCATGGTCTCATCTTCAATCTTTTTTATAGCTAGAACAATTAGTCCAGTTTTTTTAGGAATTTGTGCTTGAAGTAAATTTTTATTTTCTAGGTAAGAATCTTTTTTTACAATAACTTCCTCAAGGTCAAGTTCTACATCGCCAATTCTTGTTACTACATCCAAAAATGAAATTATATTTGGTTTTATCATTAATGATGCCATTCTTTTTCCACTAATTTCAACAGCTGATAGTGTTTTATTTGCACCAACTTTTAATAATTTTTTGCTTCCAGATTTTGTAATAGAATTTGCAATTATATATATTTTTTTATTTAGATTTCTTGCGGTAAGAACTGTTACAATATTATCTACCTCGGAATCGAGAGTTGAAATCAATCCCTTAGCTTTTGTAATTTCAGCTTTTTCTAAAACCTCTTCTTCAGTAGAATGACCTTCAACAACCAAAATATTATGGTGACTATAATCGTCAAGGTCTTCTCGTTTATCTGTAATAACTACAAAATTTAAATTTTCATCTATAAATTTTTTTATAATAACTTCCGCAAGCTCTCCCGATCCACAAATTATATAATGATCATTAAGAGCAGAAATTTTTCTTTCCATTTTATTTCCCTTCCATAAATCTGCAAATTTACCTTCAACAAACATAGCTACAATTGTTGTAAATGCGTATCCAACTATACCAACACCTAAAAATATCATAAATACAGAAAAAATTTCGGATTGATTGCTAGTTGTTCCAACTTCAGTAAAACCCACTGTTGATATAGTAATAACTGTCATGTATAAGGCATCAACAAAATCTACTTCAAGTAATTTCATATAACCAACTACACCAATAACTAACAAAAGTATAAATGCATAAAAAATAAATTTCAGTTTTCTTTTCTCTTCCATAAATATCTCCTTGTTTATTTGATTATAATATAAGTTTTAATAAAATTCTAGATATGAAAATTAGAGCATTTAGAAAAATAAGTATTTATATAATTAAATATTTATAACAAAATTTGACACTTACTCCTTTATAGTCTAGCATTAAAATAGTAATAAAAATATTTTGGTGGGGAATATGAATAAAAAGAAAAAAATCTTATCTAGTTTTACCTTTGTTTTAATTATTTTTATTTTTGCTTCAATCTTTAATTTTTCTAAGGCAGATAATGAAAATAATGTGGCGAGGAAGAGTTCTGGAAAAAGCAGTGTCATTGGTTTTAAATCTGATAAATATTTAAATGAAATTGAGATGATTTATGATTCTAATAATTTTAAGGTTAAAGAAAAGGATCCTAAATTAGATAATATAAAAAATGAAAATTCAAGCAAAGAAGATGATTATCTCTATAAAGAAATTAATAAAATAATTTCTGAGGAAACTGAAAATTTAGATGGTAATTGGCAAGTTGCCGTTGATAGTATCAGGGGGAAATCCAATATTTCTATAGAAAGAAAGTCTTCTCCTAAAAATATTAGTCAAACTTCGGCTTCAACGATTAAAATCTTTGTTGGTATCGAGACTTATAGGCAAGTTGAAGAAGGGATTTTAGCTGAGAAAGATGTAGATGAAGATATTTATTTAATGCTTAGAAACTCTAATAATGAAGCTACTAATAGGTTAATTGATTTGATTGGCGATAAGAGCATGGATAGGGCGAGCAAAAATGTTGGAAGAATTATTTATAAAATCACTGGAGCAAATAGAACTGGTCTATATACTAAAATGAACCAAAGAGGAAAGAATAATCTTGCTAGTGCTAAAGATTTAAATAAGGGTTTGATTGCAATATATGATGGGAAAATTGTAAATGAAGATCATTCTAAAAAAATGATTAAAGCTATGGCAAATAATACTACAACTTCAAAATTTAAGCTATTGGGAAAATTACCTAAAGGTGCAAAGGGATTAAATAAATCTGGAGAGTATCCTGATGGTGGAATAGAAAATGATGCAGCTATAATTGATGTTGGAGATAGTGTATTTGCAATTTCATTTATGGCTGAACATCCTGGCGCAGTTAGCCATAAATATGGTGACCAAGCTATAGCTATGCAAAATTTAGGAAAAAGAATATCTGAAGCTTATATGAAATTTGACAAAGATAATGAATAAAAAATTTAATTATATTTAATATTTTAAGTATAAAATAGGCAGAATTAAAATTATTCTAGTGGAGAAATTATGAAAAAAAATAAAAAATTGATTTTTGCTATTTTTACAACTATATTTATTTCGACGTTTTCTTTTACTATCAAAGACTCTAAGTCTAATAAAATTTCTAAACCCAAGGGTCTTGTAGGTTTTAAGTCAGATGAATATTTAAATAAAATTGAAAAATTATATAAAAATGATGATTATGATAAAAATATTGTAAAAAATAAAACTAATGAGAAAAAAAATTCAAAAAATGATGAACTTTCAATGGAAATTGAAAAAATTATTGAAGAGGAGTGTCAAAATTTAGAGGGAGATTGGCAAGTAGCTGTTGATTCTCTAAAGGGGGATTTTGATATTTCTATTTTTAAAAGTTCTAATCCTCAAATAGAAAGTCTACCTGCAGCTTCAACTATTAAAATTTTTATCGCCCTTGAGACTTATAGGCAAGTTGAAGAGGAGATTTTGGATGAAAAAAGTGTTGAAAATGATATTTATTTGATGCTAAAAGATTCTAATAACGAGGCTACGAACAGATTGATTGATCTTATTGGAAATAATAATATGGATCTAGCAAGTCAAAATGTTGGAAATACAATCAAAAAAATCACAGGAGAAAATAAAACTAGTCTAAATAGAAAGATGCTCCATGAAGGCAAGGAAAATTTAGCTAGAGCTAATGACTTAAATATGGGACTTAGGGATATTTATTTTGGAAAATTTGTAAACAGAGATCATTCAAATAAACTTATGAAGGCTATGGCAGAAAATGATTCTACATCAAAATTTAAATTATTAGGAAAATTGCCACAAACTGCTAAGGGTCTTTCAAAATCTGGAGAAATTCCAAATATTGGTGTTGAAAATGACATTGCAATTATTGGCATAGGTGATGAAGTTTTTGCTATTTCTTTTTTAAGCCAATATCCAAATCCTGTAAATCATGGTTCGGGTCCACAATTTGATTGTATGCAAAATCTTGGTAAAAAAATTACAGAGGCCTTTATAAAATATAATGAAAAATAAATTAAAGCTCTTAAGAATTATTATTGTTAATTTTTTAGAGCTTTTTAAATTTAAATAAAAATTTTTGTTGAAAACATTAGGATTATAGACGAAATTATAAAATTATTATATAATAAAATTGTAATTTAGGAGTATTAATGAAGAATTTTATAGAAATATTTTTTAGAAAAAAAGAAGATGGCTTTGTTTTTAATTCATATGGATTATTACATCTTTTTTTGTTTTTATTTATGATATTTATTGGATTTTTAATTTATAGGTATAGAAAAAATCTTAGGGAAAATAAAAAATATTACAAAATAACAAGAAACATTTTTTTATTTTTATTGGCTTTTCAACAGCTAAGTTTTTTGTTTTTTCTTTCTTTTGTAAGACATGATACAATTAGCGAGGCTCTTCCTCTTTATACTTGTAGAGTAAGTATTTATAGTGGATTTTTTGCCCTATTATTTAATAATAAAAATTTGAAAATTCTAACTATTTTTTGGGGTCTCATTGGTGGTTTAATCGGACTTATTTATCCAGATTTAACACCATATTCTTGGCCGCATATTATGTATGTAAATTTCTTTTTGACCCATTATTTAGTTTTTTGGGTATCTTTATTCTTTCTTATTGTTGATGAAGTTAGACTTAATAGGGGAAATTTAAAATTTTTATTTGTTTTTGTAAATATTTTTTTGATGGTTACTGAGATTATAAATTTGAATTTTGGCTTAAATTATGCTTACTTATCATATAGTCCGATTTTTACAGATTTGTTAAAAAAATTACCGGGATATTTATATTTTGTTTTGGCAGGGATCTTATATAATTTTTCGATTATTTTAAATTATTATATATTTAAAAAATTTAATTTGGTTGAAGTCAAGTGATTTTATTTTGTGAATTTGCAAAATAATTTTTCTTGACTTTTATTTTTTTTATAAAAAGAGTAGGATAATATTAAGAAGTAAATTAATTATACTAACTATGCAAAGGTTTTTTATACTAATGGAGGTATTATGAAAGAATATGGAGTTTTTGATATAATTGGACCGATTATGATAGGCCCATCCTCATCTCATACTGCAGGAGCGGCAAGAATTGGACAAGTTGCTATATCAATTGTCAAAGATGGTTTTACTAGGGTGGATTTTCATCTTCACGGATCATTTGCTCAAACTTACAAGGGACACGGAACTGATAAGGCTCTTCTTGCAGGAGTTTTGGGATTTAAACCAAATGATAAAAGACTTAGAGATTCTTTTAAAATTGCAGATGAAGAAGGTCTTGAATATCATTTTATAAAAGATGATTTGGGTCCTGTTCATCCAAATACTGCAAAAATTGTATTTTATTATCCAGATGGAACTACTTCATCAGTTACTGGATCATCTATTGGTGGAGGAAATATAGAAATTATAGAAATTAATGACGTTTCAATTTCTTATAACGGAAAATTCCCAACAATAATTTTAAGATATAGGGAACAAAAAGGCGTAATTTATGAAGTAAGTAAACTTTTGGCAACTAATGACTACAATATTGAAAGTATGAAAACAGTAAAGGCTGATGATGAAGTTACATTAATTGTAGAATTAAATGAAAAGCTTGAAAAAAGTATAATTGAAGAAATTATTAATAATGAAAGATACGATTATGCAAATTATATAGAAGGGGTTAGATAATGTTTAGAAAAGCAGGAGAAGTTATAGAAGAATGTGAAAGAAGAGGTCTTCATATCAAAGACTTAGTTCTTGAAGAAGAATTAAAATCATCGCAAATTAATAAGGATGATATTTTATTTAGTTTAACTGAAATGTTTAAAGTTATGGAAGAATCTGCAACAGGAAATTTAAACCATGAAACAAAAACTGCCATGGGAATGATTGATGGATTTGCTAAAAAAATGAATGCATATTCTAAAGAAGGAAAATCCATTACAGGAAATTTTGTAACAGAAGCTATGGCTATGGCCTTTTCAACTCTTGAAATTAGTGCAGCTATGGGAGAAATTGTTGCAAGTCCAACAGCAGGCTCTTCTGGAATTTTGCCAGCAATTTTGTATTCTTTGAAAAAACGTGAAGGATTTTCTGATGAAAAAATGGTTGATGCCATGCTTACTGCAATTGGGATTGGAAAAATAATTGGTTATTATGGATCTTTTGCTGGTGCTGAGGGTGGATGTCAAGCCGAAACTGGATCGGGAGCTGCAATGGGAGCCGCTGCAGCATGCTACCTTTACGATCAAAGCCCAGAAGTTTGTTTTCATGCAGCAAGTTTTGCTTTCTTGCATGTATTAGGACTTGTATGTGATCCTATTGCAGGACTTGTGGAATATCCTTGTACATTTAGAAACGCATCAGGAGTTGTAAATGCATTTATTTCAGCAGATATGGCTATGGCAGGAATCACAAGCATTGTTCCATTTGACGAAGTTTGTAAGGCAGCTGGAGAAGTTGGAGCAACCCTACCAGAAGCTTTAAGAGAAACAGGAATTGGTGGAATAGCAGGAACAGAAACTGGAAGAAAAATAAGAAAGAAATTTTTCGCTCTTGGAAATGATGCTACAAAAGAAAATAAATAAATTATTAGATTTTATATATTAAAATATTGACAAAGTAAAAAAAATTCTATCTTGATAGAATATAGTTGAGGGAGTGAATTTAAGAGATCTCTCCACTCCCTCTGGTCGGTCGAGATGGGTTTTAGCATAATTTTATATTTAAATTCTTAAAGGATTAAAAAATGATTTTTAAAAGATTTGAGTAGGCTTTTGCCTACTTTTTTTATTTTAATTTTTGGGTATAAATCCTTTGAGAGGAGTTTTTATGAAAATTAATTTTATTAGAGCTTTTGAAGATAACTATATTTGGACAATTGAAAAAGGTAAAGATGTGATTTTAATTGACTCGGGCGAGGCTGATCCTTGCTTAAAATATTTGAAAGATAAAAAACTATCTGCAATTCTTTTAACCCACAAACACATGGACCATGTTGGCGGTGTAAAAAAATTGAAAGAAAAATACGAGGATTTTTTAGTTTATGGACCAAGTGAAACTAAAAATTTAAATGATAAAACTTTAAAAGATGAAGATGAGTTTGAAATTTTTGGATATAATTTTAAAGTTTTAAAAACAAACGGCCACACTGAAGAACATATTTCATATTTAGTAGAAAATAATTTATTTTGTGGAGATACAATTTTTTCTTCTGGATGTGGTAGGGTATTTACAGGTGATTATAAAAGTTCTTTTGAATCTGTTCAAAAGATTAAAAACTTGGATAAGGATACTTTGATTTACCCAGCTCATGAATATACTATTGATTGTATTGAATCATCAAAAAGAATTATTAAAGATAAAATTATGGATGATGCAATAATTGAGGCTAAAGAAAAAATTTCAAAAGGCCTTCCAAGCCTTCCAACAAGTGTAGAAAAAGAGTTTTTGATAAATCCATTTTTTATGGCAAAAGATTTAGATGAGTTTAAGGAATTTATTAAAATTAAAAATTGACTTAAAATTTAAAAAATTTTATAATGTTTAAGGGAATGAAGTTCTCCCTTAGATTTTTTTCTAAAACCGCGTTTATGCTGATGACTTCTGTTACTATTAGGGGACAGAATTCATCAGTTTTTTTGTCCCAAAAGGAGGATTTATGTTAATATCACTTGGTCTAATTATTATTTTTGGACTTATCTTTGGCTTTTTATGCCAAAAATTAAAAATACCAGCTCTAATAGGTATGCTTTTTACAGGAATTATTTTAGGGCCTTATGTCTTAAATCTAATTGATTCTAAAACTTTGTCGATTTCTGCTGAGCTTAGGCAAATTGCTCTAATTATAATTTTAATTAAAGCGGGGCTTTCTTTGGATATTTCAGATTTGAAAAGGGTTGGGAAATCAGCAGTATTTTTGTCATTTTTGCCAGCGACTTTTGAAATAATGGCTTATTTTATTTTTGCAAGGATTTTTTTCAAAATAAGGGCTATAGATGCACTTTTGATGGGGTCAGTTCTTGCAGCAGTTTCACCTGCAGTGGTTGTTCCTAGGATGGTAAAATTAATTGAAGAAAAAAGAGGAGTAAATAAATCAATTCCACAAATGATTCTAGCAGGTTCATCTTGTGATGATATATTTGTTCTTGTTCTATTTTCATCATTTTTGTCAATGGCAAAGGGGGAAGATGTAAGTCTAATTTCTCTTTTTAATGTGCCGATTTCTATAATTTTGGGAATTTTGTTTGGATCTATCATTGGCTTTATTTTATACCTTGTTTTTGAGTATTTTTATAAAAAAGACGACATGATAAGAAATTCTACAAAAGTTATAATAATTCTTGCACTTTCATTTTTAATAGTTTCCATGGAAAATTTATTAAAGAATAAAATTGCTTTTTCTGGACTTTTGGCAGTAATTGCTATGAGTTGTGTATTTAAAATTAAGGCAAATGATGAAGTTTCTTCAAGACTTTCTGAAAAATTTGGTAAATTATGGATTTTTGCTGAAATTTTGTTATTTGTTTTGGTTGGAGCTGAAGTAAATATTTCCTACATTTCAAAACTAGGGTTTTTATCAGTAGTTATGGTATTTTTGGCACTTATTATTAGGTCTGTTGGAACTTTGATTTCAATTTCAGGGTCAAACTTAAATAAAAAAGAAAAATTATTTACAGTATTTTCTTATATGCCAAAGGCCACAGTTCAAGCAGCTATTGGGGCAGTTCCCCTTGCAAATGGCCTTTCCAGTGGGGATATAATTTTATCAATGGCAGTTTTAGGAATTTTATTAACAGCACCAATAGGAGCGATTTTTATTGATAATTTCTACAAAAAATTATTAGATTGATGGGAGAAATTTTGATAAAATATCATTATATTATGGTTAGTAGAGGAAAAAATGAAAAAAATAGAATTTAAAAAAATAAAATTGGATAATGGAGAAACAATGGCCTACAGGCATATAGGCTCTGGAGAAAATAAGCTGGTTTTAATTCATGGCTTCCAATCATCTTCTCAATTTTTTGAAGATTTGTTGGAAAGCCTTGATGAAAATATCGAAGTATTTGCTCCAGATTTAATTGGCTATGGGGAAAGTTCTTATGAAAATAAACACAAGGAAATGAAAGAATGGGCGAAAGATTTAAAATATTTTGTTGATTCTTTAGATATTGAAGATTTTACTCTTGTTGGTTGGTCTTTGGGTGGTCAAGTTGCCATGGATTTTGCAGGTCTTTTTCCTGAAAAAATAAGACAATTAATTTTGATAGCTTCTGTTGGGGTTAAAGGCTTTGTAATGCCAAAAGATAAGGAAGTAAATGATGAGAATAAAAAATTAAAGCTCCCAAATTTTTTGAAAAATTTTAACATTAAACATGACCATTCTTTTACAGTTCCTATATTAAATGGGATTAAAGATCAAGATATTGATTTTTTTGAAGATTTATTTAGGCAAACAATCTATAATGTCAATGATCCAAATCCTGATGATTTAAGAAAAATGGCTGAAGATTTCTTGAAACAAAGGTGTTTTTTGGAATCACTTCTTGCTATGGTAACCTACAATAATACCAGTGAAAATGGAAGTAGATTGATTGAAAATATAAATAAAAAAGTTACTTGGATTCATGGTGATAAGGACATGGTTGTACCAATTGATGATGCTTATGAAAGTATTGAATATTTTCCAAACAAGGTAAATTTCATAAAATTTGATAATTCTGGGCATGCCGTATTTGTTGATGAAAAAGAAAAATTTATAGAAATTTTTGAAGATTTGATAAAAAATGAAGACTGAAAATTTATTGATATATTTCGCATTAGTTTCTATAATTTCGATTATTCTTGTAATCTATGATAAGATTGCTTCAAAAAAGTTTAAAAGAAAAAGAATAAGAGAAAATATTCTTTTACTATTTGGATTTATTGGTGGTGCGTTTTTTATGTATATTTTTATGAAATTAATTCATCATAAGACTCGTCACAAAAAATTTATGATAGGTCTTCCAATATTTATACTTTTACATGTTTTTCTCGGCTTTTTTATTATAAAATTTAAAATATAATTTGCGGCAATGAATTGCCGCTTTTTAATTTTTAAAAAATGGGTATGTATAATTAAGTAGCTAAAGGAGAAATAATGAAAGAGTACGTAGATTTATATGATAATTTTAGGAAAAAAACTGGAGATATAATTGAAAGAAGAGATATAGTGCCAAGAGGTCTTTATAGGCTTATCGTACACGTTTTAATTTTTGATAAAAAGGGGAGGCTTTTGATTCAAAAGAGAACAAAATCAAAAAAATCTTGGCCAAATTTGTGGGATTTGACAGTTTCTGGAGCAGTTTCAAGTGGAGAAAGTTCTCAACTTGCAGCTTCAAGAGAATTGTCAGAGGAGCTTGGGATTAAATATGATTTTTCAAATGCTTATCCCAATATTTCGATTAATACGGGTTTTAGGATAGATGATGTTTATATTATAAAAAATAAAAATATTGATTTAAAAAAATTGAAATTACAAGAAGAGGAAGTAGCTGATGCAAAATTTGTAAGTAGGAAAGAATTGTTGAAAATAATTGATGAAAAAGAATTTGTGCCTTACCAAAAAGATTACATTAATTTATTATTTTATTTGAGAGATAATTCAAATTTATTTACAAATAATTAAGAATAATTATCATTTTCCTTCTTAAAAGAGTATAATAAAAAAGAATTCATAGCAAAAAACTAAGAATTAAATATAGGAGGAATAATGAAAGATAGTAAAATAATTTTAGTAGGTGATGGAGCTGTAGGAAGTTCTTTTGCTTATGCCTCTACAATTCTCGGTGTAGGAAGAGAATTGGGAATAATTGATATAAATGAGAAAAAGGCTGAGGGAGATGCAATGGATCTTTCCGATGTGCTTTCTTTTACAAATCCAAAACATATTTATAAAGCAGATTACAGTGATTGTAAAGATGCAGAAGTTGTTGTAATCACAGCTGGAATTCCACAAAAATCTGGGGAATCAAGGCTTGATTTAATAGAAAAAAATCTCAAAATTTTTAAAGATATGATTGGGAAAATTGTTGCAAGTGGTTTTGATGGAATATTTTTGGTAGCATCAAATCCTGTTGATATTTTAACCTATGCAACTTGGAAATATTCAAAATTTCCAGCAAACAAGGTTATAGGAACCGGGACAACTCTTGATTCATCAAGATTTAAAAAAGAAATTGCAAATTTAATAGGAATTGACCCAAGAAGTGTTGAAGCTTTTATTATGGGTGAGCATGGAGATAGCGAATTTGCAGTTTGGTCACACACAAATGTTGGTGGAATGCCTTTGTACGAATGGGTAAAAACTCACAGTGATACTGATGAAAAAGAATTATTGGATACTTTTGATAAGGTGAAAAATGCAGCTTATGAAATAATTGACAAAAAAGGTGCAACATTTTATGGAATTGGAATGGCTCTTACAAGGATAGTTGAAGCCATAATAAATGATCAAAATTCTGTATTTTCAACTTCATCATACCTTGATGGGGAATATGGTTTAAAAGGTATTTATATTGGAGTTCCTTCAGTTATTGGAAAAGATGGAGTGAAATGGGTTTTGGAAGTTCCACTTACAGATACTGAAGATGAAAGAATGAAAGAAAGTGCTAAAACTTTAAAGGAAATAATTAAAAAATCCAACATATAAAATAATTTAAAATCTAAAAAATGGGTAGATATTTTAGGTGAAAATATCTAATAAAGGATGGAAAAAATGACAGATATTAAAAAAATCAAAGAAATGGAAGAAATTTTAAACAAAAATTCCAAAGCTGTAGAAGAATTTAGACAAGCTCTTGAAAAATTTAAGGAAAGTCAAAAAGATTACAAGAAACTTTCTGATTATTATTCTTCAAAAGAGTATATGGATGATCTTGAGAAATCAAACCAAGGAGAAATTGATCCTGAAATAAGTCAAGGAATATTTTCAGAAGATTTGGTTTATGATCTTCTTGGTGACAATTACTATTTGGCAGTAGATATGCTTGAACTTGCAACAGATATAATTAAGAATAATTAACTTTTAAATTTAAAATCCCTCAGCAAATTTTTTTGCTGAGGGATATTTTTTATTTTCTTCTTGCAGATACAGCTTTTACTATAGCAGAAACCAAAACTATTGACATGATTGCTTCTGGGAGTCCGTTCGTTATAATTGCTCCAAAAATTGTACTTCTTGCAGCTTCAACAGAAATTCCCAAGGCTGTTACATATTTTTCTGCATAAAATAAATAAATAAAGCCCATTACAAAAAGTGTATTAGTCATAGTTCCAACAAAAGATGCTATAGCAACTGAAAGATTTGAATTCTTATTTTTAAAAGTCAAATAAAGCATACAAATTGCAATAATTGTAATAAGTATTGAAATAACTATTTGATAAATTTTTGCTTGGTGGCTTAAATTATAAAAAACCAAATATAGCAAAAATCCTGTTAAAATGGTCCACAAAATTAAGGAAACTTTCCTTATTTTTTCATTATTTTTATCTTTTAATGCCAAAAATGTTAGTCCTGCAAAAATTCCTATTAAAATTCTTGGTAAAACTGAAATTATTGGATTATAAAATACAAATGAAATTGGACCAGGTCTAAGCATTGCATTTGCTATTGAAGATAGACCAAAAATAAATCCTACAAGACCTCCAACAATTGGTCCTTCCAAAATTGCTGCAATAATTACTGGAATGTGCATAGTTGTTATACTTATTAGGCCTAGGGGAATATATCCCATTGGAGTCAATCCTAAAACTATAGTGATTGCACCGAGCATAGCCACAGTTACCATCTTACGTGTTTTTTCTTTATTATTCATATTACCTCCTGATACGATTCATGTAGATATCGTTCATTACCTTTAATATTATATAGGAAAAAAATGAAAATGTCTAAAAATTAACTAAGAAATTATAAATTCTAAAATTGTAAATAAAAAAAAACCTCCCCAAATGATTAAACCATTTTGGGGAGACTTTAAAATTGGTGCGCCATCAGGGATTCGAACCCTGGGCACCCTGATTAAGAGTCAGGTGCTCTACCAACTGAGCTAATGGCACTAACTTGCTGACTTATTAATAATACCATTTTAAAAATGTTTTGTCAACAAGATTAAAAATTATTTATACATTAACCAAAGTTTTACAAATTGATCTTGTATATCTTTATATGGCCATTCGATTTTTGAATTTTTTATAGAATTTGGATCATTAATTAATAATTTATCATCTTTCATAGAATCAATTACCATAATATGACCACCAGTCGTAAAATATCCCTGTTTTACAGAAACAACTATTGGACCCTTTTTTAAAGCATTTTTTAAATCTTTTTCAGTATTGTCAATATCTTCAATTTTGACTTTATATTTCTTAGCTTCAAATTCAAAAAAAGACCAATATACACCATCTTCAGTCATATGATTTTTTGCATCTTGGGCTATTAATTTTGGATTTATTTTTTCATCATCAAAAAGTCTAGATAAAACCATAGCCATTGAAGTAGGACCACAACCTGCAATTCCTATATTATCGTCACCTATTAAATTATCATAAGCCCACCTATTATCCCACTGGAGATAGTAGGGGGTTTTTCTATGTAGATTAAGACTTTGCCCATCAAAAAAATTAAAATCTTTTTTATTATTGTGACAATTATAAACATAATCACAAGCATCATCGTCATTTCCAACTAAAACTTTTTCTCCATAATTTAATTTATCAAAATTATCATAAATCCATTTTAATTTTTTGTTGCCAGAAGATTTTTCTTTTATATATGACTTTAATTCTTTTTCCTTGTTAGTTTTTATCCTTGCTTGGAAATATTCATCATTATCTATAATAGAAAGCATATTTGCCTTGGCATCTTTATCATAATTAACATATTTTTTTGTAATGTATTCAACATCTCTTAATGTATTTGAAAAATTTTCATTTTTTATTCCACTGTTTTCTTTTTTTGAGCAAGATGTTAGTGGAAAAATTATTAATAAGATTAGTATAATTTTTTTCATATTTTCACCTTTTCTTATCAATAATTATATCAGAAAATAATAAAAAATTATAAGTATTTAGAATATTGAAACTTTATTTTTTAAAAAATTTTGTTATAATGATTAAAGGATGTTTACTTGGGACCCATCCAAAAAAATATCAAGGAGGTATATATGTCTAATCAAAGATATAATTTTAAGGATACAAATTTTTTAGTTAAGTCAGCTGCAATCGCAGCCCTTTATGCTGTAATTACTTTAATGTTCCCATCACTAGCATACGGGCCAATTCAATTGAGGTTTAGTGAAATATTAGTTTTATTGGTATTTTATAACAGAAGATTTATACCAGGACTTTTGTTGGGATGTTTTTTGGCTAATTTTGCTTCAGATATAGCAGTATTTGATGTGATTTTTGGAACTTTTGCTTCATTTTTGGCATTTTCTCTAATTATTAGACAAAAAAATTTATTTATAGCATCATTATTTCCAGTTTTATTTATGTTTATACCAGCTATAGGAACTTATTTTTTATTAGATTCATCAACTGCATTTATTATAATGCTTTTACAATTTATGATGAGTGAATTTATTGTTGTATCTATAATTGGTGTTTTAATCTTTAAAATTCTAGAAAAAAATACTGGTTTAATGGAAATGATTAAAAATTTCTAAAATAAAAAAGAGTGCGTTTTGCACTCTTTTAAATTTGTTTTTTATTCTTCATCTTTATCTTTATCTTTTGAATTTTTTTCTTCAAATTCTTCTTTTGTTAAAACATCAACTATTTCAGCTTTAACAGCTTGTACGTTTATACCTGTAAGTGTATAAACTTCTTTTTTGATATTTCTATCTAATGAAGCAAATACTTCTTGAGCTTTTTTACCATATTCAAGAATAATTTTTGTATTTACTACTGCATTTTTAGCGTCATCAACATCAATTGAGATTCCTGAAGTGTTTTCTCCGTCTGTAAAATTATCAGCAATTGATGAAAATACATTTTTCTTTAATTCCAAAACACCATCAGTTTTTACCAAAACTTTTTTTGCAATTTTTGCAATTACATTATCATTAATTGTATATTCACTTACTTCATTAGCATATTCAGCTTGAACATCTTTGTTTTCAATTTTATCCATAATTTTCTCCTTTTAATTTTTAGAATAATCTCTTTCTTCTCTAATATATTACCCAAAAAATCTATAAACTAACATATTATTTAGATAATTTTTTTATGATTTTTTCAATCTCTTCAATTTTTTCAATTCCATCTTCATTTTTTTCATCAAGGGCATGGTAGACACAATGTTCAAGATGGGAGGAGAGGACATCTGAATTTATATTTTTTAAAATTGAAATTGATGCCATAAGTTGATTTGATATATCTATACAATACCTATCATCTTCAACCATTTTAATCAGCCCATCAATTTGTCCTCTGACAGTTTTTAATTTTCTTAAAGTTTTATCTTTATCAGCCTGCATTATTTGTACTCTATACCTACAAATTCATATCCTGCATCATTTATTTTTTCTTTTATTTCTTCTTCATCAACTGATCCAAAAAATTCTACATTAGCAAGTTTTTCATCTAAATTTACTTCTGCATTTTCAATTCCTGCAATATTTTTTAGAACTTCTTCTACGCGATTTTTGCAATGGTTACAACTCATATTATTTACTCTTACTATCATTTTGTTTAGTTCACTCATTTTTTTCTCCTTATTATTTTTATTTTTTTCTTCTTCTAAAATTTCTTTTATTTTTTCTTCATTTTCAAAATCAGCCTTAAATCCTCTAAGTCTTAAAGAATTCAAACAAACAAATACTGATGATAAACTCATGGCAAAGGCACCAAACATTGGTGAAAGTTTCAATCCAAAAGTTGGATACAATAAACCAGCAGCAAGGGGAATTCCAATAACATTATAGAAAAAGGCCCAAAATAGATTTTCTTTTATTGTTTTTATGGTTGCTTTTGAAAGTTTTATGGCTGAAACAATATCCAGGATATTATTTTTTATTAAAATCACATCAGCTGATTCAATTGCAACATCAGTTCCATTTCCAATCGCCATGGAAACATCACTTCTTGCAAGAGCTGGCGCATCATTAATTCCATCTCCAACCATCAATACTTTTTTACCCTGATCTTGAAGTTTTTTAACTTCTTTTTCCTTATCTTGAGGCAAAACTTCTGCATATTTTTCATCAATATTTAATGATTTTCTTATAGCTTCAGCGGTTTTTTCATTATCTCCTGTTATCATCCTAACTTCATAGCCCATTTTTTTCATCTCATCTATTGCAATTTTTGATAAAGTTTTTGGTCTATCTTGGACAGCTACAATTCCTATTACATTTTTTTCGTCAGAAAAATACATGGAAGTTTTTCCCTCATTTGAAAATTTATCAGCAATTTTTTCATAAGAATTTAAATTAATATTTTTATCTTTCATTAAAGAAATATTTCCACCAAAATAAATTTTATTTTTATATTTTGCTTTAATTCCCTTGCCGGAAATTGATTCAAATTCTTCAATTTTTTCTGCCCCTATATTTTTTTCTTTAGCAAATTCATTTATTGCATTTGATAGGGGATGTTCGCTATTATTTTCAATTGAGCTTATTATTTTTATAAATTCATTTTCATCTATTTCAGTTTTAATATCTGTAACTTGAGGTTTTCCTTCTGTAATAGTTCCAGTTTTATCAAGTAAAATTGTATCAACCTTATGAAGATTTTCTAGGCTTTCAGCGTTTTTAAATAAAAGTCCAAATTGAGCACTTTTTCCAGTTGAAACCATAATTGCCATTGGAGTTGCAAGGCCCAAAGCACAAGGACAAGAAATTACTAAAACTGAAATTGCAAGATTTAAAGAAAATTCAAATCCATATCCCAAAAACATCCAAGTTATAAATGTTAGTATTGAAATTATTATTACAGCTGGAACGAAAACTGCAGAAATTTTATCAGCAAGTTTTGCTATTGGGGCCTTTGTTTCGTTGGCATCATTTACAAGCTCAATTATTTTAGAAAGAGTTGTATCTTCTCCAACTTTTGTAGCTTCAAAAACAAATGATCCTTGTTTGTTTATAGTAGCTGAAATTACTTCATCTCCAACATTTTTATTTACTGGCATTGATTCGCCTGTTATTGCAGCTTCGTCTACAAGGGATGATCCTTCTTTTATAATCCCATCAACTGCTATTGATTCACCAGGACGAACTAAAATCAAATCTCCTTTTTTTAAATCTTCTACCAAAACTTCAACTTCTTGATTATTTTTCAAAACTCTTGCTTTTTTTGGAGCAAGATCCATCAAAGATTCCAAAGATTTTTTTGTTTGACCTTTAGATCTTTTTTCAAAATATTTTCCAAGAGTAATCAAAGTCAAAATCATAGCTGCAGATTCAAAATATAAGTTATGCCTATAATTTTCAACAATTTCAAGATCTCCAAAACCAAGACCATAGGCCATTCTCATTATGGCAAAAATCCCATAAACAAGACCTGCAAAAGAACCAAGTCCAACCAAAGTATCCATGTTGGGAGCCTTATTAATTAATCCTTTGAAACCAGAAATATAAAAAATCCTATTTACAAAAATAATAGGTAGGGCCAATAAAAATTGAACAAAGGCGAAATTCACACTACCTTCAATTCCCATCAAAAATTTTGGAAGAGGAAGAGAAACCATGTGGCCCATAGAAACATACATCAAAGGAATCATAAATAAAAAAGAAATAACTAATCTGTTTTTAACTTCAATTTCTTCATTAAAATTATTTTTTTCTTTTAAATTTTTTTCCTTTTTTTTATTTTTTGGGCTAGCTCCATAGCCAATTTTTTCTACAGCTTTAATAATATCGTCTTCAGAAATTTTGTCCTTGTCATAGGAAACATTCATAGATTCTGAAACTAGATTTACATTTACATCATCTACACCTAATTTTCTTACTGCTTTTTCTACGTTTGCTTGGCAAGATGCACAAGTCATTCCAGTAACATCAAAGCGTTCTTTCATTTTACCTCCTTACTAACACCCTGTGGGGGTATCTATTTTTATTATATTGCTTAATTAATTTTTGTAAAGGATAAAAATTATTTATGGGTAGAAAATAATCAAGGAGAAAAAAATGAAAAGATATAATATGATTTTTAAAGGAAGAGTTCAAGGGGTAGGTTTTAGGTATAAATCTTACATGATTGCAAACGAACTTGGACTTACAGGAGATGTTTATAATTTATATGATGGAGATGTTGAAGTAAATGTTCAAGGAAATCAAGAAAAAATAGATATTTTTTTGGATAGGTTGGCTCACGATAGGTTTATTAGAATTGATGATATAAAAATAAAAGAAAAAGAAATAGAAAAAGACGAAGAAGAATTTAAGTTATCATAAAAAATGGACTTATGCAAAATTATTACTTGAAAAATTAAAAGCTCCCCATAAATATAAATAGAGAGCTTGAAAAAAATTTAAAGTAATAAAATTTTGCAAAAGTCCATTATTTTTTATCAAAAAAGTTGCTAATTGCTGGATTTATTATTGCAAGAATTATTGATGCAAATAAAGCAGTCCAAAATGAATTGATACTTGCTCCACTTGTAAGATTAAATGCAATCTCTAATACTATTGCATTCACAATAAAAGAAAATAAACCCAGAGTAATGATTGTCAATGGAAGAGATAATAATTTTAAAATTGGCTTAATTATTGCATTTACAAAAACCAATAATAAGGCAGTAATCAATAGAGCTTTTGTTTCAGTAAAAGAAATTCCTGAAAATAAAAAATCAATTACATACAAACTAATAGCATTTACTATCCATTCAACTAAAATTGCCATTTAATCACCTCCTTTTGTTTGTATAAATTTTACATTAATTAGTCGAATTTTCAAGATATTTAAAACAAATAAATTTAAAATGATATAATAATGATATATATTGGAGGAGATATGATTTATACAATTACTTTAAATCCATCAATTGATTATATATTGGAAATTGATGAGTTTTTGGATGGGGAAACTAACAGAAGCAAAAGTGAAGAAAAAATTCCTGGTGGAAAGGGAATTATGGTTTCAATAGTTTTGAAAAATTTAGGAGTTGAGTCTATAAATCTTGGTTTTTTGGGTGGATTTACTGGAGAATTTATAAAAGATAAATTAGATGAACTTGAAATTGAAAATGATTTTACAAAGATTGAAGATGATTCTAGAATAAATATAAAGTTGAAAAATGATAAGGAAAGTGAAATAAACGCAATAGGTCCTAATATTAAAGAATCTGAAATAGAAGAGTTTTTAAATTATTTAGATGAATTAGAAGAAGATGATTTTGTAATTATTTCTGGTTCTATACCAAAATCATTGGGAGAAGATTTTTATAGGGTTATTGTAAATTTACTAGAAATGAACAATGTTAGATTTGCTATTGATACTGCTGGAAAGAAATTATACAAATTATCAGCTTATAAACCTTTTTTGATAAAACCAAATAAAAAAGAACTTGAAGAAATTTTTGACTGTAAACTAGAAAATGATGAAAAAATTATAGAATGTGCAGAAAAATTAATTAAGGAAGGGGCTGAAAATATAATCGTATCACTTGGTGAAGAAGGATCTATTTTTATAGATGAAAATAATATTTATAAATCAAAAGCTATTTCTGGAAAAGTAGTGAGCACTATTGGATGCGGAGATAGCATGGTGGGCGGATATATCTACGGATATATGGAAGGTTTTTCAAAACTTGACTCATTTAAATTTGCTGTTGCTGCTGCGAGTGCTACAGCTTTTAGCAAAGACGTTGGGTCAAAGGAATATATTTTAAAATTATTAAACGAAGTAGAAATTGAAATTTTAAAATAAGCTATAAACACTAGATTTTAAATTTATGAATCTGTGTTTTTTATTTGGCAAAAATTGGGTATATGATAAAAAAGAGAGGTAAATATGAAAACATTAGAAAAAGTTATTGAAGAGCAAAAAATATTTTTTAATACGGGCTTAACTAATACTGAAGATTTTAGAAAACAAGCCTTAAAAAAACTAAAAACTTCTATAAATAAAAATAAGAATGAAATTTTACATGCCTTAAAAATGGATTTAAATAAATCTGAAACTGAAGCTTATTTTTCTGAAATTGCAAGTGCTCATTCAGAAATAGATTTTGCTTTAAAAAATTTATCTGATTGGATGAAAGATAAAAGAGAGATTACAAATATTGAGGCTATGCCTGGGAAATCTTTTACAAGATATGAACCACTTGGTGTAACTCTAGTTATTTCTCCTTGGAATTATCCGTTTTTACTTGCAATTAATCCAATAATTAATGCAATAGCAAGTGGAAATACAGTAATTTTAAAAACTTCAAGAAAGGCAGTCTACACATCAAAAATTATAAAAAAAATTTTGGATAAAGATTTTGATAGGTCCTTTATCTACTGCGTTGACAATGAGAAAATAAGCCATGACGAGCTTTTATCTTACAAGTATGACCATATATTTTTCACGGGTTCTTCAAAAGTTGGAAGAACTATAATGAAAAAAGCAAGTGAAAATTTAACGAAAGTAACACTTGAGCTAGGTGGAAAATCTCCTTGTATAGTTGATGAAAGTGCAAATTTGAAATTTGCTGCAAAAAGAATTATTTGGGGAAAACTTTTAAATAGCGGACAAACTTGTGTTGCTCCAGATTATTTATTGGTTCACAAGGATGTGAAAAATGAGCTTTTAAGACTTATGAAACAAGCTATATTTGAATTTTTTGGAGATAGGGCTTTGGAAAATCCTGATTATCCAAGAATAATTGATGAAAAAGCTTTGGATAGGCTTGTTTATTTGATGGAAGGACAAGATATTTATACGGGAGGACTTTACAATTCTAAAACTTTAAAAATCGAACCAACCATAATTAATAATGTAGATTTTTCAAATAAAATTATGGAGGAAGAAATTTTTGGACCAATTCTTCCAGTTATTGAGTACGAAGATATTTTTGAAATAATTAATAAATTAAAAAATATGGATAAACCACTTTCTATGTATATTTTTAGTGAAGATCAGGACCATATTGATAGACTTACTTATGATTTATCTTCAGGTGGAGTTTGTATTAATGATACAGTTATGCATTTATCAAATCCTAATTTAGAATTTGGTGGAGTCGGAGAAAGTGGAATGGGAGGATATCACGGTAAATTTGGTTTTATGAATTTTTCAAACAGAAAATCTATAATGATAAGATCAAACAATATTGATATCAAATTAAAATATCCTCCATATTCAAGGGGACAAGAAAAAATAATAAAAAAAATTTTTAAGTAAGAATCCTAATTTTTTAGGATTTTTATTTTTTTGCTTTTTATTTTAATTTATTGAAGAAAAAAATTACAAAAGTATAATAGGGTTTATATCAAGAGGTGGTTTAATGGTGTTTATATCTGATGAGAAAAAAAATCAAATTATAGAAAATTCAGATATTGTGGCAATTATTGGAGATTATGTAGATTTAAAAAAATCTGGTAATTCCTACAAGGGTTTGTGTCCTTTTCACAATGAAAAGACTCCTTCCTTTACTGTTGATGATAAGAAACAATTATTTCATTGCTTCGGTTGTGGCGAAGGCGGTGATGTTGTTTCTTTTATTATGCACAAAGAAGGGCTTTCTTATATTGATTCTATGAAATTTTTAGCCAGTAAGGCTGGTATAAAACTTGATGACTCAAAATCTTCAAAGGAAAATAAAATTTTAAATAGATTTTATGATATTAATAAAGATATAATGATGTATTTTTATAAAAATTTGTTAACTGATAAGGCCGGACAAATTTATTTGAAAAACAGAGGGTTTAGGTCAAATATTGTAAATACCTTTATGCTAGGTTTTGCCAAAAATTCTTGGGATGATTTACTAAATTATGTAAAAAAGAAAGACTATTTACTAGATGATATTGAAAGTTTGGGTTTAATAAAAAAATCTCAAAATGGTAAATATTATGACAAGTACAGAAATAGGTTGATTTTTCCAATTATAAATCACTATGGAAAAGTAATTGGATTTGGTGGAAGAAGTATTGATTCCACCATGCCTAAATATTTAAATTCACCTGAGAGTCAGGTTTTTAAAAAAAGATATAATCTTTACGGATTAAATATTTTTAAAAAACAGTCAAGTAAGGACATTATTTTGGTTGAAGGTTATATGGATGTAATTGGTTTAAATAATCAAGGAATTGATCAGGCCGTTGCAAGTCTTGGAACAAGTCTTACAAATGATCAGGCAAAACTTTTGAAAAGATATGCCAAAAATGTTTATATTTGCTATGACGAGGATAATGCAGGAATAAAAGCTACAGATAGGGCTATTGAAATTCTTTTAGATGAAGGCATAAAACCAAATATAATTTCCCTTGAAAAAGGCCTTGATCCTGATGATTTTGTAAAAAAATATGGCAGAGATGCCTTTATTAAAAAGATGGATGAGGCTAGTGATGTTTATAATTACAAGTATAATAAAATTCTTGACTTGTATGCAAAAAGCAAGGATAATGAAAAATTTGAAAAATTAAATTTATTTATCGAATTTTTAGCATCTATTAAGTCAGATCTTACTAGAGAAATTTTTATAAATAATGTTAGCAAACTCTTTAATATAGATAAGGCTACTTTAAAAGAATCTGTCTTAAAGTATAATGATAACTACAAAAAGACTTATATAAATAATAAAGAGAATTTTTCAAATGATAATAATTTCAAAAATTTCCACCAAAAACAAAAAATAATTGTTGAAAGAAAAATTATGAAATTCCAATTAATGAGCTTGAAACTCTAAGATTATATCTTAATCAAAAAGATGATTATAAGGAATTTGAAGATTTTTTCGATCAAGTATTGGTTGATGATAGATTAAAAAAAGTAAAAGCATATATTGATAAAAATGGTTTTGATAGAATTAGTGAAAATTTTTCAAATGATTATCAATTTATAATAGATTATATTAAAAACAAGTCGAATAAAATATTAGCTTATGAATTGAAAGAAAAAATTAATTTAGAAAATAGAAGAAAACTTTTAGAAAAGTTGAAAAATAGAGACTAATCACTTCAAAGCTGGAGGGGAGACTTATGACAAGTGATAACGAGAAAATGCTAGAGGATGATCTTCTACGAGAAATTATAGATGAATTTAAGTCTATAAGTGAATCTCAAGAAGGTGTTGTAACATACAAACAAGTTTACACCTTTGAGAGTTTTAAAGAAATGGAAGATGAAAGCAAAAAATATGTTATAGGCCAAATTATATCCAATGGAATAGAGATTGTTGAAGAGCAAAGAACTGTCTTGGACGAAGACGAAGAAATTGAAGAAGATGAAGAAATAATAGATGATTTAGAAGATGAGGACGAAGATTTTTCTGACGAAAAACTTGAAGATCACATGAAAAAAGTGACTAACAAGCAAAGGTTAGAAAAAAAACTTATCCAAGACGATACCATTACAGGTCTTAAATTGGATGACCCAGTAAAAATGTATTTGAAAGAGATTGGTAAGGTAAAGCTTTTGGATGCTCATGAAGAAATATTTTTGGCTAAAAAAATGGAGCTTGGAGATATAGCTTTTAGGAGTAAAAACGGAAAAAAACTTACCAAACAAAATAAAATAAAATTGGCTTTGGATATTTTTTATGGCGATGTTTCCCTAACCATACTTGGAGCAAATCAATTGATTTTGGAAAATAAAGAATTTGATGAGGAAACAAAGACAAATCTTCTTTCTTTAATAGAAATTGGTCATCAATTTGAAAATATGTTAAACCAAGAGTTGACAGAAGACCAATTGGAAGCTATAAGGTCCAAAATTTTAATTTGTGATATAGCCCAAAAATCTATAGCAGACAAAGAATTAAGTGAAAAAGAAGCAAATATTTTGTGCGATTTGTTTGATAATTTTGGAAATCTGGTTGCAACTAAGGAATCCGATGATATTGTTTCATTAATTTATTTGGCTTTTTCAGACCTTTACAAAAAGGGTGCAGAAAATGAAATTCTAAAGACTAATGACAAATTATTAATTAATGATTTAATTAATTTTTCAAACAAAGCAAAACAAGTTTATGAGTATAAACCTTTATCAGAATCTAGTGTAAGGGATTTGGAAAGATTTGCTAAAACCAAAAATTTATGTAATAAAATTTTTGAAGACCATGGTTTTGATGCAGAGGATATAAAAAGATTAAATAGGGCGATTTTTGATGCAAACAGGGCAAAACAAAAATTGGCTGAAACAAACTTAAGACTTGTTGTATCAATTGCAAAAAAATATGTGGGTCGTGGAATGAGCTTTTTGGATTTAATTCAAGAAGGAAACATGGGTCTAATGAAGGCTGTCGATAAATACGACTACAACAGAGGATTTAAATTTTCAACCTATGCAACTTGGTGGATAAGACAGGCTATTACAAGGGCAATTGCTGATCAAGCAAGAACAATAAGAATTCCTGTTCATATGGTTGAAACCATAAATAAATTAGTGAGAATTCAAAGACAATTAGTTCAAGATTTGGGACGTGATCCTTCAAATGAAGAAATAGCTGAGCAAATGGGAATTGAAGTAGAAAAGGTTCAAGAAATTAGAAAAATTGCCCAAGAACCTGTAAGCTTGGAAACACCAATTGGTGAAGAAGAAGATAGCCACTTGGGAGATTTTATAGAAGATGATACAGCTATAAATCCAGATGATGCAGCAAATTATTCAATGTTAAGAGACCAATTAAATGATGTTTTATCATGTCTTGGTGCAAGAGAGAAAAGAGTTTTACAATTAAGATTTGGACTAATTGATGGAACTCCTAGAACTCTTGAAGAAGTTGGCAAAGAATTTGATGTAACACGTGAAAGAATTAGACAAATAGAAGCAAAGGCGTTAAGAAAATTAAAATCGCCTAATAAGAGTGAATTATTGAAAGACTTTTTATAAAATGAAAATTACTAAAAGATTAGAATATATTGCAAATCTAGTCGATGAAGGTAAAAGCGTAATTGATATAGGGACTGATCATGGATTAGTCCCTTTATATTTAGCAAAAAATGAAATTTCTAAAGATATACTTGCAACAGATATTTCAAAAAAAAGCCTTCAAAAACTAGAAGATAAATTAGATGAAAATTTAAAAAAAATAATTAAAACCCAAGTTTGTGATGGACTGGATAAGGTAGAAGTAAAAGAAAATCAAGTTGCAATCATTGCAGGTATGGGTGCTGTCAGTATAATTGAAATTTTAAATAAAAATATTGAAAAAGTAAGAAGACTTGACTATGTAATTTGTGAAGGAAACATTGGAAATGAAAAATTAAGAAAATTTTTAAATGAAAATAACTTTTATATTGATAAAGATTTTCTTATTAAAGATGGTAGGAAACACTACGATATAATTAGATTTAAAAATGGTAAAGATAGGAAATTATCCTTGGGTGAAATTTATTTTGGAAAATTTATATATCAGGATTTCAATCCATTATTAATGAAAAGAATTGATCAAATTTATAAGAAAAATTTAAAATTTAAAGAAAATATAGAGAAATTTTCAGAAAATAAAGAAGGTTTAGACTTGATTGAAGAAAGACTAAAAGCAATAGAAGAGGTGAAAAATTATGAAGATAAAAGATATAGTTAATTTTATGGAAGAAAAGTTTCCTTTAAAATTACAAGAAGATTGGGATAATACAGGTATTCAAATTGGAAATGTAGAAAATGAATTAACAAATATAATGATTTCTCTAGATCTTGATTATCAAACAATTGAAAAAGCTAAGGAAAAATCTTGTAATTTAATAATAAATCATCATCCTTTTATTTTTTCACCAATAAAATCCCTTGATTTTACAAAAGATTACAATAAAAAAATAGAAAAATTAATTAAAAATGATATAAGTGTATATGCTATGCACACAAATTTGGACAAGGGGCAAGGCGGGGTTAATGATAATCTAGCTAAAATATTAGAGCTTGAAAAAATTTCAAATCTCGATACAGAAAATGAAATTCCAATGGCAAGATTTGGATTTGTTGATGAAATATCTTCAGCTGATTTTGCAGAATTTGTAAAAGAAAAATTAAATTGTAAGGGTTTAATACTTTATGGAGATAAGAAAAAGAAAATAAAAAAAGTTGCACTTTGTGGAGGAGCTGGAAGTGAATTTATTAAAGATGCAATTGATAAAAATTGTGATCTAATTCTCACAAGCGATATAAAATATCACGAAGCATTAGATAATTGTAAAGATATAAACATCATAGATCCAGGACATTTTGCTAGCGAAAATCATGTTATTTACATGCTTAAAGATTTATTAGAAAATCATTTTGCTACTGGAATTTATACATATTCTCAAGAAGATTCTTTTAGAGAATTTTTCTAAATCTTTACAAAATAAAAAAAAGTGATAAAATATCTAAAGGAGTAAATTGAATAATCGCGTCAAGTACGAGGAAAGTCCGTGCACCACAGAGTAAGGATGCTAGATAACGTCTAGTAAGGGTGACCTTCAGGCAAGTGCAAAAGAAAGTATACCGCCAAAATTTTTGGTAAGGGTGGAATGGTGAGGTAAGAGCTCACCAGGTAATTAGTGATAATTATGCTGTGTAAACCCCATCCGGTGCAAGAACAAAAGGGACATTAGGATTTCTACTCGAAACGGTCCAGTATGGTAGTTCGCTTGAGCTAATTGGTGACAATTAGCCTAGATAGATGATTATTTTTAACAGAACACGGCTTACAGATTTACTCTTAATTTTTAATTTGACTATCCATTTTTATATGGGTAGTTTTTTTATTGTTACAATTCATAAAAATAATTAAAATAAGTTACGAAAATAAATCTATTTTTAAAAATATTTATATAAATTGGGTTTATACAAGTGTTTTCACAAATTAACATAAAAAATATAGGGAAAAGTGTAATTTTTTTGTAACTTATTATTGACTATTTTGTCAAAAAGATATATCATTAGTTTAGATTTCATAACAGAGTAAAAAATTATATTTTGACGGAGGAAACAAATGAGTAAAAAAAATATTGGATCGACTATAGGAGTGTTAGCTGCAGTAACAATTGGCGCAACAGCTTACGCTTCAACGATTAACAATTTAGATAAAGAAGATCAATCAAAGAAAGTTTTAGATAATAATGTATCTTTCATTGAAAAAGAATATGCGTCCAAAGTTAAATCTGTAAAAAAAGATTATTCTAATGAAGTTAAAAATACAAAATTTGCAGAAAAAAATGAAAATAAAAATGAAAATAATAAAGATGCTAAATTATCAAAAGTTAGAAATTTAACAGATTCTTCTATTTTTGAATCATCTAGTGAGGATGCTATTGTTGAAGCTGTAGATAAGAAAATAGAAGAAAACAAAGTTGAAGATAATAAAGAAGAAAATACAGTTAGTCAAGTTTTAGAAGAAAGCCCAATAATCGAAAAATTTGTAGCTGTAGATTCATTAAATCTTAGATCATCAAAATCAGATCAAGAAAATAATGTAATAGATGTATTAAGTAAAAATACTAAAGTCGTTGGTAGAGTTGAAGATGGTTGGTTAAAAACTGATAATGGATACATAAAATTAGATTTTTTATCTGATCAAGCTGTAGAAAATATCGAAGTAGAACAAGCTAGCACTGAAGACGTTCTTGCTCAAGAAGAGGCAAGAAAAGCTGAAGAAGCAAAAGCTCAAGAAGAGGCAAGAAAAGCCGAAGAAGCAAAAGCTCAAGAAGAAGCTAAAAAACAAGAAAACCAAGTAGCTCAACCAATTGCATTTACTGGATGGGTAAATACTTATGCTCTTAATTTAAGAAGCAATGCAAATACAAATTCTAATATAATAGGATCTGTTACAAAGGGAGATAAGGTATCAGGAACACTTGAAAATGGTTGGTTAAAAATTAATCATAATGGACAAGTAGCTTACCTTTCTGCTGATTACCTTTCAAACACAGAAGTTAAAAAACCTGTAGTTGAAAATAAACAAGAAACAAAATCACAAAATAATCAACAAACTCCAGCACCTGCAAAACAAGAAAATAAAGTTCAATCTCAAGCTTATACTGGTTGGGTTAACACAGCTGCATTAAACGTAAGAGCAGGAGCATCAACTTCAAATAATATAATTGGAAATTATACTATGGGAGATAAAGTTAGTGGACAATTAGCTAACGGTTGGTTAAAAGTTAATTACAATGGACAAACAGGATATATAAGTGCAAACTTATTATCAAATACAGAAGTATCAAAACCACAACAAGTTGTTCAAAATAATAAACAAAATAATAATGCTATCGCTCAACAAACAACTGCTCAACAAAGACCACAAGTATCAGCAAGTGGACAAGCTGCTGCAAATATCGCAGCATCAATGATAGGAAATCCATATGTTTGGGGAGGAACAGCTCCTGGTGGATTTGACTGTTCAGGATTAGTACAATATGCTTATAGACAAGTTGGAGTTAATATAGCTAGAACAACTTCTGGTCAAGCTGGAAATGGATATTCAGTAGGACTAGGAAGTCTACAAGCTGGAGATATTCTATTATTTTCATACAATGGTGGAGTAGACCACGTTGGTATAGTTACAGATTCAAGTGGTAATTTTGTTCACGCATCAACACCAAGTACAGGAGTATGTACAGGTAATGTGTATGATCCATGGTACAAGGCTGTATGCGTAGGAGCAAGAAGAATATTTTAATTAAAATGTAAAAAACACCCCGATGGGGTGCTTTTTTTTAGGTGAAATTATGAAAATTATAAATTCAAAATCATTAAAAGATGAATTAATAAAAAAAATAAGATCGAATAAAAAAAATAAAACTTTACTAATAATATCTCAGGGAAATAATAATGGTGTAGACCAATATAAAAAGTCAATAATAAAAAGATGTGATGAATTTAATATTAGATATTTAGATAAGAAATTCTTATCTAATGAAAATCATATTGATATTCTAAACTACTGTAATAAATTAGATGATATTGATGGTTTTATAATTCTTCAACCCCTATCAAGTGATACTAAGTTAGATTATTTAAGAGAGAATATGCCTTTTAATGATTTAGATGGTTTTAGGTATGATTCTTTGGGCAAAATTATGGATAAAAATTTCGAAAATTTGCCACAAACTGTAAGATCTATTATTAAATTCATAGATTATATGAATATAAGTTTAGAAGGTAAGAATATTGTAATTGCAAATTCAACAAATGTAATAGGTAAGCCTTTAGCTATGTATTTGAATTATAAAAAATCCACTGTCACTTTATTTAATTCTAAAACTATAAAACAAAAAGAAAAAATCAAAAATGCAGATATATTTATTTCGGCAATTGGAAAAGCTAATTTTTATAATTCAGATTATTTTAGAGATGGTCAAACTATTATAGATGTTGGTACAAGTTTTATTGATGGTAAAATGTATGGTGATATAGATTATAAAAGTATTGAAAACTTGGATGTTAAAGTTGTAACCTGTAGGAATGGAATAGGGTCTATTACAACTTTATCTTTAATTGAAAAATTAGTTATGGATTAAAGTTTTAAATAAAATTTAAAATAGTATAATAGTACATATTAATACTATTAATATTATTATGAATTTAAGGAGAAAAAATGCCGATAGTAAACACGAAAGAAGATTTAAAAAGATATGAGGAATTTGTAAGAAATTCACCATATGGAACTTTTTATCAAGATCCATTATGGTCAAATGTAAAAAATAATTGGACTCATGATTTTGTATATATAGAAGAAAATAAGAAAATAATTGCTGGACTTTCAGTGCTTGGGATAAAAAATAAAAATGGAAAACACTTTTTGTATGCTCCAAGAGGTCCTGTTTGCGATTTTACAGATTATGATTTGGTTGATAGACTAATAAAAGAGGCTGAGTGTTTAAAAGAAAAATATGATGCTTTTCTTTTACGAATTGATCCTCAATTTGAATTTGAAGAAAGACCAATTCATGAATATAGAAAAATGGGTTATAATTTTAGGTCTGTTTGTGAACCTATACATAGTTTTACCCAGCCAAGATATAATATGGTAATAGATTTATCTCTTGGTGATGAAGAAAAAATATTTGAAAATTTTTCAAGTAAGGGAAGATATAACATAAGAAAATCTATAAGAGCTGGTATTGAAACAAAAATTGAAACTAACGAAAAAACTTTGGATGAGTTTTATGAACTTACAGAAATAATGGCTAAAAGACAAGGAATTACATATCGACCTAAAGAATATCATAAAAGGTTAGTTGAAAATTTTGGATGTAAAATATTCTCTTCATATTATGAGGGAGAAGTATTGTGCTCATCAATTGTAGTCCCTTATAAGAATAGCTTAACTTATCTATATGCTGCAAGCTCTAATGAAAAGAGAAATAAAATGCCAAATTATAATATGCTTTGGGAAGAAGTAAAATATGGTGTGAAAAATGGATATAAATCTTTAGATCTTGGTGGAGTATTTTCTTTAGATAAGAAGGATGGTCTATATAGATATAAGGAACATTTCTGTCATCCAAATAAATACACAGCCTACATCGGTGAGCTTGATGTTGTATATGATAGAGATGCTTACAATGAATTTTTGATTACTAAATAATTTACCTAAGTTTATATTAAATTTTATATAAAAATTAAGAGCAGACTCAATTGAGTTTGCTTTTTTTATTCAAAAAAATAGCTAGAAAACTCTAGCTATTTTTGTGGATTTTTGTGATTTTAAAGATTTATTTTTTTATACTAATTTCTTTGCAGCTTCTATTGCAGCTTTGTAGTCTGGTAGTTCTGTGTTTTGTTCTAGATATTCTACGTGAACTAATTTGTTATCTTTGTCTACAACGAATACTGCTCTATTTTGCAATTTTAATTCTTTGATTAAGGTTGCATATTTTTCAGCAAAATCTAGGTAATTATAGTCTGATACTGTTTTTACTTGATCTATTCCTTTTGCTGAGCAAAATCTTGATTGTGCAAATGGTAGGTCGTTTGATATTGTTACAATTGAAACGTCAGGACTAATTTCTGCAGCAGCTTTGTTGAATTTTGTTGTTTGAATTTCGCAAACTGATGTATCAAGTGATGGTACTACTGAAATTATTTTTATTTTTCCTTCTTCTTCTTTGTAAAAATTGTATTCTGATAAGTCGTTATTTATTGCTTTAAAATCAGGTGCAATATCTCCAACCTTTAATTCTTCTCCGATTACTGTGATTTCTTCTTCACCGAATTTTTTCTTTCTTTCTGTCATTTATACCTCCTAAATGTATAATTGTTTCTATATTTATATACCCAATTTTTTGATTTTTTTAAAAAAATTTAAATAATAATATTATTATTGTCAAATCCTTTTAAATAAGGTATAATTAATCAGTATGAAAGTTAGATAAAATAAGGAGGAAACAATGGCAGATATAGTTTTAAAAGCAGAAAATAGAGAAGCTGTCGGAAAAAATAAAGTTAATAAACTTAGACAACAAGCTATTGTACCAGGTGTTGTATATGGTAAAGATAAAGAAAATATAAATGTACAATTTACTTCAAGAGATTTTGAAAAAGTATTATCTCAAGCAGGTACATCTACAATTATTGACTTAGATCTTGATGGAGAGAAAGTACCAGTACTTATTAAAGATTATCAAATGCACCCATTTAAATCTCAATTTTTCCATGTAGATTTCCAAGCAATCAACGCAAAAGAAGAAATCAGAGTTACAGTTCCAGTTTATTTAAGCGGTAGAGATGATATTAGGGTTGAACCTTCAGTTCTAGTTCAAAATATTGATACTGTTGAAGTTGAATGTTTACCAATGTATATTCCACAATATGCTGAAGTTGTTGTAACTGAAATGCAAATTGGTGATGCTTTCACAGTTGCTGATCTTGATATTGCTAAAGATGAAAACATCAATATTTTACTTGAAGACGATGAAGTTGTTTGTTCACTTCAAGAACCTCAAGAAGAAATTATTGTTGATGAAGAAGAAGATAATGAATCTGCAGCTGACGTACCAACTGTTGATGAAACTGAAGAAAAAGAAGACGAAGAATAAGTCTAAGAAACAAAGGCCTTTATGGTCTTTTTTTTTGCAAAAATTTATTTTATTTTTCAAATTTTAATCTTTTTTCAATTTATTGTATAATAAATATATGAAAGGTTTATTAATTGTATTTGAAGGTCCGGATGGTTCTGGTAAAACTACTGTTTTGGAGAAAGTTTATAAGAAACTAATGCAAGATGGGTATGATATATATAAGTTTAGGGAACCTGGCGGAACGGAAATTTCAGAAAAAATTAGAGAAATTATTTTAGATAATGACAATATAAAAATGTCAGCAAGGTGTGAGGCTTTATTGTATGCTGCAAGTAGAGCTCAACTAGTAGAAGAAAAATTAAGACCTTTGTTAGAAAAGGAATCAATTATTCTTTGTGATAGGTTTGTAATGAGTTCTATCTTATACCAAGGAATTGGAAGAGGTCTTGGTGTTGATGAGGTTAAAAATATAAATGACTTTGCCATTGGAGAAATAAAGGCTGATTTAACTTTGTTTTTAAATATAGACTATAAAACTGCAATTGATAGGAAAAGGAGGAATTTTGTTTCTGATCGATTGGAAAATGAAGATGATTCTTTTCACAAAAAAACTTATGATGGCTATATAGATTTATCTAAAAAATTTAAGGATGAAATTATCCAAATAGATGCTAGTAAAGATGTAGAAACAGTTGTTAATAATTGTTTAGGTGTAATTAAGACTTATTTAAAGGAGAAAAAATGAAACTTTTAATAGCTATAGTTCAAGATGCAGATGCAAACTTTTTGATGGATTCTTTGACGGAAAAAAGATATAGGGTTACAAAACTTGCAACAACAGGTGGATTTTTAAGAGAAGGAAATACTACTCTTCTTATTGGTATTGAAGAAGAAAATCTTGATGAGGTAAAAAAAATCATTGAAGATAATTGTAAAAAAAGAACAACCCAATCATCAGTTATAAATCCAACAGCAGATTCTCCACTTTTGGCAACAAGTGCGCCAGTGGATGTCAATGTAGGAGGAGCTACGTTATTTATTTTAGATGTCGACCAATATATAAGAATCTAATATGACAGAGATTTTAAAAAATCAAATAAAAAATGACAAACTTTCCAATGCCTATATTTTTGAATCTAGAAATTCTTCTTATAATCTAGAAAAGGCATTGGAATTTTCTACGAGTGTCTTTAAAAAATATGGTATTGATACAAAACTTGAAGAAAATCCTGATTTTGAAATAATTGAAAAAGATGAAAAAGAAAAAAATATAAGCATAAAGACCATAAGGTTTTTAATTAAAGATATGTATCTAAGGCCTACAAATGGGAAAATTAAAATTTATGTAATCAAGGATAGCGAAAATTTGAGTATAGAAAGCTCAAATGCTCTTTTAAAAAGTATTGAAGAGGCAAAATCCTATGTTATTCTTATTTTTACAACAAATAATGCTCACAGTCTTTTAAAAACTATAAGGTCAAGATGTCAAATAATTAATTTTAAAAGTCAGGTTGAAAATGAATATGTAGATAGAGAAAAACTATCATATATATTGAGTGAAATAATTTCTGGAAATTTTTCTTTTTATTATAAAAATAAGGATTTTTTTGCCAAGGCAAAAGACTATAAAGAGGAATTATTTGGTGAAATTTTAAATTTTTTTAATAATTTGATAAAATTAAAATACTATACAGATAATTTAAAAGAAAATCAGAAAATATTGTTTTACCTTAGGAAAATAGAAAAATTACCTTTTGATTCTATTGATAGGATAATAAAAAAAATTGAGCAAATAACAAAAGGATTTAAAAATAATGCAAATTTTGACATGTCAGTTGAAAATTTCCTTATTTTTATTTATAGAGAGGGGAAAAGTATTGAAGGTAGTAGGGATAAGCTTTAAAAAAACTGGAAAAATATATTATTACAATCCTTTGGATTTTGATTTGGAAATTGGGGATAGGGTTATAGTAAACTCTAATTCTTGTGTAGAAATGGGAATGGTAAAAACTTCAATAAAAGAAATCAAAGAAGATGAGTTTGACCATGATTTAAATGAAATAATAAGAAAAGCTAATAAAGATGACCTTTTAACTTACGAAAGAAACAAGAAAGACGCCAAAGAGGCTGTAGAGATATGCCAAAATAAGGCGGACAAACTCGGTTTAAACCTTCATGCTATTGAAGCTGAATTTACTTTAGATAGAAAAAAATTGCTAATATATTTTTCATCAAATAATAGGGTAGATTTTAGGAGATTAGTAAAAGAACTTGCATCTATTTATAGAAATAGGATTGAACTTAGACAAATTGGAGTAAGAGATCATGCAAAATTGGTTTCAAGTGTTGGAATTTGTGGACAAAAATGTTGCTGTGCAAGATTTTTAAGTGATTTTCAACCTCTATCAATAAAAATGGCGAAAGAACAAGATATAACTCTAGATCCAAATAAAATTTCAGGACTTTGTGGAAGATTAATGTGTTGTTTATCCTACGAAAATGAAAATTACAAAATAGCAAAAAAAGCTATGCCAAAAGTTGGTGAAAAAATACAAACAGAAGATGGAGTAGGGGTAGTTGTTGAAAATAATTATGTCAAAGAAAAATGTAAGGTGAGGGTTAGAATCGAAGAAGATGATACAGAAATCGAAAAATCTTACTGTCCAAAAGATATAAGGAGAGTAATGGATAAATAGAAATAAAAATTGAGATTTACTATCATTTGACATTAATAAGATTAGCTACTATAATAATGATATAACAAATTAGGAGGTAATATTATGGCTTATAGAATAGATGAAAATACATGTATATCATGTGGATCATGCGAAGGTGAATGCCCAGTTCAAGCAATTGAACAAGGAGATGCAGCTTACGTTATAGACGAAGATGCTTGTATCGACTGTGGAGCATGTTCAGCAGTTTGCCCAGTAGAAGCAATCTCACCAGCAGAATAAGATATATACATAAAAAAATGGACTCAGCTTTGGCTGGGTCTTTTATTTTTATAAAATTTAAAATTTGAATAGGTAAAATAAATGAATGTTTTTTAAATTAATAATTACAAAAAATATTGACATTTAATACAATTTTTGCTAACATATCTTTTGATATATACAAGGAGGTATTATGAAAAATTCTAAAAAAATTTACCATGTAGAAGATAAGTTGCCATTTAAATTGTTATTGCCACTTTCAATCCAACATACATTCGCAATGTTTGGAGCAAGTGTTCTAGTTCCTATTTTATTTAAAATAAATCCCGGAATTGTACTTTTTATGAATGGTATAGGAACATTATTATTTATATTATTTACCAAAAAGAAAGCACCAGCTTATTTGGGATCATCATTTGCATTTTTAGCACCAGGAACAGCTATTATTGCAAGTCAAGGATTTCAATATGCTCAAGGTGCTTTTATTGTGGTCGGAATTCTAGGATGTTTTTTGGCATATATAATTTATAAATTTGGGATAGGATGGATAGACGTAGTATTGCCACCAGCTGCTATGGGATCTGTTGTTGCCCTAATAGGATTTGAACTTGCAGGAAATACAGTAACAGGCGGTTCAATCGGAGCAAATTTAATGACAGATACTGCAAATTATAAAGATTTTATAATATTTGGAATTACACTTTTTACAGCAATAATTGGATCAGTTTCCTTTAAAGGATTTTTTTCAACTATTCCAATCTTAATAGCAATAGTTGTGGGATATATTTGTTCAGTATTTTTTGGAATGGTTGATTTTACACCAGTATTAGAAGCAAAACTATTTACCCTACCAAACTTTTCAGCACCAAAATTTTCAATAGAAGCAATTTTATCAATGCTACCAGTAATACTAGTCATAACAAGCGAACACATTTCACACCAAGTTGTAACAAGCAATATTATCGGAAGAAATTTATTAGAAGATCCAGGTCTTCATAGGTCAATATTTGCAGATAACTTCTCATCAGCTCTATCAGGATTAGTCGGGGGAGTTCCAACAACAACCTATGGAGAAAATATAGGAGTTATGGCAATAACTGGAGTATATTCAGTTCAAGTTATAGGAGCTGCAGCAGTTATATCAATATTAATGGCCTTTGTAGGACCACTTGCAGCCTTAATTCAAACAATACCAGGAGATGTAATAGGAGGAGTAACCTTCTTGTTATATGGAATGATAGGAACAAGCGGTATAAGATTATTAGTAGATCAAAAAGTAGACTATTCAAAATCAATAAATTTAATCCTAACATCAACAATATTTATAGCAGGATTATCAGGCCTATCAATAAAATTTGGTTCAATCCAATTACAAGGTATGGTACTAGCATCAGTAGTTGCAGTTTTACTATCTGCGTTTTTAACATTGCTAAGAAAATTAAATTTGATAAATCAATAAAAAATAAAAATCAAGCTTTCATAAGGCTTGATTTTTTATATATTTAGATTTAAATAATTTATAAAATAAACTAAGAAGAAAAAAATAATAAATTGAGTTTATTTATAAATAAAACGCTAATATTAATTAAAAACATATTATAAATATATTTTAAGAATTTTAAAACATATTAAGAGGTTCTGAAGGACATTTGGGAGAAAAATTAATAAGAATGTTAATGTTAAAAAATATTAAAAAAATAAATAATTGGATATGTGCTGATTATTATCCAGAAGATTGGAATGAGTTTGGTAAGGTATCAGTAAATTGTGCGGATTTAGCTGATTATAAAATAGAATTAAGCCCTACAGATGAGAAAGAATACAGCGGTTATCCATATGCTATTGAAGCTTTAAATGCATTGAGAGATATGGTTGAAGGAAACAAAGAAATTAAAGATTGCAAAATAATGTGGTATTAAAAGTAAACACCTATAATTTTTTAGAAATTCTTATAAAAAAATGAAAAAAATGTAGTTGTCTGATAAAAGGCAAAATTGATGAGTACAAACGTCAAGCGAGTATTCTTGGACTTAATATAAATCAAACAGGAATTGAAAGAAGGGCAAGATTTATTGTTAGCCAAGATTATCACAACGCCCATTTTTCTGATAGGATTTGGCGAGATGCAAGAGAATTATCGAGACGAATTGAAAGAAACATTGAATCTGTTGTAATACAGGGCAAAAATCCCAGGGAGTTTGCAAGAAAACTCAGAGATTTAGTTAGTAAGGATATTAAAAATATAACTAATGCTACTGAAAGGTTAGCTTATACAGAAAGCGGCAGGGTATGGATACAAACTCAAATTGAAGCATATAAAGATGGTGGTTATGAATATTTAGAAATAATGACCGAGCCTACAGCTTGCAGGCATTGTAGTCCTCATAATGTGGATATTGTTAAAATATCAGAAGCAGTTGAGGGTGATAATATCCCCTTATGGCATCCAAGGTGTAGGTGTACTACTGTTACTTATTTTGATGATAAAAACTCTGATAAAAGTTATAATTTAGAGGATATAGGGTATAATTATAATGAGATTAATGAAGTTTTTTATACTGAAGATTTTACAATTCACTATAATAAAATTTATAAGTATCTTCTAAAAAAAGGAACAGATTACTATCAAGAATTTAAAAGCGTTGGGTTTAAAGAAGAAAATTCTTATAAATTATTAGATCAGTTGTACGAAGGTTATAAAAACGGAAAAAAAGTTCATGATAGAAAAAATGACTACACTTTCAAAAATTTTAGAATTGATATGCAACTAGGAATTAATAAAAAAAGAAATTTTAGAACAGCGTGGAGCATTGATAGGAAGGGGGATAAGCCTAGATTTGTTACGGCTTACAGATATGAAAAAAAGAATAAATGAATTTGATACTGTAAAAATTATTAATAAAAATGTAATTGGCACAGCTGTAGATATAACCAATATTAATGGTAGAGATATTTATCTTATAGAGGATAAAGAAAAAACTTTTTATGAGTCAGGCGATTGGGAATATAAAATACATCAGTGTTTAGAAGATGATATTGAATTGGTAAAGAGAGCTGATTGATATGTCAAAAGATGATTATTTTGTAATTGTATACCAAGTTTTAAAATACCTATATGAGTGTTTGAAAGATGGTAAAACTCCCGATAAAGAACAGTTTGAAAATATGAGCTTAAGACTAAATAAAGACTATTGGTATTACATCATTGAAAACCTATCTAAACAATGATTTGTCGAAGGGGTTTATATCAAAAAAACTAAAGATGGTAAAATCATATACTATAATGAAATACAAATAACACCTAAAGGTATAGAGTACTTATTTGATAATAATTTAATGGCAAAAGCTAAGGAATCATTAAAAGGATTGGTTGATGTTGTAGCTTTGTTTGTATAAACGAACACATTCGAGTTAGAATGTGTTTTTTAAATTTAAACTAAGGAGAAATAAATAGTAACTTTATTACAAATAACTTTAATAATATTAAAGGCTTTAGGTTATATATCTTGGTCTTGGTGGGCAGTGTTTGCTCCTTATATAATATTAGGATTGTTAATTATAACATGGGTTATATCTGCTGTTGTGATAGGTATAAGAAACGAAAAATGGTATAAAGAAAATTTTAAAAATAATAATGAAACTAACAATAAAATATTATCCAAAACTACCGAAAAGAAAACGGATACTAATTAGAGAGGGCGGTGCTTATGAGCAACACGCCCATTTTTTATGCAAGAAAGATGCTTTAAATGTTAGAAGATTAATAGATAGTAACAAGTATCCATATAACAAGAAATATAAATTAGCAATGCAAAGGATACTTACTGAGGAAGAGTTTAAGAAGCTTAATAAGAAACAAAGATACTACAATGTAAACAAAGGAATGAAAAAATAATCGTGCGTTAATCGTGAGAAATCGTGAATTAATCGTGCGATTTTTTATTTGCGAAGATACCGAAGTGGAAAACGGGACGGTCTGTAAAACCGTTGGCTTAGCCTTCGTGGGTTCGAATCCCACTCTTCCCACCATGTCCAAGCTTTAATGACGTAAAACTTTAAGGATAGTTAAGCATTACAACTTTAAATTATGGAGGTAAATATGGCAGACGAAACTAAAAATCAAGTTGAAGAAACTACAGAAGAAATCGAAGAAACAAAAGAAAAAAAGGATGAGAATAAAGAGTCTGAAAAGAAATATTCTGATGAACAAGTAGACGAAATCATCAAGGAAAAGAAAGCTAAATGGCAAAAGCAACAAGATGAAAAAATCAAGGAGCTTGAGGAAGCCAGAAAGCTTGAAAAGATGAATGAAGATGAAAAGTTGAAGTACGAACTCGACAAGTACAAAAAGGAACTTGAAGAGTACAAGCAAAGAGAGAATCAATCAGCCATGGCAAAGGTTGCGAAAAATATGTTGATTGAACAAGGCTTCAATATTTCTGATGATCTTGTGAATAATCTTATAACTGATGAGGCAGAATCTACAAAAGAGAATGTGAAAGATTTTGCTGATATGTTAAAAGACTTGGTGGAAAAAAAAGTGAACGAAAGATTAAAGGGCAAAAGTCCAGAGGTTAAAAGACGAGTACAAAAACAAATAAGATAAGTGAAAAATTTATTAAATATCAGAACTTGATAGTAGTTACTTAATCTATTTGTAATGTTAGGTCAGCATAAAATTCAAGTGCAGAAACTGTTGCAACTACATAGTGATACAAAATATTCATTATGATAGTGTATATGCTATAGTTTGATTTTTTACATTTGTGCAAGTATCAAATGAAGATATGTGCTTGTAGGAACTCAAATAGGACACTACACCTTAGATTAGCTTTTATGAGAAAATATGTGAAATACTTTTAATAATTAAATGTAAAATGTTTAACAGTAGTAGTCTTATTTGGATTAATTAAAATATTAATATAGTAAGTAAGAGAATATACCAACAAAAATACAAAAAACAAAAAAGCAATCGAAAATGCTTTGGTAATTGTATAATTAGCGATAAATTCAACCAATCAAACATTTGTAAAGATTTAAGAGAAAAAAATGGTTTTATTTCAGAAATGTAAGAAGTTTATAATGCTTTTGAAAGCTAGACATATATATAGTTGTAAATAAAGTATCTAAAAATACCATGGGATTATTGATGGTGGTCATTCTATATGGAATTTTTTTAAAAAAATAAGTATATTTAAATAATTTAAAAAATATTTGGAGATAAAACTCCCTTTAAAAATTTATATTATATCTTTGTCTTAAGTTATATTTGAGTTAGCAACGTGTTATCAACCGTATCAAAATTTATAGATTTTTGTAGAATTTAATTAATATTAAATGTTGAAAATCCTATAAATAGGCAAAAAAAAATGGAGCCACTTCCCAGGATCGAACTGAGGACCTCATCCTTACCATGGATGCGCTCTACCAACTGAGCTAAAGTGGCACTGAAAATAATATACCATAGAAAAATATTTTTGCAAATAATTTTTAAATATGCAAAATAAACGGTATAATGTATGTAATTGTAGTAAAAATATAAAATTTATGGTATAGTATTTTTATAATATTTAGGAGGAAATAATGAGTAAAGAAACATTTGAAAGAAGTAAACCACATATTAATATCGGTACAATCGGACACGTAGACCACGGTAAAACAACAACAACAGCAGCAATTACCCAAGCATTAAACAAAAAATACGGAACAGGTGAATACGTAGATTACGAACACATCGACAAAGCACCAGAAGAAAGAGAACGTGGAATCACAATCAACACATCAGTAGTAGAATACGAAACAGAAAAAAGACACTACGCACACATCGATGCACCAGGCCACGCTGACTACGTTAAAAACATGATCACAGGAGCAGCACAAATGGACGGAGCAATCCTAGTAGTATCAGCTGCAGACGGTCCAATGCCACAAACAAGAGAACACATCCTATTAGCAAGACAAGTAGGAGTACCAAAAATCGCAGTATTCCTAAACAAAGAAGACCAAGTAGATGATCCAGAATTAATCGAATTAGTAGAAATGGAAGTAAGAGATCTACTATCAGAATACGACTTCGACGGAGACGATGCACCAGTAATAGTAGGATCTGCATTAAAATCATTACAAGAAGGCGGAGAAGGCGAATGGTCAGACAAAATATTAGCTCTAATGGATGCAGTAGACGAATACTTCGACATCCCAGAAAGAGATAACGACCAACCATTCCTAATGCCAGTAGAAGACGTAATGACAATCTCAGGAAGAGGAACAGTAGCAACAGGAAGAGTAGAAAGAGGAACCCTAAAACTAGGATCAACAGTAGAAATCGTAGGATTAACAGACAAAACAAGAGAAGTAGTAGTAACAGGAATCGAAATGTTCCACAAATCACTAGACGTAACAGAATCAGGAGATAACTGTGCATTACTACTAAGAGGAGTACAAAGAAACGAAATCCAAAGAGGACAAGTAATAGCAGCACCAGGCTCAGTACACCCACACACAGAATTCGAAGGACAAGTATACGTACTAACAAAAGAAGAAGGAGGAAGACACACCCCATTCTTCTCAGGCTATAGACCACAATTCTTCTTCAGAACAACAGACGTAACAGGAGATATCCAACTAGAAGAAGGAACAGAAATGGTAATGCCAGGAGACAACGCAACATTCAAAATCAAATTACAAAAACCAATCGCTCTTGAAGAAGGATTAAGATTCGCAGTAAGAGAAGGTGGAAGAACAGTTGCTTCAGGAGTTGTTTCTAAAGTAATTCAATAATATTATTTAGAGCGAGTCTTTTAGACTTGCTCTTTTTTTAATTTATTTTGGCTAGGAGTTTATATGAAAAATAAAAAAATATATTTATTATTTTTGTTTTTAATTTCTATTACTTTATCATCTTGCTCTTTAAGAAATGACAAAAAACAAGATGAAAGTAATTCATTTTCCGATATAAATTCTAATTTAACTATAAATAATAAAAAAGAGAAAAAACCTAAAGGAGAACCTTATCTTGTTGGAGTTGCACCTGATGATTATAATATGGATTATGATACGTCTAGATTAAAATCATTGAATGAAAAAAAATCTAAATATTATCCAAAAGATGGGGTTAAGGGTATATATTTAAATCCATATTCTGTAGCTGATCCCAAAAAGTATAATAAAATTATTGATTTAATTGATAGTACAAAGCTTAATACTGTTGTCATTGATATTAAAGATGACTGGGGAAATATTACTTGTGATTTTAAATCTAAGGATAAGGATATAAAATATGCAACTGATAAAGTAATTGATGCCAATGATTTTATTAGAAAAATGCACAATAAAGGAATTTATGTTATTGCAAGAATCACAACTTTTAAAGATTCTGTAATTTCTGAAAAACATCCAAACTGGGGATTCAAATTAAATAATGGTTCTCTATTAGTAAATGGACTTGGGGAATCTTTCATAAATCCTTATATGGATGATGTTAGAAATTATAATTTGAAAATTGCTGAACTTGCAGCAGAGGCAGGTTTTGATGAAATTCAATTTGATTATGTGAGATTTGCTGAAGGATTTGAGAATATTAGCGATGATTTAGATTATTCTAAAGGAAAATGGGAAAATCTAAAAATGAAAGATGGTGACAAAAGGGTTGATGCCATTACTAGTTTTGTAAAAGAGGCAAGAGAAATGCTTCAAGATTACGATACTCCATGTGGAATTGATGTTTTTGGATATTCTATGCAGGTTGGAAGAGCTGATGGTATTGGTCAAGATTTTAAAGAAATTTCTAATCAAACAGATGTAATGAGCTCTATGATTTATCCTTCACATTGGGGATTTTATTCTTTTGATATTGAAAAGCCGGATTTAGAACCTTATGAGCTTGTAAAAAGATATTTAAAAGAGGAGCAAAAAGAATTTTCTGAAATTGAACATAAGCCTCAATCAAGACCTTGGATTCAAGATTTTACAGCTTCTTGGATTGGAAGTGGAAATTATATGGAATATGATAAGGATGCTGTGGAAGCTCAAATAAATGCTATTTATGATTCTGGTCAAAATGAATTTTTACTTTGGAATGCAAGCTCAAAATATACAAAGGGCGTTGATTATTAAAAGAAAGTAGATTTTATGGAAAAAAAAATAAAGGAAAAAATTGAAATGGCTATTAAAGCCGTTGAAATTATTATATGTGTAAGTATTTTATTTTCTTTAATTTTGTCAATACCAATTCTTGTTAAATATGCAATTTCTGTAATTAAGGCTTCAGATTTTAAACAAAATTATGATTTATTAAATGAATTTTTGAAATTTGCACTTTTATTGGTTGTAGGGATTGAGCTAATTGAGATGATTCTAACTAGATCGCACGAGGCTATCCTAACCTTAATTTTATTTGTAATAGCTAGGAAAATGCTTTTATACTCAGTAGATTTACTTGATATTTTGGTTGGATCCTTATCGATAGGATTAATATTTGTTATAATAAAATTTGTTGTTAAAGATGATAGCTTAATGGCAAAAATTGACAATACTTATTCGGCAGCTATGACTGTGAAAAAAATAAAAGAAGAATATAAACTAGATATACCTCAAGATATGTCAAATACATTGGGCGGTTTGGTTTATGAAATTGCTAAGGTCGAAGGTATAAATGAATTAAAAGAAAATACTAGGTTAATATATGGATCTTATAAATTTAAGATTATTAGCATGAAAGATGGAGTTATAAAAAGAATTAGAATTGAAGAATTAAAATAATAAAAAAATCATTAGTTTTTTTGCTAATGATTTTTTTATTATCTGACTTAAATTCTATGATTTTTTCTGAATTGAGAAGGAGTTAAGCCTACTTTTTTTCTAAAAACTTGGTTGAAATATGATTGGGAATTAAATCCAACTATTGATGAAATTTCTTCCATTGAATGGTTGGTACTTATAAGTAGGTTCTTGGTAACTTCAATTCTTTTTAAAATCAAATAATCAATAGGGGTAACTCTATATGATTGTTTAAATTCAGCAATCAAATGAAATTTATTCATATAGGCCATTTTTGATAGGCTTTCGAGCTTAATATCTTCTGAGTAATTATTATCAATGAAATTTTTTATGTAATCAATTTGCTTGTTGATTTTGATGTCATTAGTGATAACTATCTCGTCTTTAAATTTTCTAAGTAAAGATATAACAAATTCGCTTGCCTTTGCATTTGCCATTGATTGGGCAAATATATCAGTAGAATTGAATTCTTCATTAATAATATCAAAGGATTTTATAAAATATTCTTGATTTTCTTCTATATTTTTATATATGTACTTATCTTCTTCAATATCATTGTCATTTAAAAGATTTTTTACAAAAATACTATCTACTCCAAAAGATATATAAACTAAATTTTCGTCTTTAGATGAATATATACTGTGGCCAACATTTGAATTGATGATAAAGAAATCATCTTTACTTGTATCTATAACCCTATCTTCAATTGAAAATTTTCCCTTTCCATCTAAAATAAAATAAAATTCTGTAAATGGATGAAAATGAATCCTAGAATTTATATTATTGGAAGTAGAAAATTTTTTTGCATAAAGAACTTTAAGATAGATATTTTGCATGTCTGACTTATCGTTTCCGTGTTTATCTAAAATTTCCATAAAATGTTTTCCTTTTCTTTTTTCATACATACATTATACATAAAAAATCACTTTACTACAAGATGATTTCTTGGACTAAGAAGCATATATGATATAATAAATAATGAATTAATAGATGATTATTTTATATTAAATATAGGAAGGAATAATGATGGAAACTAGAAAATATTTGAATGGGGAATCTTTTGATGGCTATAAGTTTTTTGGAAACCATAAAAAAAGTGAAAATTCTTATATATTTAGGACACTTGGGCCAAGTGCTAAAAATATTTACATAGTTGGTGATTTTAATGGTTGGAAAGAGGAAAAACTTAGAAAATATTCAACCGGTGTTTTTTCAAAAACTATAAAAAATGTTAAAGAATTTGATAAGTATTTATATGTGATTGAAGATAAAAATGGGAGAAAATCTTATAAATTAGATCCATTTTCTAAATTATCAGATGAAAAATGTGAAAATTCCATAATTTTCGATAAGTCTTTTGATTATTCTTATAAAATTAAAGAAAATAGAAATTTAAATATTTATGAGATAAATTTTAGAAATATAGATAAGAAAATTTTTACAAACGATAAATTTATTGATTATATAAAAGAAAATAATTTTACCCATTTAAAAATTATGGAAATTTTTACTGACAGTTTTTCTTATAATAAAAAGTTATTTGATTTAGAAGATTTAAAAGTCTTTATTGATAGGTGCCATAAAAATAATATAGGAATAATCATGGATGTAGAAATATCTTCTTTTTATCCTAATGAAAAATCTTTGCTTAGATTTGATGGATCAAATATGTATACTTATGATTATGATGATATTTTGTATAATTATGATGGGAAAATAAATATAGATCCAAATAAAAAAATTGTAAAATCTTTTATTTTATCTTTTATCAATTATTTAATTGTTGAATTTAATCTTGATGGCTTATCTTTTATTAATTTAGAAAATTTGATATTTTGGCAAGGAGATAAGTCAAGAGGTGTTAATCAAAGTTGGATAGAACTAATTAAAATAATAAATTCTCATATAAAAAGTTTAAATAAATTAAGTCTCGGTTTCTATAATTCGATTTGGAAAGATGACATAGGTCTTGATTTAGGATTTTCTTATATTTATGATAAAACTATGGAAAAAATAATAAAAATTATGCAAAAATATCCTTATCAAAGGCACGATTATTCTTATGTTGTAAAAAATTTGATTGAAAATGATTATAGAAAATTTCTTCTTGGTTTTAATTATTTTGATAGTTTGGGTGAGGGAGCGAGTCTTGCTATGAAAATGCACTCAAATGACAAAAAATATGACCAATTAAGGACCTTATTTTTGCTTACATATACATTAAATTCTAAAAAAATTCTATTTATGGAAGATGAAAGAGGATCTTTGGAAACTTATAGTTTTGATAAAAAAATAGACTTTGAAGTAAAAAATAAAAATGAAAAAGATTTTAACAAATTTTATAAGAAAATTTCTAAATTTTTCAAAGACAATGAGGATTTATATGAAGGAGATTTTAAGACAAAAGTTTTAGACATTGAAGGTTATTCGCTTTTTGCCTTTAAAAGAAAAGGAAAAAATTCTGAGTATTTAATTATAATTAATCTGACCGACTTGGAATATAAAATAGGCTATTTAAATAAGACAAAAACAGTTTTGACAAGTTTTGATGAAAATTTAAAAAATAAAAGTATTATCCCTGCATATGGGTCTGGGATTTTTAGAATAAAATAAAAATAGCTCTTGCAAATAAAAAATTTGCAAGAGCATTTTTTTATGGTTTTTCAATTAATTTATATTCATTTTCTAAATTATGGGCAATATTTGTAAATCTTTCCAAAATTGTTTTTCTTGTAATTATTCCAACAAAATATCCATTTCTATGAGTTATACATATAAAATTATTATTAATAATAAGTCTTAATATATCTTCAAGGTCTGAATCGTCAAACAATATTGGAACAATTTGGTCCATCACTTCACTTACCTTGGTTTGGGTTAGAATTTCTTCGTTAAAAAATGTAACATCTTCTGAAGAAATTACAATTTTTGAAATTGAAATTAAACCTCTGACCCTGTCTTTATCATCAAGAACTGGAATAGTTTGATAGGACCTATTTGAAAGAACAATTATTGCGTGCAAAAGTGTGTCATTTTCTCTTACAACTGCAACTTCACTTGCTGGAGTTATAAGATTTGCAGTAGGTTGATTAAATAATTTTTTTAATTTTTCACCAATCATTTTTACTCCTTCTTAAAAAAATAGCCTTTTGTAAAAACAAAAGGCATTATAGAGTATATTATGTAAGCACACCCAAGCTTGTATAATAAAATTTATACGTTACTCAAACAGCCAGCTCATGACAGGTGACCTTACGGCACATAAGAAGATCTACTTAATGCTGCTACGTTCCCGTCCTGACATGGTTCATAGTTTCTTATTGCGTAAGACCCATCAATCAACACCGCTTATTTGAGGCAGACTATATATTTTAAAATCCTAACTTGGGAATTCAATCCTGCTATAGCGGATTGCAGGTTACAGGGCACCGCTAACTCCCCATCTAGTGCATGGCGGAGAGCAAGGGATTTGAACCCTTGATACACTATCAATGTATACACGATTTCCAATCGTGCTCCTTAAGCCGCTCGGACAGCTCTCCATGCTTACAGATAAAAACTATACTTTATTTTCAAAAAAATTCAAATGAATTTTTAAATTAAAAAAATATTTTCACTATGGTATAATCTTTAGGGAAAGGAAAGATTATGGCAAAAGCTTTATATAGAGAATACAGACCTCAAAAATTTTCTGACGTTTTGGGTCAGGACAGGGTTGTGAATGTTTTAAAAAATCAGATTAAATCTGGTCAAATATCTCACGCATATTTATTTGCGGGCGAAAGGGGATGTGGAAAGACGACTTGTGCAAAAATTTTTGCCAAGGCTATTAATTGTCTAAATCCTAAAGACTCTTCACCTTGCGGTGAGTGCGAAAATTGTAAATCAATTGAAGAAGAAACGACAATGGATGTTGTAGAAATGGACGCTGCTAGTAACAGAAGAATTGATGATATTAGAAATTTGAAAGAAACTGTAGTTTATCCACCAAATAATTTGAAATACAAGGTTTATATTATTGATGAGGCTCACATGATTACAAGAGAAGCTTTTAACGCTTTATTAAAAATTATGGAAGAGCCACCAAGTCATTTGGTTTTTATTCTTGCTACAACAGAAATTGAAAAAATTCCAAAAACCATTTTATCAAGAGTACAAAAATTTGAATTTAATAAAATTGGTAGAGAAGATATAATTAAACAAATTGATATAATTTTATCTGACAGAAATATTTCAATGCAAGTTGAAGCAAAAGATCTTATCGTAAAAAAAGCCAAGGGAGCAATGAGAGATGCCCTTTCTATTTTGGACCAAGTTTTATCAATTGAAAAAGAGGATTTTTCCCTAAAAGATGTTGAAAATATTTTGGGCCTGGTTGATTTTGATTCTTTGGATAAATTAGTTGATAATATAATTTCCTACAATCAAAAAGAATCCTTGGATTTGCTTTTTTATTTAAGAGAAAATGACAAGGATGATGAGGATATATTGGATGGGCTTGTTGGGTATTTTAGGGATATTATGGTTTATAAGACAAGTCAAAATGAAAAATATATAGAAAATTTAGAATATATTGAATTAATAAAAGAAAAAATAGAAAAAATTTCATCAGAAAGGCTAGTAGGATATCTTGAAATTTTAAATGATTATTCAAATAGGATGAAATTATCTGATAATTCTTCTCTCCTTATGGAAATGACAATTTTAAGACTTATAAATTTAAAAGATGAAGAAGATATCTTATCAAGACTTAAAAAATTAGAAGAAGAAAAAAAAGAAAATATAATCGACATAATAAATAAATTGGTTGATCAAAAATTTGAAAATTTAAATCCAGATAAATTTATAGTAAAAGAAAACTCTATTCCTATTAAAAAAGAAAAAATAGAGGATGAGGAAAATCTAGAAAAATCTTTTGAAAATAATAAGATTTCAGATGATAAAAAAATAATAGAAGAAGAAAAAAATGATCTTGAAAATGTTATTGAAAAGGATGAAAATGTAGAAAATTTAGAAGAAAAGAGTGAGGAAAGTTTTGTTCTAGATAAAGACCAAGAAGAACTTTTTGTAAGAGAACTTTCATCAAATTGTTCTCCAATTTTAAGGGCTATGTTTAAAGATGAAGGTTTTAATTATTACATTGAAAAAGATAATTTCATAATTTATTATTCTAATATTTTATACAGCCAATTTTTAGAAGAATCAAAGCCAAGAATGAAAGAAATTTTAAAGGCAGTTACAGGAAAAGAATTTGAGCTAAAAGTGTCATCTATTGACAAAAAAATTTCTAACAAGAATAATAGTATAGAAGGATTTAAAAAAAATCCACAAGACGATGTAATAAAAAAACTAAAAAAAGTTTTTGAAAATGATTTAATAATTGAAGAATAAAGGAGAATATTATGGCAAGAGGCGGATTTCCAGGTGGAAATATGAATAATATGATGAAAAAAGTACAAAAAATGCAAAAAGAAATGGCAAGAGCCCAACAAGAAATTGAAGAAAAAGAATTTTCTTCAACAGCTGGTGGTGGTGTTATTGAAGCAGTTGTAAATGGAAAAAAAGAATTAGTTAAAATAAATATTGACGAGGATGTAGTTGATCCTGAAGATACTGAAATGCTCGAAGATTTGGTTGTTGCAGCAGTAAATGATGCTTTGAAAAAAGCTGACGAATATACACAAAGAGAAATGGGAAAATTAACAGGAAATATTAATATTCCTGGACTAATGTAATGAGTTTGTATCCTGAAAGTTTAACTAAATTAATTGAACAATTCCAAAAACTTCCAACTATTGGCAAAAAAAGTGCCGAAAGACTTGCAATGAGCATAGTTGGAAAAGATTTGGATAGTGTAGAAGAATTTTCAAATTCTCTTCTTGAAGTAAAATCGAAAATTCATCCTTGTAAAATTTGTGGAAATTTGACAGAAGATGAAATTTGTGGAATTTGTAAGGATGTTTCAAGAGAAGAGAATATAATTTGTGTAATTGAAGATGTAAAAAATTTATATGCGATTGAAAAATCACAAGTTTTTCACGGAAAATACCATATTTTGGGAGGACTCATTTCACCTTCTGATAATGTAAAAGCTGAAGATTTATCAATTGATAAATTATTAGACAGGATTGATAAGGAAAATATTAAAGAAATTATTTTGGCGATTTCTTCCACAATTGAGGGGGAAACAACTTCTTTGTTTTTAGCTCATTTATTAGAAGGAAAAAATGTCAAAGTTTCTAAAATTGCTTCAGGAATTCCTGTCGGATCAAATTTGGAATATTTTGACCAACTTACTCTTGAAAGAGCCTTGGAAGATAGAAGAGAAATTTAATTATATTATTAAAATTATCTTGTTTTGTGATATAATAAAACAGAACTAGTAATATGTTTGGTCTTTAAATTTATCTAATAAATTTTTAAAATAATTAATTTAGTGAATTTTTTTAAAGCTGAATAAAAAACTTAACAAACCATCCTAATAGGATGGTTTTTAGTCTTAAAGGAGATAAGATGGCTATTTATGATGTAAAATCAAAGAATGCAGAAGAATTTATTAACCATGAAGAGATTTTAGAATCTTTGGAATATGGTAGAAAACATAAAAATGATAGGAAATTAATAAAAGAAATTTTAGAAAAAGCAAAAAAAGCCGAGGGGCTTAATCACAGGGATGCTTTCGTCTTGCTATCTTGTGATCAAGAGGACCTAAATAAGGAAATATTTTCGCTAGCAAAAAAATTAAAACTAAAATTTTATGGAAATAGAATAGTTTTGTTTGCCCCACTTTATTTATCAAATTATTGCGTAAATGGTTGTTTGTATTGTCCTTATCATGCGAAAAATAAAACAATACCTAGAAGAAAATTAAGCCAAGAAGAAATTAGAAAAGAAGTTATAGCTCTTCAAGATTTAGGCCACAAAAGGCTTGCTCTTGAAACTGGAGAAGATCCTGTAAATAATCCTATTGACTATGTTCTAGAATCAATTAAAACAATTTATTCTATAAAACACAAAAATGGATCAATAAGAAGAGTTAATGTAAATATAGCTGCAACTACAGAAGAAAATTATAAAAAATTATTGGATGCAGAAATTGGTACATATATTTTATTCCAAGAAACTTATAATAAGAAAAATTATGAATTGCTCCACCCAACTGGTCCAAAACATGATTATGATTATCACACAGAATCTATGGATAGGGCAATGAGTGCAGGAATTAATGATGTTGGATGTGGAGTTTTATTTGGACTAGAATCTTATGAATATGAATTTATTGGACTTCTAATGCATGCTGAACATTTAGAGGCAAGATTTAATTGTGGTCCTCATACAATTTCAGTTCCAAGAGTTCAACCGGCTGATGATATAGATCCAAATGAATTTGACAATTCATTGAGTGATGAAATGTTTGAAAAAATTGTAGCTTGCCTAAGACTTGCAGTTCCTTATACTGGAATGATAATTTCAACAAGAGAATCCCAAAAAGTTAGAGAAAAAGTTTTAGATCTAGGTATAAGCCAAATTTCTGGAGGTTCAAAAACTACTGTAGGTGGATATTCAGATGAAATTGGAGATGTAGAAGGATCAAATCAATTTGAACTTTCAGATAATAGAACTTTAGACGAGGTAGTTGATTGGTTATTGAATATGGATTATTTACCATCATTTTGTACTGCTTGCTATAGAGAAGGAAGAGTCGGAAAAGATTTTATGAAAATTGTTAAAAATTATGGAATAGGAAATATGTGCCAACCAAATGCAATTTTGACTTTAGATGAGTATTTGACAGATTATGCAAGTGATAAAACAAAAAAAGATGGAAGAGCTTTAATTGATAGAGAAATTGAAAAAAATGAAAACGAAAAACTCCGTATAAATACAAAAAAATGGCTAGACCAAATAAGGGATGGAAAAAGAGATATTCATGTATGATAGCTTATAATTCGGAAAGACTTAGTTTTGTTTTGTTAGGAAAGACTAATTCAGGAAAATCTTCCTTTTTAAATTTTATATGTGACCAAGATGTTTCGATTGTATCAAATAAGAAGGGTACAACAACAGATCCAATAAAAAAATCCATGGAAATTCATGATTTTGGTCCGGTTTTGTTTTATGATACGGCTGGCTTTGATGATGATACAAGTTTATATGAAAAAAGAATTTCAAAAACAAAAAAGACAATCGAAAAAGCCGATGTGATTTTGTATTTTTTATCATTAGAAGATGAAATTGAAAATTTATTGGATTTAAAAAATAAGCATAAAAATATTTTATTTATAGCAAGTAAGCAGGATTTGGAAGTTGGGAAAAATATTTTCGAGAAATTTGAAAGCCTTGATCCCTTGCTTATAAATTTGAAAAAAAAGGATGATAGGGAGAAATTTTTTGATAAGGTTAGGTCAAAATTTGAAATTGAAGATAAGACCATAACAAAAAATCTTGTAAAGGCAAGTGATTTGGTTTTGTTGGTCATTCCTCAAGACGCTGAAGCTCCAAAATTTAGGCTAATAAAGCCACAAGTTATGACTATAAGAGAAATTATAGATAAAAATGCCACAGCAGTTTCAACAAATCTTGAAAATTTAGAAAATACTTTAAATTCATTTAAGAGAAAACCTGATCTTGTTATAACTGATTCCCAATATTTTAAGGAAGTTTATAATATTTTGGATAAGGATATAAAACTGACTTCATTTTCAGTTTTATTTTCTGCCTTTAAGGGGGATATAAAATATTATGTAGAATCAGTTAAAAAACTTGATCAAGGAGCAAAAAAAATTCTAATAGCAGAAGCTTGTTCTCATCCACCAATGACTGAAGATATAGGGACAGTAAAAATTCCAAAACTTTTGAAAAAAAAATATAAGGATGTAGAAATTGACTTTACAAGGGGAGAGGATTTTGAAAATATTGAAAAATATGATCTTATAATCCAATGTGGAGCTTGTATGTTTAATAAAAAATATGTCATGGAAAGAATAAAAATGGCGAAAGAAAAAAATATTCCCATGACAAATTATGGGATAGTTTTGGCATATTTAAATGGAATTTTGGATAAAATTTATAAATAAATGCCTTGGGTCAGAGAATTTATTTCTTTGGTCCAAGGCTATTTTTTATTATTTCTTGGCTATTTTTGTAAAAAATAGATGGATTTACACTTTTTTTGTTTCGTTTTTTGAGGCTCAGTAAGTAAAGGCTATCTTTCGCTCTGGTAAGACCTACATAAAAAATTCTTCTTTCTTCCTCAAGCCTTAGCTCATAATTTTCTTCATCTAAAATAATAGGAAATTCATTTTTAACCAAGTCAATTATAAAAACTTTATCATACTCAAGCCCTTTGGAAGAATGGATAGTTGAAAGCTTTATATTAGATTCTATTAAAGACTTTGATTTTTTTTCTATAAGGTCAATTTTTTCATAAATTTCTTCAAGATTTTTGCAAGATTTAGAAAAATACATTAAACTTTCTATATAAATGTCCTTGTTTATAGTTTCCTCATTGTGTTTTCTACTAATCATATTTATATAAGAATTATAGGATAGACTCTTGTAAATAAAAGAAATTTTTTTGTCCATTGGAAGTTTTCTTATATGTTTCAATTTCTTTTCAATATTAAAAAGACTATCTTTTTTGAAATCTTCAATTTGAGAATTTTCATAAAAATCAAAAATATTTTCATTAATAGCCTTGTACTTTAATCTTTCAATGTCTTCTTTTGATAAATAAGTTGAGATTTTATAGTAAATATCGGAAAAAATTTCGACATCTGAAAAATCTTTTGAAAATTTAATTATATTTACCATATCAACAAAAATTTTTGATTCAAAAAAATCCATTATGTTAGAACCAATTGTAAAATCTATATTATTTTCCAAAAAATATGAGATTAATGAAATTGCAGAGATATTATTTCTAAATAAAATTCCAGTGTTTTCTTTTTTATTAAGATTTTCTAATATAAAGTCATATTCCTTAGAAAAATCAGAAAAAGTTTTGGTTCTTATTTGTCCAGGGATTTTTCTAGAAACTTTAAAAGTTTTTTTGTACCTATTTTTATTTTGTCCAATAAAATTTTCCCCTAAATTTATTATATTTTCACCGGACCTATGATTTGTATCAAGGCTTAAAATTTTTGCATCCTTATAAACATTTTTAAAATTTAAAAGATAAGTTGGATCAGCTGCCCTAAAAGAATAAATAGATTGGTCATCATCAGCAACTACCAAAAGATTATTTTCAGGCCAAACAATTTTTTCTAGAATTTTAAATTGTAAAAGAGAAGTATCTTGCCCCTCATCAAGTTGAAAGTATTTGTATTTATTTTTAATAGATTTGAGTAAAGCCTTATCTTCCAATAATTTTAGGGCATAAACTTGCATATCATCAAAATCTAAAAGGTGTTTTTCTTTTTTTACTTTTTCATATTCAAAATAAATTTTTTTGATATTTGATATTTCCACTTGGTCAAGATAAGAAGGATCAAGGAGGGAGTTTTTCATAAAAGATATTTTTTGAAAAAATAAATTCAAATCTTCTTTGGAAATTTTTTTATTATTAATCTTCTTATAAATTTCACCAACAAGATTGTACTTGTTATAAATTTTTTCATCTTCAATAAGATTTATTTCTCTATTATATTTTTTTAAATAATTTCTAATTATAAGATAGCAAAAAGCATGGATGGTCATAAAATTTGATTTTTTGCCATCAAATCTTTTTTCCATATCCCTAGCTTGAATCTTAGAAAAAGTTAAACTTAAAATTTTTGAAGGATCAATATTTTTGGATAAAATCTTAATTCTTTCTAAAAGCATAGTAGTTTTTCCAGATCCAGGAATTGCTAAAACTAACAAGGGACCATCCAAATGATTTGCTGCTTGTAATTGTTTGCTTGTAAATTTCATATTTATATTTTATCATATAAGTATGAGAATTTGATTAAGCTTAGCTAATAAATTTATTTAATAATTACCTATTTAAGGTATAATATTTAAAAACGGGAGGAATTATGTTAACTACAAATTTTTTAAAAACTAGAACTTCTACAAGAGATTTTAAAGATCAAAATGTAGATGATACAAAAGTAAAAAAGATCTACCAAATTATTACTGAAATTCAAAATAGATTTGGTGAAAGCGATCTTAACTACCAAGTAAATAAAAAAGGCGAAGAAGTTTATTTCAAATTAAAAGGAAATGCAGGTTACAAGGGAGTTATGATTAAGGCTCCACTATACGTTGGACTTGAAATTAAAAACGACAACAAAAATGCCCTAGTAAAAGGAGCTTATGGCCTTGAAGAATTGATTACAAAATTAGAAGAAGAAGGACTTGGCTCATGCTATATTACAGTAAATGGAGTAAGTGATGATATCTTAAAATCAGCTTTTGTAAATGCTGAAGGAAAAATCATGTCAATTCTTGCAATCGGTGAAGCTTCAAAAGAAGAAGTTAGAGAACACAGATACGATGATAGAAAAGGAATAAATGAATTTGTATTTATTGATAGCCTTGATCACAAAGCAAGCGTCGAAGAATTATCTCAAAGAGGACTTGATGATTTATTCTCATACCTAAGATTTGCACCATCATCATACAATTCACAACCATGGAGATTTGTTTTGATTGATAATCTTGTAAAATTATATCTAGAAGACTACAAAGACGAAGCAAATTTAGTAGATGCAGGAATTGTAATGTATTATTTTGACCAATTAACAAAAGATATTTCTATAAATTCAAATTGGGATGTTGATGTAAAATTAGACCTAGATAAATTCCAATTCATTGCCCAAAAAGAATTATAAAATAAAGAAGGAATTTTAATGATAAGACTTTATACACAAAATGATATAGAAAAAATGTATGGGGCTTCAGAAATTCTTTGTCAAACACACCTTGCAATAAAAGAAATAATAAGACCAGGAATTACAACAAAATTTCTTGATGATTTTGCAAATAAATTTATAAAGCACAAAAAGGCAAGACCAGCTCAACTAGGTTATCAAGGTTTTCCATATACACTTTGCATATCTGTAAACGATGAAATTTGCCACGGATTTCCTTCAGATTATAAATTAAAAGAAGGCGATGTGGTTTCAATAGATAATGTTATAGATTACAAGGGTGGACTTGCAGATTCATGTTGGACCTATAAAATCGGAAAATTAAGTGAAGAAAATGAAAAATTAGTTGATGTAAATTTAAAAGCTCTTTACAAAGGAATAGAAGCTGCAAAACCAGGAAATAGGATAGGAGATATAGGATATGCAATCCAAGAATATGTTGAAGGCGAAAATGGTTTTTCAGTTATAAGAGATTTTATAGGCCATGGTATAGGCAAAGAAATGCACGAAGATCCTCAAGTTCCACACTATGGAAAAAAAGGGTTTGGTCCTAGGATAGAAGAAAATATGGTATTTACAATCGAACCTATGATTGCAGTAGGAGATTGGAAATCAAAAATGGATGCAAATGGATGGACAGCAAGGACAAGAGATGGTTCAGTTTGTTCACAATTTGAACATCAACTCGTTATAAGAAAAGATGGGGCAGAAATAATAACTGACCAAAATAAGTTTTCTTTGACAGAAGAAGATAAAAAATTTATAGAAGCATATAAATAGGAGAGAAATCTCCTATTTTTTTATAAAAAATAATTTTTTTCAAAAAGATAAAATATACCAAAATAAAGTAAATAAGTGAAAATAAATAATAAAAATACAAAATAAAATGTTTTCAAATTTATAATTAACAAAAATACCAATAAGGAAATCTCATGATTTGCAAATAAATATAAAAAAATATGAAAAAAACTTTAAAAAAGACTTAATAAGTAATCAAAAAAATGGTAAAATATAAAATAAATGAGGAGGACTTATGGATATATTAGTTATAGGATTTGCATTATTTGCAATGTTTTTTGGAGCGGGGAATTTAATATTTCCACCAATGTTGGGATATACATATGGAGATAATTGGTTAATAGCGTCAATTGGCTTTACAATTGTTGGGGTTGGACTTACTCTACTTGCTGTTGTTAGTATGGCAAAAAGACAAGGAAATATTTTTACTTTTACTTCTCTTGCTGGAAATAAGCTTTCAAAAGCAATTATTTTAATTATTGCTCTTTGTATTGGACCTCTTGGAGCAATTCCAAGGACGGCTGCAACAAGTTTTGAAATGGTTCAATCTGCAGGATTTAACATAAATATTTTTGTCTTTACAATGATATTTTTTGGCCTATCCTTATTTTTGGCATTGGCAAAAAATTCTGTTGTAGATTTGATAGGTAAATTTTTGACACCACTTTTATTAATTTCATTACTAATAATGATAATAGTAGGGGTAGCAAGTCCAATTGGTCAAATAAAAGAAATAGATTTAAATGTAGGAAAAATATTTTCTGATTCAATGCTTGAAGGATACAATACTATGGATGCTTTGGCAGCTCTTGCCTTTACACCAATCATTGTTGAAAGTGTAATAAAAAAAGGCTACAAAGATCAACTTTTGAAAAAAACTATCCAAGCTTCTTTAATTGCTGTTTTGGGACTTGCCTTTGTTTATATTTCTTTAACATTTTTGGGAGCAAGTGTTTCAACAAGTATTGATACCGACTCAAGAGTTTATTTGTTAAATTATATTGCTGAAAAAGTACTAGGAGATAAGGGAAAATTTGTTTTAATTATTGCAATTATAATGGCATGTTTTACAACATCTGTTGGATTGATTTCTTCAATATCAAATATATTTTCTGAGTTTACAAAGAACAAGGTTTCATATAAATTTTTTGCAATTATAATAGCTTTGGTTTCCTTATTGCTTTCAGCTCTTGGAGTAGAATCAATAATAAGATTAACTGGCCCATTTTTACAATTTGTTTATCCTTTGGCAGTTATTTTGGTTGTATTTAACTTGTTTGGAAAAGATAAAATTAATAAACTTGTTATTAGAAATTCATTTGTAGTAGTAACGGTAGTCTCTTTTATAGATGCTTTTGTAAGTTTGATGGAAATTTTATCAGATATGTTTAATGTAAATATTTCAATACTAAAAGCTTTAGAATCAATCTTAAAAGGATTTGTAAAAATAATTTCTTTAAACATAGTAGATTTTCCATGGGTAGTGCCAGTACTTGTAACTATAATAATTACAAGCTTGTATCTAAAATTAAATAAAAATAAATAATTTTTGCATCCAAATTTTTGGATGTTTTTTTATTTAATTTTTTGCAAAATTTATTTTATCCTGTATATTTTTATTGTAAGTAGAAATATAAGAAAAAGGATTTCAAAATCCAGAAGAAAGTTTGGAAAAAATGTTTGATAAATTTTTAACTACATGTTATAATTATATTGTAAGTTAAGATAACAAATTATCAGATATAAAATTGAAAGGGGAAATTATGACAAGAAAAGTAGTAATTGCAAGTGCAGCTAGAACTCCAGTTGGAAGTTTTGGTGGTGCATTAAAAACAAAAAGTGCTGTAGATTTAGGTGTAGTTGCAGCAAAAGCAGCTATCGAAAGAGCAGGAATCAAACCAGAAGATATTGATGAAACAGTTTTAGGTTGCGTTTTACAAGCAGGACTTGGACAAAACGTTGCTAGACAAATTTCACTTGGTGCTGGAATCCCTCAAACAACTCCAGCTATGACAATCAATAAAGTTTGTGGATCTGGTCTTAGAACAGTTTCATTAGCAGCTCAAATGATTTTAGCAGGAGATGTTGATGTAGTTCTTGCAGGTGGTGCAGAAAGCATGTCAAACGCTCCATTCTTATTAAACGAAGCTAGATGGGGAGCAAGAATGGGCAACAAAAAATTTGTTGACGAAATGATTACTGATGGTCTTTGGGATGTTTATAATGACTACCATATGGGAGTAACAGCTGAAAATGTAGCTGAAAAATATGGAATTACTAGAGAAATGCAAGATGATCTTGCAGCAGTAAGTCAACAAAGAGCAAGCAAGGCTCGTGCTGAAGGAAGATTTAAAGATGAAATCGCTCCAGTAGAAATTAAAGATAGAAAAGGAAATGTAACAGTTGTTGAAGATGACGAATATATTAGAGACGGTGTTACACAAGAAGGAATTTCTAAATTAAGACCAGCATTTATCAAAGATGGTACAGTTACAGCAGCTAACGCATCAGGAATTAACGATGGAGCAGCTTGTCTTGTAGTTATGAGTGAAGAAAAAGCTAAAGAACTAGGCGTTAAGCCACTAGCTACAATCGTAAGCTATGCATCTGCAGGAGTTGATCCAAAAGTTATGGGAACAGGTCCAATTCCATCAAGTAAAAAAGCTCTTGAAAAAGCAGGATGGAAAGTTGAAGACCTTGACTTAGTTGAATCAAACGAAGCTTTCGCAGCTCAATCATATGCTGTAAGAAATGAAATGGGCTTTGATCCAGAAAAAACAAATGTAAACGGTGGAGCAATTGCAATAGGTCACCCAATCGGAGGATCAGGAGCAAGAATTCTTACAACACTATTATATGAAATGGAAAAAAGAGATTCTAAAAAAGGACTCGCTACACTTTGTATAGGTGGAGGAATGGGAACAGCTCTAGTAGTTGAAAGATAATAATTTTATAAACAAAAATAAGGTTGCTATAAACAGCAGCCTTTTTTGTTTGTAAATATAAAATTTTTCAAAAATAAAACTACTCAAAATTAGTAGTTTAGAGCGTAGACAAAGTCAGTTTATTAATTCATTATTAATTTAAAACAAAATTACGCTAAAACCCATCTCGACTAGATAAATATGCCTTGATTTGGAATATTTATCCCTAAAACTAAGTGCTAAAGCACGAAAAAGTTTGCAAAGCAAACATGTTTTAGTGTGAGTGAAGCGAACGCACGGAGAGATTTCATGAGATTTCTCCGCTCACTACGTTCGGTAGAAATGGACATTTTTTAGTTTTTCAACAGTCTGAACTAGTCAAAATGAGTAGTTAAATTTGATCTAGTGAAATTTGATTTTTATTTTTTTCTCTATCTTTCATTTTTCTATTGTAGCATGATCTACACAAGGGTTCGTAGGAATCTTGGGCTCCTATTTCAATCCTATCTTCATTGTAAGATTTTCTAAATGAAACCCAAGCATCTTCACCGCATGAAGCACAAATTGCATGGTGTTTTATTAACTCGTCAGCTATTGGCATTAACTCTTTTACAATTTCAAAAGGTCTTGCCTTATAATCCATATCAAGTCCTGATACAACAATTGTAATGTGATTTTGCATAAGTTTTATAAAATAATCTACTATTTTTGATGGTTCATCTGGGAAAAATTGAACTTCATCAATTCCTATTGCATCAATTTCATTGTTTTGGGCATATTCTAAAATTTCTTTTATGGATTCTATTTTTATTGCATCAAGTTCTAGATTATCATGACTTATTATTTTTTCGTCTTTGTGCCTTGAATCTACTGATGGTTTAAAGGCGATGGTTTTATAGCCTGCAATTTTCATCCTATACAATTCACGCCATAGGGAAGTGGTTTTTCCAGAAAACATTGATCCTGTGTGAACTATAAGTTTTGCTTGTTTTTTCATATTTCACCTAAACATTGAATTTGAAGTTGGTAATATCTCCATCTTTCATCACATAGTCTTTTCCTTCCATACGAAGTTGACCATGTTCTTTTACTTTTGCCATATTACCATATTCTTTTAGGGTATCAAAACTTACGATTTCTGCTTTGATAAAACCTCTTTGTATATCTGTGTGGATTTTTCCAGCAGCATCAACCGCCTTTGTTCCATTAGTGATTGTCCAAGCTCTCGTTTCATCTTCTCCAGTTGTCAAAAACGAAATTAAATTCAAAGTTTTGTAAGAATCTTTTATAACTTGATCGCAACCAGATTCACTAAGCCCAATCATTTCCAAAAATTCTTTCTTTTCCTCATCACTTTCAAGCTCGGATATTTCTTGTTCGATTTTTGCGCTTACTACAGAAACTTGGGCATTTTCTTCTTTGGCAAATTCTCTAACTTTTTGAACAAATTCATTATCATCACCGTTATTTGCAACATCGCTCTCATCGACATTGCAAACATAAATTATTGGTTTTGTTGAAAGAAGTTGGTAGGTTTTAAGAAGGGCTTTTTCTTCATCGTGTAAATTTAAAACTCTGGCAGATTTTCCTTTTTCCAAAACTTCTTTTATTCTTTTTAATAATTCAACTTCACTTCTTGCTGATTTATCAGATTTTGCAACTTTTTCTCTTTTTGTCAAAACTTTTTCAACAAGTTCAAGGTCTGAAAGAATAAGCTCAAAATTTATTGTTTCAATATCTCTTAATGGGTCAATATTTCCATCAACATGGGTTACATTTGGATCATTAAAACAACGCAAAACTTCTACTATTGCATCAGTTTCTCTGATATTTGATAGAAATTTATTTCCCAATCCTTCGCCCTTGCTTGCTCCTTTTACAAGTCCTGCTATATCATAAAATTCTATAGCTGCTGGTACAATTTTTTTTGAATTGTGCATTTTTGCAAGATAATCAACTCTATAATCTGGAACATTTACAAGTCCTACGTTTGGATCTATTGTGCAGAAAGGATAATTTGCGATTTCTGCTCCGGCTTTTGTAATAGCATTAAATAAAGTTGATTTGCCCACATTTGGTAGGCCAACTATTCCTAATTTCATTTAATCACTCTTTCTTTTTTATTCTTTATTTAGCATTATTAATTATATAGAAAGAGATTGAAAAAATCAATTCTATATTTTTCTTTAATTTTCTAACAATGGTATAATATTTAAAAGATGAAAATTAAAGGAGAAATTATGAATATTAATCAAAGACTAGAAAAGCTCAGAGAGCTAATGGCTGCTAGAAAAATAGATGCATATATTATAAATACTTCTGATCCTCACCAATCAGAATATATCAGTGATTATTACAAAACTCGCGAATATATTTCAGGTTTTACAGGATCTGCAGGAGTTTGTGTTGTTACAAAAGATAAGGCAAGACTTTGGACTGATTCTAGATATTTTTTACAAGCTGAAAATGAATTGAAATTTTCTGAATTTGAATTTTATAAACAAGGTTTTGAAGAAGATCCTACAATGGAAGAATTTTTACTAGAAGAAGTAGGAGAATTTGGAAAAATTGGTTTTGATGGAAATTGTTATTCAGTTAAAGATTACAAATCTTTAAGTGAAAATATGGGATCACGTGCCTTGGTTTATGATATAGACTATATTTCTCAAATTTGGGAAGATAGACCAAGCCTTCCAAAAGAAAAAGTTTGGATTTATGATTTAAAATATGTTGGAGAAAGCTTAGAATCAAAAATAAATAGGCTAAGAGAAGAGCTTAAGAAAAAAGAGTGTGATTATAATTTTATTGGATCTCCAGAAGATATTTGTTATCTTTTAAATATAAGAGGAAATGATATTGGATATACTCCAGTAGTTTTATCATATTTGTTGGTTTCAATGGATGAAATTCATCTTTGTATAGACCAAGATAAACTTGACGATGAAGTTTTATCTTATTTAAAAGAAAACAAGGTAAAAGTTCATTCTTATGATTATATTTACACATTATTAAAAAATATAAAGGGCAAAAATAGGATTTATATAGATCCAGAAAGAACAAATGTAGCGATTTTTGATGCTATCAATTCAAATGTTAGAATAACAAGCGGAATAAATATTTCAACGAGGATGAAGGCTGTAAAAAACAAAACAGAAATAGAAAATGAGAAAAAAGCCTATATTATTGATGGAGTAAGTCTTGTTAAATTTTTCAATTGGGTTGAAGTTGGAACATGTACAGGGTCTTTGACAGAGCTTATAGCTAGCAAAAAATTGCAAGATTTAAGAAAAGAAAACGAAACTTACATTGAAGATTCATTTGAAACAATAGCAGGTTACAAAGAAAATGGAGCCATTGTTCATTATGAACCAACATCACTTTCATCAAAAACTTTAGAAGAAAAATCACTTTTATTGGTAGATTCTGGAGCTCATTACAAAGAAGGAACTACAGATATAACAAGAACAATTGCTCTTGGAGAACTTACGGAAGAAGAAAAAGAGAATTATACCCTAGTTTTAAAATCTCACATCGCCTTAATGAGTGCAAGATTTAAAGAAAAAACAAAGGGACAAAGACTAGATGCAATAGCAAAATATCCATTGTGGAAAGCTTGTAAAGATTATTTCCACGGAACAGGCCATGGAGTTGGATTTAGTCTAACTGTTCACGAAGGTCCAAATAATATTTCTCAATTTAATGATATTGAATTATTAGAAAATATGACAACTTCAATAGAACCCGGTTTATATATAGCAAATAAACACGGAGTAAGAATTGAAAGTGAAGTTTATGTTAAAAAAGATTTGGAAAATGAATTTGGTAAATTTATGAAATTTGAATGCCTAACCTATGTCCCAATAGATACTAGACCAATAAATATAGAAATGCTTGATAAGTGGGAGATAGAATGGATTAATTCTTACAACAAAAAATGTCAAGATATTTTATCACCATATCTTGAAGGATCAGATTTAGAATATTTAATAGAAAGTTGTAAAGAGATTTGATGAACAATCAAATAAAAGAAAAACTAAAAGAGTTACCAGAACTACCAGGCGTTTATATAATGAGAAATAGCCAAGATGAAATAATCTATGTTGGAAAGGCTATAAATTTAAAAAAACGTGTAAGCCAATACTTTGACAACAACAAAAATAAAGGCAGAAAAGTCCTCGCCATGGTAAGTCATATAGATCACTTTGAATATATAATTGTAGAAAATGAGGTCGAAGCTCTCGTTTTAGAATCAAATCTAATAAAGAAGAACAGGCCGAGATATAATATTGTTTTAAGAGATGATAAACAATATCCATATATAAAAATTACCAATGAAAAATTTCCAAGAATCCAAAAGGTGAGAAATGTAAAAAAGGATAAGGGCTTTTACTTTGGCCCTTATCCAGATGCCTATGCAGTAAATGACGTTATAGAATTATTTCATAGTCTTTATCCCTTTAGAACCTGTAATTTAAATTTTGATAAGGGTCAAAAACTAGATAGACCTTGCCTAAATTATTATATTCACAGGTGTAAGGCTCCTTGTATAGGAAATGAAAATGAAGATGAGTATATGGAAAATATAAAAAAAATAAAAGAATTTTTAGAAAACAAGTCGGACCATATACCAAATTTAGTCATAGAAAAAATGAATAAAGCAAGTGAGAGTTTAGATTTTGAAAATGCAGCAAAATATAGAGATTATCATAGGGCCTTGTCAACCATATCACAAAAACAAAAAGTAACAACAACAAGTGGAGATGATATGGATATTATAGCCATGTCCAAAGGGCTTTTTTATGTTACCATGCAAGTGTTTTTTATGAGAGATGGAAAAATTGTCGATAGGGAACATTTTATAATAAAAGATGATTATAGGGAAGATGATGCAGATATTATGTCTTCATTTATGAAACAATTTTATCTAAATCTTATGTATATACCTAAGGAAATCCTAGTTCGAACAATGCCATCAGATTATGAGCTTTTAAAATCATTTATTGAAAATAAAAAAGGCAAAAAGGTAAGCATAATTTGTCCAAAACTTGGGAATAAAAAAGAATTAGTAGATATGGCTTACAGAAATGCAAGTGACATGATGAAAAAATATGAAAAAAGACTAGAAGAAAAAGAAAGAAAAAAACATTCGGGTCTAAATGGTTTAAAAGAAATTTTAAATTTGAAAGCTATAAATAGGATTGAAGCCTACGATATTTCAAATACATCTGGAGTTCAATCAGTTGGATCGATGGTTGTATTTCAAAACGGTATAGCAGAAAGAAAAGAATACAGAAAATTTAAAATAAAAACCATAGAAGGTCCGGATGATTATCATTCACTTGAAGAGGTTCTTACAAGAAGATTTCAAAGGGCAAAAAAAGAGATTAAAAATAACAACACCTATACAGGATTTGGAAAACTGCCAGATTTAATTTTGATGGACGGAGGCAAGGGTCAAGTAAAATCAGCAAAAAAAGTCTTGGAAAAATTAAATTTTTCAATCGAAGTTGCAGGACTTGTTAAAGACGATAAGCATACAACAAGAGCTATCATCTATGAAAATGAAGAAACACCAATAAAAAAACGAGATCCAGTCTACAAATTAATCTATGAAATTCAAGAAGAAGCACACAGATTTGCCATAAACTATCATAGGAAATTAATGAATCAAACAATGAAAAAATCTGAGCTTGATAATATTAACGGTATAGGAAAAAGAAAAAAAGAAAATCTTTTAAGGCACTTTAAAAGTATAAAAAATATAAAAAAAGCGAGCCTTGAAGAATTGATGGAAGTAGATTTGATTGGAGAAAATCAGGCTCTTGAAATAATAAAATATTTCAAATTAAATAATTAAAGAGGAAAAAATGGGAAAACAAACAAGTGTAAAATTAAAAGATGTGGTTGATATTTTGGGACTTGAAATAGTTCATAAATCGTCAGATTATGATCAAGTCATTTTACAAAGTCCGGATATTAATAGACCAGGTCTTCAATTGACGGGATATTTGGAGGAATTTCCATACAAAAGACTCCAAATAATTGGTAGTGTAGAATACACTTACCTAACAAGTCTTGACAATAAAATGCAATATGAAAGATTTAGGGGGATTTTATCCTACAAAATGCCAGCAATATTATTTTCATATAATGCAGGGCTTCCAAAAGATATTTTAGATTTGGCAGATTATTACGATATAACAATATTAAGATCAAAATTGCCAACAACAAAATTAACTTCAATTATATCTCAAGAACTAGAATATATTTTTGCAGATAGGACTCAAGTTCATGGAGAATTATTAGAAGTTTTTGGTGTGGGAGTTTTAATACTTGGAGAAAGCTCTGTTGGAAAAAGTGAAACAGCCCTAGATCTTGTAAATAGAGGTCACAGGCTAGTTGCAGATGATGTTGTAGAAATCGCAGCATACGATAATAAAATTGTAGGACAAGCCCCAGAAAATATAAGACATTACACAGAAATAAGGGGACTTGGAATTGTTGATGTAAGAAGACTATATGGAACTGGATCTGTAAAAGTTTCAACAGAAATAGATTTAGTAATTGAACTTGAACATTGGAGAGAAGATTACGAATATGACAGGCTTGGACTCGATGATCATTTTACAGAAATTCTAAATTTAGAAATTCCAAAAATACTAATCCCGGTTAGGGCAGGTAGAAATTTAGCTATGATTATAGAAGTGGCTGCGATGAACCAAAGAGAGAAATCAATGGGATATAATGCAGCAAAAGTAATGACTGATAATTTATTTAAAGATTCTAGCAATGATAATTAGCTTGTGAAAATATTTGATATTTACTTGACTAATGACAAGATAATGATTATACTTAAAATAGTGTTAACGATAATTGATTCATATAATTTTTAGGAGGTCTTAGATGACAATTAATAGAGCTATGAAGACTATGGATGGTAACACTGCAGCTGCTCACGTATCTTATGCGTTTACAGATGTAGCAACAATCTATCCAATCACACCTTCATCACCAATGCCAGAAGCAGTAGATGTTTGGGCAGCAAACGGTAGAAAAAACGTATTTGGTAGACCAGTTCAAGTAAAAGAAATGCAATCAGAAGCTGGTGCAGCAGGAGCAGTTCACGGTGCACTTGCAGCAGGAGCACTTACTACTACATATACAGCAAGTCAAGGATTATTATTAATGATCCCTAATATGTATAAAATTGCTGGAGAAAGATTACCAGGTGTTTTCCATGTTGCAGCTAGAACTTTAGCAACTCACGCACTTTCAATTTATGGTGACCATTCTGACGTTATGGCAGCAAGACAAACAGGATTTGCTATGCTATGTACAGGATCAGTTCAACAAGTTATGGACTTAGCACCAGTAGCTCACTTAGCAGCTATTGAAGGAAGAATTCCATTCTGCCATTTCTTTGATGGATTTAGAACAAGTCACGAAATTCAAAAAATTCAAGTTTGGGACTATGATACATTAGCTCCATTGGTAGATTATGAAGCAGTAGATGCTTTCAAAAATGAATCATTAAACCCAGAAAGACCAAAAACTATTGGTACTGCTGAAAAGAATATTTTCTTCCAAAGAATGGAAGCTTCAAACCCAGCTTATACAAATATAATTGGTATAACAGAAAACTACATGAACAAAATCAACGAATTAATCGGTACAAATTACGGATTATTCAACTATTATGGTGCAGATGATGCAGAAGAAATCATAATAGCTATGGGTTCAGTTTGCCAAGCAGCTGAAGAAGCAATCGATAAATTAGTAGAAGATGGTAAAAAAGTTGGTATGGTTGAAGTTCATTTATTCAGACCATTCTCAAAAGATCACCTACTAAAAGCTATACCAAAAACAGTTAAGAAAATTGCTGTATTAGATAGAACAAAAGAAAAAGGTTCAATTGGTGAACCATTACTATTAGATGTTAAATCAGCTTATTATGATGTTGAAGATAAACCACAAATAATTGGTGGTAGATATGGTCTTTCATCAAAAGATACAATACCTGCAGATATTGAAGCAGTATTTAAAAATCTTGAAGGAGAAATGAAAGATGATTTCACAATCTCTATAGTTGATGATGTAACATATAAATCTCTTGACAGAACTGATTTAAGAATCAGACAAGAAGGAACAAGCAGATGTAAATTCTGGGGATTCGGATCTGACGGAACTGTAGGAGCAAATAAACAAGCTATCAAAATTATCGGAGATAATACAGATATGTATGCTCAAGGATATTTTGATTACGACTCTAAAAAATCTGGTGGACTTACAGTATCTCACTTAAGATTCGGTAAAAATCCAATTAGATCAACATACCTATTAGACGAAGCTGACTTTATTTCATGTTCAAAACCAGCTTACGTTAATCAATATGATTTATTAGATGGACTAAAAGATGGTGGTACTTTCTTATTAAACTGCCCATGGTCAGAAGAAGATTTAGAAGAACATTTACCAGCAAAAATGAAAAAATATATTGCTGAGCACAATATTGACTTTAATATAATTGATGCATCACACATCGCTGAAAACATTGGATTAGGTTCAAGAACAAATATGATTATGCAATCAGCATTCTTCAACCTTGCAAATGTAATTCCAATAGATGAAGCAGTTAAATTCTTAAAAGATTCTATAGTTAAAGCTTATGGTCACAAAGGTGATGATATAGTAAACATGAACTACAAAGCAGTTGATAAAGGAATTGACGCAGTAGTTAAAGTAGATGTTCCAGAATCTTGGAAAGATGCAAAAGATGAAGTTAAAGAAGAAAAAGAACTTCCAGAATTCATCAAAAACATCGTTAAACCAATGATTGAACAAAAAGAAGATGATCTTCCAGTTTCAGTATTCAAAGATAGAACAAACGGAGACTTTGAACCAGGTACAACTCAATACGAAAAAAGAGGAATCGCTCTTAACGTACCAGAATGGCAAATTGATAATTGTATCCAATGTAACCAATGTTCATATGTTTGTCCACACGCTGTAATTAGACCTTTCTTAGTAACAGAAGAAGAAAAAGCTAATGCACCTGAAGGATTTGAAACAAAGAAAGCAATTGGTAAGGGAATGGACGGATATGATTTCAGAATCCAAATCTCACCACTTGATTGTACAGGTTGTGGAAACTGTGCTGATGTATGTCCTGCTCCAAAGAAAGCTCTTCTTATGAAACCTTTCGAAGAAGAAGTTGAAAAAGAAAAAGATAATTGGGAATATGCTCATGAAAAAGTTGGATACAAAGAAGATGTTATGGATCCAATGACATTGAAAGGATCTCAATTTAAACAACCATTACTTGAGTTTTCAGGAGCTTGTGCAGGATGTGGAGAAACACCATATGCTAAATTAGTTACTCAATTATTTGGTGATAGAATGTATATAGCTAACGCTACAGGATGTTCATCAATTTGGGGAGCTTCAGCACCAGCAACACCATATACAACAAATGCTTGTGGACAAGGTCCAGCTTGGGGTAACTCATTATTTGAAGATGCAGCAGAATACGGATATGGTATGAAACTTGCAGCTGATTCAAATAAATTACTTCTTGAAACTTACATGAATGAATTCAATGAACTTGGATCAGATTCTGAACTTACTGAAGCATTCAAAGCTTGGTTAGAAGGAAAAGAAGATGTTAAAGCATCTAAAGAGGCTACAGCTAAAATCCTTAACCTTGAAGATAAAGCTAAATCTGTAAGTGATGAAAAAGCAAAAGACTTACTTCACAAAATTTATGCACTAAAAGATTATATGATTAAAAAATCAGTTTGGATTTTTGGTGGAGACGGATGGAGCTATGATATAGGATTTGGTGGAGTTGACCACGTACTTGCAAGTGGAGAAAACATCAATATCTTAGTATTTGATACAGAAGTTTATTCAAATACAGGTGGACAATCATCTAAAGCTACACCATTATCAGCAGTAGCACAATTTGCTGCATCTGGTAAAAAGGTTAGAAAGAAAGACCTTGGTCTAATGATGACTTCATACGGATATGTTTACGTAGCACAAGTTGCTATGGGAGCAAACCAAAATCAAACAATCAAAGCTATGAAAGAAGCAGAAAGCTATGATGGACCATCTCTAATCATCTGCTATGCACCATGTATCAACCACGGTATCAGAATTGGTATGGGTAAATCTCAATTTAGAGAAAAACAAGCTGTTGATGCTGGTTACTGGCACTTATGGAGATTTGATCCAAGACTTGCTGATGAAGGAAAGAATCCATTCCAATTAGATTCAAAAGAACCTAAGGAATCATTCCAAGAATTTATCCAAGGAGAAGTTAGATACTCTTCACTTAAGAGATCATTCCCTGAAACAGCTGACCAATTATATCAAGAGGCAGAAAAAGCTGCTAAAGATAGATATGAAACATATAAGAGATTAGCTGGAAAATAAGATAACTTAAAAAAAAATCAAAAGGATGACTTAGCTCATCCTTTTTTTGTGCGAAAATTTAAAAATTTTAATTTATTATTTGAAAAAAATATTTTGAAATTTCAATGAAAATTTTTACTAAATTATAATAATTTTTTATTTGTGGTATAATATTTTATATATTAAAACTAAAATGGAGGAGTTTATGGCAATTAAGTATAAAAACAATTACGGTAAAGTTAGTATTTCAGAAACAGTAATTGCAAATATTGCTGCAGCTTCTGTAATGGAATCCTACGGGGTTGTGGGTCTTGCGAGCAGAAGTACTAAAGATGGATTATATAAACTTTTAGGCATTGAAAATATGAACAGAGGCGTAAAAGTTGTTAGAAATATAGATGGATCTGTAACAATAGATATATCATTATTTTTAAATTATGGTGTAAGAATAGCAGTTGTGTGCCAAAATATCATTGAAAATGTTAAATACAATGTAGAACATTCTCTTAATGTTGGTGTATCAAGTGTAAATATTTTAGTTCAAGGAATAAGAAGTTAGGAGAAATATGAAGAAAATCGATAGTAAAAAGTTCAAAACTTTGATTATTAAAGCTTTTGAACTTCTTAATGAAAAAAGAGATGTTGTCGATAGTTTAAATGTATTCCCTGTTCCTGATGGTGATACAGGTACTAACATGACTATGACAATGAAATCTGGTGTAGAAAGAGTAAAGGAAATTGAATCATCATCTTGCTATGATATAGCTAAAGCTTTAAGTCAAGGAACTTTGATGGGGGCTAGGGGAAACTCTGGTGTAATTTTATCCCAGCTTTGTCGTGGTATGTCAAAAGCCTTGAAAGGTCATGACACTATAGATGGAGAAATTATAAAAGAAATTTTTGATACTGCAAATAAAACTGCATATAAAGCTGTAATGAAGCCTACAGAAGGAACAATATTGACAGTATCAAGGTTGATGGCTGAAGAGGCTAATAATTCTTTTGAGAATAATATTGATATAGACAAATACCTATATAAAATTATAGGTGCAGGTCAAAAAGCTCTTCTTGATACTCCGAATTTACTTCCAGTATTAAAGGAAGCTAAAGTCGTTGACTCTGGTGGACAAGGATTGATGTTTTTGCTTGAAGGAGCTTTGAAAGCTTTAAATGGTGATATTGATATTGAAACTGACCTATCAGAAATAGAAATTGAGGATTTGCCTTCAAAGGATTATAATGTTGATTTATCTATTAGCATCGGAGAAGATGAAAAAGATGAATTGCTTGAAAAATTAAATGAAATATCTACTTCTTTGTCTGAAAATTTTGACAATGGAATTTTAAATCTTTCTTTTGATTGTGATAGTATTAGAGATTTGTTAGAAAAAGTTTCTTCATATGGTCAAGTTTTAAATATGAATATTGAAAATACAAATCCTGACGTTTTAAATGATATTAAAATCAACAAAAAACCTGCTAAAAAATATGGATTTATAGCTGTTTCTAGGGGAAAAGGCTATGATAAAGTCTTTGAAAGTTTAAATGTTGATAAAATTATAGCTGGTGGACAAACAATGAACCCATCAACTGAAGATATATATAAGGCAATTGAAAAAGTTGATAGTGAAAATATAATAATATTCCCAAATAATAAGAACATTATAATGAGCGCCAAACAAGCTTGTGATTTATCTGATAAGACTTGTAGGGTTGTTGAAACAAGGTCGATTCCTGAATCCTTTTCTGCACTTTTATCTTTTGATGAAGATGAGTCACTAGATCAAAATATGGAAAATTTCAATGATGCTATTGAAGATGTTAGAATATGTGAAGTTACTATAGCTGTTAGGGATACTATTGTTAATAATGTTGAAATTAGAAAAGATGAATTTATAGGAATTGTTGATAATAATATAGTAACTAGCAAAAAAACTATAGAAAAAACCGCAAGGGAAACTTTGGAGAAGGCTGTAGATTCTGATACATCTTTAATTACTATTTACTATGGTGAGGATATAGAAGATAAAGATGCTAAAAAACTTCAAAAATTTGTTCAAAAGAAATTCAAAGACTGCGATGTTGAATTAATTTATGGCGGACAACCTCTATATTATTATACAATTACCTTGGAGTAAGATAGATGGATCTTTTGGATCTTAAAGGTATAGGAAAAAAGAAAAAAGAATATTTGTCTAAATTATCTATTTATAAGGTTGAAGATTTATATAATTATTATCCTAGGGAGTATGAGGATAGGTCAAAAAAATTTGACTTATCCCATGGTCTTGATGGAAATAAACACTATTATGAATGGAAAATCGAATCAAAACCTTATATAAATTATAGTAAAAAGTTTTCTATTTCTTATCTTTATGCTAGTGAAAATGATAAAAGGATAAAAATAGTATTTTTTAACGACAAATTTTCACCAAGATCCTTAAAAATTGGAAAAACATATAAATTTTATACAAAAATCATAAAAAATGGTTATGAATTTGAGTGTCATAATCCAGAATTTTCTAACCTTGAAGATAATAGAATTGGAAATATAGTTCCAATTTATCCATTGACAAAGTCAATAAATAATAAAAATTTATCAGATTTTATTGGGCAGGCATTGGATAATTTTAATCAAGAAGAAGTTTTATTAGATAAAAAGGTTCTTGATCAATTTGAATTTTCTGATAAACTTACAAATCTTAGAGAAATTCATTTTCCAACTAGTATAGAAAAATTAAAAAAAGCTAAGAGTCAGATAAAAATTATTGATTTTTTGAAGGAATTGATTTTTATCTATTTAATGCAAAAAGAAAACTCCTACCAAGATTTAAAATTGGATTTCGATTTAGAATGCATTTTAAATAGACTTGATTTTAAATTAACTGCGAGCCAGTATAAGGCATTGTGTGAAATTTTAAATGATTCAACAAGTAAGTCAATTATGAACAGGCTTTTGTGTGGAGATGTTGGAAGTGGAAAAACCATAGTTGCCTTGATAGCTATGATTATTTTTTCTATAAATTCCTACCAAACTTGTATGATGGTGCCTACAGAAGTTTTGGCTATTCAACAATATGAAAAAAATAAAAAACTTATTGAAAGTTTTGGTTTGAAGGTTTGTCTATTAACTTCATCTGTTAAAAATAAGGATGAAATTAAAGAAAAAATAAAAAATGGTCAAATTGATATAGTTATTGGAACTCATGCTCTTATTGTTGAAGATGTTGAATTTAAAAATTTAAAACTTATAGTTGCTGATGAGCAGCACAGATTTGGAGTTAGACAACGACAGGCCTTGTATGAAAAGGGGAATGATGCAAATTATCTAACAATGACAGCTACTCCAATTCCAAGGACTCTTTTTTTAAAGATGAAAAAGCTCTTAGACTTATCTCAAATTACAGAGCTACCTAAGGGAAGAGGAGAAATTATAACAGAGCTTGTGCTTTTATCTATGGAATCTAGCTTATTTTTTAAAATCAGTGATTTTATCGATAGGAGAAGACAAGTTTATGTAGTTAGTGATTCTATTGATAGTGATGACGAAAATAGTCTAGAAAACCTATACAAACGTTATAAGAAAAATTTCAAAAATGCTCGTATTGAAAAACTTCACGGAAAACTAAAAGCAGATCAAAAAGAGAGGATTTTAAAAGATTTTTCAGATGGTAAAATTGATATATTAATTTCTACAACTGTAATAGAAGTTGGAATAGATGTATCCAATGCAAACAGTATGATAATTTACAATGCTAATAATTTTGGTTTGTCTTCTCTTCACCAACTTAGGGGAAGAATTGGTAGGGGAGAACACAAATCTTATTGTTATTTGATAAGTAAAAAAATTGATGAAAGATCTAAGTTAAATATTATTAAGAATTCAAATGATGGCTTTGAAATCGCAAAAAAAGATTTAAAATTAAGGGGAGCAGGTAAAATTTTATCTACAATCCAACATGGGAAAAATCTTGATGATTTAAATTATCTAAATTTAAAAGAAGATGAAATTGATCTTTGTTTTAAAATTTTTACTTATTTAAAAAATAATAATTTTGATGGGGTAAATTTTACTTACTTGGAAAAATATTTTAATATAGATAAGAGGATAGTGTTAAATTAATGAGAGTAGTAGCTGGAAAATATAAGGGATTCAATTTAAAATCACCAAAATCAAATAATTCTAGACCAACGGATAATAAGGTCAAGGAAGCTGTAATGGCTATGCTTTATCCTTTTAAAGAAGACTATACAGTACTTGATTTGTTTTCATGTACTGGACAAATGGGAATTGAATTTTTATCTCATGGGGCAAAGGAAGTTGTTTTTGGTGAATTAAATAATTCTAATTATAGGATACTAAAAGAAAATATTGAAAAGACAAAAAGTGAAAATGCTAAATGCATAAGAGGGGATTTTAGAAAAGTTTTAGAAATTTTAAAAGATGACAATAAAACTTTTGACTACATATATTTGGATCCTCCTTACAAAGAAGATTATTTGAAAATTAGTCTAGAAACTATATTAGCCTACCATTTGTTGAATAAAAATGGTATAATAATAAGCGAATCAGATAGGGATATTGATTTTTCTTATATGACTAATTTGAAATTAATTAAAGAGAAAAAATATGGAAGGAAAATCATAAAAATTTATTGCTATGAAAGTGATATATCCAGGTAGCTTTGATCCTATTACAATCGGACATTTAGATATAATTAAAAGATTAAATGATATGTTTGATGAGGTAGTCATTGCTATATTGATAAATGAAGCCAAGCACTCTCTTTTCTCAATTAAAGAGAGAAAACAATTAATAGAAAAAGATATTGAAGAATGTAAATTAGAAAATGTAAAAGTAAAAACATTTGAAGGTTTATTGGTCGATTTTGCGAAAAAAGAAAATTCAAAAATAATAGTTAGGGGAATTAGGGCTATTGCAGATTATGAGTATGAGATGAATATTGCTCAATTCAATACTAATCTTTACCCAGGTCTTGAAACTATATTTTTACTTTCTGACCCAAAATTCTCGTTTATAAGTTCAAGCGGAGTAAGAGAGCTAGCTAGTTTTGGTGGAGATGTATCTAAATTTGTATCAAAAAATGTAAAAAAAGCTATATATGAAAAAAATAATCTAGGAGGAAAAAATAATGGCAAATATTAATGAACTTATTGATGAAATTGAAGATATAATGGACAATGCTAGTTCAGTACCATTTTCAAGAAAAGTTTCTGTAGATCCAGACGAAATTTTTGAAATAGTTAGGGATATGAGAGATTCTCTACCAACAGAAATTAAAAATGCTCAATGGATTAATGATGAAAAAGAAAGAATTCTTCAAGAAGCTGATAATGAAGCAAGATCTAAAGTTGAAAATGCAAATAATGAAATTAAAAATTTCAAAGAACAAGCTAAAAGTCAATATCAAAGAATGATTTCTGAACATCAGATAACTGCTCAAGCTAGACAAGAAGCTCAAAGAATTCTTGAAGAAGCTAACCAAGAAGCAAATAAAATTAAACAACAATCTTACCAATACATTGACCAATTATTTACAAAATCAAGTGAAAACTTCAACCAATTGGCTCAATCATTGGAAAAAAATAAACAACATATATTAAATCAAAAATAAAAAAAAATCCTCTAGCATGAGGATTTTTTTATTGATATTTTTTGCTTGTAATCGTAATTAAAATCTCTTCCTAGAACTAGTGAATATAGGTTTGAGGCTTTGATTATTTGATTGTAAATTATTTTATTGTGCTTATCTAATTTTTCCGTATCTTTTTTTTGAATAACAATTTCAAGGTCAGTTTCTCTAAATAAATTTAAGGCTTTTTCGTTAAAGGCAAGAATTTTTATGAAATTAATATCAATTTTGTTTAAAAAAGTTTTGTTATCTAGTAAATAATTAATCATAAGTCTTTTTATTCTTGAACTTGTAAATCTTTGACTTGTGGAGTTTTTAATAAAATCTTCATAAGATTTATTTTCTTTAGCTTTTTTTATAAGATAATTATCCATACCTTCTTCGAAGCACAAAATATCTATCATATTTTTTTCTTCAATAAGAATTTTATATCTAAAATAATTATACAAATAATTATTTTTTGGAAAAAATGAATAAGTATTTTTAAATTCATTTATAAAGTTGTAGGAAATTTCAGGAAGGTAGTCTTTTATTTTCTTATCACTTATATTATTTCTAATTGAGCTTGATGATGCAAAAAAATCAGACTTTAAATTTTCATCCTTGTTCATAGATTTTAGCCTTTTTATAGGAATAGGCTTTATATTTGAATTTAAATTTTTAATCCCCCTAATATATTCTAGGGCAAGAATATTGTTAGCTGAAAAAAATTTTTCATTTTTAACATATTTAATTGATGAAAGATAGGAGGCTTTGGCATAGGACATTCCTTGGTCTAGATAATTTTTTATATTTTTATTTATCTTATCTTTATTATCAAATAATTTTTCACAAGTTTTAAAAAATTCTTCCTCATTTATATTTTCAATTCCAAATGCAAGATAATCAACTTGTAATTTGCTTAAAATTTCTATATTTTTTTTGGCAAATAAATTTGCAGATTGTAAAGAAATAAATGAAGGCATTTCTATAACGAGATCTGCTGAAATCATGGCAGCATTTGCCCTTTTATATTTATCTATTAGGCTAATTTCGCCTCTTTGAACAAAATCTCCACTCATTATAGAAATCAATATATCTGCACTTGTAATTTCTCTTGCTTTTTTTTGTATGTAATTGTGGCCGTTATGAAACGGATTGTATTCTGATATTATTGCTAATTTTTTCATAATAACTCCTTTATTTATTATATCAAATAGAAAAAAATAAAGTGAAAAAATATTTCTATTTATTACATAATTTTACATTTAAATTTAAAAAAGCTAATAATAGTGGTATAATATTAGAAAAAGACCGATTAGGAGGATTTATGATATCAGCAAATGATTTAAGAAAAGGGATAACTTTTGAATATGATGGGGACGTTTATCAAGTAATTGATTTCCAACACGTAAAACCAGGTAAGGGTGCAGCTTTTGTTAGGGCAAAAATAAAATCTGTAATGCAAGGTGGAAATAAGGATGTAACTTTTAACCCAAATGAAAAGTTTGAACAAGCAATAATTTCTACAAAGGAAATGCAATACTTATACAATGATGGTCAATTGTATTATTTTATGGATCCAGAAACTTTTGAGCAAATTCCAGTAGATAAGGATGCTATTTCTGAAGCAATTCCTTACATTAAAGAAAATGATACAGCAACAATGAGATTTTATAAGAATAAACCTTTTTCTATTGAAGCACCAAATTTTGTAGAACTTGAAGTTATTAAAACAGAACCTGCAATCAAAGGTGATACAGCAACAAATGTAACAAAACCTGCAGAAGTTGAAACAGGAGCTGTTATAAATGTACCAGTTTTTGTAAATGAGGGAGATGTTATAAAAATTGATACAAGAAAAGGGGAATATTTATCCAGAGTATAAAGGAGAAAGAATGACTAGAAGTTTTAAATTTGGAAGTGTTAAAATTGCAAATGAGACCATTGAAGCTATAGCAAATAAGGCATCTCTTGAAATAAATGGTGTAATTGAAACAAATACAAAATCCAATAAAGAAGCTAAAAATACAAAAATATCTGTAATGGATGGTTTTGTAATTATTGACTTAAATCTTGTGCTTAATGCAGATGTGAATGTAAGAAAAACTATTAAAAACGTTCAAGAAAATGTAAAAAGACAAGTTGAAACTATGACTGGCTTAAAAGTAAAAAGAGTCAATGTCGAAGTTGATAGTTTAAAATTACAATGAATAGAAAAAAACAAAGAGATTGGACCTTTAAATTAATTTTTGAAGACCAAATTAAAAATATTGAAGATATCGACCAAGCCCTTATTAATCATGAAATAGATTTAAATAAAGATTCATTTTTATATGAATCTTTAAAATCCTATGTAGAAAATTTTGAAAAACTAGAAAAAATAATTACGGGTCAAATAGGAGCAAGTGGACTAAAAAGACTTTCAAAAGTTGATAGGGCAATTTTATTTTTGAGTGTAAATGAATTTGAGAATTTAGAAATTCCAGTAAGTGTATCTATCAATGAAGCTGTAAATATAGCAAAAGAATATTCTACAAGCGATGGTTATAAGTTTATAAATAGTGTATTAGGAAAAATTGCAGAAAAGAGAAAATAATTGAAATCTTTAAGTGTAAAACAGCTTAATCAATATATAAAAACTTCCTTTAAACACGATCCTTTATTTCAAAATATAAGTATAAAAGGTGAAATAGCCAATTATAAAATTTCTCACAATCACGTATATTTTTCATTAAAAGAAGATAATGAAATTATTGATTGTGTAATTTATTATTATGAAGATAAAAATTTGGATCAATACAATAATGGAGATGAAGTTGTTGTTGATGGAAATCTTATATACAACAACTTTTTTTCTAAAATTTCTATATCAGTAAAAAATATAGAGAAAAAGGGTCTGTCAGAAGAATATATAAAATTTTTAAAAATCAAGGAAGACTTTTATAAAAAAGGTTATTTTGACGAAAGTATAAAGAAAACCATATGCGATTATCCTAAAAATATTGGCCTTATAACATCAGACAAATCAGCCGCCATAGTTGATTTTCTTTCAGTTATAAACAAAGAAATATCTGACATAAATATATTTTTGTATCCAGTTAAGGTTCAAGGATTAAGTGCAAAAAATGAAATAATTAATGCAATAGATATTCTTGATAAAAAAAATCTGGATGCAATTGTCCTAACCCGTGGTGGTGGGAGCAAGGAAGATTTGAAAGTTTTTAATGAAAAAGATCTTGTAGAAAAAATTTACCAAGCAAAAAGTCCAATAATTTCTGCCATAGGCCATAAAATCGACTTGTCTTTGACAGACTTAGTAAGTGATTTATCCTTACAAACACCTACAGAAGCGGGCTCTTTTTTGGTTAGAAATTACAAAAAAATTAAAGATCAAATAAATAAAATTTTTATAGATATAAAAAAGACTGTCGATAGAAATATTGAAATTAAAGAATTAAAGCTTAAAAATATGAAAGTAAAACTCAACTCTTATAGTCTTGATAATTTATTAGACTCTAAGACTAAAAACTTAGATGATATTTTTGAAAAAATCAAAAATAATTTAGAAAAAAATATAGAAGAAAAAGAAAATAATCTTTCAATGTTGGGTTTAAAACTTGATTCTTTAAAATCTATTTTGGATATTAGAAAAAAAAGTATTTTTGTTAAAGATAGAGATGGAAAATTTATTTATTCAAAGTATTCTTTAAAAAATAAGGATAAGGTAAAAATAATATTTGCAGATGGAGAAGTGAAAGCTGAGATTTATGATGGATAATACTTTTGAAGAAAATTACAAAAAAATGGAGTCTTTGCTTAAAGATTTAGAAAATAATAAGGATAATATTGATAAAAGCCTTGAAATTTATAAAGAGGCAAAAGAAATTTACGATAAACTAAATAATCAAATCAATGATTATAAGGCGAAGGTTGAAATAATTAATAATGACGAAAATGAATAAAGAAATATTTGATAAAATTTTAATAAATGATAAAAATCTTATCGACAAGGCAATGGCAAAAAAATTTAAGGATGATAATCCTCTAAGTGAAGCCTTAGTTTATGCAAGTGATTCAGGAAAAAGAATTAGACCCCTTGTATTTTTAGAAACTGTAAAAATGCTTTTGGGAAAAGAGGCAATTGATGAAAAAATAATCGATTTAGCACTTTGTCTTGAAATGATTCATGCATATTCCTTGGTTCATGATGATATGCCTTGCATGGATAATGATGATTACAGGAGAGGAAAGCTTACAGTTCACAAAAAATTTGGAGAAAATTTAGCAGTTTTGGTTGGGGATAGTCTCTTAACCTTTGCTTTTGAAAATATTCTAGACTTGAGTGTATATGACCAACGTTTTCTTTTGCCTGGAAAATATTTGGCAAAGGCTTCTGGCAAAGAAGGGATGATAAAGGGCCAAGTTTTTGATATAAAAGCTGATAAAAATGTAGATTTATCCTATGTTTTAGATGTTTATAAAAACAAGACTGCAAGACTTTTTATGGCAGCTTTGGTAATGGCAGGTCTTTATGCAGGAGTTAGTGATGAAAAAATCAAAAAACTTGAAGACTATGCATATTATTTGGGACTTTCCTTCCAATTGCAAGATGATATTTTGGACAAATATGATGAAATTGAATTAAATATTTTATCCTGTATTTCGATGGATGAAGCAAAAAAATTACTGTTAGACTTTAATAAAAAAGCAAAAGAAAATATTAAAGACTTTAAGGACAATGATTTTCATATTTATTTAATTGATTATTTAACAGAGAGGATTAAATGAAAAAGTATACTAGACAAAGACTTATTTTAGATATAATTCAAAATAATGAAGTAAAAACACAAAGTCAACTTTCAAACTTATTAAAGAATCAAGGAGTAGATGCAACCCAAGCTACCATATCTAGAGATATAAAAGAACTTAGAATTTCAAAAGTTCAAACTGATGATTATGATTACAAATATACTGTAATTGATACAGTTTATGATTCCTTAAACGAAAGAATGGAAAAGATATTCAAAGAATCTGTTCTTTCTGTAGAGAGATCCTATCAATTAGTTGTAATCAAAACTATTTCTTATACGGCAACTGTTTGTGGTCTATTTATTACAAATGCAAAACTTGAAAATATTGGTGGAATTGTAACAGGCCTTGATACAATATTTATAACACCAAAAAATATTGACGAAATTGACGATTTAATTGAAACTTTAAGAAGTATGGTGAAGTAAGTGTTAGCTGAGTTATTTATAAATAACCTAGTAATTATTAAAAGAGATCATTTGTTTTTTGATAGTGGATTTAATGTTTTGTCTGGGGAAACTGGATCTGGAAAAAGTTTGATACTTGAGGCTATAAATATAGTTTTGGGTAAAAGGGCGAACAAGGATATAATTGGAAAATTTGATGATAAGACAATTATTGAAGCAGTTTTTGATCTAGATAATGAAACCATAAAAAAATTAGAAAACAAAGATATAACTTTTGATGATAATAAGCTAATAATTACAAGAACTATAAACCAACAATCATCATCCATTAGAATTAATGGAAGAGTTACAAATCTTTCCTTGGTTAAGGAAATTTCAGTTTTACTTATAGATATTTATAAACAAGGCGATTCAAATATATTTATGGATAAAGATAACTACATAGATATAATTGATGCCTATAAAAAAACTGACAATGATATTAATTTAAAAAATGAAATTAGTAGATTATATAAAGAAAAAAATGATTTACTAAAAAAATTTGAAAATTTTAATTTGACTGACGAAGAAGTTTTAAGGGAAAAAGAGCTAATAAATTATCAAATTGATGATATAGAACAAATTGATTTGTTAAATTTAAATGAAGAAGAAATAGACCAAGAATATAAGAAATTAAATTCAATAACTGAGCTTAGGGAAAGTATAGAAAAAAGTGAAGAATTAATTTCTTCATTTGACTATGACCAAGTAAGTATAAGTTCCCTTCTAGCGAGTCTTTCTTCAAATCTTTCAGAATTTTCTGGAATTGATAAAAGTATAGAAGAAGTAAATGATAAAATTTATACCCTAATTGATTTGGCAAATGAAATTTATTCTGAGCTTGATTCTTATAAGGAAAATCTTGATCAAAATCCTGAAAGACTTTATGAACTTGAGATGATAAATCAAAAACTTTTTGATTTAAAAAGAAAATATGGTAATAATATAGAAGATATTTTAAAATATTACGATAAAATTTCTTTAAGGCTTAAAGAATTAGAAAAAATCTCTGATTTTAAAAAAAATATCGACAAAGATATTAAGGAAATTGATAAAAAATTAGAAGAGAAGTCTAAAGAACTTTCAAAAATAAGAAAAGATAAGTCGAAAAATCTAGAAAAAGAAATTAAAAGCGAAATTCAATCACTAAATATTGTAAATGGAGATTTTAAGGTCTTATTTAAAAAGAAAAATATAGATTCAAATGGAATTGATGATATAGATTTTCTAATCAAAACTAACAAGGGTGAAGACTTAAAATCCTTATCAAAAACTGCATCTGGAGGAGAAGTTTCTCGTATAGTTTTATCCTTTAAAAAAATATTTGCAGATTATGATAAAATTGATACTATGATATTTGATGAAATTGATCAAGGAATAAGTGGAAGAACTGCACAAATTGTTGGAGAAAAAATTCTTGACCTATCAAAAGAAAGGCAAATTCTTGCCATAAGCCATCTTCCACAAATTGCATCCCTTTCAACAAATCATATCCTAATAGAAAAATATGATGAAAAAGATTTGACCATATCTAAATCTACAAATATTAAGGGAGATGATAGGACAAAAGAGATAGCAAGATTATTGGCAGGAGTTGATATAACCAATAAAACCCTAGAATCTGCCAAAGAAATGATTGATATGGCTAATAATTTAAGAAAAGGAAAATAATATGGATAATTATGAAAAAACGATAAAAGTAGATAATATCTATGAAGGCAAAATTCTTTCACTAAGAGTTGAAACTGTAGAAATGCCTGATAAAAAATATTCAAAAAGAGAAATAGTTGACCATATGAAGGGAGTAGGAATTATTGCTTTTGATGGTGAGGATTCTATTTATTTGGTTCGCCAATATAGAAAAGCTATAGATGAATTTACTCTAGAAATTCCAGCAGGTCTTGTTGAAGCAAATGAAAAACCAATTGACACTGCAAAAAGAGAATTGCAAGAAGAAATTGGCTATAAACCTTTGGATATAGAATATTTATTTGATATGCATGCATCTCCAGGTTTTACAAATGACAAATTATCTTTCTTTTTAGCAAAAAATTTAGAAGAATCTAAACTAGAAGAAGATGAAGATGAATTTTTGGAAAGAAAATCATTTAAAATAGACGATATTTATAACATGGTTATAAATGGTGAAATTACAGATGCAAAAACAATTATTGCTGTAATGTATGCAAAAAGATTAATTGATGAAAAATAATAGTTTAAATATTGATTTAGAAGTTTACACAGGACCTTTTGATGTTTTGTTAAAACTTATTGAAAAACAAAAAGTAGATATTTATGACATAAAAATAGAAGATATAACAAGCCCTTATATGGAGGCTATCAATGAAATGGATATTCCTCTTGATCAATTAAGTGAGTTTATTTATATATCTTCTATTTTGTTATACATAAAATCCAGCAAATTAATGCCAAAGGAAAAGGATGATACGATAGAGGAAGATTTTATTTCCTATCTTATAGAATACAAAAAAATAAAAAGTGTAGAAGATGATTTGAAAATTTTAGAAAATGAAGCAAAATCATATTTTACAAAATATCAAGAAGACTTATCACAATATAAAAGTGAAGATGAAATAATAGCCAAAGATGTAAATATTTTAAAAAATGAGTTTACAAAACTAATCAAAGCCTATAAAAACGAAAAAATAGAAAAACCAGACCTAATTAAGTCTATAAAAAGACTTGATGTAAATGATTATATTAAAAAAATAAGAAACACTTTAAAATTTACAAAATCAATAAGGTTAAATAAAATAACTGATGAGATAAAATCAAAAGTAGCTTGTATTGGAACCTTTTTGGCACTACTAGAGCTTGTAAGATTAAAAGAAATTTACCTAGAAGAAGAAAATACAAACGAGTTTTTAATAATAAAAAGGGAAAAAGATGGATAGTACTTATTTAAAAGGAATTATTGAAGAAATTTTATATATTTGGGGTGAGCCAATTGATATTAATGACCTTTCAAAAATCATTTATGACGCTGAAAAATCTGAAATAAGAAGGGCAATTTATGAAATGATGGAAGAAAGAAATGAAAATTTATCTGGTCTTATTATTAAAAAATATGAAAATAAATATCAATTTTCAACTAGGTCAGAACATGAAAAATATATTTCAAATATAGTAAAAAAATCTGAAAAAAACTTATCTAATTCTTCACTCGAAACCCTATCAATTATCGCCTACAAACAGCCAATAACTAGGGCTGAAATAGATAAAATAAGAGGAGTTAAATCCCAATCAACCATTGATTCTCTTTTGGATAAAAAATTAATAAGAGAAAATGGTAGGCTTGATAAGATAGGAAAGCCAATAATTTATGTAACAACTGATTTATTTTTGAAATATTTTAATATAACAAGTCTTGATCAATTGCCAAAAATTGATGAAGAAATAGTGGGTGAATTAGATGAGGATTAATAAATTTATAGCAAAAACAGGCCTTGCTTCAAGAAGAAAAAGTGAAGAATATATAAAAAATGGTCTTGTTTTTGTAAATGGGAAAAAACTCGAAGACTTATCTTACCAGGTAAAAGATGGCGATGAAGTTAAAATAAATGGCGAAATTTTAAAAATACAAGAAAATTTTTATTATAAATTAAATAAACCTCTTGGCTATATTTCATCAAATTACGATCCCCACAATAAAAAAGACTTAAATGAGTTAATAAAAATTGATGGGAGATTTTTTTGTGCTGGAAGACTTGATAAAGATAGTCATGGCCTTATGCTTATTACAAACGATGGAAATATTACCAACAAAATAATTCATCCAAGTAAGGAAATTAATAAAACATATATTGTAAAAGTTGATAAAAAATTATCAGATAATGAAGAACAAAAATTTAAAAAATCAATTAAATTATCCGAAAAAGAGATAACAAGTAAGGCAAAAATTTCTTTGATTGATAAAAATCAAATTCTATATAAGGTAATAATTCATCAAGGATATAATAGACAAGTTAGAAGAATGTTTTCTTATTTTGGTGTAAAAGTTTTGGATTTAAAAAGAATTAAAATTGGAGAAATTGAACTTGGCAATTTAAAAGACGGATCATATAAAAAGCTTAGTAAAAGTGAATTAAAATATTTAGAAAGTTTATAAAATTATGGATATAGGAATAATAGGAGCAGGAGCTAGCGGGATTTTCACTGCTATAAATGCTAAAGATGAAAAAAATAAAATAATCCTTATAGAAAAAAATGAAAAAATAGGGAAAAAGTTATTCATAACTGGAAAAGGCAGGTGTAATATTACAAATGCCAAATTTTTTGATGAATTTTTGGATAATATAATAGTAAATAAGAAATTTATGTACTCATCATTTACAAATTTTGATAATTACGCTCTTATGGATTTTTTTGAAAATCAAGGTTTAAAGCTTACAGTTCAAAGAGGAGACAGGGTATTTCCAAAAAGTGAAAAGTCCAGTGATGTAATAAAATTATTTGAAAAATTATTAGTTGACAAAAAAATAGATTTGAAATTAAATGAAAATGTTCAAAAGGTTAAAAAAGAGTCAAATAAATTTATTGTAAAAACAAATAAGAATGTTTATGAATTTGATAAAGTGGTAATTGCAACAGGAGGACTTTCTTATCCTTTGACAGGTTCAAACGGTGATGGTTACAAATTTGCAAAAGATCTTTCTCACAATATTATAAGTCAAAAACCAGGACTTTGTCCTATAAAAATATCCGGTAATGATTTGGACTCCTTAAATGGAATTTCTTTAAAAAATGTAAGTTTAAATGTAGAATGTGAAAAGAAAAATTATAGGGAATTTGGTGAGATGCTCATTGGGAAAAAATTTATCACAGGACCAATTGTATTAACTATGTCATCATTAATCAACAGAGAAAAGGTGAAAAACATTTATATTGACCTAAAAGCAGGACTTGATTTTGAAAAGCTTGATAATAGATTAATTAGAGATTTTGAAAATAATTCTAACAAGGATATTGGAAATATTTTAAAAAAATTACTATTAAATGCCTTTGTTGATGTAGTTTTAAAAAGAGCAGAAATAGACTATCACACAAAAGCAAATCAAATTACAAAAGAAGAAAGGTATAGGCTTATTGATGAAATTAAACACTTTAATTTGAATTTTGCAGGACTTTCTCCAATTAAAAATGCTGTTATAACTTCAGGAGGAGTTGACTGCAAAGAGCTTAATCCAAAAAGTATGGAATCAAAAAAAGTCTCAGGCCTTTATTTTGTAGGAGAAGTAACTGATGTAGATTGCCTTACTGGTGGATATAATTTACAAATAGCATTTTCACAAGCTTTTGCTTGTGCAAAAGATTTAAGGAGGGTTTATGAGTAAATTTATTATAGCTTTGGATGGTCCAAGTGGATCAGGAAAAAGTACAATAGCAAATATTTTGTCAAAAAAATTAAACATTTCATACCTAAATACTGGCTCAATGTACAGGGCCTTGACCCTATATTTTTTGGAAAATGGGATAAAAAATGAAGACCAAATTGACCTTAATTTTCTTAAAAATATAAAAATAGATATAAATGAAGATAGGGTATTTTTAAATGAAAAAGATGTAAGCGAAGAAATTAGAAATAAAATTGTAACTGAAAATGTATCTTGGGTTTCATCAATCCCACTTGTGCGTAAATATTTGGTAGATTTGCAAAGAAAAATCTCAGAAAATAAATCTATAATTCTCGATGGACGTGATATAGGAACCGTAGTTTTTCCAAATGCAAAATATAAATTTTTCCTAGTAGCATCAAGTGAAGTTAGGGCGAAAAGACGATATGAGCAAAATGAAATAGATAAATCTTTAGAAGAAATTCAAAAAGATATAGAAAAAAGAGACTATATTGACTCACACAGAGAAATTTCCCCATTAAAAAAAGCAAAGGATGCAATAGAAATTGATTCATCAAATCTTACAATAGATGAAACTATAGATGAAATTTTAAGAAAAATGGATAGAGAAGATGTTTTATAGGTTTATCTATTCAATACTTAGAATAATTGCAACTCCTTTGTTTAGAATTAAGGTTCATGGTGTTGAAAAAATTCCTGAAAATGAAAAATATATAGTATGTGCAAATCATAAGTCTTTGCTTGATCCAGTTTTTATAGCTCTAGCCTTAGATAGGCAAGTTCACTTTATTGCAAAAAAAGAATTGTTTGAAGTGCCTATTTTAAAAAATATCTTAAAATTTTTAAAAGCCATACCTGCTCAAAGAAATGGAAAAGATTTGTCAGTTTTAAGAGATTCAATAAAATTAATAAAATCAGGAAAAATTTTGGGAATATTTCCAGAAGGTACACGAGTAAAAGAAATAAAGAGAGAAAATATAAAAGATGGAGCAGGATATATTGCACTTAAATCAAAAACTGATATATTAACAATAGAAATCATATCTTCTTATAAGCCATTTTTTAAAACAGACTTGTATATAAAAAATATAGTAAAAATTGAAGATTTTAAAAATTTAAAATCAAAAGATGCGATGGAAAAAATAATGGATGAAACTTATGAGAAAATGTATGAAAATCACAAATTTTTAAGAAAGGTTTGAGATGAAAGTAATAGTAGCAAAAAATTCTGGCTTTTGTAATGGAGTTAGAAGAAGTGTAGATCTTGCAAATAAAGCAAGCGAAAAAAATATAACAACATACACACTTGGACCCTTGGTACACAATCCTACTCAAGTAAAAATGCTTGAGGAAAAGGGCGTAGGTGTAATTGATGAAAAAGAAGCTTTAAATTTAGAAAATTCACAAATTGTTATAAGAAGCCATGGGGTAAGTGAAAAATTAAAAAAAGATCTTAGAGAAAATTCTAATGAAGTATTTGATGCAACTTGCCCAGTTTTATTAAACATTTATAAAAAAATAAAAGAAAAAGAAAATGAAGGTTATACCATAATAATTATTGGGGATAAAGAACATCCTGAAATAAAAGCTATGGCATCTTACGTAAATAATGGTATAATAATTAAGAATGAGACTGAAGCAAAAAATATTACAAATATGTCAAAACTTTATGTTGTTAGTCAAACAACAAACAGAATTGATTTTTTTGAGAATATTGCTCATGAGTTAGAGAAGACGAATGATGATGTAGTAATAGAAAATACAATCTGCAATGCTACAAGATTAAGGCAAGAAGCATGTAAGAGCCTTTCTAAAGAAGTTGATTGTATGATTGTTGTTGGTGGTTTTAATAGTTCAAATACAAACAAGCTTTATCAAATAGCACAAAAGTATTGTAAAAATGTTAAAAGAATAGAAACTGTTAAAGATCTACCTTTGCAAAAGCTCTCAAATTTTAATATAATAGGGGTAATCGCTGGTGCGTCCACACCAGATCAGGTTATCGAGGAGGTAGTTAATAGGATGGATGATTTAACAAATGAAGAATTAATGAATAGCATTGAAGACAGTATGAAAAAAATATACCCAAGAGATGTTATTAACGGAACAATTATTGATGTGAAGGATGATGAAGTTTTTGTAGATATTCAATATCGTGCTGATGGTATTGTAAAACTTGACGAAATGACTGAAGAACAAAGTGAAAATCCAAAAGATCATTTTGAAATTGGTCAAGAAATTGAAGTTTATGTTATAAAACTTGATGATGGTGAAGGAAACGTAGCTTTATCTACAAGAAGAGTAGAAGGAATGAAAAACTGGAAAACTCTAAGAGAAGCTTTTGAAAATGATCAAACTGTTGAAGGTGATATTACAGGATCTAACAAAGGTGGTTTAACTGCAAAAGTTATGGGAATAAACGGATTTGTTCCAGCAAGTCAAATTGCACCATATTTTGTTAAAAACTTCAAAAAATTTGTTGGTGAACATTGGGATTTAAAAATCATTTCAATAGATGAGAGAAAAAATCGTCTAGTTTTATCAAGAAAAGATATTGTTGAAGAAAAACTTGATGAACAATGGGATGAATTAGAAGAAGGACAAGTTATAACAGGAAAAGTAGCAAGATTAACTGACTTTGGTGCTTTCGTTGAAATAGGAAGCCTTGATGGATTACTTCATGTTTCTGATATAGCTTGGACAAGAGTTGAACACCCAAGAGATGTACTAAACATTGGCGATGACATTGAAGTTAAAATTTTAAAACTTAATAAAGAAAAAAATAGAATTTCTCTAGGTAGAAAACAACTTCTTGAAAAACCATTTGCTGAATTTGCAAATGAACATGAAGTAGGAGATGTTATAACAGGTAAAGTTGTAAATTTACTTGACTTTGGTGCCTTTGTAGAAGTAAGCGAAGGTGTTGAAGGTTTAATTCACGTTTCTGAAATTTCATGGGATCACGTTGAAAAACCATCTGATGAATTAAATGTTGGAGATGAAGTAGAAGTAAAAATCTTAAGCATCGACCCAGAAGAAGAAAAAATTGGTCTTTCAATGAAAGCTTTAAAAGAAGCTCCAGAAAGAAGTGAAAGAAAACCAAGAAGAAATTTTGAAGAAAACAAAAACAGATCTAATGCTAAAGCTAAAAGAAAAGCTGAAAAGAAAGAATCAAATAATGAATTTGGTGATAACGACTTAAACAATAACATTGGATTTGCTATAGAAGAAGTATTATCAGGTATAGAAATAGAAGACGAAGATTCTACTGAAGAATAATAGCTGATAAATTACAATTACACAAAAAGAGATGGTTTAAATCATCTCTTTTTTAGCTTTAAGGAGATATATGCAATTAAAATATAATGAAAAATATAAGAATTATTTTAAAGGGAAAAAATATAATATAACAACCTTTGGTTGCCAGATGAATGAGCATGATTCTGAAAGAATATCCTATATCCTTGAAGACTTAGGATACACGCTTACTGAAGACAGAAATGAAGCAGATTTTATTTTATTTAATACTTGTCTTGTAAGAGAAAATGCAGAATTAAAACTTTATGGTCAAGTTTCTAGTTTGAAAAAATTAAAAGAAGAAAATCCAGAAAAAATTATAGCTGTTTCAGGTTGTATGATGCAAACAAGTGTTGCAAGAGAAGTTATAGAAAAAAAACATAGAGAAGTTGATATAATTTTTGGGACAAAAAATATAAATTCTCTACCAGATCTTTTATTTAAATATTTAGAAACTGGAGAGAGAGTAATAGATGTATCTGAAGATAATGTCAAAGATGATTATGTAAACTATAACAGCAAAAATAATTTTCAAGCATATGTAAATATTATGACAGGATGCGATAATTTCTGTTCATATTGTATAGTTCCACAATCAAGGGGAAGGGAAGAAAGTAGAAGGCCATCTCATATTATTGAAGAGATTGAAAATTTGGTTAAAAATGGATATAAAGAAGTAACTCTTTTGGGACAAAATGTAAATTCCTATGGAAATAAGTCTGATTTTAATGTAACTTTTCCTGAGCTTTTGGAAAGATGTGCAAAAATTGAAGGTCTTCAAAGATTAAGATTTACAACAAGCCATCCAAAGGATTTATCCGATGATTTAATAAGGGTAATGAAAGAAAATGACAATATATGTAATTATTTTCACCTACCTATGCAATCAGGTTCTGATAAAGTTCTTAAAGATATGAATAGAAAATACAACAAAGAACAATATTTAGAAAAAGCTAGAAAATTAAAAGAAGAAATTCCGGGTATTGCAATTTCTACTGATATTATTGTGGGCTATCCTACTGAAACTGAAGAAGATTTCCAAGATACATTAGATGTTTGTAGAAAAGTTGGCTTTGATACAGCCTTTACCTTTAAATATTCTCCAAGGCCAAAAACAAAAGCAGCAAAACTTGATCCAATAGATGATAAAATTGTTCAAGATAGGTTTGATAGATTACTGGATACCCTTTATCCAATTTTTAATGAAAAAAACAAAGAATATGTTGGTAAAGTTGTTGATGTTTTATTGGAATCAGAAAGTAAAAATAATAAAGATGTTTTGACTGGTAGAACAGACACTTATAAACTAGTTCATGTAAAAGCAGATAAGAAATTAATAGGACAAATAGTTAAGGTGAAAATCACTGATAACACTTCATTTACTATTTCAGGTCACTTAGATTAAGAATTTAAGAAAGAAGGCTTTATGAAAGCTTATGTAGTTAGGGCAAAAGCTAAATATGGCAAATTACCTAGCAAAGAAATTTGCAGAGATTTATTATATGAAGATAGTTTTGAAAGAAAAATAGATGTAATTCGAAATAATAACAGTGAAATACCTAATGTAAATTCGAAAAAAGATTTAGAAATTTATCTTTCAAACAAATTATATGATGATATACATTCATTTTTGAAATTTTTAAAAGGTGAAGAGAAAAATTTCTTTTTAAAATATATTTCAAGTTTTGAAGTTCAGCTTATGCAATTAATAATTCAAGCTATAATCAATGACCATTTAACTGACAGTTTGGATATTATTAAAAGAGAAAAATTTTCTCATGATATAAATGTGTCAAAAGATGATGATTTTAAAAGTTTCATCGAAAAATCAAAGCCAACAAGATATTATAGAACCCTCTTACCGTTTTTAAATGAAAACATGGAAAGGGATTCAATAATATTTCTAATTTCCAATGCTCTAAATAAATTTTATTATAGGGATCTTTTGGATGAATGTAAAAAACTTCCAAAAAAAATAGACAGTAATCTTAGAGATTTTATTGGAAGAAAGATTGATATTTTCAATATAGAGATGTTATTTAGGTTGAAAAACTACTTTGTATTAAATAATTATGAGATATTTAATTATTTGATTGAGGGTGGTAAATATTTGAAAACAGATGATTTAAAGAAATTGTCAAATTTAACATTGAATGAGTTTAAAGAAGAAATTTTAAATAGTCAATATAAAGATTTATTCTTATCGACCTATAATTTTTATAAGGCAAAAGAAGATTTATTAAGTGAAAATTCCAAAAAATTGGAAAATTCAAAGTATGATTTATTAAAATTGATTTATATAGTTGATATGATGACAATTTCAAATAAAAATATAACTAGTATTCTAGAATTTGATCAAACTTTTGATAAGGACGAAAAGAAGCATTATATAATAAAGAGGTGATAATATGGCTGTCGAAAAAATGCACTTGGTTAATATTATGGCAAGACTTGAAAACCTAGATGATTTTCTTGAAGATTTGATAGATATAGATGAATTTGACCAAGTTGATGCTTTTAGACAAATACAAAACAGGGAATTTTCTATTAGGGCAAGTGAAGAAAATATTGATAAAACTGAAGATTTTAATGATTTGGAAAGTTTTGAAAAAACTGATTCTTCCTTTATAAAAGATCTTGAGGATATAAAAGAATTTTTAAACCTTGAAGATTCATCTGAGGGTAAAAGAATTAATGAAGAAAAACTTAGAGATTTATTAAAAGTTTTTGAAGAAAATATAGAAAAGAAAAAAGAATTAGAAGAAAGAAACAAAAAGCTCGAACAATACATTAATAACCTACAAGCCTTGGAAAATGAAGAAATAGATATTAATAAGATAAGAAATCTTAATTATTTTAACTATAGGCTTGGGGAAGTAAGTAAGGATGGTAGGTTTATTTTGAAAAATAACTATGAATCTATACCGTCATTAATCATTCACTTACAAAAAAATGATCCTGATATTAATATAAATAAAGAAGCATTAAAGAGTATTTATAGCATTGATGATGAAACAAGCAAATTAAGATATGATACTGATAATATTATCAAAAATGAAAAAGATAACGTCAACAATGTAAGTATTGATTTGACAAAACAATATGAAAAGAAAACTAAAGATGATTCTAGTAAAATTTATGATGATATTTTAAAACAAGCTGACTTGAAAAATAAAGAAATAGAAAAATTCTATGACAAGAGAAAATCAGAAAGTGGAAAGATTTTTGAGTCTACGAAAGATAGTATAGTCAAAGAATTTTTTGAAAAAATAATTAGTTAGGAGAAAGGAGGTTTTATGAAATTATTGGAGAGATTGGGCTTTAAAGATAAGAATAATAATTTAAACCAATCAATTGAAAGTGGTAATGAAGACTACCTCTTAGTTTATCCTAAAAGTGTAGAAGATGAAGTAAATAGAACAATATCATCGCTTGGTTTTATTGATAAGGAAATTCCAGAAAAATCAAGTCTTGAGCAAATAAAAAAAGAATATAAAGAAAATCAAGAAAAGCTCGAAGAAGTAAATAAAAAACTTGAAAAAATCAAGGAAGAAAATATAGATGATTTGAAAAATCTTCCAAAAACAATTGATTTTTATAAAAAATCTTCTAAACTTAAGGATAAAATGCTTAAGGGAAGAAAATATTTTTATTTATCAGGATGGGTACCACAATCAAAATTACAAGTGGTTAAGGATACAGTCGACAAGTATGAAGACAGCTTAGTCGATCAAAAAAAAAATAGCCAGACAATAGCCAATCCACCCACTAAGTTAAAAAACAATAAGATAGCTAGACCCTTTGAATTTTTAGTAAATATGTATGGTGCTCCAAATTACAATGAACTTGATCCAACAGGATTTTTTGCAATAACTTATATGCTTTTGTATGGATTGATGTTTGGAGATTTGGGACAAGGTCTTATATTTGTTCTAGCTAGCTTTTTAATAGAAAAGAAAAATAAAATCTTTGGTCAATTAGTGAGAAGAATAGGATTTTCAGCATCATTTTTTGGCTTGATGTATGGGTCATTTTTTGGAATTGAAGATTTGATACCAACATTATTAATAAAACCATTCGATAATATTCTAAAAGTTTTAGTTGCTTCGGTTGCTTTTGGAGTTATTTTGCTTTTTATATCCTATATTTTAGGAATATATAATAAACTTCACAAGCAAAAAGATTTGGAAGAAGGATTTTTTGGAAAAGAAGGTATAGCAGGATTAATTATGATGATTTCATTTATTTTAATCATATTAAATATAGTAAAAGTAAATCCGATACCTATGCCTGTTTCAATAATTTCGCTTATCTTATCAATAGTTTTAATGATATTTAAGCAACCAATTTCAAGAAAGCTTTTAGATATACATCCAATTTATGACAAGTCAAGTTCTGATTATTATATAGAAAGTTCATTTTCTATAATTGAAGCCTTGCTTTCAGTTTTCTCAAATTTAGTTTCCTTTACAAGGGTTGGTGCTTTTGCAATAAATCACGTTGGTTTATATATGGCATTTGAAGTTATGAGTAAACTTGTTGGTGGTGGATTTATAGGAATAATAATTTTAATACTAGGAAATATTTTAATTATTGGTCTTGAAGGGATGATAGTTTTTATTCAAGGATTAAGGTTAGAATTTTACGAAATGTTTAGTAAATATTATAAGGGAGATGGACAAAAGTTTAGTCCAATAAGTAAATTATAAGGAGATAGTAATGATTTTAATTTCAATATTAGCATTAGCTTGCGTAGTAATTACAATTTATTCAGGTTTATACCTATTAAAAAACAACAAAGATTCATCAAAAGAAAAAATTAGAAAAGCATTAAAAATTAATTTATCTACATTTTTACCAATAATGGTAATGATTTTGGTTTTAGTTTTACCAAACGGTGTAAAGGCAGCTGCAGCGGGAAATGCTAGCCAAGCTTCAAATGGTTTAAAATATATTGGTGCAGCTTTATCAACAGGTCTTGCAACAATTGGTACAGGATATGCAGTAGGCCAAGTAGGATCAGCTGCTCTTGGAGCTATATCAGAAGATGCTTCAATTCTTGGTAGAACAATAATTTTTGTAGGACTTGCTGAAGGTATTGCAATCTTTGGTGTAATTATTTCTATAATGATTTTATTCGCTTAAAATGAAAGCAAAAATTATAACAAATGACATGTCTTTTCTTCTTGGTTTTAGGCTTGGGGGAATAGATGGTCAAATTGTAGAAAATAAAGAAGATATATCTTATAATTTCAAAAAATTTACTAAAGAAAAAGATTTAGCTTTAATTATTTTCTCAAAAGATTGTTATGAGAAAATTAAAGAAGAAGTTGAAAATTATAGGGTAGAAAATGCTACTCCTTTAGTGGTAGTTTTGGATTAGTAAAGGAGACTTAAATGCTTGATTTAAGTGCAAAAATTTCAAGTTTTAGAAAGATGGTTTGGTCAAACGAAAAAAGAAAAAGCGAAAAGCAATTGTATGACTCAACTGAATATTCTTCAAAAACTTTAAACGAAATAAAAAATAATTTAGAAAATAATTATAATAAATATATGGAAAAAAGAGAAGAATTTGCTAAAGCGAGAAAAAATGAAAAGATAGCAAATATTTCTCAAATCAAAAAGACTTCTTATTACAAATTTAACCAATCACTATTATCCCAATTAATTGAAGAGATTAAAAAAGAGTTGAAAACCTACAGTAATAGTGATGAATACAAAAAGAAACTTGTAAAAGAAGCAAATGAAGTATATAAAAATTTATCAGAAAATAATAAAGATTTAATTTTATGCGTTAAAAAATCCGACCAAGATTTGTTTGATTTTCATACAGATATAATGGATGATTCAAAAATTGGTGGATTTATTATAAAAAATAAAGATTTAACCTACCAATATGACTATTCCTTAGAAAAAAAATTAGATAATTATAAATACGAAATTGGAAGTAAATTTTATAAAATAATTTCTGACGAATTTGAAAAAGAAATGGAGGATAATGATGACTCCAACAATTAAAACAATAAATGGTCCAGTAATTGAGGCTAGAGATGCATCTGATTTAAAAATTAGAGAAATGGTTACGGTTGGAGATTTAAAACTAATCGGAGAAGTTGTATCCATTAATGGATCTTATGCAACAATCCAAGTTTACGAAGATACATCTGGTCTAAAGGTTAATGATGAAATAATTAAAACTGGTAGACCCTTATCAGTAAGACTTGGACCAGGAATGATTGGAAATATGTTTGATGGAATCCAAAGACCTCTTGACAAAATTAAAGCCAAACATGGATATTTTATTCCATCAGGACTTGGACTTTCAAATCTTGATGAAGAAAAAAAATGGGATGTAAAAATAAAGGTTCAAGTTGGAGATAAAATAAAAAAAGGTCAAATTTATGCAACAATTGATGAAAGTCCTATAATTGAGCATAGACTTATGTCGAATTTTGATGGCGAAGTTATAGAAGTTTTGGATGATGGCAAGTATACAATTGAAGATGTAGTTGTAAAAGTAAAAACTGATAAAAAGGTGGAAAATTTAAAACTATATCAATATTGGCCAGTAAGAATCCAAAGACCAATTAAAAGATCAAAATCTTTAAGCGAGCTTCTTCTTACAGGTCAAAGAGTTTTGGATATATTTTTCCCTATTGCAAAGGGAGGAACAGTTGCAATTCCAGGAGGTTTTGGAACTGGAAAAACTATGCTTCAACATCAATTGGCTCAATATTCTAACGCCGATATAATTATTTATATTGGGTGTGGTGAACGTGGAAACGAAATGACCCAAGTTCTTGAAGATTTTCCTGACCTTATTGATCCAAATACCGGAAGAGGTCTGATGGAGAGAACAATTCTTATTGCAAATACTTCAAATATGCCAGTAGCAGCTAGAGAGGCAAGTATTTATACAGGAATTACTATGGCAGAATATTTTAGAGATATGGGTTATGATGTTGCATTGATGGCAGATTCTACATCAAGATGGGCAGAAGCTTTAAGAGAAATTTCTGCAAGACTTGAAGAAATTCCTGCTGAAGAAGGATATCCTGCTTATCTTGGTTCAAGACTTTCACAATTTTATGAAAGAGCAGGAGATTTTGAAAATTTAAATGGAAGTCGTGGATCTGTTACTTTGATTGGAGCAGTTTCTCCAACTGGTGGAGATTTTTCTGAGCCTGTAACAGAAAATACTAGAAGAAGTGTAAATGTATTTTTAGGTCTTGATAAAAATCTTGCCTATTCTAGACATTATCCTGCTATAAATTGGTTAACATCATATTCGAACTACCTAAATCAAATGTCAGATTATTATGAAAATATTACTGGAGAAGATATAGTTTCGCTCAGAAATAAAATGATGGAAATTTTAACAGAAGAAGATAAGCTTCAATCTATTGTAATGCTTGTAGGAAAAGATTCTTTATCAAACAAGCAAAAAAATCTTTTGGATGTGGCAAGTATTTTAAAGATAGCATATCTTCAACAAAATGCTTTTAATGAAATAGATAAATATGTCCCATTGGATAAGCAAATACAAATGTTAAAAGTTATAGAAAATTATTATAAGCTATCAAACGAAGCGATTAATAAGGGCATATCTTATAAAAATCTATACAATAAATCTTTAATTTCAAAGATTAACTCAATGAAATATGATATTAAAAATGATGAAAGTGAAAAATTTGTAGAATTAAACAATTATATTCGCTCATATTTTCAAACATTAGAAGAAGGTGAAAAATGAGAAAGCAATATACAAGAATTAAAAAAATAGAGGCATCAATAATTGAACTTGAAAAGGTGGAAGATATTGCCTACAATGCAGTTGTAAAAGTTCATACTTTGGGAGAAGATTTTATTGGTCAAGTTGTAAAAATTGACGATGATACTGTGACTGTTGAAGTCTATGGAAATACCCAAGATTTTTCTCTAAATGATATTGTTGTAGAATTTGAAGAAACTCCACTAGAAATTCCATTAAATGAATCTATTTTGGGTAGAACTTTTAATGGAATAGGAAGACCTATTGATGACGGTGGAGAAATTTATTCTGAGAAATTTTATCCAGTTGAAGGAAATCCACTAAATCCTGTAGCAAGAGAGTATCCAAGAAACTTTATTCAAACAGGAATTTCATCAATTGATATTTTGACAACTTTAATTCGTGGGCAAAAACTTCCTATTTTTTCTGGATCAGGAATGCCACACAATGAAATTGCTGCACAAATTGTAAGGCAAGCAAAATTAAAAACTAATGAGGATTTTTGTTTTGTTTTTGCTGCTATGGGAATCAAAAAAGATGAAGCCATGTTTTTTGAAGATGCTTTTACCAAAGCTGGTGTAAAAGATAAGGTAGTAATGTATGAAAATTTGGCAGATGATCCAATTATGGAAAGATTAATTACTCCAAAATGCGCACTTACAGCTGCTGAATATTTGGCTTTTGAAAAAAACAAACATGTTTTGGTAATAATTACAGATATAACTTCTTATGCAGAAGCTCTTCGTGAAGTTTCTTCAATTAGGCAAGAAGTTCCTTCTCGTAAGGGATATCCTGGATATTTATATTCAGATCTTGCAAGTTTATATGAAAGAGCTGGTATGATTGAGGGAGTTAATGGATCAGTTACTTTAATTCCAATTTTAACTATGCCAAATGATGATATTACTCATCCAATTCCCGATTTGACTGGTTATATTACAGAGGGACAAATTGTAATTGATAGAAGTCTAGATCAAAAAGGAATTTATCCTCCAATTAATATTCTCCCTTCTCTTTCAAGACTAATGAAAGATGGTATTGGTGAAGGATATACAAGGAAAGACCATGAAGATTTGATGAATCAATTATATGAGTCCTACTCAAAGGTTCAGGAAATTAGAAGTATTTCTCAAATTGTAGGGGAAGATGACTTGTCAGATGTTGATAAAAAATATCTAGAATTTGGTAAAGATTTTGAAAATAAATTTTTAACTCAAGATTCTTATGATAATAGAAGTCTTGAGGAATCTTTGGATTTAGGATGGGATATTTTGAAAATTTTACCTATTGAAGAAATTCATAGGGTAAGCCCAGAAAATAAAGAAAAATTCTTGGGAGTTAAAAATGACTGAAACTAAATTTGCTCCAACTAAGGCAAATTTGATGAAGGCAAAAATCAACTTAGACTTATCAAAGAAGGATATGAAATTCTTGATAAGAAAAGAAAAGCCTTGATTGGTCAATATAATGCTAAAATAAATCAAAGAAATGAATTAAATAAAGTAGTAAATTCATATATAAAAGTTGTTAAAAAATATAAAAAAGCTATTGTTACAACAGGAGAAGATAGGTTAAAATCTATTGCCTTATCTGTCCCCTTGGATGAATCAATTTCTCTTAAAGAAAAAAGTTTATGCAAACTAAAATTTTTGAGATAAATTTTGATGAAAAAAAACTTGATTTATCATATTCATTAAATCTAACAAGTTCTTTGTTTGATGAGGCTCTACTTTCCTTGAATGATTTGAAAGAGAAAGTTTATAAATTAGCTGAGCTTGATACTACTATAAAAAATTTGGATACAGAGATTAAAAAGACTTCTAAAAAAGTAAATTCTTTAGAAAAAGTTCAAATTCCAAATTACGAAGCTATTATAAAATCAATTTCAGGCCAAATAGAAGAAAGAGAAAGAGAAGAATTTTCTAAGACAAAAATAATTAAAGATAAAAAAATTGGAAAGTAAAGGGTAGATGATTGTTTCATCTATCTTTTTTTATGGGTATATTTATAAAAAGAGGATTAGGAGGTTTTATGGAAGATATAAAAAAAGAAGTTAAGAAAGCTTTATTGGAAATTTTAGAAAAATCTAATGCAAAAGAAGGAGATGTTTTTGTTCTTGGTGGATCTTCTTCTGAAATCTGCGGATACAAAATTGGATCACATTCAAGTGAAGAAGTAGGTGAAATAGTTGTAAAAACTTTGCTTGAAATTTTAAATGAGAAAAAAATATACCTTGCTGTTGGAGGTTGTGAGCATATAAATAGGGCCATTGTTGTAGAAAGAGAACTAGCTTTAAGGGATAGGTATGAAATTGTTTCAGTTGTCCCACAAATTCATGCTGGTGGATCTTTTGCGACTGCTGCTTATAAAAATTTCAACGATCCTGTTGTAATTGAGCATATAAGTGGAGATTTTGGTATGGATATTGGAGATGCAAATATTGGTATGCATATAAAATTTGTTCAAGTTCCACTAAGGTTAGAAATTAAAAATATCGGATCTGCTCATTTAACTGCTTTAAAATCAAGACCAAAGTTAATTGGTGGTATTAGGGCAAGATATGAATAGTAAAAATAAACAACCTTGCAAATTAATATTTGCAAGGTTGTTTTTTACATATTTTCATTTAATTTTACTTTTCTATTTTTTGTATTTTTAAATTTTATTGTTTCATAATCGCTTGTATCTTCAATATCGTATGATGATTTTTGCATTGATGCTGATAGGGCAAGGCCTATATTTATAAAACAAATCAATAAAAAAGTTCCTCCTGATGAGAAAAATGGGAGGGGAATTCCTGTTACAGGCATAAGGCCTATAGTCATTGCTACATTTTCAAATATATGGACAAAAAACATAGCACAGATTCCTGAAACCATCAAAGAAATAAAAGTATTTTTTGATTTTTTGCTTATAATTAAAAGCCTATATACCATAATTACAAAGGCAATTAACATAAGAAGAGCACCAATGAAACCTAATTCTTCTGCAAGAACTGAAAAAATAAAATCACTTTCTTTTTCAGGAATGTATCCGTATTGAGCTTGTGTTCCTTTCATAAAGCCTCTACCTGTAAACATTCCAGAACCAATCGCAATAAGACCTTGTTGTTGTTGCCATCCACTTCCTGATGTATCTCTTGATGGGTCTAAAAAGTCGTGAATCCTGTCTGCCTTATATCCTTCTAAATTTAAAAATAAAATCAATGCTCCAACTATAGCTATTGACAAAAGTCCAATAATCCATTTCCAAGAAAGACCTGCCAAAAAAAGCATTACAGCTATAAAGAAAATATAAACCATAGCTGTACCAAAATCTGGCTGCAACAAAATAAAAATTATTGGTGTAAAGGCAAAAGCTAAAGTTTTTAATAATCTTGACGGATCATTTATGTCATTTTTGTATTTTTCCAAATATGCTGCTAAGGCAAAAATAATTCCAACTTTTGTAATTTCAGAAGGTTGAACTTGAACAGGTCCAAGAATTAACCAAGAATTTGAACCCCATCTTTCAGCTCCTTGTCCTAAAAAAATAGTTAGAATTAAAAGCAGTAAAGAAACTCCATAAATTGGATAGGCTGCTTTTTTCAAAACATCCATGTCCATGGTACAAATTAAAATTATAAATAAAAAACCTAGAATGCTTGCAAAAATTTGACTTCTAATTGCTGAAAAATCGCCTGAAAAAGCAGAGTAGAGGACAAAAAGTCCAAATATGCTCAAAAAAGCTACGCTAATAAACAAAAGCCAGTCAAATTTTCTAAAATCTTTTTTCTTAATATTAAACATTAAATCACTCCAATTCAAAATTAATTATATAATAGACGGAAAATTTCTTCAATTAATATTTTTCATTAAGGGTATAATGATAAACGATAAGAGGTGATATTATTTTAAATAAAATTCAAATAAAAGAAGTTATTAATAAACTTGATGAAATGTATCCGAATTTAGATAAAAGTTTTTTGGATTTTACAACTCCTTTTGAACTTTTGGTAGCTACAATTTTATCTGCCCAATGTACTGATGTTAGGGTAAATAAAGTTACGGGTCATATGTTTAAATTTGCAAATACGCCAGAAGATTTTTCTAATATGGATATAAAAGAAATTGAAAATTATATTAAAACTTGTGGTTTATACAAAAATAAGGCAAAAAATATTAAAAATGCATCAATAATGCTAATTAGAGAATTTGACGGAAAAGTTCCAGCTAATATGAAAGATCTTTTAAAACTTCCTGGAGTTGGAAGAAAAACTGCCAATGTTGTAATGAGTAATGCTTTTGGAATCGATGCGATTGCAGTTGACACCCATGTTCAAAGGGTTTCAAATAGGCTTGGACTTGCAAAAAGCAAAGATGTTTTAAATACAGAGAAAGATTTGAGAAATAATTTGCCAAAAGAAAAATGGTCAAAACTTCACCATCAAATAATTGCTCATGGAAGAAAAATTTGTAAGGCTAGAAATCCTCTTTGTGAGGAATGTGATATAAAAGATTTGTGTGAAGATTATAAGGAGAGAAGATGATTAAATTATTTGCTATGGACTTGGATGGAACAAGTCTTGATAGTAATTCAATTTTAAGAGATGAAACAATAAAAGCTTTAAAAAAACTTGATGAAAATGGAATAAAATTTGTATTTACATCAGGAAGAGCCAGACCATCTGTTAGGTATTTAATGAACTTAACAGGAATAGATAATCCTTTAGTTACTAATAATGGAGCTTTGGCTTATATAGATAAAGAAAAAATTATATATGAAAATCCTCTAAAAGATGAAGAAGTTGAAGAATTAATTAAATTTAGTGAAGAAAATAAATTTTTTTATCAGTTTTATGACCTAGACACATACTATTCAAATAGGATATGGCCAGAAAGATTTGATCATTTAGAAAATAATTCTTCATACGGAATGAACTATCAAGTAAATTTTTCCTTTTCAACTGATCCATTAAAAGAATTAAAATTAAGAAAGAAATCTGCCTTTAAATTTCAAATATTTCCAAATATAGAAGATCCAGAAGAAGAAAGAAAAATCTTGGAAAAAGTTAATTTTATGGATCTTTATCCAACCACATCATCATATGGAATGATAGAAATTATGCAAAAAAATGTAAATAAATTTAATGCTCTTAGTGAAATTGGTGAATTTTTGGGTATAAGTAAAAAAGAAATGGCAGCAATTGGTGATCAAGACAATGATATACCTATGCTTGAAAATGTAGGCCTATCTTTTGCTGTGGAAAATGCAATTGATGAAGTAAAAGAAATATCTGATTATACAGTATCTACTAATGATGATTTTGGCCTTGTAGATGCTATAAATATAGTTTTGGAGAAAAATTCTAATGTTTAATGTAGTGTTAATTTCGCCAGAACATCCAGGTAATGTAGGAAATATTTCTAGAACTTGTGTTCTTACAGAATCAAGACTTCATTTAATAAGACCCTTTAAATTTGATTTTTCTGATAAAAGTCTAAAAAAAGCAGGAATAGATTATTGGGATAAGCTTGATTTAGTAGTTCATGATTCTTTAGAAGAATTCTTAGAATATGTAGAGGGTAAAAATATCTATTTAATTGAAACTGGAAGTGATAAAAATTACTCTGATATTTCCTATAAAGATGGAGATTTTATAATTTTTGGTAGGGAAAAAGAAGGAATTGATAAAGAAATTTTGGAAAAATTTAAAGATAGGATTTATACAATTCCAATGACTAACAAATTAAATAGGTCATTAAATTTGGCGAATTCTGTTGCCATAGTTTTGTATGAAGGACTAAGACAAAATGATTTTTTAATAAATAGGGGTGATTAAATGTTAGATGTAATAATAATAGGAGCAGGTCCAGCTGGACTTACAGCAGGTCTTTATGCTGGAAGAGCAAAATTAAAAACATTAATTTTAGAAAAAGATATAGCAGGTGGACAAATTGCTACAACTGAACATGTAGAAAATTATCCAGGATCAATGAAGGATGCTGGAGGACTTGCCTTATCAGATAGGATGGAAGAGCAAGCCAAACAATTTTGCGATATAAAATACCAAGAAGTTACAAAGGTTGAACTTTTGGGTGATATAAAAAAAGTTTATACAAAAGATGAAGTTTATGAAGCAAAAGTTGTAATTTTATCAACAGGTGCAAGTCACAGAAAATTAAATGTAAAAGGCGAAAAAGAATTCGCAAATCTTGGAGTTTCATATTGTTCAACTTGTGACGGACCATTTTACCAAGGATTAGATATATATGTAGTTGGTGGAGGAGAAGCTGCCCTTGAAGAGGCTTTATTTTTAACAAAATTTGGAAAAAGCGTAACTATCATTCACAGAAGAGAAGGACTTAGGGCAAGTCAAACTGTAATTGATAGGTGTAAAGAAAACGAAAAAATTTCATTTTTACTAAACTATACTGTTGAAGAGATTAAGGGTGATAGCGAAGTAAAAGAATTAATTTTGAAAAATACCCAAAATAATGAATTAAAATCAATTAAAAATGATGATGATAGCCCTATTGGGGTATTTGTATATATAGGAAATATTCCTCAAACAGATTTATTTAAAGATCAAATAGAACTTGAAAATGGTTATATTCCTACAGATGAGGATATGAAAACAAATGTTAAGGGAGTTTTTGCTGTAGGAGATACTAGAGTTAAAAAAATTAGGCAAATGGTTACAGCTGCAAGCGATGGATGTATTGCAAGTGAAATAGCTAATAAATACATTGAAGATGGTAAGTGGTAGAACTAACTTGACAAAAAAACGACAATCAGTAAAATAATAATTGTAAAACACATGAAAAGCACTTAGGAGGAAATAATGACAACAAAAGTAGCTATTAACGGATTTGGAAGAATAGGACGTCTAACACTAAGAAGAATTTCTGAAGTTGAAGAAAATATTGAAGTTGTAGCAATCAATGACCTTATTGACAAAAAAGGTTTATTGTATGCATTTAAATATGATACAGCTCAAGGAAGATTTAACGGAGATGCTGAATTAACAGATGATGGATTTAAAATTAACGGCAAAGACATTAAAGTATTTGCTGAAAGAAATCCAGAAGATCTTCCTTGGGAAGAATTAGGTGTTGATATTGTGCTTGAATGTACAGGATTCTTTACAGAAAAAGAAAAAGCTGAGGCTCACATCAAAGCCGGAGCTAAAAAAGTTTTAATTTCTGCACCAGGAAAAGGTGACTTAAAAACAATCGTATTTGGTGTAAACCATGAAATCCTTGATGGATCAGAAACAGTAGTTTCTGGAGCAAGCTGTACAACAAACTGCTTGGCACCAATGGTTAATGTATTGAAAAATGAATTTGGATTTGTTTCTGGACAAATGTCAACAATCCACGCTTACACAGCAACACAAGCTATTCAAGATACACCAGCTACTAAAAAAGATTTAAGAGGTGGAAGAGCTGCAGCACAAAACACAATCCCAGCATCAACAGGAGCTGCAAAAGCAGTAGGAAAAGTACTTCCAGAAGTTGAAGGAAAAATAGATGGATCTGCATTAAGAGTTCCAACAATAACAGGATCAATTACAGAATTATATTCAGTACTTGAAAAGAAAGTTACTGTAGAAGAAGTTAACGCAGCAATGAAAAAATACTCATCAGATGCATTTGCTTATACAGAAGATGATGTTGTATCAAGCGATATAATTGGATACCCAGCAGGTTCAGTATTTGACTCACAACTTACAAAAATAGTTGAAGGTGAAAATGGAACACAACTTGTTAAAACTGTTGCATGGTATGACAATGAAATGGGATATGTATCTAACCTAGTTAGAACACTAGATTATTTAGCAAATCTTTAAGAATTGAACAGGCGAGATATATTCTCGCCTTTTTTTTAGAGGAGAATTATGAATAAAAAAACTGTAAAAGACTTAAATGTAGACGGAAAAAAAGTTTTAGTAAGAGTAGACTTTAACGTTCCATTATCAAAAGATGGAAATCATACAATTTCTGATGATACAAGAATAAAGGCTGCCCTTCCAACAATTGACTACTTGTTAGAAAATAATGCAAAAGTTATATTGATGAGCCATTTGGGAAGACCAAAAGGAGAAGCAAATCCAGAATTTTCATTAAAACCAGTAGCTAAATGGTTAGAAAATCATTATGGAGAAAAATTCCACTTTTTACCATCAGATACTGTAGTTGATGAAAAAGTAAAAGAAGAAGTAGAAAAACTTGAAAATGGAAATCTTGCCTTACTTGAAAATACAAGATATGTAAAAGGCGAAACAAAAAATGATCCAGTTTTTGCAAAAGAATTATCATCACTAGCTGATTTATTTGTAAATGATGCTTTTGGAACAAGTCACAGAGCTCACGCATCAAACGTTGGTGTAGCAAGTAATCTTGAAAGTGCCGTAGGATTTTTGATTGAAAAAGAAATTGAAATTATGGGCAAGGCTCTAGAAAACCCAGAAAAACCATTTGTTTCAATCCTAGGTGGTGCAAAAGTTTCAGATAAAATTGGTGTAATTGAAAACTTAATTTCAAAAGTTGATTATATTTTAATCGGTGGAGGAATGGCATATACTTTCCTTAAAGCTCAAGGAAAAGAAATAGGTAAATCTCTACTTGAAGAAGATAAGATGGATTTATCTTTAGAATTAATCAAAAAAGCAGAAGCTAACAATGTAAAAATTCTTTTACCAAAAGATGTTGTAATAGCAGATGATATAAAAGAAGATGCTGAAACTGAAATAGTTGATATTGACGATATTCCACAAGATAAAGAAGCTTTAGATATAGGACCAAAAACAGCAAAAGAATATGCAGATATTATAAAGAAAGCAAAAACTGTTGTATGGAATGGACCTATGGGAGTATTTGAAATAAAAGTATTTGCTAATGGAACAAACGAAGTTGCAAAAGCTTTAGCAGAATCTTCAGCTACAACAATCGTAGGTGGAGGAGATAGTGCTCTTGCTATTGAAGAAGCAGGATATAAGGATAAAATAACTCACGTATCAACAGGTGGTGGAGCAAGTCTTGAATTTTTAGAAGGAAAAACTCTACCAGGAATTGATTGTATAGATGAAAAATAAGGAGTAGAAATGCGTACACCTGTAATAGTAGGAAATTGGAAAATGAACATGACCCCTAGTGAAGCAAAATCTTTGCTAGAAGAGTTAGTAGAACTTGACCTTGATGAAAGTGTAGAAAAAGGTGTTTGTGTACCAGCAATAGATCTTTTACTTGCAAGTGAAATTTTAAAAGACTCAGACATTAAATTTGGTGCACAAAACATGTATTTTGAAGAAAGTGGAGCTTTTACTGGGGAAATTTCTCCAAAAATGTTAAATGACATAAAAGCTGATTATGTAATCTTGGGTCACTCTGAAAGACGTGAATATTTTAATGAAGATGATGAATTAATCAACAAAAAAGTTTTATCAGCTCTTGATCACGATATAGTTCCAATTCTTTGTGTTGGTGAAACTTTAGAAGAAAGAGAAGCTAACAGACAAGAAGAAAAAGTAAAAGATCAACTTGAAAAAGATCTTAAAGGAATTGAAGGATCAGATATAACAAAAGTTATAATAGCCTACGAACCAATCTGGGCTATAGGAACAGGAAAAACAGCTTCAGCAGAAGATGCTGATGATATGTGTGCTTTTATAAGAAATTATATAAAAGAAGCTTTCTGTGAAGATTGTTCAGAAAAAATAAGAATTCAATACGGCGGATCAATGAAGCCTGCTAATGTTAAAGAATTATTAGCAAAAGAAAATATTGACGGTGGACTAATAGGTGGAGCAAGCCTTAAAGCAAGTGACTTTGAACAATTAATTAATCACAAAAAATAAATTTATAAGGAGATATTATGAGCTTAATAACAAGTGTATATGCTAGACAAATTTTAGATTCAAGAGGAAATCCAACAGTAGAAGTTGAAGTTGTAACAGAAGACGGTGGTTTTGGTAGAGCAAGTGTACCATCTGGTGCATCAACTGGTGAATGGGAAGCTGTTGAATTAAGAGATGGAGATAAGAATTATTATTTAGGAAAATCAGTTCTTAAAGCAGTTGATAATGTAAATGAAATCATAGCTGAAGAATTAGAATTTACCTATGATGTTTCTGATCAAGTTGGTATCGATAGAGCAATGATTGAACTTGATGGAACTGAAAATAAAGCAAAATTAGGTGCAAATGCTATTCTTGGTGTTTCATTAGCAGTAGCAAAAGCTGCAGCAGATGAACAAGGCGTTTCCTTATATAATTATATTGGAGGAACAAATGCAAAACTTCTTCCAACACCAATGATGAATATCTTAAATGGTGGAGAACATGCTGATAACTCAGTTGATATCCAAGAATTTATGATTTTCCCACTTGGAGCTGAAAGCTTTTCACAAGCTTTACAAATGGGAGCAGAAGTATTCCACAGTCTTAAAAAAGTTCTTTCATCAAAAGGCTACAATACAGCTGTAGGTGATGAAGGTGGATTTGCTCCAAACTTAAAATCAAACGAAGAAGCTTTAGAAATCATCTGTGAAGCTATAAAAGAAGCTGGATATGAACCAGGAAAAGATGTTTATATAGCTATGGACTGTGCATCTAGTGAATTTTATAATAAAGAAGATGGAAAATATCACTTAGATGGAGAAGGAACAGTTAAAACAGAAGATGAAATGATCGACTGGTTAGAAGAATTAGTAGGAAAATATCCAATTATTTCTATTGAAGACGGTCTTGATGAAAATGACTGGGAAGGATGGGCAAAACTTACACAAAGACTTGGTAAAAAAGTTCAATTAGTAGGTGATGACTTATTCGTAACAAATACTAAAAAACTTGAAAAAGGAATAAAAGAAGGAGTTGCTAACTCAATTCTTATAAAAGTAAATCAAATTGGTTCATTAACAGAAACATTAAATGCAATTGAAATGGCAAAAGAAGCTGGATATACTGCAGTAGTTTCTCATAGATCTGGTGAAACAGAAGATACAACAATTTCAGACTTAGTTGTTGCTGTAAATGCTGGACAAATTAAAACTGGTGCTCCATCAAGAACTGATAGAGTAGCTAAATATAACCAACTTCTAAGAATTGAAGATGAATTATTTGATACAGCACAATTTAAAGGTCTAAAAGCATTCTATAATATTAAAAAATAATATTATTATTAAGAATAGAGGGGTAAAATAATACAAAGCCCCTCTTTTTTATTGTAATATTTAATTTTTTGTGATATTATTAAATAGTATGAAAACGGAGGTGTCAGATGACAACAGTATTATCAGTATTATTGATGATAGCTTCTGTAGTTTTGGTTATAGCTGTAACCTTACAAGAACCAAAAACTGATGGACTTGGAACACTTGCTGGTCAAGAAACAAACGTATTTGGTAGAAGCGCTCATAGATCAAAAAATGAAATGTTAGATAAAGTTGTAATTTTTGCAGGAGTTGTTTTATTTTTATTAAGTATAATACTACTTGCAATAAGCTAAGGGGTTAAGTAAAGATTTTTAATTTGGAAATCAGATTAAGAAGGCTTTTACTAGCCTCTTTTTTAATAGGAGAAAATATGAATTTTAAAGATTTAATTTTAAATATAGTAAATGATGAAAATTACAAGCCAATGACAATAAAAGAAATGCTAAAGTATTTGGATTGTGATAAATATATAAAAAAAGATGTAAAAAAATTAATAAAAAAAATGGCTAAAGATAATGAAATAAAAATTAGCTCTAAAAAGAAAATTCATCCCTTAAATATTGAAGATAAATCTTTAATTGGAGAAATTTCTCTTGCTCAAGGTGGTTATGGATTTTTTATATCTGATAATAAAGACTACAAGGATGTTTTTATCTCGCAAAAAAATCTTAATTCTGCAAATAATAAAGATAGGGTTAAGATTAGAATTATAAAAAATAAGGAATATGGTAAAAATGCTGAAGGAAAAGTTGTAGAAATTATTCAAAGAAGTTCAAATAAAATTGTGGGTTTGTATCAAAAAAACAAGGGATTTGGATTTGTTATTAGTGATAATGATAGCTTATCAACAGATATTTATGTAGATGAGAAATATTCTAAAAAAGCTAAAAGCAATGACAAGGTAGTTGTAGAAATAATAAAATATCCTAAAAATGGATCGCCCGAAGGAAAAATTATTGAAGTTTTAGGAAACAAAGATGATTCTAATGTCGATTTATATTCTATAATAAGATCTCACGGATTAAAAGACAATTTTTCTAAAAAAACAAAAAAGGAAGCGGTTTTTATAGAAAAAGAAGTAGATTTGAAAAATGTAAAAGATAGGTCTGATTTAAGTTCATTATTTACAGTTACAATTGATGGTAGGGATTCCAAAGATTTTGATGATGCAATTTCTATAGAAAAAGAAGATAAAGATTATATTTTATATGTCCATATAGCTGATGTAAGCCATTATGTAAAAGAAAAAAGTGCAATTGATAAGGAAGCTTATGAAAGAGGAAATTCAACTTATTTATACAATCTTGTTTTGCCTATGCTTCCAGAAGAACTTTCAAACGGAATATGCTCTTTAAATCCAAATGAGAATAGGCTTGCTATAAGTTTAAAAATGAAAATTGATGATTCAGGAAGAGTAATTGATTATAAAATTTATAAGTCTATAATAAAGTCAAACTATAGGCTAGTTTATGATGATGTTAATGACTATCTTGAGGGGAAAGAAAAATCATATGATGATGAAATTTTATTAGAAAAATTGAACTTATTTGATGATTTATATAAAATTTTAAGAAAAAAAAGAGAAAAAAGAGGATCGATAGATTTTAATTTCACAGAAAGTCAAATTGACGTAAATGATGAAGGAGAAGTTTTAAATATTTCAATTCTTGAAAGAGGACCTGCTAATAAAATGATTGAGGAATTTATGCTAGTTTCGAATGAAACTATAGCAAGTTTATTTGCCTTTATGGACTTTCCTTCAATTTATAGGATTCATGAAAAACCGAAAGATGAAAAAGTTGAATCATTTAGAAATATTTTAAACACACTAGGTTATAATATAAGAGGAAGAGAACTTCACCCTAAAGATTTTCAAGAAATATTAAAAGAAGTTTCAGGTAAAGATGATGAAAGCCTTGTAAATATGCTAATGCTAAGAACTATGACCAAGGCAAAATATGTAAATTATAGGGACATGCATTTTGGGCTTGCGACTAAATATTACACCCATTTTACAGCTCCTATAAGAAGATATCCTGATCTTATAGTTCACAGACTTGTAAAAGATTTTGTTGATAATAAACTTGGAAATATAAACCAAGCATCTCTTGAGAAAAAATTATCAAAAAATGCTGAGCATTTATCAATAACAGAAAGAAACAGTGAGGAATGCGAAAGAGATGTTGAAGATTTATATAAGTGTAAATATATGAAAAAATATATTGGTGAAAAATTTGAAGGGATAATTTCATCAATTACAGATTTTGGAATATTTATAGAGCTTGAAAATACTGTTGAAGGATGTTTTATGTATAAATTTTCCGAAGATCATTTTGAATATATTGAAGATAAGCTAACTTGTGTAAATACTGAAAATAATAAAAGATATAAGATAGGTCAAAAAGTTTTAATAGAAGTTAAAAATGTTGATCTTGAAAAAAGAAATATAGATTTTGATTTGATGGAGGGATTATTTGAAAATACTAGCAAATAATAAAAAAGCAAGGCATGATTATTTTTTAGAAGAAAAATATGAGGCTGGAATTGAACTAAAGGGAAATGAAGTAAAAAGTATAAGGGAAGGTAAAGTTTCAATAAAAGAATCTCACGTTGGAGATTACAAGGGAGAATTATTTATTTATAACATGAATGTAACTCCATATAAACAATCTTATGAAAAAAATATTGACCCAATTAGAACTAGAAAACTTTTACTCCATAAAAAAGAAATTGATAAATTAATTGGAAAAGTTTCTCAAGCAGGCTATACAATGATAGTAAATAAAATTTATCTAAAAGAAGGCTTGATAAAGGCGGAAATTGCTCTTGCAAAGGGTAAAAAAATCTATGATAAAAGAGAAACAATAAAGAAAAATGATGCTAAAAGAAAGATAGAAAGAGCACTCAAAAATTATTGATATTATGGCATATATAGAATTAAAAAATGTTTATAAATATTTTACAGTTGGTAAAAATAAAATTATAGCTAACAAGGACATAAATTTATCAATTGACCAAGGTGAGCTTGTTATAATTGTTGGGGCAAGTGGTGCAGGTAAAACTACCCTTTTAAATTTGATTGGTGGAATGGACACCTTAAGTGATGGGGAAATTATTGTTGATAATAAAAACTTATCAAAAATGAAGGAAAAAGATCTTACTAGGTATAGGAGAGATGATGTAGGTTTTGTTTTTCAATTTTATAATTTAATTCCAAATTTAACTAGTATTGAAAATGTAGAGCTTGCTAGTGAAATTGCAAAAAATAATATGGATGCAAATCTAGCTCTTGATGAAGTTGGTCTTTCAAATAGAAAAGACTCTTTCCCATCTCAACTTTCTGGTGGAGAGCAACAAAGAGTTGCTATAGCAAGAGCTATAGCCAAAAATCCCAAACTTTTATTATGCGATGAGCCGACTGGTGCTCTAGATTATAAAACTGGAAAATCAATTTTAAAATTACTTCAAGATACTGCTAAAAACCTAAACACAACTGTAATTATAATAACTCACAATGGTGCAATAAAAGATATTGCAGATAAGGTTTTCGAATTAAAAGATGGAATGATTGTAAATTCATATAAAAATGAAAATCCAAAAAATGTTGAAAATATAGAGTGGTAAAATGAAAAAAAATAATTATTATAAGTCGATTTTTAGGGATATAAAAAATACTAAGGGCAAGATATTTTCAATTTTTGTTATGATTGGTCTTGCTTCGATGGTTGTTGTTGCTCTTTTTTTATCAGGCCCATCTATGAGAAAAACTCTAAATAAAACTTTAAATAAAAATAAGCATCCTGATATAATTGTTAGGGCAAGTTATGGGATAAAAAATGAAGATAGGCTAATAATTGAAAAAGATAGTGATACTGATAAAATATCCTATAAAAAAAACCTAGATCTTTTTGCCAAAGATAAATTAATTTCTGTAAAATCCTACGATGAAAATCTAAGTAAATTATATATAAAAAAAGGAAGAAAAATCAAAAACTCCAATGAAATAATCCTTGATGAGCTTTTAAAAAAAGATTATAAAATTGGGGATTTCATTAGTTTTGAGACGATTGATGATGAAAAAATAGGAGATTTATTAAAAAACAAAAAGTATAAAGTAGTAGGATTTGCTAATTCTTCTGAATATTTGATGGATGATTTAAGGGATGTATCAATAAAGGGCAAGGAGATGGTTTTTGCTTTTGCTTACATAGATAAGGAAAATTTTAGAAACGATAATTATAATCAAGTTGATATTTCTTATAAAAAAACAAAAAATATGGATAGATTTTCTGATGAATATAAGTCTTTTGTAAAGAAAAAAAGAGAAAATTTAAGAAAAGATTTTAAAAATCGTCCAAGCCAAGTTTTGAAAAAAACAAAAGATGAGGCAAATTCAAAACTTGATGAAGAAGAAAAAAAGTTATCAGATGGAGAAAAAAAATTAAAAGAAGGAAAAGATAAACTTATTGAAGCAAATGAAAAATTAAATAAGGGTCTTGATGATTATAATAAGGCAGAAAGTGATTTTAATCTTAAAATTAGAGATGGAGAAAACAAATTAGACCAGTCAAAAATCCAAATAGATAGTGGTTTTAAAAAACTTAATGATGGGAAAAATCTTTATTATAGAAATTTAGCTACTTTTAATGAAAAAATTAAAAAGAATGAAGAAAAACTAAACGACTCTAAGAATAAAATTGACCAAGCTTATGAAAAAATAAATAAAAATTATGAAAAAGTCAATTCAAGTAAAGATTTACTTGATAAGTCCTTTGCTGATAAAAAAGCTATGGTTAAAGGTTTGGAAGAAAAAATTAGTAATGAGAATTCTAATTTATCAAGCAATAAAAATAAATTAAGTGAAATTGATTCTAAAATTGAAAATTTAAATATAAAATTAGAAAGTTTATTAAATCAAAGTTCAAAAAATGAAGATGATATTCAAGCTTTAAAAAACGAATTGGATAAGCTAAATCTAGAAAAAAAAGATTTACAAGAAAAAATTATTCAAAGTGAAAATATTATTAAAAATCTAAACAAAGAATATTCTTATACAAAAAATCAATTTGATAAGGCTTATGCCCAAGCTATGGATCCCATAAATAAAAATTTGGAAAAATTAAACAAGGAAAAAGAAAGTTTAGACGAAAAAAATTTACTATATAAAGAATCCAAAAATAAATTTGACCAAGAAAAAATAAATGGATCAAAGAAGTTAGATAAGGCAAAAAAAGATCTCGATCAAAACGAGAAAAGTTTAAATGAAGGATTGGTTTCTTATAAGAATGGAAAAAGAAAATTAAATGAAGAAAAAGTAAAGGGAAGAGAAAAACTTGACCAAGCTTTCAATAAACTTTTGGAAAATCAAAAAGAACTTGATAAGGCAAATAATGAATATGAAAAAAATCTAAGTAAAGCCAAAAAAGATATTGATGATGGATATAAAAAAATCAAAAAGGCTCGTGAAAATTTGATTAAACTTGTAGATCCTAGCTATGAATTTGAATCTATATATTTAAATAAATCTATAGATACTTACTATAAAAATAGCTTAAATATGGATGAATTATCAAAAGTTTTTCCTACATTTTTCTACTTTATAGCTCTTTTAGTTTCTCTTACTACAATAAAAAGATATATTGAGGAGCAAAGAATTCAAAATGGAACCTTGAAAGCTTTGGGTTATAGCAATTTTGATATAGGAAAAAAATTTTTCATTTATGCTTTAATTCCAACAATTTTTGGCTCAATTATAGGTGCTATTATAGGTAAATATATAATTTGTAAGGTTATTTTTAAAGCCTATTCTTCAGGATTTGATGTTTTATCACTTACTTATATAAATTCAAGTTTGATTGTTTTATTTACAATTTTCTTATCAGTTTTTTTAATTTCAATGACAGTTTATTTTACAAGTATAAGTGAGGTCAAAGAGCAAACTGCAGATTTATTAAGGGCCAAGGCTCCAAAAAAAGGTTCAAGAATATTTCTTGAAAAAGTAAAATTTATATGGAGACGACTTTCTTTTATGACAAAAATCACCTTTAGAAATTTGTTTAGGTATAAGTCTAGAATGTTTATGACTATTTTTGGAATCGGAGGATGTACTGCACTTTTATTTTTCGGTTTTGCTATGACTAATTCTGTAAAAGACACATCAAAACTCCAAAGACAAGAAATAACCCGATATGATTTTATTTCTATTTTTGACAAAAATGCAGATGAAAAAGATAAAAATTCTTACGAAAATATCCTAAAAAGTTCTGAGTCTATGAAAATTCTTTACCAAAAAGCTGATGTAGATAGCAAAGATGGAAATATGAAAGTAAATTTAATGGTCTTTGAAAATCCTAATAAAGTTGATGAATTTATTAAAATTAGGGATAAAAATAAAAAGAGAATTATACTCGATAAAAAAAATGTAATTATTAGCAAAAATTTATCTAATAAAATAAATTTAGATGACGATTTAAAATTTGAAACTGATAATGAAAATGTTAAAGTTAGTGTAAAAGGTGTTGCTGAAAATTATATAGATGATTATATCTATATGTCAAAAAAGTCTTATGAAAGAATTTTCTCGAAAAAATTTATAGCAAATGCCAATCTTGTCAGGGCAAATGAGAAAACTAGGGATAAAATATTAAATAACAAGGCAAGTCTTGCCCTTGTAGAACCAAATAAATTTTATGAAACCATGGATGTTTTGATGGCAAATTTGAATTTGGTAATTGGAATAATTACTCTTGTATCAATGATTCTTGCTGTTGTTGTTTTATATAATCTTACAAATATAAATGTAAGCGAAAGGAAAAAAGAACTTGCAACTACAAAAGTTCTAGGATTTTTCCCAAGAGAAACTACAGCCTATATCTATAGGGAAACTTATATTTTGACAATATTGGGTATAATTCTAGGATATATTTTGGGTTATATAATGTTAGTATATGTTTTAAATGTTGTTGCTCCTGATGGAATTTATATTTCTCATAAGACTCATTTATCATCATATATAATTTCAGCCTTTATAACTTTATTTACATCATTTTTAATAATGATAATAGTTCATTTTAAATTGAAAAAAATAAATATGGCAGAAGCAATGAAAGCAGGCGAATAAAAAGCATCGAGCCTGCTTTTTTATATGTTATAATAAAATAGGTGATTATATGAAAATAATATTTTTAAGACATGGACTAACTGAGTCAAACAAGGATTTAAGATTTTCTACTCCACAAACTAGAATTTCGAAAAATGCCTATATTGATTTAGATAAAAGTAAAAAAAATTTAGAAAAATATAAAATAGATAGAATTTATACATCAAAACTTATAAGAAGTCAAGAAACTGCAAAATATCTGGGATTTGATGAATTTATAGAAGATAAAAGAATAAATGAATTAGATTTTGGAGATTTTAAAGGGCAAAAAGTTTTTGATACAAAAGAAAAATATAAGGATTTTTATGATAAATTAAAGAAAAGTCCTTATTCAACAAAATATCCTAATGGAGAAAGCGTAGAGGATTTGATAAGTAGAATTAATGATTTTATGGAAGAAAAATCTTTATTTGATGGAAATATTTTATGTATTAGTCATGGAATTGCCATAAGAGCATCTTTATTTACTGTTTTAAAAGATTTGGGAAATTTTAAAAACTTTTGGATAGATAATGGATCTCTTACAGTTTTTGATATAAGCAGAGATAAAAAAATGATTGAGTGTGTGAATTTGATATGAAATTTATACATATTTCTGATATTCATTTATCAGATAAGCTTGATTTTGACTCATCTAATAGTAAGCTTATTAGAAAAATGAAATGGGATAGTTTTGAAAAAATTTTAAAAGAAAATAGGGATAAGGATTTTTTGCTTATTTCTGGAGATCTTTTTGAAAGAGATTTTTTTACTTTAAAAGATTACCAAAAATTATTTGAAATATTAGAAGATTTTCCCAAGGATATTTATTATTTATGTGGAAATCATGATTATATTGATGGGAAAAATGAAATATTTTTTTCAGATAAACCAGATAATCTCCATATTTTTTCAAGTGATAGAATAGAATTTTTTGAACACAATAATGTTAGAATTTATGGAATTTCTTACAAGGATAGAATATTTGATAAAAGATTTAATTATAATATAAGTCTAAATCATGATTATTATAATATTTTAATAGGTCATGGTGTTTTTAATGAAAATAATTCTTCCTATATGAATTTAAATTTAGAAAGAATTTCTAATATTGGTTTTGATTATGTAGGCCTCGGTCATATCCACAAAAAAGAAAAATTTTCTGATAAAATTTTTTATGTTGGAAGTATTGAGCCTATGAGTTTTAAGGATAAGGGTGAATTTGGTTATAATCTCATTGATGAAAATGGGGTTAAATTCATAAATTCATCACAAATGTCTTTTAATACTTTTGACTTTGACTTAAATGATTTCAAAAGTAGTGAAGACTTTGAAAAATTTTTAGAAAAAAAACTTGTTAAAAAATATAATTTTTTTACTATCAATGTGTCAAATTATGATAAATTTAACATAAGTGAAAAATATTTAAAAGATAGCCTAGATCTGGCTTATTTAAAAATAAATTATTTGAGAAACCAAAACTACTATAAGGATTTATCAAAGATTTATGAATCAACTATATTAGGAGATTTTTATCAGTATTTTGTTGATTTGGATATGGATGATCCTGTAAATAAAAGAGCTTTGGAGATTGGTTTTGATGCTATTTTAAGGAGTAAAGATGAATAATATTTTTATAAAAAAATTAAATATGACATCTTTTGGTAAATTTCAAAATAAATCTTTAATACTTAAAGAAAATTTTAATCTAATTTATGGGGACAACGAAAGTGGTAAATCAACTATTTCTGATTTTGTAGAGGGAATTTTCTACGGTTTTGATGAGGGAGATAAAAAAATTAGATTTTCCTCTAAAAAAGAAAAATATAAACCCATAGGATCTTTTAAATATTCAGGGAGTATGATTTTATATTTTAATGGGGATGACTATAGAATTGATAGAAACTTTGATGATGGATCATATAAGATATATAACTTGGCAAAAAATATTGGAATTCCTTCAAAAAAATCAAATTTAAATTATCCGGGAGAGTATTTTTTAGGTTTAAATTATTCTTTATATAAGAATATCTTGTCTAACTATCAAGCTCAGAAAATAAATAAAGACTCAAAAAAAGTCATTATAGATTTTTTAAAAAATCCTTCAAAAGATTTAGTTTTTTCAAAACTTAAGGCTATTTCAAATATAGAAAAAAACCTTGAAAAGATTGGAAGTCCAAGGGCCTACACTAAACCCTATGCAAAAAATATAAAACTTCTAGAAGAAAAAACAAAAGAAGCTCAAAAAATAAAAGAAATAAAAAAATCTTACAATTTAGATATAATAAAATTAAAAAATCAAAGAAAAAAGATACATGAATTAAAAACAAATATAGAAAGTTTAAAAGAATCAAGAGATAATTACAGAAAATATAAGGCGAATTCAAATTATATAGAAGAAAAATCTAGAAAAGATTCCTTAAAAATTATTGAAAAAAAATTGGAAAAATACAAAAGTTTTGAGGATATTAATGATTTTTATTTTGATAAAGTTGATAAATTACTAGAAGAAAAAGCAAGCTTTTATCAAAATAAGGCTGAGAAAACTTATTTTTTTCCTATAATATTTTCGATTTTTTTCTAATTTTAGGACTTTTAAGTAAAAGATCTTATATGATTTTTTTAATAATTCCTATTTTATTATTTTTTTATTTTAAAGATAAAAATAAAGACATTAATGAAAAAGAAAGAATTAATGACTTAAATATAAAAATAAATAATGAATTTTCTAAAATTTCTGTTTCTTCTAAAATATCTTATGATATGGCAAAAGATTCTTATAAAGAATATGAAAAATTAAAAATTGAAAGGGATAAAACTCTAGAAATTTTAAATATTTTATCTAGTCAAGAAAAATATGATAAAGCTATTGATTTAAAAGATAAGAATTTAGATATCGTTGATATTGAAAATAAAATAAAATTTTATGAATCAGCTTATGAGAAATTAATGGAAGAAAATTTAAAATTGGAAAAGAAGCTTTCAAGTGTAGAAGACATTATTTCAACAGAACTTGACCTAGTTGAGGACATAAAAATTATAATGAAAAAGAAAGCTAACTTAGAAATTGAGATTAAAGCTTCTAATATGGCAATTGATATTATAAATTCTAATAAAGATAAGCTAACTTATAACAAAAATCAAATGTCATCATTAATTAGTCAAATTATAAGACAAATTTCAAAAGGAAAATATAAAAAAATTGACTATGATGATAATCTTGAACCCGTAATTGTTACATCAAAAAATGAGATAATTGGAATGGATAAAGTATCTGTGGGATTTTTTGATCAAGTAAATTTTTCGTTGAGATTCGCACTTTCAAACAATCTCTTGGATAATTCATTTATGATTTTTGATGATGCTTTTATAAATTATGATAATAATAGGCTAAGAATGGCCTTATTAAATTTACTAGATTTATCAAGAAAATTTCAAATAATATACTTTACTTGCCATAAAAGAGAAAAAAATGTTTTTGATGGAGAAGATATTGAAATAAATTTTATAAATATGGAGCAAATATGATATATGCGATAGGAGATTTACATCTTGACTATACAGAAAAAAAGTCCATGGAAGTATTTGGTAAAGCTTGGGAAAATTACCAAGAAAAAATATTTAATAATTGGAATAAAATTGTAAAAAAAGAAGATACTGTTTTAATTGTTGGAGATATTTCTTGGGCTATGAATATTGAAGAGGCTTACATTGACCTTAAAAAAATAGATGATTTGAACGGAGAGAAAATTCTCTTAAAAGGAAATCATGATTATTGGTGGTCATCCTTAAAAAAACTAAATGATTTGGATTTTAAAAGTATAAAATTTCTACAAAATAATTCTTTTTTTGTAGAAGGATACGATATTTGTGGAACAAGAGGATGGATAAGTAGGGATAACAGTGAATTTACTGACCATGATGAGAAAGTTTTTAAAAGAGAGCTTCAAAGACTTAAAAATTCACTTGATTTTAATAAAGAAAATAATAAAAAAATAGTAATTTTACATTATCCACCCTTAAATAGCGACAAGTCATTAAATGAATTTTTTGGAATATGCAAGGACTATCAAGTAGAATATTTATTGTATGGACATTTACACGGTCCAGGACATAAACAAATTTTTGAGGGTATAGTAGATGGTATAGGAATAAAATGTGTGGCAGGAGATTATATAAATTTTTTGCCAGAAAGGATAAGTTAATGGATAGAGAATTAGAAATTAAGGTATTAAACATTGATATCGAAGAAATGGAAGAGAAATTAAAGGAGAAGGGAGCTGAATTTTTGGGAGTAGAAATCCAAACAAATCATACTTTTGCTCCAAAAAATTCGAAAGAATTTCCTAATGGATATTTAAGGATTAGGGAAAAAACTATAAATGATAAGAAAGAAGCAACAGAGCTTACCTTTAAAGAATCAGTAGATAACAAAGATAATATAAGAGTAAATAATGAATACACCACATTTATCAATTCAACTTCAAATATGATTAAAATTTTGGAGGAAATAGGTTTAGTTGAAAGATATGTTGGAGATAAAAAAAGAATTTCTTATTCCTATAAGGGCCAACGATTTGATATAGACATTTGGTCAAAAAATGTATACCCAGATCCTTACATGGAAATTGAATTTACAAATGTAAATTTATTGGAAGAAATTTTAGATGAATTTGAAATTGATAGAAAAAATGTGACAAGTGAATCAATTAATGAATTAATTGAAAAGCGTAAATAAATATTGACGAGTATAAATTCATTTGGTATAATAAAAAAAACAAAAAAGGAGTGTCTAAATGCTAAAGATTAAAAATTTATTAAGTGCAGAAGATTTGTTTAAAGATGATTTACTTGAAATAATTGATTTAGCAGAAGACATAATGAAGAGTCCTGATAAGTTTTCCAATTATTGTAGTGGAAAACTATTAGGGACTCTTTTTTTTGAGCCTTCTACTAGAACAAGACTTTCTTTTGAATCAGCAATGTTAAGACTTGGAGGAAGTGTTGAGGGATTTTCAAATCCTAAAGCATCAAGCCAAGCTAAGGGTGAAAGCTTACAAGATACAATTAGAACTGTAAGTCAATATGTTGATGTAATTGCTATGCGCCATCCTCAAGAAGGAGCTGCAAAATTATCATCAGAAACTTCTGACTGTCCAATTATAAATGCAGGTGATGGTGGTCACCAACATCCAACACAAACTCTAACAGATATCCTAACAATTTCAACTTATAAGAAAAGACTTGAAGGATTAAAGATAGGAATTTGTGGAGATTTAAAATACGGAAGAACAGTTCATTCACTATTAAAAGTAATGACCTTGTTTGATAACAACGAATATGTTTTAATATCTCCTGAAGAATTAAAATTACCAAACTACATTAAAAAGAGTGTTTTCGAGAAAAACAATATAGAATATGTTGAAAAAAGATCTTTAGATAACTCTCTTGATGATCTTGACATTTTATATATGACAAGAATTCAAAAAGAAAGATTTTTCTCAGATAATCAATATACAAGATTAAAAGATTCATATGTTTTGACAAGAGAAAAATTAGCAAATGCAAAAAAAGATCTTGCAATCCTACACCCACTTCCAAGAGTTAATGAAATTGATAAAGATGTAGATTCTGATCCAAGAGCTTTATATTTTCAACAAGTTAAATGTGGAATGTATGCAAGAATGGCACTAATTATAAAATTATTGGAGGCAAATAATGCTTGAGATTACTTCACTTAAAAAAGGAATTGTAATAGACCATATAAAAAGAGGATTGGGAATTAAAATTTTTAATCTTTTACACCTAGACGAAATTGAAGATGAGGTTGCCTTAATTTTAAATGCAAATTCCTCTTCTCAAGGAAGAAAAGATATAGTAAAAATTGCAAATAATCTTGATATAAATCTTGATGCAGTAGCAATTATTGATCCTAATGCAACTGTAAACTTTATTGAAGATGAAAAAGTAGTTGAGAAAAAACAATTAGAATTACCAGAAGTAAGCAAGGGAATTTTAAAATGTCAAAATCCAACTTGTGTTTCTACAACTGAAAGAAATATTGAAAGCAAATTTATCTTAATAGATAGAGAAGAAAAAATGTACAAATGCGCATATTGTGATCACATTTATGATGTGGAGGAATAATGAAGAAAATTTTTACAAATCTTGTTGCTGTTGATGATATTAAAATATCAAGAAGGAACATCTTTGTAGAAGACGGATTTATAACAAAAGAATTTGAAAAAGATGAGGAAACTGAGATTATAGACTGTAATGGTCTTATCTTGGTTCCTTCTTTTGTGGACATGCATACGCATTTTAGAGATCCTGGCTTTACCTACAAGGAAGATTTAAAAACTGGATCAATGACTGCCCTTAAAGGCGGATATACAACTGTAAATTTGATGCCAAACACAAATCCAATAGTATCAAGCAAAGAAGTCTACCAAGATATTATAAAAAGAGGAAAAGATTTAGATTTAATTGATATTAAGCAAGTTTATTCAATAACAAAAGATTTCAAAACCGATGATTTAAGTCATTTAAAAGATTTGCCAGAAGGTCTTTTATTTTTGTCAAATGATGGTAAGGGAGTAGATGATGATTTTTCTATGTATCAAGCAATAAAAATTGCCAAAGAAAATAATTTGAAGTTTACCCTACATGAAGAGTGCAAAGAAATTTCAAAACATGATTATGAAATTGCAGAAGATTTGATGACTTTAAGAGATTGTTATTTTTCCTATAAAATGGATGTTCCTATTCATTTTTCACATGTTTCTACAAAAGGAGCAATTGAAGCAATAAGATATTTTAAAGATTTGGGTGCAAATATTACTTGTGAAGTAACTCCACACCATATTTATTTTTCTGATAGAGATGATTTGAAAGTAAATCCACCAATAAGAAAAGAAAAAGATAAAAAAGCTTTATTGGATATGATAAAAAAAGGATATGTAGATTGTATAGCAACAGATCATGCTCCTCACACTAAAGAGGAAAAAGAAGATGGAAAACCTGGTTTTATTGGACTTGAAACGGCTTTTTCTACATCATATATGAGCCTTGTAAAGACTGGAATTATTTCATTAAATGATTTAATCAGATTAATGTCAACAAACCCATCTAAACTTCTTGAAATTAAAAAAGGTAAAATAAAAGAAGGATATGAGGCAGATTTTACCCTTATAGATTTGGATAAAATATATGAATATAAAGAAGAAAATATATTATCAAAATCAAAAAATTCATTATTTTTAAATCAAAAACTTCAAGGTGAAATTGTTAGAGTTTATAAGAAAGGAATTTTAAAATATGACCTTAATGGAAAGACTTTATAAAAAAATTGAAGAAAATGGATTTGTGTGTGTAGGTCTTGATACTTCACTTGACTATATTCCTGAAAAAATGAAGGAAAATAAAAGTGTAAGTGAAAGTTTGTTTGACTTTAATAAAGAAATTATTGATAATACAAAAGATGTTTGTGCAATTTATAAACTTCAAATTGCCTACTACGAATCATACGGCATAGAGGGGATGCTTGCTTATAAAAATACTTTAAAGTATTTAAGAGACAATGATTTATTATCAATTGCAGATGTTAAAAGATCTGATATCGCTCAAAGTGCTAGTCAATATGCAAAAGCACATTTTTCAGGAGACTTTGAAGCTGATTTTATGACTTTAAATCCTTATATGGGCATGGATTCTATCTCACCATATCTGGAATTTATCAAAAACAAGGATAAGGGAATTTTTGTTCTTTTAAGAACTTCAAATCCTGGAGCAAATGATTTTGAATGTTTAAGATTAAAAGATGATAACGAATTATTCTATACCATTGGAGATAAATTAAAAGAAGTAAATGATGAATTGATTGATAATTCTGGATACGGTCCAATTGGCCTTGTAGTTGGGGCAACTCACAAGGAAGAAGTTGAAAAAATAAGAGAGAGATATAATAATATGTTTTTCTTGATTCCTGGTTTTGGAGCTCAAAAAGCTGATTCTTTAAATGTTTATAAACTTTTAAATTCATTAAATGGAGGAGTTGTAAATTCTTCTAGGGCAATTTTAAAGAATTATTTAAATTTTGAAGATGGAGATGACAAGGTAGGTTTTTATGCTAGAGAAAAATGTATAGAAACTAGAAAGGAAATCCAAGATAATGGAATCTTATAGGGAAGCTTCTGTAATTTTTAACAAAAAAATAAAAGAAGATATTTATTTTTGCAAGTTAAAAACAAGATTAAATGCAAGACCTGGTCAATTTTTTATGTTAAGATGTGATAGTTTTAGAAATTCACCACTTCTTTCAAGACCCTTTGGTGTTTGTGATCAAGATGATGAATCTATGTCTTTTTTATACCAAGTAAAGGGCGTAGGAACGAAAATTTTGAGTGATTTAAAAGAAGGATCCAAGGTAAAATTACTTGGTCCTTTGGGAAATGGATTTGAAATTAAAAAAGGAAAAAAAGCTGCAATAGTTGCTGGAGGAATTGGAATAGCTCCACTTTTATATTTAGCAAAATCTCTCGACTTAAAAGCTGATTTTTATGCAGGATTTAGTGATGAGGAATATTTTACAGATTATTTTAAAGATTATGTAAATTCTACAACTGTAACCATCGATAAAAAAGATAAAATTTTTATAACAGATAAAATTGATACAGAAAAATATGATGTAATTTATGCTTGTGGTCCAAATCAAATGTTAAAAACTTTGGCAAATAAAAATAAAAATGCTGAAATTCAAATTTCAATGGAAGCCCATATGGCTTGTGGAATTGGTGCATGCCTTGGCTGCACAGTAGAAAATGTTCATGGCGATTTCATTAGAGTTTGCAAGGATGGACCAGTTTTTGATTCAAAGGAGATTTTCTAATGAGTTTAAAAGTTAATATTTGTGGAATTGAATTTAATAATCCAGTTATAGCTGCAAGTGGAACTTTTGGTTTTGGAAAAGAATTTGCAGACTATATTGATATAAATAAACTTGGAGGAATTTCTTCTAAAGGACTAACCCTACATAAAAATTTGGGAAACAAGGGAATAAGAATTTATGAAACTGCTGCTGGAATTATGAACTCTATTGGTTTACAAAATCCTGGAATAGAATATTTCATAAAAGAAGAATTACCGTTTTTAGAAACAAAAGATGCTGTTACAATTGCAAATCTTGGTGGACATAGTGTCGAAGATTATGTTAAGGGAGCATCCATGCTTGATAAAACAAGTGTACCAATAATTGAATTAAACATTTCATGTCCAAATGTAAAAGAAGGTGGAATGGCATTTGGTACAGATCCCAAAAAAGCTTGTGAAGTTATAGAGAAGGTAAGAAAAGTTACAAAAAAAGTTTTGATGGTAAAACTTTCTCCAAATGTTGGAGATATAAAAGAATTTGTAAAAGTTGCTGAAAATTCAGGAGCTGATTGCATATCTCTTGTAAATACTTTTAATGCTCTTGCAATTGATGTTGATAATAAAAAGGCTGTTTTTGAAAATAAAACTGCAGGCTTATCAGGACCTTGTATAAAACCTATTGCTTTAAGAATGGTGTATGAAGCAAGCAATGCTACAAATTTACCAATAATTGGTATGGGTGGAATTTCAAATTATAGGGACTGTTTGGAATTTATTATGGCAGGAGCAAGTGCTATACAAGTTGGAACTAGCAATTTTGTAGATTTTAATACAATGATAAATATAGTTGATGATTTAGAAAGATATATGCAAAGAGAAAATCTAGATTCATTAGATGAGATAAGAAAAATTATTTAGGAGAAGATATGGATAGAACAATTGAATTATTAAAAAAATCAGATGCACTTTTAGAAGGTCACTTTTTATTATCAAGTGGAAAGCACTCAAAAAAATATATTCAATGTGCAAAATTAATAGAAAACCCAGTTTATTGTGAAGAAGTTGCAAAAATTATTGCAGAAAAAATAAAAGAATCCGGAATTAAAGTTGATTTGTGTGTAGGGCCTGCTATGGGAGGAATAATAATAGCCTACGAAGTTGCAAGAGCTTTGGGAGTAAATGCAATATTTACTGAAAGAGTTGATAATATTATGACTCTAAGAAGAGGATTTGAAATTAAAGAAGAAATGAATGTTATTATTGTTGAAGATGTTGTAACAACAGGAAAATCTTCATTCGAAACTGTTGATGTAATAGAAAGCTTTGGTGGAAAAGTTAAGGCTCTTACATCAATTGTAAATAGGTCAGGAAAAGATGAAATCAATGGTTTAAAATTAATTTCAGCGACACAAGTTCAAATTGATACCTTCGATCCAGATAATTTACCAGATGATTTAAAAGACACTCCAGCAGTAAAACCTGGTTCTAGAAAATAGTATTTGCATTCTAGCAAAAGAATGATATAATGATTGTAACTGTTTTGTTACAATTTATTTATGAAAAGAGGTCTAGATGATAAGAAATAATAGATTTAAAATATCATTTTTATCTTTTTTAGCTATTGTTCTTGTGCTAGTTATTGCAACAGGATTAGATAAATCATCTTTAGCTGCAAAAAACAAAGATAAAAGAGATAGTTTGATTACTGGAGTAAATGAAATTAGCAACGAAACCCTTTCTTTAAAACAATCTAGAATAGATAGATTTGAAAAATTAGAAAAAGATTTAGAAGAATTAAAAAATAATGGTTCTGATAAAATTAGCAAAAATTCCATGCTATATTTGACAAATAAAACAAATTTGACAGCTGATGAACTTGAATTTGGACTTAAAAATACAAATTTACAAGGTCTTGGAGTTGAATTTAAAAAAGCTGAAGAAAAACATGGAGTAAATGCCATATTGCTAATGGCTATGGCAAAACATGAAACTGGCAATGGTCATTCATATCTTGCTAAGTCAAAAAACAACCTTTTTGGTTTTAATGCAATTGATCAAGATCCTATAAATGCAGCTAATAAGTTTAAAGACAAGGGTGAATCAATCAATCACGTTGCAAAATTTTTAAAAGAAAATTACTTAAGTGAAGATGGAAAATATTATAATGGTATATCTACAAAATCTATAGGAAAATTATATGCAAGTGACCCAGATTGGTCAGATAAAGTTGACTATATGATGAAAGAAGTTTGTACATATATACTTGAAGAGAAATAGGCTAATTTTTATAGTCTATTTTTTTTGATTTTTTTAATTATTTAATATCAAAAATCAAATAATTTAATCTCATTATTTAAAATATTTTGAATAAAAATATTATAGACTTTTTACCCTTTAATCTGTTATAATTTTTTTATGAATATAAAAGATAAATTAATTATTAAAATTGCAAAGTTTAGTAAAGTATTACTTAAAATGACTAATCATAAGGCTACAAGTTTGCCAGGAAAAATTGCTTATAACTTGGATAATGATATTTTGAGTGCTTTAAGCGAAAATACAAAATTTATTTTTGTTACTGGTACAAACGGTAAGACTATGACTACACATTTTGTTACAAATATTTTAAGAAAATATTATAAACATGTTTTCACTAATGATTCTGGTTCAAATATGATTCAAGGAATTATAACAGTTTTATTAGATGTTCCAAAAAATGAGGATACAATTGCAGTCTTGGAGGTGGACGAGGCTAACCTAGTTAAAATAAGTGAATTTTTAAAGCCTGATTATGTTATCTTGACAAATATTTTTAGAGATCAAATGGATAGGTTTGGAGAAATTTATAATGTTTATAAAAAAATTATGGATGGACTTAAAAATTGCGAAAATGTAAAAATCATTGCAAATGGTGACTTACCTATTTTTTCTTATGATGATTTAAAAGAATATAAACCAATTTATTATGGAATTAGAGAAGATAATAAAATCAATGATAATTATGACAAAGAAGCCGAATTTAATAGTGATGGAATTTTATGTCCAAAATGTAATTCAATCTTAAAATATAAATTGGTAAATTATTCTTCATTGGGAGACTTTTCATGTCCAAATTGTGATTTTCATTCTCCTGAACTTTCTTATAATATTAGTGAAATATTATCTATGGATGCTAATTTTTCAAAATTTATAGTAAATGGTGAAAAGTATGAAACTCAAATTGGAGGATTTTATAATATATATAATGCCCTAAGTGCCATAGCTTTGGCAAAAGAATTAGAAATTCCGTATGAAAAAATATTTGATGGTTTAAAATTTCAAGAACACGTTTTTGGAAGGCAAGAAGTAATTAATATTGAAAATAAAGAATTAATTATAAATCTTGTTAAAAATCCAACAGGTTTAAATCAAATAATAAATCTCATGCTATTAGAAAATGAACCAATTAGCTTGTATTGTCTATTAAATGATAATTACGCTGATGGTACAGATGTGTCTTGGATTTATGATTCTTATTATGAGAGGTTGAAAAAATTAAATATAAAAAGAATAAAAGTTTCAGGAACAAGAAAAAAAGATATGAAAAGAAGACTTGAAATTGCTGATATATTTGATGGTGAGATAAAGGAATTTGATTTTGAAAATGAAATTTTAGAAAATATAAAGAGTGAGGTAACTAAAAAAATTTATATACTTTCTACCTATACTGCCATGTTAAGGTTGAGGGAGGTTTTAAAACTTAAATGATTATAAACATATGCCATTTATATGGAAATTTGTTAAACACCTACGGTGATGTTGGTAATGTAATGGCCTTAAAATATTTTGCTGAAAAAAAAGGCCACAAAGTAAATCTTGATGTGATAAGTTTAGATGATAAATTTGATCCTGATAAATATGATTTTGTATTTTTTGGTGGTGGTCAAGATTATGAACAGTCTATTGTAGAAAAAGATCTGGAAAATAAAAAAGAGAATATAAAAAAATATATTGAAAATGCTGGACTTTTTCTTGCAATCTGTGGTGGATTTCAACTTATGGGTCAATATTATTATGATGCTTACAATAGAAAAATAGAAGGACTTAAAATTTTTGATTATTATACAAAGAATCAAGAAAAAGGTAATAGATTTGTAGGAAATATTGAAATAAAAGATTTGAAAAATGGTGAGATTTATCATGGTTTTGAAAACCATGGAGGAGTTACCTATCTAAAAGATAAAAACCAAGCTTTTGCGAGTGTTATTTCTGGAAACGGAAACAATGGTGAAGATTCTACTGAAGGATTTAGATACAAAAATGCTTTTGCATCATATTTACATGGTCCCTTGCTTGCACGTAACGAAAATTTGGCAAATACCTTCATAGAAATTATAGAAAATAGGAAAAGATGAATAAATAAATTTTAATTCACTTTAATAAACTATTGCACTGAATGTGAAAAGTTGATATAATATATTTGAAAAGCAAAACATATTGTAATTATAGGAGTTTAAATGAAAAAAGATATTGAGATTGCAAGAGAAGCTAAGATTAAAGATATTGACGAAATTGCCAAATATCTAAATATTACAGATTATGAAAAATATGGTAAATACAAGGCGAAAATTAATCCTGTATTTGACAAAAATAAGGATTCAAAACTTGTTTTAGTAACGGCAATTTCTCCTACACCTTTTGGTGAGGGAAAAACTACTATGAATGTAGCCTTATCTATGGGATTAAATAAGCTTGGAAAAAAATCTATTTCGGTTTTAAGAGAACCTTCATTAGGACCTTCTTTTGGTATTAAAGGAGGAGCGTGTGGAGCAGGTTATTCCCAAGTTATTCCAATGGAAGATATAAATCTTCATTTTACTGGTGATTTTCATGCAATAACAAGTGCAGTTAATTTGGTTGCTGCTATGATTGATAATCATATCTATCAAGGAAATGAAAAAAACATCGACCTAAATAATATAGTTTGGAAAAGATGTGTAGATTTAAATGATAGAGCCTTAAGAGAAGTTGTTGTAGGTTTGGGTAAAAAAACAAATGGAATTGTTAGACAAGATGGTTTTGATATTACTGTTGCAACAGAAATGATGGCTGTATTTTGTTTAAGCAATGATTTATTTGATTTTAAGAAAAAAGTCGCAAAAATGATTGTTGCTTATGATATTGATGGAAATGCAGTAACTGTAGATGATATAAAAGCAACAGGTCCAGTTTGTGTTTTGATGAAAGAAGCATTGAAACCAAATTTATGCCAAACATTAGAAAATACACCTGCAATAATTCACGGTGGACCATTTGCAAATATAGCCCATGGTTGTAATTCAATTATAGCTACTAAAACAGCCCTTTCTTTATCAGATTTTGCTGTAACAGAAGCAGGCTTCGGTGCAGATCTTGGTGCTGAAAAATTCTACGATATTAAATGTCGAAAAGCAGGTTTAAAACCAAATATGACAGTAGTTGTTGCAACGGTAAGAGCCTTAAAATATCATGGTGGTCAAGATTTAAAAAATATTGACCAAGAAAATATTGAAACATTAAAAAAAGGATTTAAAAATTTAAAAATTCACTTAGAAAATTTAAAGAAATTCTCAAATAATATCGTTGTGGCGATCAACAAATTCGACCAAGATACGGAAAATGAATTAAAAACTTTGGAAAAACTTGTAGAAGATTTATCATTAAAAGCTTTTGAATGTGATGTATATCATAAAGGATCAGAAGGCTGTCTTGATATTTGTAAATATATTATAGAAAAAAGCCAAGAAGAAAATAATTTCAAAGTTTTATATGATGAAAATCTTCCTATAAAAGAGAAAATTGAAGTTATTGCCAAAGAAATTTATAGGGCGAGTGGAGTTAAATATTCTAAAAAGGCCTTAAATGAAATTAAAAGAATAAATGATTTAAATTCAAATAATTTACCAATATGTATTGCAAAAACTCAATATTCCCTATCAGATGATCCGAAAAATTTAAATCCAGATAGTGAATATGAGATTACAATTAATGATATTAAACTAAATAAAGGTGCAGGCTTTATTGTCGCACTTACTCAAAATATTTTAACTATGCCAGGACTTCCAAAAAGACCTGCAGCATATGACATAGATATTGACGAAAATGGAAATATCATAGGATTATTTTAGGAGAAGAAAATGACAGATTCAAAATTACAAAGTAAAGAATTAGATGAATTTTTTGACGCTATATTGATGTTAAAAGATAGAGACGAGTGTTATAATTTTTTTGAAGATGCTTGTACAGCAAGAGAGCTTCAATCTATTTCACAAAGATTGCAAGTTGCTAAATTATTAAAAATAAGAAAAACTTACAGCGAAATAGAAGAGCAAACAGGAGCATCTACAGCAACAATTTCAAGAGTAAATAGGTCCTTGCACTATGGTAGTGATGGATATGATTTAGTTCTTGAAAAATTAATTGCAAACAATCTAAAAGAAGAGAAAAATAAAAAATAAAATTTTAATCAAAACTACCAGCTTAGCTGGTAGTTTGCACAGCGCCTATAAGGCGCGAATACCGGCACGCCCCCTATTGGGGCTCCGAATATTCCATCACATGCACCACTATCCCAACTACTGCTGAAGCAGTTTTTTATTTGTTTTTATTTACTGACTCTCCCGTAAACGGGTCATAGTATTCTTTTATACTTATTTGGTCAGTGTAATAATCTTCTTTTAATTGATTTTGTATATATTCTTTTATTTTCTTTTCATTTCTTCCCACTGTATCTACATAGTATCCTCTACACCAAAAGTGTCTATTTCCATATTTATATTTTAAATCTGCGTGTCTATCAAATATTATCAGTGAACTTTTTCCTTTTAAATATCCCATTATTTGTGATATTGAATATTTTGGTGATATTTCTACCAACATGTGTACATGATCTGGACATAGCTCTGCTTCTATTATTTTTATTCCTTTTCTTGAACATAATTATCGAAGTATGCTACCTATATCTTTTCTTAGTTGTCTGTATATTACTTGTCTTCTATATTTGGGTGCAAAAACTATATGATATTTGCATCTCCAGCTTGTATGCGATAAAGTATTTTTATCCATGATTACCTCCTTGTTTAATTGTGCATGTGACTATCACAATTATACTTTAAGGAGGTTTTCTTGGTGCTTGAAGCTAAAGCTAAATCCCTCCACCTGCATAGCAGGTGGTTTTTTGTTTCGCTCTCTTTTGTTCGCTCAACTCACTTAAGTGGACAAAGATTAAACGAATTTATCTAAAAAGATAAGTTCGTTTTTCTTTTAATTTTTTTTAAAATAATAGTAAAAGAAAAAATATAAATTATTTTCATATCTTAGATTAGTCCAACTCTTATGGTATAATTATAAGGATGAAAGGATGTGAAGAATGGACTTATCTAATTTAAATGATAAACAAAAAGAGGCGGTTTTACATGACAAAGGTCCCCTTCTTGTTGTAGCGGGAGCTGGGAGTGGAAAAACCAGAGTATTAACTACAAGTATTGCATATTTGATAAAGGAAAAAAATGTAAATCCGGTTAATATTTTGGCTATTACTTTTACAAATAAGGCTGCCAATGAAATGAAAGAAAGAATATCAGATCTTTTAGATGAAGATGTTTCTCACTTGTGGATTGGTACTTTTCACTCTATTTGTGCAAGAATTTTAAGAATGAATATAAATAAAATTGGATATGACAATAATTTCACTATTTATGATACAAATGATCAAAAAACTTTGGTAAAAGAAATTATAAATGATTTGAATTACAAAGATGATATTAGTCCAAAAGAGGCTTTAAATGTTATAAGTTTTTGTAAAAACAAATCAATAAGTCCTAAAGATTTTTTAAATATAAATACATCTTATGCTAAGCAAGAGGAATATTATAACATTTACAAAAATTATGAGAAGAAAAAATTTGAATACAATTCTCTAGATTTTGATGATTTAATATTAAAAACCCTAGATTTATTTGCAACAGATCCAGATACTTTGAAATATTATCAAAATAAATTTGAATATGTTTATGTAGATGAATATCAGGATACAAATAAAAGTCAATATGAATTAATTAAATTTATTGGTAAAGTTCACAATAACGTTAGGGTTGTTGGGGATGCTGATCAATCAATTTATAGTTTTAGAGGTGCAGATATTAATAATATTTTAGATTTTGAAAAAGACTTTAAGGACGCAAAAACTATAAAACTTGAAGAGAATTATAGGTCAACTTCTAATATTATTAATGTTGCCAATAAATTAATCAAAAACAATACTGAAAGAAAAGACAAAAATCTTTGGACATCAAAAAATGATGGTTCGGAAGTTTTGTATAAAAAGTCATCTGTTGAATCTGAAGAAGGAAAATTTGTAATAGATGAAATAAATTCTTTATTAAATGATGGCTATAGACTAAAAGATATGGCAATTTTATATAGGACGAATGCTCAATCAAGGGTTTTTGAAGAATATCTTATGAAAAATTTACTTGATTATAAGGTAGTTGGTGGACTTAAATTCTATGATAGAAAAGAAATAAAAGACCTAGTTTCCTACCTAAAAGTTTTAGTAAATCCAAAAGATGATATAAGTTTAAAAAGAATTATTAATGAACCTAAAAAAGGAATTGGTAATAAAACTGTAGAAAAATTAGAAAATGAAGCTAATAAGTTAGGTTTTTCTTTAACAGAGCTTGTTTGTGATCCGTCTTTATTTTTAAATCTTCCTACAAAATTAAAAAGTGCTTGCGAAAAATTTTATAATCCCTTGGCAAAAATTTTTGATAATTACAGGGATTATGACATTGTGGAATTGATAGAAGAGTTACTTGATAAGAGTGGATACATAAAAGCTTTGGAAGAATCTTATTCTGTAGAAAACAGGTCAAGGATAGACAATTTAAATGAATTTATTTCCTCAGCCGCAGAATATCAGTCAAATAATCCAGAAGATAATATCCACGATTATTTGGAAAATTTATCACTTTTATCAGATTTGGATAAAACTGAAGATAGTGATGATTCAATTTCACTTATGACTATTCACTCTGCAAAGGGCCTTGAATTTAAGGTATGTTTTGTTGTTGGCATGGATGATGGTTTATTTCCATCAAAAAGATCTATTGATGAAGGAAATATTGAAGAAGAAAGAAGACTTTGTTATGTTGCAATAACAAGGGCTATGGAGAAATTATATCTTTCTAGTGCAGAAATTAGAAGGCAATTTGGCCAAGCTGTTTATTATAAACCTTCAAGATTTTTAAAAGAAATTGAATCTTCTATTAAAAAAATAGACCAAGACAAAACCCCTGCTTATTCTCCCTATGTAAAAATGAAAAGCAATGAATCTTACATGAGAGATAAGGCAAGAGAGAGTGTCTTAAAGAAAAATACTGTAAAAGAATCATCAAAAGAAGAATTTCAAATTGGTGATAAAATTATTCATACAAAATGGGGTCAAGGAATGATAGTTCAAATAAAAAAATCAGATGATGGAAATGAACTTGTAGTAGCATTTGATAAAAAAGGACTAAAAAAACTAAATCAAGATTATGCCCCAATAAAAAGGATGTAAAATGGATAAGAAAGATAAGATTAAAATAGATGAGCTGATTGATAAAATCAATAACTTAAATTATCATTACTATACTTTGGATGAGCCTATAGTTTCTGATGGTGAATATGATAAGTTATACGATGAGCTTAGAAATCTTGAAAATAAAACTGGATATATAAATGAATTTTCTCCAACCCAAAGGGTCGGCGGGACAATTTTAGATAAGTTTGAAAAACACTACCATATTTCAAGATTATATTCTCAAGATAAGTCTCAAAATATTGACCAGCTTAAAGATTGGGTTATAAGGACAAAAAAACTTCGTGACCAGTACAATGAAACACACGATGAAAAACTTGATGAATTAGAATTTATTACAGAATATAAATTTGATGGTTTAACTATTAATTTGACCTATGAAAATGGAATATTACAAACTGCATCTACAAGAGGAAATGGGATAGTAGGAGAAGATGTAACTAAACAAGTTTTGACAATTCCAACAATCCCTACAAAAATTAAGGAAAAATCTTTAATTGAAATCCAAGGTGAAGCAGTAATGCCTTTATCAAGTTTAAAAAAATACAATGAAGAAAATGAAATTCCATTAAAAAATGCAAGAAACGCTGCAGCAGGGGCAATCAGAAATCTTGATACAAGTCAGACTAGAAAGAGAAATTTAAAGGCTTATTTTTATCAAATTTCAACCAACAGTCTTGATTTTAAAACTGAAGAAGAAAAGTTGGAATTTTTAAAAGATCAAAAATTACCAGTCTATCCATACAAAAAAGTAATAAGAAAATTTGACGATATAGTAAAAGAAATAGATTTTATAAAAGAAGAAAGACACCATATAGATGTTTTGACAGACGGTGTAGTTATAAAAGTAAATGATGTAAAAACTCAAGAAGTTTTAGGTTATACAAATAAATTTCCTAGATGGTCAATTGCTTATAAGTATGAAGCAGAAGAATACACGACAAAGCTTTTAGATGTAAGCTGGAATGTTGGTAGAACTGGTAAAGTTACACCATCAGCTATTCTTGAACCGGTAGATTTTTCTGGAGTAACTGTAAGAAGAGCAACTTTAAATAATTACGATGATATTTTAAGAAAAAAAGTTAAAATAGGATCAAAAGTATTTATAAGAAGGTCGAATGATGTAATTCCTGAAATTCTTGGAGTTGTTGATCAAAACCAAGAAAATACTGTAGAAATTAAAAAGCCAACAAAGTGCCCTTATTGTCATAGCGAATTAATTGAGGGAAATGTTCACATATATTGTCCAAATTCAATATCTTGTACACCTCAATTAAAGGCGAGGATGGTTCATTTTGCATCAAGAGATGCTATGGATATAGAAGGTTTGTCAGAAAAGACTGTGGAATTATTTATTAATAAACTTGATATTAAAGAAATTTATGATTTGTATGATTTAAAGTATGAAGATTTAATAAATTTGGAATCATTCAAAGATAAAAAAACCAACAATTTATTAAGTGCAATTGAAAATAGCAAAAATTGTGAACTAAATCATTTTATATATGCAATCGGAATTCCAAATGTTGGTGTTAAAACCGCAAGAGATTTACAGGAAAAATTTAAAAGTCTGGAAAATTTGAGAAATGCAACAGAAGAAGAGTTAGTTGAAGTTGAAGATATTGGTGAAAAAACTTCCCACGATATAGTTGAATTTTTCCACGATCCCAATATAAAAGATTCTATTGATAAACTTTTAGACAAAGGGATCAATATTAAAAAAACTGAAGAAAAAAATACGAGTAATTCTTTAGACGGGATGAAGATAGTTATTACAGGAAGCATTGAAAATTATAAGAGAAATGATATAAAAAAATTGATTTTAGATCATAATGGAGATGTTACATCTTCTGTTTCAAAAAACACAGACCTTGTTTTGTGTGGAGAAAAACCAGGAAGCAAAAAAGAAAAGGCAGACCAATTAGGTATTAAAGTTTTAGAAAATGATGATTTATACGAATTTATAAAAAAATTAGAGGAGTAATTATGGATAAAAGTGAAGTTACAAGAATTTATCGACTAGCAAATCTTGATTTATCCAACCAAGATATAGACAAAATTTCCGATAAATATAATACAATTTTAGATTTTATAGACCATATATTTGATGTGGATTGTGAAAATGTAAAAATGACAGAAATGTTAGATAATCATAATGCAATATTAAGAGAAGATGTTGTAGGTAAATCTCTAGACAGGAAAGATGCTCTTAAAAATGCAAAAGATACAGAATATGGTTATTTTAGGTTGGATTGGAAACTTTAAGGAGAAAATATGGATATTCAAAATACTATTAATAAATTTAAAAATAAAGAAATTTCAGTCTACGAAAATACAAAAAATGTTTTAGAAAAAATAAAAAATGATGAATTTAATGCATATATTTCTTTTAATGAAGATGATAGTCTAGAAAGAGCAAAATTTTTAGATGAAAAATTAAAAAACGGGAAAGAGTTAGGAAAATTATTTGGTATTCCTGTAAGCGTAAAAGATAATATTTCCTACAAAAATATGAAATTAACTTGTGCATCAAAAATGCTTAAAGATTTTGAACCTGTTTATAATGCTACAGTTGTTGAGAATTTACTAAAAGAAGATGCTATAATAATTGCAAAAACAAATATGGATGAATTTGCTATGGGAGGATCAGGAGAAACTTCATATTTTGGACCAATAAAAAATCCCTTAGATGAAAATTTAATTCCAGGAGGATCTTCATCAGGTTCTGCAGTTAGTGTAGCAAAAGGTGATGTATTAGTTTCTTTAGGAACGGATACAGGTGGATCTGTAAGACAACCTGCAAGCTATTGTAATATTATTGGATACAAACCAACTTATTCTCTTATGAGTAGGTATGGGGTTGTTTCAATGGCAAATAGCCTTGATCAAGTTTCTTTATTTGCAAAAAATGTTAGTGATTTAAGATCTCTTGCATCAGCAAGTCAAAGCCCAGATAAATTTGATATGACAGCAAGTCTTGAAGATTATAATTTTGAAAAAGAAAATTATGATTTTTCTGGAAAAAAAATTGCTGTAATTAAAAATGAAAATAATGTATATAATTTGGATAAGGAAGTAGAAGAAGATTATAAAAAAGCAATAGAAATTTTAAAAGATATGGGCGCAGAAATTTGTCCAATATATTTAAAATATTCTAAATATGCAAATGAAGTTTATAATGTTGTAATGAGTTCAGAAGTTTCAAGCAATTTATCAAGATTTGATGGAATTAGGTATGGTCACCAAACTGACGAGTACAAGAATGTTGAAGAATTATTTATAAAAAATAGGTCAGAAGGCTTTGGAGAAAATGTTCAAAGAAGAATAGCTCTTGGAACTATGTATTTATCAAGTGAAGATGACCAAAGAATTTACAAGCAAGGACTAAAATTAAGAACATTAATAGTGGAAGAATTTAAAGAAATATTTAAAAACTATGATCTATTAATTACCCCAACAACAGTAGATCTTCCATCAAAATTAGGAATATATACTGATGATCCATTAAAAGATTTTACTTCAGATATTTTTAATGTATGCGTAAATTTAACAGGATCTTGTGGAATATCTATTCCAGTTAGAAAAGGAATATCTGGAAGTATTCAAATTATTGGAGATAGATTTAAGGATAAAGATATAATAAACGCTTGCGAAACTTTCGAAAGGAAAAGAGATGAAAACTAGAACTATTATAGGATTAGAAATTCACGTAGAATTATCTACAAAAACAAAAATGTTTTGTTCCTGTAAAAATGAATTTGGAGCTATACCAAACACAAATACTTGCCCAATTTGTTTAGGTCATCCAGGAACTTTACCCTTAATAAACAAGGAAGCTGTAAGATATGCAATAAAAGCAGGTCTTGCTCTTGATTGTGATATAAGAGAGTCTATGAAAATGGATAGAAAAAAATATTTTTATCCAGACCTTGTAAAGGGATATCAAATAACCCAACAAGACGAACCATATGCAGTAGGCGGTCATATAATTTTAAGTGATGGGGATGAAATAAGATTAAATTCAATTCATATGGAAGAAGACACTGCAAAATCTAATCATGATGAAAATAACAACACCTTAATGGATTACAATAGGGCAGGACTTCCTCTAATTGAAATTGTTACTGAACCAGATTTAAAATCTGCAAAACAAGCAAGAGAATTTGTTGAAAAATTAGCTCAAACTTTAAGATTTTTAGACGTTTCTGATTGTATTATGGCAGAAGGGCAAATGCGTTGTGATGTAAATATAAATTTAGAAAATCTTGAAAATGGTGATAGAACAGCTATTTCTGAAATTAAGAACCTAAACTCAATTAAGGCTATTGAAGATGCCCTCTTATTTGAAACTGATAGACATAAAAAAATCCTAGAAAACGGAGAAGAATCTGTAAAAGAAACTAGAAGATGGGATGATGATTCTCAAAGCACAATTTCTATGAGAACTAAAGAAACTGCTAATGATTATAGGTTTTCTATAGAAGCTGATATACCAAGAATTGAGCTAAGTAAAGAATTTATTGATGAAATAAAAGAAAATTTACCAGAATTGCCTGAAGCAAAAGCAAAAAGGTATATGGAAGAATATAAACTTTCAGACTATGATGCAGGACTTTTGTCAAACGATAGGAAGCTTGCAAATCTATTTGAAAAAACAAATGATTTGGTAAAAAATCCTAAGGAAGTTTCAAACTGGATATTAACAGAGCTTTCAAGACGCTTAAATGAAAGTGAGATTGAAGCTGACCAAATGAATTTGTCTGTAGAAAATTTTGCTAACTTAATCAATTTAGTTTTATCTAATAAAATAAATAATAATGTTGGTAAAAAATTATTAAGAGAAATTTTTGAATCAAATGAAAATCCAGAGAAACTTGCTAAAGAAAGAAATCTTCTTCAAATTAACGATGAAAGTTTTCTAGAAGATGTAGTAAAAGAAGTTTTGAGTGAAAATGCACAATCCGTTGAAGATATTAAAAACGGAAAAGACAGAGCGTTTGGATTTTTGGTTGGCCAATGTATGAAAAAAACAAAGGGTAAGGCTAATCCTCAACAAGTAAATGCCTTATTAAAAGAAAGAATAGGAGAGATGTAAGAGCTGGCTTTGGCCGCTCTTATTTGTTATGAATATACTTATAGAAGATGTAAAAATTCTCACCATGGCAGATGGTGAAGAAATAAAAAATGCAAATATTTATATTAAAAATGATAAGATAAGTAAAATTACAAAAGAAAAACTAGATTTTAACTTTGATAAAAAAATAGACGGGAAAAATTTTCTAGCTATGCCGGGTTTTGTAAACGCTCATACTCATGTAGGGATGAGTTTATTTAGAAATTTTAGTGATGATGTGGAATTAATGACCTGGCTGAATGAAAAAATTTGGCCTTTGGAAGATAAATTAATTGCTAAAGATGTTTATTGGGCATCACTCTTATCCCAAGCTGAAATGATTATGACAGGAACAACAACTTTTGCAGATATGTATTATTTTGAAGATCAAACTATAAAAGCCCTAGAAAAATCAAAAATGAGAGCACAAATTTCAAGGGGTCTTACTCTTGAAGATAAAGACTGTGCAAAAATAAAAGAAAATATTAATCTTTTTAAAAAATATGAAAATAGTCAAGATGGAAGAATAAATATAGCCTTTGGACCTCACGCAGTTTATACAACAGATAAATACTATTTAAAGGAAATAAACAAATATGCAAAAATATATAAGATGCCAATACACATTCATCTTTCAGAAACGAAAGTTGAAAATGACGATTGTATGAAAAGATTTAATCAAAGTCCTACTGAAGTTTTTGAAGAATGTGGGATTTTTGAAAATAAAACAATAGCTGCTCATGGAGTCCACTTATCAGAAAAAGATCTTGAAATTTTATCAAAATATGACCTTAGTATAGCTCATAATCCATCTAGTAACCTAAAATTATCTTCAGGTTTTCTTGATTGTACAAGAATAATTAATAAGGGAATAAATCTTTGCATGGGAACAGATTCATCAGCAAGCAATAACAATCTATCAATGTTAAAGGAAATTTCTCTAACTTCTCTTGTTTCAAAATATAAGGATCCAAAAAATTTAAAAGCTTATGATATTTTAAAAATGGCAACTATAAATGGGGCAAAGGCACTAGGACTTGATGATAAAATTGGGACTTTGGAAGAAGGTAAATTAGCAGATATTATACTAATTGATTTAAATAATCCTAACCATACTCCACAAAATAATCTTATATCTTCCTTGTGTTATTCAACTTTTGATACAGATGTATCTTATGTAATAATTAACGGTAATCTTGTTTATGAAAATAAAAAATTTACCTATCTCGATTTAGATGAAATACTAAAAAAATCAGAAGAATCATTTGAAAATTTAAGGAAAAGAAAATGATTGGAATTGACATAGTAGATATAAAAAAATTTAGAAATAAATTAGAAAAAAATGATTTTGCGAGTAAAATATTTACTGATAATGAATTTCATTATTCTAATTCAAAAGCAAATTCCTTACAAACTTTTGCTGGAATATTTGCAGGAAAAGAAGCTATAATTAAAGCATATAACTTTAATTTAGCCTACATATTAAGAAAAAAAATTGAAATTAAACATGTTGATAACATACCTATAGTTTTTATAAATGGAAAAAAAACAAATGCAGAAATAAGCATAAGTCATGATGGAAATTATGCTATAGCAGTTTGCAATAAGAATGAACCAAATTTTAAGATAAATAGAGATATACAGAAATTATTAAAAAATAGGCCAAGTGATGGTCATAAGGGAGATTTTGGAAAAGTTGCAATAATCGGTGGACAAAAAGGAATGGCAGGTTCTGTTTTTTTATCTTCAAATGCTTCTTTAAGATCAGGTGCCGGTCTATCTTATGTAATTTGTCCATCATCTATTTCACATATTTTACAAATAAAGTCTACAGAATGTATAATAGAAGAAGTTGATTGCGATTATTTTTATTATGAGAAAGAAATTGCAGAAAAAATTTTATCTTTAATAAAAAACAAGAACGCTCTAGCTATTGGTCCTGGCATGGGCGAGGGGAAAGATCTTGATAAATTAATCGAAATAATAGTAGATAATTTTGACAAAAACCTCGTAATAGATGCAGATGGAATAAACGCTTTAAAAGAAAATATTGATATAATTGATAAAAAACATAATCTTGTCCTTACTCCACACGAGATGGAATTTTCTAGAATTTCAAATTTGCCTTTAGATTTTATAAAAAATAATAGAGAAAAAGTAGCAAAAGATTTTGCAAAAAAACATAGTATTGTTTTAGTTTTAAAAGGTAAGAACACAATCGTTACTGATGGATATAAACTTTACATAAATAATTCTGGAAATAGTGGTATGGCTACTGCAGGTAGTGGTGATGTTTTAACCGGAATAATACTTTCTAATTTATCAAATATGGAAGTCTTTGATGCAGCTGTTTTATCAGTTTATATTCATGGACTTGCCGGAGATATTTATGCATCGAAAAATTGTGAGGATTCATTAATTGCAAGTGACATAATTAAAAACCTACCCAAGGCCTATAAATTAATGAGGAGTTAATATGGAAGAAAATTATTTACTAGTAGATTTAGATAAAATATTAAATAATATAAAGTCAATAAAGAAAAAAGCTCAAAAATCAAAATTCTGTGCAGTTTTAAAGGCAGATGCTTATGGACTTGGATCTTTAGAAGTAGCAAATTACATAAAAAATTACATAGATTATATAGCAGTAGCTCAATTTAAAGAAGCCAAATATTTAAGGGAAAATGGAATAAAAACTCCAATTCTTATTTTGGGATATTTGCCTTTGGATAAGTATAAAGAATGTGCAAAACTTGGAATAGATGTTGTAATTTATGACCTAGATTATGCAAAAAAAATTAATGAGAGCTTGGATTCAAAAATAAATTGCCATATAGGCCTTGATACGGGTCATACAAGAATTGGTTTTAGGGATTTTGAAATAGAAAAAATTAATAAGTTAAAAGATTTAGTAAATCTTAATTTTATTGGAGCTATGTCTCATTTTGCAACTGCTGATGAGAAAGACTTGACTTATACTAAAGAACAATATAAAAAATTTACATATATAATAAATCAAATAAAAGAAGATTTTGATCTGAAATTGGTTCATATAGCAAATTCTGCGGCATCAATGGAGTATGATTTTAAATCAGATTTGTTGAGAGTTGGGATTTCTTTATATGGAATTTATCCATCTGATTATATAAAGGAAGTTTCTAAAATAAAATTAGAGCAAGCCTTTGAATTCAAAGCGCAAATTTCTTTTGTAAAAAAAGTAAAAAAGGGAACAAGTATTTCATATGGAAGAACTTTTGTAGCTGAAAAAGATATGAAAGTTGCTACAGTTGCTATAGGATATGCCGATGGATTTAAAAGATCATTTTCAAATATTGGGGAAGTTTTGGTCAATGGAAAACCAACTAAGGTAGTTGGAAGAGTTTGTATGGACCAAATGATGATTGATGTAAGTGGTATTGATTGTAAAATTGGTGATTATATTACTCTTTATCCTGATATTTATAAAGAAGCAAAAAAAATAAATACAATTGCCTATGAACTTATGACTTCTATTTCAAAAAGAGTTCCAAGAATATATAAATCTAATATTTTAGGAGAATATCATGAAGGTTAAAAGAGGGGATTTGTTTTATGCGGACCTTTCTCCAGTAGTAGGAAGTGAGCAGGGTGGAGTAAGACCTGTTATTGTAGTACAAAATGATATGGGAAACAAATATTCTCCAACTATAATTGTTGTTCCTGTTACTAGCCAATTGAAAAAATCTAAACTTCCAACTCACGTTTCATTGAGTGCGAATGAATTTGGCCTACCAAAAAATAGTGTTGCCCTTCTAGAACAGCTAAGAACAATAGATAAAAGAAGACTTAGGGATAAGTTGGGATCTTTTGATAAATCAGTTATGCTAAAAATTGATGCAGCAATTGCAATTTCTGTTGGCATAGATTAATGAAAATAAAATTTAAAAATCTTTTAATAATAATCTTATCTGTTGTTTTGATTTTCTTGCTTATAAATATAAAAGAAAATACATATAAAAATTTAGATGAGCTTGAAATTAATTATATAGATGTAGGTCAAGGTAATGCCGTTCTTGTAAGAAGCAAAAATAAAAATCTATTAATTGATGGTGGTAACAGGTCAAAAAGTAGGTATTATTATAATTACATAAAAAATAAAAATCTTAAAAAAATTGATTATATGATTGCAAGCCACTATGATGAAGATCATATAGCTGGATTAATTTCTATCCTAGAAAATTATGAAGTTATAAATGTTCTTACTCCTTCTTATAAAAAAGAAACTAAAATTTATAAATCTTTTACAAGAAGTTTATCAAAATCAAATGCTAATGTAATTAATCCTAAACAGGGTGATAAATTTTATTTAGGAGATGCAAAGATAGAGATTCTATGGCCAAAAGTTTATAGAAATGGCGTAGATAATGATAATTCTATAGTAGTAAAAATTTCCTATGGGAATATGTCTTTTTTATTTCCTGCAGATGCAAGTAAAAATGTAGAAGACCAATTGATTTACTCAGGATATAATTTAAAAAGTGATGTTTTGATGTTAGGTCACCATGGTAGCAAATATTCAAGTTCAAAAGAATTTTTAAAAGAAGTTAATCCTAAACTTGCAATTATTTCTGTTGGAAAAAATAATAGGTACGGACACCCATCAAATGAAGTTTTAAATTTATTAAATAAGAAAAATATAAAAATTTTAAGAACTGATTTTGATGGAAATATAATAATAAAATGTCATGGAAATAAAATAAAAATAAATACAAAAAAGAAAAAAGCAAGTCTAGAAAATCATATCGATTTTTAAAACTTGCTTTTTATTTTTACATAACTCCCGCAATCATTTTTGCCAAGTTATCAGAATCTCCACTTCCTGTAACTATAACTTGATCGTCTTTTTTGATATCTGTTAATATATATTCTTTTACACTTTCAAAGGTCGGAATATATTTTGCATTTTTCCCAGATTTAACCAAAGCATCAACAACATCCTTACTTGAAATACTAGGGTCAAAAGCTTCACGAGCTGCAAAAATATCTGTAATTATGACTTCATCTGCATCGTCAAAACATTTTACAAATTCATTGAATAATCTCTTTGTTCTTGTATAGGTATGAGGTTGCCATACACAAACTAATCTTCCCTTAGTATGCTCAGCCAAGGCATTTAAATTTACTTTGATTTCGGAAGGATGGTGACCGTAATCTAAAATAATATTACAATCATTAACATTTCCGATTAATTGCATTCTTCTTTCAAGTCCAGTATAAGCTTGTATACATTTTTTTATTGTTTCGATATCAACTCCTGTTTCAAGTGTTGCAATTATAGATGCACAAGCATTATTTATATTATGTCTTCCCAAAATTGATAATTCAAAATGTTCTGTTTGTCCATTTTTCATAATTAAATCAAATTTTGGTTTTCCATCTTCGTCAAAGCTTATATTTGTTGCATTATAATCAGCTTCAGGGTTATTTTGACCATAAGTAATCAATTCACCTTGAACTGCATCTATAACTAATTTATTATTTTCTTCATTTAAATTTAAAATAGTTTTTGAATCTTTGCTTTGATTTCTCAAGTAAAATTTAAAAGTTTCAACTATATCATTTATGTCTTTATAATAATCAAGATGATCTTCATCAATGTTTAAAATAATTCCTATTGATGGGTAATAATATCTGATATTCCCCTTGTATTCACAAGCTTCTGTAACTAATATATCCTTATCACCAACATGAACATTTCCTTCAATTTCATCAAGGTCTCCACCCAGTAAAATAGTAGGATTTTTTGTAGAATTCATAAGAATTTTAGAAATCATACTTGTAGTAGTACTTTTTCCATGAGAACCAGAAATTGCAATTGAATTTTTGTAATTTTTCATCAAACTTCCCAAGAAAACTCCACGAGTAACAACAGGTACTCCTAATTCTCTTGCTGCAATTAGTTCCTCATTATCATCAGAAATTGCATCTGTATATATAACTAAATCTGGGTTTTTAATATTTTCTTTTTTTTGTCCAATTACATATTTAATTCCATTTTTATCTAAATGCTTGCTAGTTTCAGAAATTGAAAGGTCTGATCCTGTAACATTATAGCCATTATTGCTTAATAAAATGGCGATACCACTCATTGATATGCCACCTATACCTATCATATGTATATTTTTATATTTAAAATCATTTATATTAAATTCGAACATTGATGCTCCTTTGTTTTTATAATTTTCGCCTATATATTATACCATAAAATTTGGACTTTAACCATTTATTAAGTATATTTCAAAATAATAACTAAATTGACAGTAAACTTATAAAATGATAATCTTTATTTAGAAGTAAATAGTTAGAGAGGTTATTAATGAAATATATAATTGCAAACGATCATGGTGGAATAGACTTAGTTGATAGTGTTGAAGAAAAATTATTAGAACTTGGACATGAAGTTGAAAAAGTTGGAACTTTTACAAAAGATTCATGTGATTATTCTGATTTTGCAAAAATAGCTTGCGAAAAAGTTTTAAATAAAGAAGCAGATTTTGCCATTTTAATTTGTGGAACTGGAATTGGAATGAGTCTTGCTGCAAATAAATTTAAAGGAATTAGAGCAGCTTGTTTATCAGATGTTTATTCTGCAAAAATGTGCAGGGCTCATAATAACAGTAATGTTTTATGTATTGGATCAAGAGTTATTGGTTCTGAACTTGCTAAAATGATTGTAGAAGTGTTTTCGAAAACTGAGTTTGAAGGTGGACGTCATCTTAATAGAATTAATAAAATTAAAGAAATTGAGGAGAATAATTAATGTTTGATAAAAAAGATTTAAAGGCTGTAAATGCCATAAGATGTTTATCAGTAGCACAAATTGAACAAGCAAATAGTGGTCATCCAGGCCTTCCAATGGGAGCAAGTCCAATGGCTTACGTTTTATGGAATAAAATATTAAATGTTAATCCTAAAAAAAGTGATTGGCATAACAGGGATAGATTTGTTTTATCAGCAGGCCATGGATCTGCTATGCTTTATTCCTTATTGCACTTATCAGGATATGATTTAAGCATTGAAGATTTGAAAAACTTCAGACAAATCGGTTCAAAAACTCCAGGTCATCCTGAAAGAAAACATACAGATGGAATAGAAGTAACAACAGGACCTTTGGGTCAAGGAATTGCAAATGCAGTTGGATTTGCAATAGCAGAAAAACATCTTGCAGCAATGTATAATAAGGACGATTTAAATGTAGTTGATCATTATACTTATGCAATTTGTGGTGATGGAGATTTAATGGAAGGAATATCCTATGAGTCTATGTCACTTGCTGGCCATTTAAATTTAAATAAATTAATAATTTTGCACGATTCAAATGATATTTGCCTTGATGGTAATTTGAATACATCTTTTTCTGAAAATATTGAACAAAGAGTAAAAGCTCAAAATTGGAATTACATTAAAGTTTCTGATGGAAATAATCTTGAAGAAATATATAAAGCGATAATAAAGGCTAAAGAAAATAAAAATGGACCAACTTTTATAGAAGTTAAAACAGTTATAGGTTTTGGATCAAAAAATCAAGGAACAAATAAGGTTCATGGTGCTCCAATAGGAAATGAAGATTTTACAGCAGTAAAAAAAGCCTACAATTGGGAATATGAAGATTTTGAAATTTCTGACGATATTTATGAAATATTTAATGAGAATATAATCAAAAATGGACAAAAATCATATGAAAGATGGGAAAATACTTTAAATTCATATAAGGAAAAATATCCAGAAGATTACAAAGAATATTTGGATGGATTCGAAAGAAAATTACCAGAAAATTGGATTGATCAAGTTAAAAAATATTCTTCAAATGATGAAAGCATAGCAAGTCGTGCATCAAGTGGAGAAATCATCCAAGATATAGCAAAGATTACTAAAAATTTCTGGGGAGGAAGTGCAGATTTATTTTCTTCAAATAAAACCAATATAAAAGACAGTGATAGATTTTCTGACGAAAATCCACAAGGTAGAAATGTTTGGTATGGAGTTAGAGAATTTGCTATGAGTGTAATTGCAAATGCAATTGTAGCACATGGAGGAACTTTCCACCACGTTTCAACATTTTTTGTATTTTCAGATTATTTAAAAGCAGGACTTAGAATTTCAGCTCTTTCACAAATACCAGTTACTTACGTATTTACTCATGATTCAGTAGCTGTAGGAGAAGACGGTCCAACTCACCAACCAATTGAACAATTGGCAATGATAAGATCAATTCCAAATACAATTATGCTTAGACCTGCAGATGCAAATGAAGTTAGACTTTCTTGGAAGATTGCTTTAGAAAGTAAAGATTCACCAGTAGTTATTGCTCTAACTCGACAAGGAGTAAAAAATCTTAAAGGAACTGAAAATTTATCAGATATTTCAAAAGGAGCTTATATAATTGAAGATTCTGATAAAGAAATTCCAGATGGTATATTAATTGCAACAGGAAGTGAAGTAGAACTTGCAATAGATACAAAGAATGAGTTAAAGAAATCTAATATTGATGTTAGAGTTGTATCAATGCCTTCAATGGAATTATTTAGAAAACAAGATCAAGATTATAAGGAAAAAATCCTACCAAAAAATATTAAAAATAGGGTTTCAATTGAAATGGGAACATCTTTTGGATGGAGTGAATTTACTGGAAAAGGTGGTTTAAATATATCAATAGATAGATTTGGAATTTCTGGAAACTTTAAAGATGTAAAAGAAGAATTAGGATTTACTAAAGAAGAAATTGCAAAAAAATATATAGAAAAATTTAATTAAATTTATAAGGCTGTTACAAATTTATCATATAAGTTTGTAACAGCCCATTTTATTTTTAAAAAATTTTAAAAAGTGATATTATATTATTAGAAATATTTAAAAAGGAGTGACTATGACTATACCAACACCGCATATTTCAGCAAAAAGTAAAGACGAAATAGCAAGTACAGTTTTGATGCCAGGAGATCCATTAAGAGCTAAGTATATAGCTGAAAATTTCCTAGAAGATGTAAAACAATTTACTGAGACAAGGGGAATGTTAGGATACACTGGTTTTTATAATGGAAAAAAAGTTTCAGTAATGGGAAGTGGAATGGGAATTCCATCATCTATGATTTATTTTAATGAATTATTTAATTTCTATGATGTTGATACAATTATTAGAGTTGGAAGTGCAGGAAGCATGCAAGAAAATATAAAATTACATGATATAGTTCTTGCAACAAGTGCTTGTAGCGAATCATCAATTAATGATAATTTATTTGGAAATATAAATTTTTCACCAACACCAGATTTTGCTTTGTTGCTTGAAGCTTATAAAAAAAGTCAAGAATTAGGTTATACAACTCATTGTGGTCAAGTTCATTCATCAGATCAATTTTATAGTGAAATGGACCCAAAAGTTTTTGAAAATTTGCAAAGATATGGAGTTTTGTGTGTTGAAATGGAATCCTATGGCCTATTTACTCTAGCAAGAAAATACGGAAAAAAGGCCTTGGGAATTTTCACTATTTCTGATTCTTTGGTTTCAAACGAAGCTGACAGCGCAGAAAATAGACAAAACGCTTATACTCAAATGATGAAACTAGCCCTAGAAGTTGCACCAGAATAAGGAGATTTGATGTTAAAAAATATAATACTTGCAGCAGGCGAAGGAACTAGGATGAAATCTAGTACTTCAAAAGTAATGACTAAAATTTTAAATAGAGAAATAATTTCCTACATTGTTGATGCATGTGATTTCAAAAATTCAAAAACTATAATTATTGGTGGAAAAAATAAAGATTTATTGAAGAAAAAATATCCTGAACTTGAAATAAAGGAACAAAAAATAGGAGATGATTTTCCTTATGGAACAGCTTACGCTGTTAGCATGGCTATAGATTTAATTGATGATGCTGATGATTGTTTGATTTTAAATGGAGATATCCCACTAATTACAAAAAATTCACTTGAAGATTTTATTAATTTTCATAAAGAAAATAATAATAACCTAACAGTTATGTCAACTAATATTGAAAATCCAAAAGGATATGGAAGAATAATTAGAGAAAATGAAAATTTTCTAAAAATAGTTGAAGAAAAAGATGCAAGTGAAGATGAAAGATTGGTAAATGAAATTAATGTAGGTATTTATGCTTTTAAAGGAGAAGATTTAAAAAATTCCTTGAAAAAAATAGATACTAATAACAAATCAAATGAATATTATCTAACAGATTGCATAGAAATTTTAATTAAAGATGGGAAAAAAGTAGAAGCTTATCGAGCTGATAATCCAGATCAATTTTACGGAATTAATAATAAAAAAGAGTTAGCTAATGCTGCTAAATTATTGAGAGAAAGAATAAATGATTATCATATGCTAAATGGTGTAATAATTGAAAATCCTAGTATAGTAGATATTGAAATGGGAGTAAAAATTGGAAAAGATACTATAATTTCTGGGCCTTGCAAAATTTTGGGAATTACAGAAATTGGAGAAAATTGTATAATAGAAGGTTCATCAAGGATTGAGGATTCTATTATAAAAAATAATGTAAAAATTGACAATTCTGTAATCGAAAAATCTTTTGTTGATGAAAAAACTGATATAGGACCATTTTCACATCTAAGACCAAAAGCCAAATTAGGTAAAAATGTTCATATAGGAAATTTTGTAGAAGTTAAAAATGCTAATGTTGATGACAATACAAAAGCTGGACATTTAGCTTACATTGGGGATAGTGATCTTGGAAAAGATATAAATGTTGGTTGTGGAGTAATTTTTGTAAATTACGATGGTAAATTTAAACACAGATCAAAAGTAGAAGATGGGGCATTTATAGGATCAAATTCAAATATTGTGGCACCAGTTCATGTTAAAAAAGAAGGCTATATTGCAGCAGGCTCAACGATTACAAAAGATGTTGAAGAGGGAGTCCTCTCAATAGAAAGAGCTGATCAAAAAAATATACCGGGTTATGTTGAGAAAAAGAAAAAAAGAGATTTAGAAAAGTTAAAGGAGCAAAAATAAAAATGAGTGAATGTTCAAGTTCATCACATATTACAAGAGGCGAGTTGATAGTATTTGCAGGAAATTCAAATCCAGATTTGGCTGAAGCTGTAGCAAAATCTTTAGGGATAGAATTAGGAAAAGTTGAAGTTAAAAAATTTGCAGATAGTGAAATAAATGTAAAAATAAATGAAGCTGTAAGAGGAAAAGATGTTTATATAATTCAACCTACTTCTTATCCTACAAATGATAATTTGATGGAATTACTAATCATGACAGATGCTTGCAAAAGGGCTTCTGCAAGATATGTGAATGTTGTAGTTCCATATTATGGATATGCAAGACAAGACAGAAAAACAAGGGGAAGAGAGCCAATTAGTGCAAAACTTGTAGCAAATTTAATAACAGTTTCAGGTGCTGATAGGGTTATTACAATGGATCTTCATGCTGGACAAATTCAAGGTTATTTTGACATACCACTTGATCATTTCACTGCAATCAGATTACTATCATCTTATTTTAAAGAAAAAGCTTATAATAAACCAGATGAATATGTAGTTGTAAGCCCTGACTTGGGTGGAGTTACAAGAGCAAGGAGCTTTGCTGATTATTTAAAATTAACAATAGCGATTATTGAAAAAAGACGTCCAAAACCAAATGTATCTGAGGTTATGAATGTTATAGGTGATTTTGAAGGTAAACACTGTATCCTTGTTGACGATATGATTGACACTGCCGGAACAATTTGTAATGCAGCGAATTATCTAAAAGAACACGGAGCAAAAGAAGTTTCAATAGCAGCAACTCACGGTGTATTGAGTGCTAATGCTTGTCAAAACTTAGAAAATTCTTGTGTAAAAGAAGTAATAATAACAGATACAATAAAATTACCAGAAGAAAAGAAAATTGATAAAATAAAGCAAATATCAATAGCTCCTTTATTAGCAGAAGCTATCAATAGAATTAACACTTACGAATCAATAAGTGGTTTATTTGAGGATGGTAAATAGATATGTATTATATTGTAGGCTTGGGTAATCCTGGTATACAGTATGAGAATACAAGACATAATGCTGGCTTTATAAGTATAGATTATTTAGCTAGAAAATATAGTATAGATGTAAGAAAAATTAAATTTAAATCTTTGATTGGCCAGGGAGTAATTTCTGGCCATAAAGTTATGCTTGTAAAACCTCAAACTTATATGAATAATTCAGGAGAAGCTATAAGAGAAATATACAAATATTTTGATTTTGAACACGATAAGCTCATAGTTATCTATGATGATATAGATATTGATTTTGGAAGTATTAGAATTAGAAAAAAAGGCTCAGCTGGGACTCACAATGGAATGAAGTCAATAATTTATAATTTAGAATTTGATGATTTTCCAAGAATAAAAGTTGCAGTTGGAAAAAAACCATCTTATATGGATCTAGCTAATTTTGTTTTGAGTGGATTTTCAAAAAACGAAGCAAAAATCCTAGAAGAAGAAATAATGCTTGTAGGAGAATCAATTGAGATGATTTTAGAAGAAGGAATAGATAAAACCATGAGTATGTATAATTCTAAAAGGTTAGTTGAAGATAATGAATAGTCTTATTAATGAAATTTATAATATTGGTCAAGTAAAAGAAATTATAGAAAATTATAAAAATTTATCTCCTATTTTTTTACATGGATTGACTGATGAAAGTAAATCTCATATATATGAGACGATTTTTCATTATACTAAAAAAAGTTTGGTTATAATTTGTGAAAATGAAAAAAAAGCCAAGCTTATGTGTGATGATATTAATTCTTTTGTAGAAGATACATGCATGTATTTTCCATCAACTGAAATAAATTATTATAATATTAAAAATCTTGAAAAAAACAATGAAATAAAAAGATTAGAAGTTTTAATTAGACTTATTAATGGTGAGAAATTTATTATAACTACAAGTTTAGATGGACTTAGAAATAAATTAACACCAAAAAAAATATTTGAAAATAAATCTTTTAAAATTGATATAGAAAGTGAAATTGATTTAAGGAAAATAAAAGAGTCATTTATTGAATTAAATTATGATTTTTCAAAATTGGTTGAGTCTAAGGGAGAATTTTCAATTAGAGGATCAATCATAGATTTCTGGCCAATTGAATATGATAATCCAATTAGGATAGAGCTATTTGATACAGAAATTGATTCTATTAGATTTTTTGATAAAGATACACAAAGATCATTAGAAAATATAGATGAAATCATAGTAAGACCTACAAAAGAATTAATTTATGATAAGAATGATTATGATAATGTAATTAAGGAAATTGAAAATGATTTATCTGCAATATCTAATGATGAGAAACTTGTAAAATTAAAAGATAAATATAGGCAAATTATTTCTTATCTTAAAGATAGCTTATATATAGCAAATGATGATTTGATTACTCCTTATCGAAAAAACAATTTTGATAGTTTTTTTAATTATATTGATAAGGATTCATTATTTATTTTTCAAGATTTAAATAGGTCAATAGATAATTTCAAAGATTATAAGGAAAAATTAGATCTAGATCTAACTAGTCAGATGGAAAATGAGGAAGTTTTTTCATCGTTTAAAAATATAAAATTAGATATCAAAGAAATTTTTACAAATATAAAATCTTATCCAATAATAAATTCTTCATCTCTTTTAAAAAATAATAATCTGATTAAGGCAAGAAAAATCATAGAATTAAAATCTATTGAACAGGAAAATTTCAATAAAAATATAGAAAATTTTGTTTTAAATATAAAATCAATCATAAAAAACAATGAAAAAGCTCTTATTTTTGCATCTGATGAAAAATCACTTACAAATATTAAGGATATATTCAATGAAAATAACATAAATAGATATGCACTTGGTCTTGATAGTGATTTAAATAAGAACAATATTATTTTAGCCGAAAATTCAATATCAAGAGGCTATATTTTTACAGATTTTAAAATAAATTTATATTCCCATAGGGATATTTTTGGAAAAGAAAAGCATAGAAATAGAAAAAAGACCAAGAAACCTGTTAGTGCAAAGGATATAATAAATTATTCTGACATTGAAATTGGAGATTATGTTGTTCATGAAAATAACGGAATAGGAATTTATAAGGGAATTTCCAAAATAGAAGTCAATAATACAAAAAAAGATTACTTTGTAATTGAGTATAAGGGAAATGACAAGGTATTTGTTCCAGTTGATCAAATGGATTTGGTGAGTAAATACATTGGTAACAAAGGGGACAAGCCACAAATTTCATCACTAGGAAGTAATCAATGGAAAAAAGCTAAACAAAGAGCTAGAAAAGCGGTTGATGAAATAGCGGATGATTTGGTAGAACTTTATGCAAAAAGATCAAAAGCTAAAGGTCATGCTTTCAGCAAAGATACAACTTGGCAAAAAGAATTTGAAGATTCATTTGTTTATGAGGAAACTGACAGTCAAAATAGGTCAATTGATGAAATAAAAAATGATATGGAAGAAATAAAACCGATGGACAGGCTTTTGTGTGGAGATGTTGGTTATGGAAAGACGGAAGTAGCACTCAGAGCAGCTTTTAAAGCTATAATGGATGGATATCAAGTTTGTTTTCTTGTTCCGACAACAATTCTTGCTAGCCAACACTTTTCAACTATGAAAGAAAGGTTTAAAGATTTTCCTGTCGATTGTGCTCTCTTATCTAGATTTGTCAGTAAAAAAGACCAAGATAAAAATATAAAAAACCTAAAAAGTGGAAAAGTAGATATTATTGTAGGAACGCATAGGCTTTTATCAAAAGATATTAAATTTAAAAATTTAGGTTTATTAATAATTGATGAAGAGCAAAGATTTGGTGTTAGACATAAGGATAAATTAAAAAAACTAAAAGAAAACATAGATGTTCTTACCTTATCTGCAACTCCAATTCCTAGAACTTTACAAATGTCTCTTACAGGAATTAGAGATATGTCAACTTTAGATGAACCTCCTGAAAGAAGGCTTCCTGTAAATACCTATGTATTAGAATATGATGAATCAATTATAAAAAGAGCAATTGAAAAAGAGCTTGATAGAGATGGACAAGTTTATTTTGTATATAATAGGGTTTATAATATTGAAAAAATATATAACCATTTAAAAGAGTTAATTCCTGATGCTAGTATAGAAATTGCACATGGTCAAATGTCTGCAAAAAGTTTAGAAAAAATCATGGAAGATTTTGTAAGTGGCCAAATTGATATTTTACTAGCAACGACTATTATTGAAACTGGAATGGATATACAAAATGTAAACACAATTATAGTTTATGATTCTGACATGATGGGACTGAGCCAACTTTACCAGTTAAAGGGTAGAATTGGTCGTTCATCTAGATCTTCTTATGCTTATTTTACTTATGCAAAAGGAAAAGTATTAACTGAAATAGGTGAAAAAAGATTAAAATCTATAAAAGATTTTTCTGATTTTGGTAGTGGTTATAAGATAGCTATGAGAGATTTAGAGCTTAGGGGAGCAGGAAATATTTTAGGCGAAAGTCAAAGTGGTCAAGTCGAAGCTATAGGATACGATTTGTATGTTAAGTTCTTGCAACAAGCTATCAATAAGGCGAGTGGAAAAGAAATCTATAAGAAAGATTATAATGATGTATATATAGATTTAAAAGTCGATGCTTATATTCCGGATTCATATATTGAAGATTCTAGTCAAAAAATTCAAATTTACACTAGAATTTCACGAATTGAAAATTTAGAAGATTATAGTTTATTAGTTGAAGATTTAATTGATAGGTATGGAGATATACCTTTGATGGTTGATAATCTTATGTATGTATCTTTGATAAAATCACTTGCTGATCAATTAGGTTTTGATGAAATTAGGGAAGTTAAAAATGAAATAAAAGTTTCTTATCCTGATAGGAATAAATTTACTTTTGAACAATTATCTCAAATTAATGAGGATTATAATAGCGAGCTTTCGTTTGACTTATCTCAAAATCCGTCTTTTAAATTACCAAATAAAAATACAAAATTGTTAGACTGTTACGAATTATTAAAAATTTTAAAAAATGTTAAGGAGAAAAAATGAATAAAAAATTAATAGCCTTGGTTTTAGCAACTAGTTTTGCTTTAAGTGCTTGTGGAAATAATGCAGATAAGGACAAAAAAGATAGTGGTTCTAATCAAACCGAAACTTCAGAAAGTGCAAAAGGTGAAAAATTACCTGATGATGCAGTTGCCTTAGTTAGTGGAGAAAAAATTACAAAAGATGCTTATAAAGATGAAATGAGTTTTTACTCTGCTATGCTTGCTAGCCAACAACAACTAAAACCTTCAATTGTGCAAATGTTAGTTCAAGATAAACTTATAGCAGATGATATGAAAAAAAATAAGGTAAAAGTTGAAGATAAGGAACTCAACGATAAATTTTTACAATACATTCAACAGTTCGGCGGTCAAGAAAAATTTGATAAAATGCTTGAAGACTACAATATGAGCAGTGATAAATTTAAAGAAACAATAAAAAAAGATGAAATTTATCAAAAACATAGAGCTTGGTTTGAAGAAAAGAATCCTGTTGATGAAAAAGAAATTAAAAAATATTATGACGAAAATAAAGACACATTAGCTCAAGTTAAAGCAAGTCACATTTTATTAGCTGATGAAAATACTGCAAAAGAAGTAAAAGAAAAACTTGATAATGGCGAAGATTTTGCAAAACTTGCTAAAGAATATTCAAAAGATACAGCAAATGCAAGCAAAGGTGGAGATTTAGGATATTTTACAAAAGATAAAATGGTTAAAGAATTTGCAGATAAAGCTTTTGCTATGAAAAAAGGTGAAATTTCTGATCCTGTTAAGACTTCTTATGGATTCCATATTATAAAAGTTGAAGATAAAAAAGATTCTCCAGATGCATTAAAAGAAGAAATATCTAAAAAGTTAAATGATAAAAAATATGCTGATTATTTAACAGAATTATTTAATAAAGCAAAAGTTGTTACAGAAGATGGTCCACAAAAAAAAGATATAGAAAAGGACAAAAAAGCAACTGAAAATTTAAACAAAGATGAAAAACAAAAAGAAAATAGCAATTCTAATAATTAGTGTTTTTTGTATTTTTTTAACTTCATGTTCAAAGAAATTTGATAAAGATAAGTACGTAGCTGTTGTGGATGATGAAGGTATTTCTAAAGAGTTATTTGAAAAAGAATTAAGCTACTACCAAAAATATTATATAAAAAAATATGGTGATAATTTCTTAGAAGAAAAATCTAAAAAAGGGAATTCCAATTATAAAAAATTAGAATCTGAACTTCTAGATTCTATTGTTATGGACCAGGTAATGGTAAATGATTTGAAGAAAAATAATGTTAAAGTTACCAAAAATGATTCTAAAGAAGCTATTGATAAACTTAGCGAAAAAATTTCTTCAAAAGATTCTTTACTAGAAAATGTAAAAACATTTGGTGTTAGTGAAGATGAGTTTGATGAAATTACCTATCAAGATTCTATCAGAAAAAAACATTTTGATTATTTTTTAAACAATAATAATGTTAAAGATACTGAAGTACTTAAATATTTTGAGGAGAATAAAAATCTCCAAAAAAAATATAAGTATGATTGTTTGATTTTTGATGATAAAAATGAAGCTATAAAAGTAAGGGAATCTATTAAAAATTCTGAAGATTTCAAGAATAAAATGAAATCTAGAATTAGAAATTATGATGTGTATAGGTCAGATTTTGTATACAAAGATGATGCTTTGCTTAAAAAATCATCATTATCAAAAGTAAATATTGTTGGAAATGTCTTTAAATTTAAAGATTCTTATATTATTTTTATGATTAATTCAGAAAACAAAAATAAAAAGAATTTACTGCTTGATGCAAAAGAGATTTATCTAGAGAATGAATATAATAAATATTTGGAAAAACTTATAAAAAATTCAAATATCAAGCTTTTTATTTGATAAATGCTTGAAATAAATAAAATATTTATGTATAATCTAATTTAGAGTTAAGCAGAATAAGATTAAGATTGATTTATAAGGAGGATATATGAATAAATCAGAATTATTAGTTAATATCTCAGAAAAAAGTGGACTTAAAAAAGTTGAAGCTGAAAGAGCTTTAAATGCTTTTATTGAAACAGTAACAGAATCACTTCAAAAAGAAGAAAAAGTTCAACTTGTAGGATTTGGTACATTTGAAACTAGAGACAGAAAAGCTAGAGAAGGAAGAAACCCTAGAAAACCTGACGAAGTTATTAAAATTCCAGCTTCAAAAGCACCAGTTTTCAAAGCAGGTAAAACTTTAAAAGAAGCTGTAAATAATAAATAATAATTTGATTATATATAAAAACCCAGAATTTTATTTCTGGGTTTTTCTGTATTTATTTTATTTTTTTATATAGCTTACTTGGATTATCGGTCATATCGACTGTAATTGTATTGAAATTTTCATAATAAACCATACCAAGTTTAGCGCCTTTTTCTTTTCTTACATTCTTTTTTTCAGTGTAATCGACATCAACTTTGTTTGATTTTGATTGCGATGAATTTTCTGCTGCAAGATAAGACGCTGTTTTTATATCATTGTCTGTTAGTGAATTAGTTTTCAAAATAACATGACTTCCTGGTGCATTTCTAACATGAAAAAAATAATCATTTTTACTCGCAAGCTTTAAAGTTATATAGTCATTTTGTCTTGAATTTTTTCCAACAAAGATGGTACTATCATCAATAGTTTTAAACTGCATAGGGTTTGATTTAGACTTGTTTTTTTTCTTATTTCTGCTTGTATTTTTTATTATTTTATTTTCTATTAATTCTTCTTTTATATCATCTAAGTCGTTTATACTCTCGCTTCTTTCAACAAAATCTCTTAGTTGCTCTAAATATTTTAGTAAATCTTCTTCTTTTGGAAGGTCGATTTTTGCAAAATCTATAGAATTTTTAATTTTTTTATATCTTTTATAATAAGAATCTACATTTTCCCAAGGATTTTTTCTATCATCAAGATTAATTTTTATTTCTTTATTTTCGTTATAAAAATTATTAAGTATGATTTCTTTATCTCCTTTTTTTAGTTTATTAACATTTGCAGCTAATAGGTCACCTTTCATCCTGTAGGAATCCATGTTAGATTCTTTTGCTAAATTTTTGTTTAAAATACTCATTTTTTTATTTACAGTTTTAATTTGACCATTAACTTTTCTTATTAGATTATTTTTAATTTGCCTTAATCTATCATTAGATTTGTTGCTTTCATAGAAAGTTTCAATAGCATTACTCATTTTTTCATAGTCTATTTTTTCAAATCCTAGAGATTTTAATTCTGTAAAATAAAATTCCTTGTATTTTCTACTATCCTTATACAAAACAGGACTATATGAATTTTCTATAAGACTATCTCTAAGTTTGTAAATATTTTCATTTAATAATTGTTTTTCATCTTCACTTACAAGTCCCCAATTAATTCTTGAATCAATATTTGACCTATAAATTAATTCTTTGGATATTGTGGGAGAAAATCCAAGGTAAGTTTGGTATAAAAATTTTTGTGGATTTTGATTATCTGGAATATTTTTATCTAATTTTAATATGTCATCAGAAAAGTCAGAATCCAAAATATTTATTTTCTCACTTTCAATAAAACTATAAGAAAGTCCTGGTAGAATTTGTCTTACAGATGACATTTTTAGATTTACTCTTTTTATGGAATCAATTATTTTATAATTTTCATCGGTTAAAATTATGTTGGAGTATTTTCCCATAATTTCAACAATTAATTTATTTGAAATATCAAAACCCATCTCATCAACTGATGAAATATGAAAAACTATAACCCTATCAAGTTTATATTGTTCAATATCTACGATTTTACTTTGATTTAAGTGTTTTCTTAAAACCATACAAAAATTTGGAGGACTTATAGGATTTTCATACTTTTTATTTGTTATATGCACTCTAGCTTCATTATTATTTGCACTTAGTAATAATTTGTAGGATTTTCCAACAGAATATATATTAAAAATTATATCGTTTTTTGAAGGTTGGCTTATTCTTTGAATTTTACCTCCAAGTAATATTTTTTTTATTTCATAAGTTATAGATCTTGTAACTAAACCATCAAAACTCATTCAATCACCTCTTAATTTTTTATATGTATATTATATCAGATAATAAACTTGAACTAAATTTTTCCATAAAGTAAAATAGTATTATTAAGGAGGCACGATGAAAAAAGGATTTTTATTAGTAATATCTGGACCTTCAGGTGTTGGAAAAGGAACAGTATTGCATGACCTTATGAATACACAGAAAAACTTAGTTTATTCAGTTTCTGTTACAACTAGGAAGAGTAGACCTGGTGAGATAGAAGGGGTAAGCTATTTTTTTAAGAGTCATGAAGAATTTGAAAAAATGATTGAGGAAGATAAATTTTTAGAGTACGCAAAAGTTCATGATAATTATTATGGTACACCAAAAGATTTTGTTGAAGAAAAAATCAATGAAGGTAAGATAGTTATTTTAGAAATAGATGTTCAAGGAGCATTAAATGTTAAGAAAAATATTGATAATGGTGTATATATTTTTCTAGCGCCTCCAAGTCTTAGTGAACTAAAAAATAGGATCGTTAATAGAGGAACTGAAACTGAAAGTGACATCAATCTAAGAATGAATAATGCAAGAAAAGAATTATCTTATATAAAAAACTACGATTATTTAGTTGTAAATGATCATTTAAATTCTGCTATAAATTTAGTTAATGAAATAATAAATGCAGAAAAACATAGGGTTTTTAGAGAAGATATAGATTTTGAAAAGGAGTAAAAATGAATAATCCATCTTTTAAAGAATTATCAGAAATAAGTTCAAGCAGATATGAAATTTGCATGATGGCAGCAAAAAGAGCAAGAAGAATTGTAAATGGTTCAGATTTATTAACCAAAGATAGTGAAGATAAACCTGTTACCCAAGCTTTACATGAAATTATGGAAGGAAAAGTTAAGAAAAATGATTAAGGGTAAAAATATTCTCCTTGGTGTAAGTGGGGGAATAGCAGCCTACAAAGTTTTAGAACTTTGCTCTAGATTAAAAAAAGAAGGAGCAAATTTAAAAATAATTATGACAAAGGCAGCTTGCGAATTTGTAAGTCCTTTGTCATTTGAAACAATGGGAAAATGTATAGTATATTCTGACATGTTTGAAGGTCATCATGATAAAGTTTATCATATTGAACTCCCAAAATGGGCAGATGTTTTTTTACTAGCACCTTTAAGTGCAAACACACTTGCAAAAATGACCTATGGAATAGCAGATAACATGCTTACAGCATCTATTTTAGCTTGTGATAAAGATATTATAGTTGCACCAACTATGAATACAAATATGCTAAACAATGAAGCAACCCAAAATAATTTAAAAATAATAAAAGAAAGAGGAGTACATGTAATTAATCCTAATTCTGGACTTCTAGCATGTGATACTAGGGGAGATGGAAGAATGGAAGAACCTGAAAATATAGTTAGATACCTTGATTATTATTTTACAAAAAAAGATTTAAAAGGAAAGAAAATTATAGTTTCAGCAGGCCCAACAGTAGAGCCTATAGATTATGTAAGGTTTATCACAAATAAATCAAGCGGAAAAATGGGTTATAATATTGCCGTAGAAGCTTTCAAAAGAGGAGCTGATGTAAAATTAGTTTCAGGTCCTGTAAATCCAATGGATACATCTGGTATTGATAAAATTAATATTAGAACAAATAAGGATTTGAAAGATGCAATCGAGAAGGATTTTGATGATTGTGATGCTTTGATCATGTCAGCTGCACCTACTGACTATAAGGTAAGAGAAGTAAGTGATAAAAAAATCAAAAAAAATGGGGATAATTTAAATTTAGAATTGATTGAAAATATTGATATTTTAAAATATTTTGGAAATAAAAAAGATAAGCAAATTTTAATTGGTTTTGCTGCAGAAACAGATGATCTTATCAAAAATGCAAAAATAAAATTGGAGTCAAAAAAAGCAGACTATATTATAGCAAATGACCTTAAAAAGAAAGGTGCAGGATTTGATGTAGATACAAATATTGCATCAATACTTTCAAAAGATAAGGTTGAAAAACTTGATATAATGACAAAAAAAGAATTGGCAAATAGAATTTTAGATCTTTTAGTTTAGGTGATAAATTGTATTGTTATGTAATACTTGATAGTAAAAGCCGATTTTTGGATAGGTCTTTTACTTATCACGTTCCTGATAATTTTAAAAATAAAATAAAAAAAGGGATGAGGGTTATTGTCCCATTTGGCAAAGGCAATAAGAATACTATTGCCTTTGTTTACGATATAGTAGAAAATATTGATGATGATTTTGAAACTAAAGATATAGTAGAAATTATAGATTCAAAAGCCTTAGTTGATGATGAGCTAATAAATCTAGCTTTTTTTATAAATAAAAGATATCTTTCACCACTAAGATCTTGTATTAGACAAATACTACCTGCTGGAAATATAAAAGAAATAAAAGAATATTTTTATAAAACAGAAAAGTTAGGTCAAAAAGATAAATTTTATCATATTTTTGAAAGCAAAAAATCTTTGGATGATCTTTTAAATAAGTATAAGATAAATAAAGATACTATAGAAGAATATAAGGATAAGGGTCTAATAGATTCATATTTTGATATAAGCTCAAACCAAAAAATTAATTACGAGATTTTTGTAAGTTTAAAAGAAAATTTTGATGATAGTAAAATATCAAAAAACGCTATAAAACAAAAAGAGATTATAAATTATTTAAAAAAAAATCCAGAAGTTGAATATAAAAAACTTTTAAGCAAAACTAAATCTAGTAAAAACTCTTTTGATAGCTTAGTTAAAAAAAATATACTAAATATTAGAAAAATTGAAGTAAATAAGGCTTTGGTAAAGGACGTTGAAAAATATCATAAATTTAGCTTAAATGATGAACAAAATTCAGCTTTTAAAAAAATAATAAAAAATCCAGATTCTTCATTTTTATTAAAAGGAGTTACTGGAAGTGGGAAAACAGAGGTTTTTCTACAAGTTGTTGAAGAAAATTTAAAAAAGGGAAAAGATTCAATAATACTTGTTCCAGAAATTTCCTTAACCCCTCAAACCATAGAAAGATTTCAAGGAAGATTTAATCAAAAAATCGCCATAATGCATTCAAGGCTTAGTCAAAAAGAAAGATTTCAACAGTGGAGAATGATTAAAAATGGAGAAGTCAAAATTGTTGTTGGAGCAAGAAGTGCAATATTTGCTCCATTTAAAAATTTAGGTCTTATTATAATTGATGAAGAACACGATAAAAGTTATATATCTTCCCAAGATCCTAAATTTCATACTGATGAACTAGCTTTGTTTAGGAGAGCTTACAATAAGGCGACTTTGATTTTTGCATCAGCAACTCCTTCAATAAAAACCATGACAAAGACTTTGGATGAAGAATATAATTTAATTGAATTAAAAAATCGAGTAAATGGAAAACTTCCAATAGTTCATATAGTAGATATGAGAGAAGAGCTAAAAAAATCAAATTATTCTATGATAAGCTCGCTTTTATATGAAAAAATAAATGAAAAATTAGAAAGAGATGAACAGGTTATTTTATTTTTAAATAAAATTGGACATAATTCATTTACATTTTGTAGACACTGTGGCTATGTTATAAAATGCGAAGCTTGTGATGTTTCTATGACCTATCATAAAAATGTATCAAAACTTGTTTGCCATTATTGTGGAAGAACTAAAAATCAACCGCAAATATGTCCTGCGTGTGGATCAAAAAAAATTAAAGAATTTGGAGCAGGAACCGAAAAATTAGAAGAGGAGATAAAAGAATTATTTCCAAAAGCTAAAGTTATTAGAATGGATTCAATGACTGCTAAAGATAAATCATCTTATGAGTTAATGTATAAGAAAATGAAAGAAAATGAGGTAGATATACTTATTGGAACCCAAATGATTGCAAAAGGTCTTGATTTTGATAACGTTACTTTAGTTGGGATAATTAGTGCAGACTTATCATTAAATATTGATGATTATACTGCTTATGAAACAAGTTATGAGCTTTTAACTCAAGTTTCAGGAAGAGCTGGTAGGGCGGATAAAAAAGGAGAAGTTGTAATACAAACTTACAAACCTGATAATTTTGTTATAAATGCTGCAAGTAAAAATGATTATAAGGGCTTTTATAATTATGAAATTGAAGCGAGAAAAGCGTTTGAATATCCACCTTTTGTAAATTTGATAACTATAAAAATATTAAATGAGTCAAGAATAAAATGTATAGATATTTCAAAAAAAATAAAATATTATCTTGATTTAGAATACGAAAAAGATAGGGAGATAAAAATAATTGGACCAAATCCATGTAAAATATCTCGCATTAATAACAAATACAGATACAATATAATTATAAAAATAAAAGATGAAAAATTAGAAGAAATTTCCAATTTTCTTGTAAGACTTAAAAATTATTTTATAAATAAGAGTAAAGATACAAGTATATTAGTAGCATTAAACCCAAGCGATATAAATTAAGGAGACAGGATGTTTGATTTTTTTAAGAAAAAAAATAAAAATGAAGAAGTTGATAATGAAAAGCTAGAAAAAGAGCCTCATCAAAATGAAGAAATAAATGAAAATTTAAATAAAAATATAAGAGAAGAAAATAATAAAGATAATTTAGAAGAAAATTCTTTAAAAAGTGAAGATTTAATAGATAATGATTTTGAAGATAAAAAAGATGAAGAAGATGATTTAGGTTTTTTTGCGAAATTGTCTAAAGGCTTATCGAAAACTAGAGAGCAATTTTCATCAAATCTTAAAAACTTATTTACTGCAAATGTAAAAATTGACGATGATTTATATGATGAGTTAGAAGAAATTTTAATATCTGCTGACATAGGAATGCAATCCACAATTGAAATTGTAGATCAATTAAAAGATGAAATAAAAGAAAGATCAATAAAAAACTCAGAAGAAATTTTTCCTTTACTAAAAGAAATAATGGAAAACAAGTTAGACGAAAAAAATCTTGAAAATAAGTTAAATATATCAAATGATAAGTTAAGCGTTATTTTGGTAATTGGAGTAAATGGTGTCGGAAAAACTACAACTATTGGAAAGCTTGCTTATAATCTGAAAAAAGAAGGTCACAAGGTAACATTAGCAGCTGCTGATACATTTAGAGCGGCAGCTATAGAGCAACTTGATTCATGGGCAAAAGAATCAAATACACAAATGATTGCCCACAAAGAGGGATCTGATCCATCAGCAGTAATTTTCGATGCTATACAAGCAGCAAAGGCCAATGGTTCAGATGTTTTAATTTGTGATACTGCCGGAAGACTTCATAACAAAAAAAATCTTATGAATGAGCTTGAAAAAATAAATAGAACAATTTCTACTCATGCTAACAATGCAAATAGAGAAAACTTATTGGTTTTAGATGCAACAACAGGACAAAATGCTATAAGTCAACTCAGAGAATTTAAAAATGTTTGTGATATAACAGGATTAATTTTAACAAAACTTGATGGAACAGCAAAAGGTGGAGTTATATTCCCTCTTCAAGTTGAACTTGAAGTTCCGGTTAAGTATATTGGAGTAGGAGAAGGAATAAATAATTTGGAAAAATTCGATTCGAAATCATTTGTAGAAGCAATGTTCGAATAAACTTGTAATATATTTAAATTTATGGTATATTACATTAGTACTATGCACATCTTTGGATAGGTTTACGTTGCTAGTTTTAATTAGTTTAAAATCTAGTTGAAAAAGATGGAAGAAAATAAACGGAGGTAATATATATGTCAATAGTATCAATGAAAAAATTATTAGAAGCTGGTGTACATTTTGGACACCAAACAAGAAGATGGAACCCAAAAATGAAAAAATTCATCTTCACAGAAAGAAATGGAATCTATATAATAGATCTTGCAAAAACTGCAGGTCAAATCGAAAAAGCTTACGAAACAATTAGAGATATCGCAAGTGAAGGCGGAAGCGTTTTATTTGTAGGAACAAAAAAACAAGCCCAAGATTCTATAGAACAAGAAGCAAAAAGATGTGGTCAATATTATGTATCTAACAGATGGTTAGGTGGAATGTTGACAAATTTCAACACAATTAGAAATTCTGTAAATAAACTTAAAAAATATGAAACAATGGAAGAAGATGGAACTTTTGATCTTCTACCTAAAAAAGAAGTTTTACAATTAAATAAAGAAATGGATAAATTAGAAAAAAATCTTGGTGGTATTAAAGAAATGGAAGAACTACCAGATGTATTATTTGTAGTTGATCCATCAAATGAAGAAATAGCAGTTCACGAAGCAAGAATTTTAGGAATTCCAGTTATTTCAATTGTTGATACAAACTGTGATCCTGATGTTGTAGATATAGCTATACCAGGAAACGATGATGCTATAAGAGCTGTAAAACTTATAACTTCATTAATGGCAGATGCTGTTATAGAAGGAAACCAAGGAAGCGAATTTGCTGTAAGCGAGGAAGACTTCGAAGAAACAGAAATTGATGAAGAAGAATCTGAACAATCAGCTGAAGAAAATGAAGAAGAAGCAATTGAGGAATAATTAGGAGGATATTATGGCAGTAAGTGCAAAATTAGTAAAAGAATTAAGAGAAAAAACTGGCGCTGGAATGATGGATTGTAAAAAAGCTTTAACTGAAACTAATGGTAATATAGATGAAGCTATAAAACTATTAAAGGAAAAAGGACAAGCTACTCTAGATAAAAAAGCTGATAGAATAGCTGCTGAAGGAGTAATTGGTTCATACATTCATAATGATAAAATAGGTGTTATTGTTGAAATTAATACAGAAACAGATTTCTCAGCAAACACTGATACTGTTAAAGAATTTGCTAAAAACATCGCTATGCATATAGCTGCTTTAAATCCACTTTATATATCAGAAGAAGATGCTGATGAAAAAGATGTAGCAGAACAAAAAGAAATATTAATCAAACAAGCTATGAACGAAGCTAATGAAAACATGCCTGAAGATAAAAAAGAAATGATAGCTCATAAAAAAGTTGAAGGCAGACTTAAAAAATATTTCAAAGAAGTATGCTTATTAGACCAACAATATATCAAAAATCCAGATCTTACAATTGAACAATATCTAAGAGATACTGCTAACAATGTAGGAGAAAACATTAAAATTAGAAGATTTGCTAGATTTGAAGTTGGTGAAGGTCTAGAGAAAAAAGAAGAAGATTTTGCTAAAGAAGTTCAAAGTCAAATGAATGCTTAATAATTAAATTTAAAGGAAAGCCTATGGGCTTTCTTTTTTTACAAAGAATTCATATTTTTTTACTATGAATTAATTGAAAGAAATATTTTTTCTAATATAATATTTAGGACAACCGATAAAATAATTTTAATTTTTAAAAGGAGTTAAAATGACAATAAATAAAAATGCGAAAGAATTAATAGGTAATACACCTCTTCTAAAATTAAATTCTCTTAAAAAAGAGGGAAGAGCAGATATATACGTTAAAGTTGAAAAAAATAACATAGCCGGATCTATCAAAGATAGAATTGCTCTTTATATGATTGAAGAAGCTGAAAGATCTGGAAAATTAAAAAAAGGTGATACAATAGTTGAACCAACAAGTGGAAATACTGGTGTAGCTTTGGCTGCTCTTGCTGCTGCAAAGGGATACAAATGCATTTTGACAATGCCAAGTTCTATGAGTATAGAAAGATCAAAACTTGCTGAAGCTTACGGTGCAGAAGTTATAAGAACCACTGAAAATGCCCTACAAGGAGCTGTTGATAAAGCAGTAGAGCTTTCTAAAAAAGATGGATACTTTATGCCTGATCAATTTTCAAATCCTGCAAATATTAAAGCTCACTACGAAACAACTGGAGTTGAAATTTTGAATGAAATTTCTCCAGATGCTTTTATAGCAGGAGTTGGTACAGGTGGAACTGTAACAGGTGTAGGTAAAAGATTAAAAGAAAATAATAAAAATGTTAAGATTTATGCAATTGAACCTGCTGAAAGCCCTCTACTTTCTGGCGGAAAAGCTTCAGGTCATAAAATCCAAGGGATTGGTGGAAACTTTATTCCTAAAAATTTAGATTTTGATATAGTAGATGGAATTGTTGATGTAAAAGGTGATGATGCTATTAAAATGTCAAGAGAACTTGCAAAAAATGAAGCCTTAGCTGTTGGTATTTCATCAGGAGCCAATGTATTAGGTGCCATTGAAATAGCTGATAAAATTGGCGAAGGAAAAGTAGTTGTTACTGTTTTACCAGATACTGGTGAAAGATATTTATCTACAGAATTATATAATTTAGACTAATATGACTTTTGAAGAATATAAAGATGAATTAGTTAAGGCGGCCTTAGCCAAGGACCCTGCCTTAACTAAGGCTGATGATGCAATAAGATTTTCTCCAGGTGTAAGATCTTTATTGGCACATTACAAGGCTCATGAACTATATCTAAAAGGTGAATTTTCTAAGGCGAATGAAATTAGTTTAGAAGCTAGAAAAGAAACTGGAATAGAAATTCATCCTGGAGCAAAAATTGGTAGAAGATGTTACATAGATCACGGGATGGGTGTAGTAATAGGAGAGACTGCAGAAATCGGTGATGATGTTTTAATGTATCATGGAGTTACCCTTGGTGGATTGGTAAATAAAAGGGTTAAAAGACATCCTAGTGTTGGAAATAATGTTTTAATTGGAGCTGGAGCAATTTTATTAGGAAATATTACAATTGGAAATGACTGTAAAATTGGAGCAAATTCAGTAGTCTTAGAAAATGTACCTGATGATTGTACTGCAGTTGGTGCTCCAGCAAAGATAATTAAACATAAGCATAATTAAAAAAGAGCTGTTAATTCTGAATTTAAAATTATTTAAATTAACAGCTCTTTAATTTTAGAGGTAAATATGTATAAGAAATTTAAGTGGTTTATAAGATACTATAGAAAGCCCTATATAATTGGTATTATATTTTTATTATTAAGTGATATAGTTTCTTTATTTTTGCCTTATATAATAGGTGAATTAATAGATTTAGTCTATAATAATTCAATTAATCTAGAAAATTTTATTAAAATAATTTTATTTACTATTTTTGTTATTTTGTTAAAATATTTGCTTGCTATGGGATGGTCTTACAATGTTTTTAAGGCTAGTGGGACTATTGAATATTTAACTAGAAATAAGTTGATGAAGAAATTTTTGGCTCAATCTCAAGAATTTTTTGAAAATAATTCTACAGGATCTCTTATGGGAAAATCTACTAACGACATTTCACAAATTTCAATAATGGCAGGTTATGGAACATTATCTTTAATTGATGCTACAATTCTTCCTTTAAGTATTGTTTTAGTTATGATTTTTACTATAGATTTTAAATTGACTTTACTTTCTATTTTACCCCTACCTTTTATTGCTTTCATATATTTTAAAATAGGGGATAAAATTTATGATAAATCTAAGAAAGTAAACCAATCTTTTGATAAATTAAATGACAGTGTTCTCGAAGATGCTGAAGGGATTAGACTTATTAGAGTATTTAATATTGTAGGAAATAGAAGAAAAATATTTTACAATAATGCTGATAAACTAGCTGATAATAATATTATTCTTGCAAAATATCAGGCTCTTCTTGCTCCAGTTGAAAGAATAATAACATCACTTACATTTATTATTGCTATAGGTTTTGGATCTTATCTTATGAGTCTTGGGAAAATTTCTATTGGTCAAATAGTTTCCTTTACTTATTATTTAAATATGTTAGTTTGGCCTATGTATGCCTTGGGCGATTTTATAAATGTAAAACAACAGGCTAGTGCCGCTATGGATAGAATAATTGAAACACTTGATTATAAAGAAGAGATTAAAAACTCAGAAAAAAAGAAAAAAGCAGAATTTCCTTTGGACATTGAATTTGATAATCACAGTTTTAAATATCCAAGCTCAAAGTAAAATATATTAAATTATATAAGCTTAAAAATCAAAAATTCTACTTCTTTGGGAATATTAGGAAAAACTTCATCTGGAAAAACTACACTTATTAAGCAAATACTAGACTTATATAAGGTGGATAAATCAACTATATATTTTAATGAAGATATTTCATCAGATATTTCTTTTAAAAGTTTAAATGACAATATTGGTTATGTACCTCAACAACATATGATTTTTTCAGATAGCTTAAGAAATAATATTTTATTTGCAAAAGAAGATGCAAGTGATGAAGAATTAAATTTAGCAATAGAGATTGCAGATTTTAAAAAAGATATTGATGAATTTCCTAAAGGCCTTGACACAATAACAGGTGAAAAGGGAGTATCACTTTCTGGAGGTCAAAAGCAGAGACTATCAATAGCAAGAGCTGTCCTAAAAAATCCTGAAATTTTAATTTTAGATGATGCTATGAGTGCGGTAGATGCCAATACAGAAAAAAACATACTTAATAAGCTTAAAAAACACAGGCAAAATAAAACTACAATAATAATAGCCCATAGAATTAGCCAAGTACAAAATTGCGACAATATAATTGTATTAGATAATGGGAAAATTGTTGAAATGGGAAATCATTATGAGCTTATTCAAAATGGAAAGTGGTATAAAAGTCAATATGAAAATCAAATTTTAGGTGATAAAAATGATTAAGACGAAAAATAAAGAAAATTATAGAAAATTAAAAATATATTCTCTTAGCGAAAAGAAATTTTTATCAATTGGTTTTATTTTTTCTTTTTTAAGGACCATACTTGAGATAATTGGACCGATGATAATTGGATATATTATAAATAATGTCTTAAAATCAGATATGGATAGAGAAAATTTTAAGAAAATCGCCTTATTGCTAGCCTTATATTTTATAGTTTTTGTCTTATCAGGGATTTTACTAAATAGGTCTAGAGTTTATTTTCAAATTTCAGCTAATAAAATTGCGGCAAGAGTTCAAAAAGATGTATACGATAAGGTTTCAACTTTTCCTATATCATATTTTGATACACTTCCATCAGGAAAAATTGCATCAAGAATAACAAATGATACAAACAAGTTAAAAATTATGTTTCAACTTTTATTTTCTGATATTATAAATGCCATAATTTTAATAGTTGGACTTTATATAACACTTTTGTTTACAGATACTATAGCAGCCCTCATGCTTTTAATACTAATTCCTCTTGTATTTATAATCTTTAGAAGTTATCTAAATAAAACTTATGCCTACACAAAAGATATAAAAATATATACAGCAGATATAAATGCCAAAATAAATGAATATATTCAAAATATGGAAATTATTCAAGTATTTAATAGAGAAAATTTTATTTTCAAAAAGTTTGAAAATATAAATAAAAAAATTTATGATTTAAATATTAAATTATCTAAATTAAGATCATATTCTGGCTACAGGGCTATGGATATAATTCAATTTTTGGCTATAATTATCGTGCTGATTTATTTTGGTATTGGTTCAATTACAAAAATTTATCTTGTAAGTATTGGATCCTTGTATATGGCTATTGATTATACAACTAAAATATTTAATAATATGAATACAATAATCATGAGATTTGGTGATGTAGAGGATGCCCTTAGTTCAGCAAATCATATTTTCGAATTATTGGAAATGAAATCTATGGATAAGTTGGAAGATAAAAAAATAGACCTTAATAAAGATATTTATTTTAAAGATATATATTTCTCTTATGATGGATATGAAGATGTTATTAAAGGTCTTAGCTTTAATGTGGGTAATGGATCCTCTATAGCTTTTGTTGGTCAAACAGGTTCAGGAAAATCAACACTTATAAATTTGCTTTTAAATTTCTATTCTCCAAGAGAAGGAAAAATTTTAATAGGAAATACTGATATAAACAAAATTAATAGAGATAATTTGAGAAAGGATATGGCTGTAGTTTTACAAGATGCATTTTTGTTTAAAGCAAGCATAAAGGAAAATATTTGTCTAGGAGAAGAATTTTCAGATAAAAAAGTTATAGATTCCTTAAAAAAAGTGGGAGGAAAAAAACTCATTGATAGGGGAATAGATAGTGAAATTTTAGAAAATGGATCGAATTTAAGTCAAGGTGAAAAGCAATTAATTTCATTTGCTAGAGCCTATATAAGAAATCCAAAAATTTTAATTCTAGATGAAGCTACTTCAAATATTGATACAGAAACTGAAAATATAATTCAAGAAGGGATTAATGAATTAAAAAAAGATAGAACAACATTTATAGTTGCTCATAGATTATCTACTATAAAAAATGTTGATAAAATAATAGTATTATCTCACGGGAAAATTTTAGAAAGTGGAAATCATGATTATTTAATGTCATTAAATGGGGAATATAAGAAAATGTATCTAAAACAAATGAAAGAGAAATAAATTAAGAAAAACTTTTTCGTATAAATATAGATTTATGATATAATTATTTATAGGATGAAAATCCTAATTACAGGAGGTGATAAAATGAATTTTAATCAAATTATTCTATCTGTCGCCTTCATAATATTAGCTTTTTTTATAGGCTATCTTTGTAGAAAAAAAATAGGTGAATCAAAAATTTCTTCTGCAGAAGATTATTCTGCAAGAATTATTGAGGAAGCAAACAGGGATGCTGAATCCCTAAAAAAAGATGCACTGATAAGTGCAAAAGATGAGATTTCTAAACGCAAAATGGAAAGCGAGCAAGAAATTAACAAAAAAAGTAATGAACTTGCTACAAAAGAAGGTCATCTTTTAAAAAAAGAAGAGAGTCTAGACAAAAGATCCTTATTGTTAGATAAGAAATCTGATGAAATCTCTAGTGACCAAAAAAAGTTAAAACAAAAAGAAGACAGAATTGAGAAACTTATCGAAGAACAAGAGTTGAAGTTACAAGATATTGCAGGTCTTACAACAAATGAGGCCAAAGATATTTTACTTCAAAGCTTAAAGAATGATGTTGTTCATGAGCAAGCTAAAATCATTAAAGAGTTTGAAGAAAAAACTAAAAATGAAAGTAAAAAATTAGCTTCAGAAATTATAGCAACAACAATTCAAAGATATGCGGCTGATGAAGTAGCTGAAAGTACAGTTACAGTAGTTTCATTGCCAAATGATGAAATGAAAGGTCGCATAATTGGTAGAGAAGGAAGAAATATAAGAGCTTTTGAACAATTATCAGGAACTGATATGATAATTGATGATACACCAGAAGCTGTAGTGATTTCTGCATTTGAGCCAATAAGAAGAGAAATTGCAAAAGTAGCATTGGAAAGACTAATCCTTGACGGAAGAATAAATCCTTCAAGAATTGAAGAAATGCTAATGAAAGCAGAAGATGAAGTTGAACAAAGAATAATTGAAGACGGACAAAGGGCAATCGAAGAAGTAGGCATACACAATCTTCACCCACAACTTGTTAGGCTTGTAGGAAAGCTAAAATTTAGAACTTCTTATGGACAAAATGTTTTAAAACATTCTATAGAAGTTGCAAAAATTGCTGGAATGCTAGCACAGGAATTGGGTCTTGATGATAAAGATGCCAAAAGAGGAGGACTATTGCATGATTTGGGCAAAGCCATAGATCATGAGGTAGAAGGAACTCATATTTCTATCGGGGTCGAAGCTGCAAGAAAATATGGTGAAAATAAAAACGTAATAAATTGTATAGAATCTCACCATGGAGATGTAGAAGCTAATTGTATAGCTGCAATTTTAGTACAAGCATCAGATGCAATATCAGCAGCAAGACCTGGAGCAAGAAGAGAAAGCTTAGAAAATTATATTAAAAGACTAGAAAATCTAGAAGAAATTGCGAATTCATTTGATGGAATCGAGAAAACTTTTGCTGTACAAGCAGGAAGAGAATTAAGGGTTATGATAAAACCAGAAAAAATATCAGATGATCAAATGGTTGTGATTGCTAGAGAAATCGCACAAAAAATTGAAAATGAACTAGAATATCCTGGTCAAATAAAAGTTAATGTAATAAGAGAGTCTAAAGCAATTGAATATGCTAAATAATTTAGAGAGGTTTAAGCCTCTCTTTTTTGTAATCAAAATTACAAATTATTCTAATTTACACATTTAAATTGACAATTGTTACAGAAAATTATATCATTATATTAATAATAGTTTAAGGAGTTGTAAATGAAACAAAATAATAACAAAAATATAACAAAGATTACAAGCGGCGCATTAGTTTTGTTGCTTGCAAGTGGTGGATTGTTTTCTAGTTCCTCAGCTAAGGACATTGAATCCACAAATGTTGAAAAGGTTATAGTAGATAAAAAACTTCTTTCTGAAGAAAAAGATAAAATTGAAGAGAAGGAATCTAAAGAAAATTTAGATAAAAACGAAGTTATTGAGAATGAAGAAAAAAATATAGAAGAAGTTTTGGATAATAAAAGTGATGAAAAAAATGATGAAAATCCAACTATTCAAAATCTTGTAGATAATATAGAAATCAATAAAACTGATAGTGTAGATTCTGAAGAAAAAAATTTAGACCAAACTCAAAATGAAGTAAAAAGTCCTGAAGTTTCAAATGACAATGCGGAAAAAATAGAAGATATAAAAGAAGTAAATAATGAAGAAAATCTTATAATTGATGAACAAGATACAAATCATGTTGATGAGCTTGATTATATAGAAAAAGATGAAACTGAAATTTCCGTAAATTTACAAAGTGATAAAGATATAGTTAATGAAAAATCTTTGGAAGATAAGGCTGAAGAAGAAGCAAGTGAAGCTTCCAAAAAAGAATCAATAAAAGAAGAAGTTGAAATAACTGAACAAAAAAATGAAGAAAATGATAGTGAAGCTTTACAAGTAGCTCCGGTAATAAAAAAAGTTGCTGTAAGAACTTATTCATCAAATCTTGCACCTAAAACTGTTTCTTATCAAAACCAAACAAATTATAATGGTAAATATATAAATAATTATAATAATAAAAAAGAATTTCTTGAGATGCTTGCAAGCCACTCAAGTCTTGCAAAAGAATATAATATTTTCCCTGAAGTTATGATGGGTCAAGCTATTCTTGAGTCAGGCTGGGGACAATCTGGACTTGCTAAGTATAATAAAAATTTATTTGGTGTAAAAGTTCCTTATTCCGAACGTGGAAAGGGAAAAGGCGTAGTATATAAAACTTATGAAGAAATAGATGGAAAAACAATAAGAATAAGTGATGAATTTAGAAAGTTTGATACATATGAGCAAAGTATTAGGCAATATTTAAATTTATTAACAGGTAATTATTATAGTAGTTTTGGTGTAAATAAAGCTAAAGATTATAAGGAACAAATTCAAAGAATTAAAAATGCTGGATATGCTACTGATAGTAGGTATGTTAATAAGGTTCTTAATGTAATTTCTGGTTCTAGCTTATCTGATGTTGCTAATAAATATTTAGGATCAACAGCAGAAAAACCAAAAACGATCTTAGTTAAGGATAATAACTCAAGTACAAACTTAAAAGCTTCTAAAACAACTAGCGGTGTAAGTAAGGATGTTAAAAGGTCTAACCCTGTAATAGTTGAAAACGAAGTTAAAAATATTTCTTCTGTTCCTTCTGTAAAGAAGACTCCTATTAAAAAGTCCGTTACAACAAAAACAAATAAGGTGAAAAATATTGAAAAACCAAAAGTAATTAAAGATGTAAAAAAAGAATCTGAAAATAAAATTGAAATATCCAATCCTGTTTCTATTAGTAAAGTAGGAAGTTCTTTAAGTGTTAAAAAATCTTTAATAGATAAAGATTCAAAAGAGGTTGATAGTAAAAAAACAAGTAATTTAAATGCAGAAAAATCTACTAAAACTATATTAAAATCTAAGTCTGCTGATTTGGTTGATAAAAATATAATAGATAAAGCTGAAAATAAAAATTATAGAAAAAACCAACAAGTAACAGAAAATAAAGTTAAAACTGAGTCTTCATATAAAAATATTAAATCTGATAATGTACAAACAGGAGTTGGATCTTTAAGTTCAGTCCTATTGACTTTATCTGCTTCAAGTATGGCTTTATTTTCTAGTAGAAAAAGAAAATAACTAATTTATCGGATAAGGGTAAAACTTTATCCGATTTTTTATTTTTCCTTTATAGATTAAATAAAAAGATAAAAGTGATTGATTTAAAATTTCGTTCATATATTTTAAAAATATATAAATTTTAGCAATAGAAAAAATAGTATTAGTGAAAATATAAAATCGCTTAAATCGAAGATTAGAGCTTTAATTTTTTTGGGAGGGTTACAATTTTTGCATATTTTTATTGATAGGATGATGATTTGGATAAAAAAATAAAATACTAAAAATTTCATTATAAAATTTTATGGTTTTATAAAAAATGAATCCGTTATAATTACAGTTGAGAAGGGGTATTTAAAAATTCAAATTATTGCACAAAATAATAATTTTGTGCAATAATTTGAAAAATGATTCGATTTATGCTACAATAAAGCTAGTTCAGTACAATTAGGAGAAATTTATGAAAAAAATTAAAGAGCCTTTAATTTTAAAAGATTACTTATCTTATCTTAAATCTATTAGAGGTCTTTCTAAAAAAACTATTAGTGAATATAATTATGATCTTATTAACTTTATTTCTTTTCAAATTATAAGGAAAGTTTATTTTGATGATTTTGATAGGTTTAATCAAGATTTAGAAAACTCTAATATAGATTCTAATAAAATATTTACTAAATCCTTTATAAATGACATTAATATTCAAGATATGTACGCTTATATTTCATATCTTGATAATGAGCTTAATGATAATACTTCTACAAGGTCAAGAAAAATCTCTGCTTTAAGATCTTTTTATAAGTATTTGCACCAAGAAATTGAAATGATTGACAATAATATTAGTGAAAAGCTTAGAAATCCTAAAATCCAGAAACGTCAACCGGTTTATTTAACTTTAAGTGAAACTGAGCATTTACTTTCTACTATAGCCGACGAAAAAAACGAATTTTTGAGAAATCGTGATATGGCTATTGTTTTCACCTTTCTTACAACTGGCATGCGCCTTTCTGAGCTTGTTAGCATAAATTTATCAGATATTAAAGATGATCATTTTTCCATTATTGGTAAAGGAAATAAAGAAAGAACTATATATTTAACAAAAAATTGTATAGATTTACTTGATAATTATATAATGATAAGAAAAAATTATTTGAAAGATAAAAAAACTGACGCTCTATTCATATCTACGAGAAAAAATAGAATTTCTAATAGAGCAGTTCAATCTACAGTAGAAAAATATTTAAAAAAAGCAGGTTTTGATACTAGCGTCTACTCCACCCACAAATTAAGACATACTGCAGCAACTTTGATGTATAAATATGGTAATGTTGATATAAGAGCCTTAAAAGATGTTTTGGGACATGAAAGTGTATCGACCACTCAAATTTACACCCATCTTGATAATGAAGATTTAAAAAATGCGGTAAATAAAAATCCTTTATCAAATTTAAAAATCTAATCTAACTTGCATTAGTCAGATTAGATTTTTATTTTATCAATAGAAATAATTTTTTTAAAATCAGACTATTGAATTAATATCAAGAAAATTATTATTTATAAATTTTTCCAATACTTTCATTAATGCAAGTTTTCCATGATATTTATTTAATCCACCTTGTAAATAAACCGTGTAAGGTTCTCTTAAAGGTCCATCACATGATAATTCTGATGTTGCTCCTTCTACAAAGCCTCCTGACGACATTATAACAGGATCTTCGTATCCTGGCATTTCATCTGCAATTGGTGTTAAATTAGCGTCAACGCTACAAGATTCTTGAACTGACTTGCAAAATAATTTTAATTTATCACTAGAATGTAATTTTATTGCTTGGACAATATCGCTTCTTGGATCATCTATTTTTGGTATTATTTCATAATTCAAATCATCGAAAACTTTGGCAAAAAGGAGAGCGACTTTTATAGATTCTATAGTGGTTTTGCTTGAAAAATATAAGCCTTGTAAAACATTTCTTGTTGTACCAAAACTCAAACCTTCATCTTTACCGATTCCTGGCGCTGTTAAGGTATTTGAGCAGTATTCTACTAAATCTTTTTTTCCTGAAATATAACCGCCTGTTATAGCTATTCCCCCACCGAGGTTTTTTATAAGAGATCCTGCCATAATATCTGCCCCTATTTCAATAGGCTCTCTTGTCTCTGTAAATTCTCCATAACAATTGTCGACAAAAATAATTACATTTTTATTTATTTTTCTTATTTCTTTGATTGCTTTTTCAATTTCTTCGATACTAAATGCTCTTCTATTGGTATAGCCTGTGGACCTTTGAATCATTACAAGCTTTGTTTTACCGTCCAATACATCTTTTATTTTTCCATATTGGATTTCTTGTTCATTTTTTAAATCTAATTTTTCGTATTTTATGCCTTTAGATATAAGATTTCCTTTTTTATTGCCTTCAATTCCAATAACTTGTTGTAATGTGTCATAAGGATCTCCATTAATAGATAATATTTTGTCTCCATAATTTAATAAAGAAAATAGGACAAGAGAAATTGCGTGGGTTCCAGAAACTATATTTGGTCTAACTAATGAATCTTCTGCCTTAAAAATTGTAGAAAAAATATCTTCAACTACATCTCTTCCAATATCAGCATATCCATATCCTGTTGCTGAATTAAAGTGCATAGTTGATAGGCTGTTTTCACTAAAAGCCTTTAGAACTTTTATTTGATTATATTCGCTGATTTTATCAAGCTCTTTAAATCTATCTTCTAAATCTTGGTCGATTTTTTCTACATAATTTTCTATATTTGTATCAATTCCATATAATTTATTATAAATCATAATTCTCCTTTATTATTCTGTCCATATTAAATAAAATATCTTCATCTGATTTCTCATCTCTGTATACTAAATGAGAAAAATCATACTCCAAGTATTTTTTCATCCAAGTTATTTGTCTTTTAGCATAACGTCTGGTATTTTTTTTGATTTCAGAAACAAGTGTATCAAATGAAATTTTATTTTCTATATAAGGAAAAAATTCTTTATAACCAATCGCTTGGAGGGATTTTGATTTTGAATTTAATTTATATTTATCAAGTAGATTTTTAAATTCATCTTCTAAGCCTGCTTCAAACATTTGTTCAACTCTTTGATTTATTTTATCGTAAAGAATTGACCTATCATTATAGTTAATAAAAAATAAAAGAGGACTTATATTTTCGTTTAATTTTTTAAAACCTCTTCTTAAATCACTTGGTTTTTCTCCTGTTAATTCAAAAGTTTCTAGAGCTCTTATTATTCTTTGAACTTCATTTGGATGATATTTTTTTGCCTCTATTGGATCAATTTTAATGAGCTTTTGGTAAATAAATTTGTTTCCTTTTACTTTTGCTAAATTTGTAAGCTCTTTTCTTAGATTTTCATCTTTTTTACTTGTTCCATAATTTAAGTCAAATAAAATAGAATCTATATAAAATCCAGTTCCACCTGCAATAATAGGAAGTTTTCCTTTAGAATTTATTTCATCAATTAAAGATCTTGCCATATCTTTAAATTCTTGCACAGAATAATCCTCGTTTGGATATTTGATATCAAGACCATAATGATAAATCCCTTCCATTTCGAATTCAGTAATTTTATTAGTCCCAATATCCATATCTTTATAAATTTGTTGGCTATCAGCTGAAATAATTTCACCACCAAATTTTTTGGCAAGTTTAATTGCAAAATCACTTTTTCCAGATGCGGTAGGACCTGTAATAATTAAAACTTTATTTGTCAAAATATTTCTCCAATTCATTTTCTTCGATCATAATAAGGGTATTTTTTCCATCATAGGTTTTATAAGGATTATCACAAGAATTTAATTTTTCAATACTTGCAAGGGCTTCTGACTTATTAATAGTATCACCTTTTCTAAAGATATTTTTATTTATAAGTTTTTCTATTTTATCTTTAAAATATTCTTCATCTTCTAAATCAATATCAAGTAGGTCGTAGAAAAAGTCATTATTTTCTGGATTTTTAAATACAAGAGGAACTGACCTAATTATAAGTTTATCAAAGGAGAATTCTTCTATATCAAAACCCATTTTAATAAATAAATCTTTTTTTTGGATATATTTGTTGTATTCTTCAAGGCTAACTTTGATTATTTTTTGTTCTAATAATCGTTGAGAAGAAATGCTGTTACTATTAAAATTTTTCATATATTGATCGAATTTAATTCTTTGATCAGCTCTTCTATGATCAAGTATTAAGATTTTATCATTATAAGTAAATAAAGAGTACCTATTAAAAATCGAGCAAGTATAGGATAAATTAGAAATATCAATCTTATTAGTCTTAGTTTTTTCTATACTTGTAGAATTTTTTGGGACTTTATCTTCTATAAAATTAAGTTCGAGACCTTTAAAAAAGTCATATTCTTTATTTTGAATTTCCTTATTTTCTATATCTTTATTTTCAATTTTGTAAGATATATCATAAGAATTTTCTTCTTCATTAAGTTTATTATAGGTATTTAAAACTTCACTATAATCATCATAGAAGTTTAACTCTTTTTTCTTATTATCATTTACTTTAAGCTCTTTTATACTAGAATTTTCATATAATTTTTCGCTTATATTTTCTTTTAATAAGTCAATTAATTCATTTTCATAGGTAAATTTGATTTCTTTTTTATTTGGATGAATATTTACATCAATATTACTTGCCTTTGTTTCAATAAATATAAAAAATCCAGGAAATCTTTGACTTGGTATTAAGGATTTGTATTCATTTTCAATAGCTCTACTTATATTTTCATTTTCAATAAGCCTATTGTTTACAAAAATATACTCCATAGACCTATTTCCCCTATAATAATTAGCCTTTGAAATATAGCCTTTTACCCTATATAAAGAATTTTCAATATTTATTTCAATAATATTATCCTTTAAATTTTCATCTAATAACTTATAAATTTTATTTTCTAAGTCTTCATTTATTAATGTTTGAAAAACAAGTCTATTATCTTTTATAAATTTAAAAGATACCTTATCATAACCTAGAGCTAGAGCTAGGATTATTTTTGAAATTTTATTTGACTCATTTATATCTGATCCTAAAAATTTTCGCCTTACAGGAAGATTTAAAAATAAATCATAAACTTCTATACTAGTTCCTATATTTGTAGCTATAGAATTAAAAGATATCATATTTCCATTTTGAAAAATTATTTCTTTACCAATTTCTTGATTTTCTGTTTTTGAAATTGCCTTTACATTTGCACAAGCAAGAATTGATGAGAGCGCTTCGCCCCTAAACCCTAGGGTAAACAAATCATATAGGTCTGAAAAATCTTTTATCTTTGATGTGGCATGTCTTTTAAAAGCTTTTTTAAAATCATCTTCTTCTATTCCAATCCCATCATCAGTTACTCTAATATAGGATTTTCCCCCATTTTTAATTTCTACTATTATATTTTTTGCTTCTGCATCTATAGAATTTTCAACCAATTCTTTTACTATAGAAACAGGAGATTCAATGACCTCTCCTGCTGCAATTTTTTCTATAGTATTTTTGTCTAGTTCTATGATTTTCATCATATCTCCTTAATTTTTCCTATTAATTTATTTAAAATATTTATAGCCTCTAATGGGGTTAATTCATTTATGTTTATAGAATCGCTAAAGTTTTTAATCTTTTCAATTTCAATATCTTTTATATCATCAATTGAAGATTTAACAATTTTGTGGCTATCTTTGAATATTTCATCACTTTGATCAAGCTTATTCATAAATACTTTTGCATTTTCAATTATTTCATCTGGTAAGCCCGACATTCTTGCAACTTCAATTCCATAAGACCTATCAGATTTGCCTCTAGAAATTTTTCTTAAAAATACAAGATTATCATTTTCTTCAAGTATATCAATTTTTAAATTAATAACATTATCAAGCTTATTTTCAAGGATTGTAAGCTCATGAAAATGTGTTGCAAAAACAGTTTTTGCCTTTTTCTTTTTACTTAAATAATCAACTAGGCTCATAGCAATAGATAAACCATCATCAGAGCTTGTTCCCCTACCTACTTCATCTAAAATTATAAATGATTTGTCTGTAGAATTTTTTAAAATATTGCTAACTTCATTCATCTCTAGCATAAAAGTTGATTCACCTTTTGATATATTATCGCTTGCTCCAATTCTAGTAAAAACTTTATCACAAATTGAAATGCTAGCCTCTTTACAAGGAACAAAAGATCCCATTTGAGCAAGAATTATTATAAGGGCCATCTGCCTCATATAAGTAGATTTTCCTGCCATATTTGGCCCTGTGATTATTTGAATTAAATTATCATCTTCTCCAATATCTGTATCATTAGAAATAAATTCATTTTCCTTAAGTTTTTTCTCAATTACTGGGTGTCTTCCATCTTTTATTTTTATAATATTATCTTTTGTAATTTTGGGTTTTGTGTAATTATTTTCTCTTGCAAGCTTTGATAGAGAATTTATGGAATCTATAATTGCAATTAATTTTGATAAGTATTGGAGAGTTTTTGCCTCACTTAAAATGAAATCTCTTATTTCCCCAAAAATTTCATACTCAAGGTTATTGATCTTATCGCTTGATCCTAAAATTAGATTTGAAAGCTCTTCTAGCCTTTCGGTTGTATATCTTTCTTGATTTTTTAAGGTTTGTTTTCTTATATAGTTTTCTGGAACCAAATGTAGGTTTGATTTTGTAATTTCAATGGAATATCCATTGTTTTTGTTGTAATTTATTTTTAATTTATTTATTCCAGTTTTCTCTTTTTCTTCATTTTCATATAAAAGCAAATCATTTTCTGCAGATAAAGAAGATTTTTTTAATTTGTCTAATTCATCATTAAATCCTTCTTTTATGATTCCACCTTCAGTAATTAAAATTGGAGGATCATTTAGAATCGATTTATCAAGGATTTTATAAATATTTGAAACATCAGGGATATTTTTTGAAAAAGAAACTATATCTTTGTTGTCAAGACCTTGCAAAAATCTTTTAAATTCAGGAATATTTCTTATAGAGGTTTTTAAAGAAATAAAATCTCTTGCATTTGCTCTTTGATAAGAAATTTTTCCTATTATTCTTTCAAGATCAAAAATATCATCTAAAAAATATGAAACTTTACTTGATAGGTCAGGATTTAAAAAGAAAAATTCAACCAAGTCTAGGCGCTTGTCAATTTTTTCTTTCTCTATTAAGGGCCTTTCAAGCCATTCATTTAAAAGTCTTGAGCCCATAACTGTATCAGCCTTATCTATCAACTTAAATAAAGAGTTTTCCTTGCCTTTTTTGTCAATATTTGTATGAAGTTCCAAATTTCTTCTGGTATTTGCATCTAATTGCAAATATGAAGATATATCAAGGATTTCTATATCATTAATATGGGCAAGTTTTTCTTTGTGATAGCTATAAATATAATCAAGTAAATTAGATATAGCAATCAAAGAAATTCTCAAATTTTCTATCTTTTTAAAGTTTTTCATTCCTAAATTTGTATAAACATTTCTAGATAATTTTTCATAGTCTTTACTATCTTCAATTTTATTAATTAGTATATCTTTGTTTAAACTTAGGTAATTTAAAACTTTTTTATTTGAAAAGTTTGAATTTATAATAATTTCTGATGGAGAGATTTTTTCTATTTCATCAATTAATTTATTTGCACTAATACTTGGATTGTTTTTTATCTCAAAAGCCACCAATTTTCCAGTAGAAATATCTGAAAAACAAGCACCAAGGCCAAATTTATTTTCAAAAATAGAAAGAAGAAAGTTATTTTCTTTTTTATCAAGAGATTCCAAGTCAACAATAGTTCCAGGACTTATAACCCTAGTAATAGCTCTTTTTACAAGTCCTTTGGCTTTTTTTGGATCTTCAATTTGATCACACAAGGCAACTTTAAAACCATTTTGAACTAATTTATTTATATAAGTATCTATAACATGGTGAGGTACTCCACACATAGGAGCTCTTTTATCGTGGCCACATTCTTTACCTGTAAGAGCTAGTTGGAGATTTTTACTTATAGTTATTGCATCATCAAAAAATGCTTCATAAAAATCCCCCACCCTATACAAAAGAAGGGAATCTTTAAAATCATTTTTGACATCAACATAGTGTCTAAGCATTGGTGTTAATTTATCATATTTAAAATCCGAATTCATTTAATCACATCCTTTGACTATTATATCATATGGTAAAATTCAAAAGAAATAAGACTAGTGCAAAAAAAATTATTGTTTCAATAAAAACTATCCTTAATATAATCTTAAAATTTTAAACTTTTAAGATTATTAGATGAGTTTAATATGAAACAATAAATTAAATTTTTGATGCCTCATTTAATATTAATAACTTGAATATTTTTTATCCATTTACTATAATCTTTTTCTTGTTTATCAATTATAACAAAACTTCCCAGATCTTTTTTGTAGTCCATATTAGCTTTATTATCAATCTTATAAACTAGTAAAACCCTATTAACTTCCAAGGCAGTTTCCATACTCATATTAGTTTTGTGTCCAAATTCATTAGAAAACTCAATTGTATTATTTAAATTTGGATTAATTTTTTCTCTTGTCAAGATTTTTTCAATAGAAACACCGGCCACTTTAAATTCTTCACCCTTATCTGTGATTATTTTCATCTCACTTTGCCCCATTTTTCTAATATCTTTTAAAGTCAAAGTATCAATTTCACTATCCTTGTTTTTTATAGTAAGAATTTCTTTATCATAAGCCAATAAAGATCTATTTGAAATGTAAGAAGCAAGCTTTGAAAATAAAAACAAAGAAATTATAAGTACAATTATAAAAAGTATAAAATTATATTTATTTTTATTAAAAAGTCTTGAAATATTATTATTTTTTCTATCTCTCATCATTTTCCGGTTGAACCGAATCCACCCTCTCCTCTTTCACTATCGCATAAATCGTCAACTTTTTTAATTTGAACTTTTTCATAAGATTGAATAACCATTTGAGCTAATCTTTCATTTTTTTTGATTATTTGGTCTTTATTACCAAAATTATAGAAAAACAATTTTATTTCTCCCCTATAATCACTGTCAATAATACCAGTAGAATTAGCAAGCATCAAATTTCTTCTTACACCGGTTGATGACCTTGGATAAATGGCGGCAAAATACCCATATGGAATTTCTACTCTTAAATCTGTTTCAATTTTTCCTATTTCACCAGGTTTAATAACAATATCATCTTCATTTGCAGAATATATATCCATACCAGCAGAATTCTCAGTTTTATATTCTGGTAATATGCTATCAGTTTTTATTTTTAAAATTTTATTTGCCATAATAACTCCTATCTAATTATCATTTACATTTTATCATATATTTGTTTGAATTTAAATTAAAATCCTAATTCTTAATTTCCAATATATTTATATATTTAAAAATTTTTAAGTAGTATAATTGTCTTGTAGGAGGATAAAATGGAAGATATTACTAAAAGATTTTTAAAATATATTGCAGTTGATACAGAAGTGATGAATCTAAAAAAATAAAATAAAACCAACAAGTGAAGGTCAAATTGAATTAGGAAAAATTTTAAAAAATGAATTAAATGACCTAGGCCTCAAAGCCTCTATAAATGATGAAGGATTTGTTTTTTCATATTTAAAAGCAAATACAGATAAAAAACTTCCAAAAGTTGGCTTTATTGCTCATATGGATACTTCACCTGAAATGCCTGGAGGAATAACAAATCCTCAAATTATAAAATATGAAGGTGGAGATATAAAACTAAAGGAAAATATTTATATAAAAGAAAAAGACTTTCCATTTCTAAAAGATTTAAGAGGAAAAACTCTAATAACAACAAATGGCGAAATGCTTTTGGGTGCAGATGATAAGGCAGGTATTGCTGCTATAATGGACGCGCTTGAATATTTAGTAGAAAATCCTGAAATTGAACATGGTGATATAAAAATTGCCTTTACACCAGATGAAGAAATAGGAACTGGATGTGATACTTTTGATATAGATTTTTTTGATGCAGATTTTGCTTACACTATAGATGGAGGAAAACTTGGAGAATTGGAATACGAATCATTTAATGCAGCTGAGGCGATTATTTCTATAAAAGGCAAATCTGTTCATCCTGGAACAGCAAAAAACACCATGATTAACTCTATAACTGTAGCAAAAGAATTAGATGACCTGTTGGGTCAAAATAAAAGACCAGAACATACAGAAGGATATGAGGGCTTTTATCATATGATTTCAATTACAGGAAGTATTGAAGATACAAATCTAGTTTATATAATAAGAGATTTTGATAGGAAAGAATTTGAAAATATGAAAAATTTCCTAAAAGACTGTGTAGGTTTTTTAAATAAAAAATATGGAAATATTATTTCAATTGATATGTCTGATACTTATTATAATATGGGAGATATTTTAAAAGATCACATGGAAATAGTTGAATACGCAAAAAAAGCCATGGAAAATTTGGGTATAGAAGTTATAGAACAACCTATTAGAGGTGGTACAGATGGTTCGAAATTATCTTTTAAGGGACTTCCTAGTCCAAATTTATTTACAGGCGGATATAATTTCCACGGTATCTACGAGCTAATACCGATAGAAGATATGAAAAAGTCATCTGAACTTATTGTAGAAATAATTAAGGAAATAAATAGAAAATAAATTGGTTAAATTATAAACGGACGGGTATACTAATAATAAGATTCTAATTTTATATTAAAGGAGAAAATAATGAGTGATAAAAACGAAATAAGCAATGACAATCAATACAGAGGAGATAAAGAACTTGATAAAAAATCTAGAGAAGCTAACAAAGCTGATGGAAGCGAATCTTTAGATAAAAAAGCACACGCAGATCAAGAAAATTTAAGAAGCATTAGCGATGAAGCTGATGAAAACTCAAATGTAGGAGCTGAAGCTAGAAGAACAAGATCAGATTTCTCAGAAAATCCTTCAAAAGATAAATAAATTTTGAGGCTGTAAAAATACAGCCTCTTTTTAATTTTTAGTTTTATATAAATTACTCTTTTTTAATTGTAATTAATCCTGAGCATTCAGATATTTTTTTAAAATGCAAATTAGGAAAAAATGGCAATAACTCATTAACTACAAAATAAATTTCATCTTTATCCCACTCATCTCCAAATTCATTCATGCACTTATTATGTAAATCTCGAGTTTCAAAAGCTATATCCCCAATGTATATGCATCCTCCATTATTTAATTTCTTTAACAAATTTTTCAAAAAGATAATTTTTTTCTTATCAGATATATGATGAAGCGAGTATGTAGCAACTATTGCATCATATTTATACTTTTTCAATGGATTTACCAGTCCATTAGAAATATCACCATAAAAAAGTTTGGCATTAGGCATTTTTGCTTGTGAAATTTCTATCATTTTTTTAGAAAAATCTTGCCCATATATTTTACAATCATGATTATATAACTTTGAAATTAAAGTTCCTGTACCAAATCCAATATCTAAGATATTTTTATAAGATTTATTTAATATGCTATTATATATTTCATTGAGTATTTTTTTATATCCTGCAAAAGGATATGAACCTTCATCATCAGATAGGTCAACACTTTCATCATATTTATCAGCCCACAAATCAAAACCTTTACTACTTAGCATTATCTCCTCCATATATTTATTTAAACTATATTTTTATTATAATAGTTTTTCTTAATCAATTTAAGTTTAACTTATATTTAGCTATAAAAAATCCTTCTGATAAGAATTATTTTATACTAATCAGAAGGTATATAGATATTTTGAACAATCCAAAGGATATATTTAACAATAAAAACTATTCTTCAATTTTACGTCTAACCATATCACCTTTTTTAAGTTCATGGTCAATTTTTATATAAACCATTTGTTTTGCCTTATTTGCTACTTCTATATCATTTCCTTTAGAATCTTTCATACTCTCAATTTTAAAATTAATAAAGTCTGGTGTATTTCCAAAGATTTCAACTTCATCTCCTACAATAAATTTATTTCTTTCCTCAAGTTTTGCAATTTTATTTTCTTTATCATAATCAAGAACAACAGCTATAAAATCGTAGTTTCTAATGTAAGATGAGTTTTCATAAATTTGGGAATTTGAATCTGCTTTATTGTAGAAAAATCCTTTTGTGAAGTGTCTATGACTAGCTTTTTTTATTTCATCCATATATTTATTTGCTATATCTAGCCCATAAGTTCCATTATAATAAGCATCAATTGCTTGTCTATAGCTTCTAATTACAGTAGCAACATAAAATACAGTTTTCATTCTGCCTTCAATTTTAAATGAGTCTACACCTGCCTCAATTAACTTATCAATTTCATCAATTAAGCATAGATCTTTAGAATTCATTATAAAAGTTCCATTTTCATCTTCAACAATTGGATAGTATTCTCCAGGTCTTTTTTCTTCTTGAAGGGCATATTTCCACCTACAAGCATGGGCACAATCCCCTCTATTTGCATCTCTTCCAGTCATATAATTACTTAACAAACATCTTCCTGAATATGATATGCACATAGCACCATGAATAAAACATTCTATTTCTAAATCTTTTGGAACATTTTTTCTAATTTCAATTATTTCATCAAGAGATAATTCTCTTGCAAGAATTACTCTTTTTGCACCCAAATTATACCAAAAATTAATGGTGTGTGAATTTGTAACTGATGCTTGAGTTGAAATGTGTAAGTCTATATTAGAATTTTCTTTTGCTATATTAAAAATCCCAGGATCAGAAATTATAAGAGCATCCACTCCAATTTCATCAAGATATTTAATATACTCAACAATCCCATTAAGATCATTATCATGAGGTACTATATTCATTGTAATATGACATCTTACGCCATGTTCATGAGCATAATCAACAGCTTTTTTTAGCTCATCCTTATCAAAGTTTTTAGAATTTTTTCTAAGGCCAAAATTATTTCCTGCCATATAAACTGCGTTTGCTCCAAACTTTATAGCAGCTTTTAATTTTTCCATATCACCAGCTGGTGCCAATAATTCTACTTTATCTTTCATCAATTCTCCTTGTACTTAAACTAATGCCATCTCCGATAGGTATTATACTTGTAACATAATCATCTAAGTTTGTAATATATGACAAAAATTTTCTCAAATTTTTAACCATAGTAATGTGCCTTCTATTTATAATATCATCATTTGTAACTTCTCCCCTAAAAAGGATATTGTCACAAACAATTAGGCCATTTTCATTTAATAATTCTAATGATTTATTAAAATAATATTCATACTGAGATTTATTTGCATCTATAAAAACAAAATCAAAGCCTTGATTTAAATTACTCAAGGCTTTTTTTGCATCCATATTTATTAATTTTATTTCTTTATCATATTTTTTAAAATTAGATTTAGCTATATCAGCCATCTTTCTACTTTTTTCTATTGTTGTTATCTTTGCATTAGAATATTTTGAAAAAAGTAAAGAAGAATAACCAATAGCTGTTCCTATTTCTAAAATATTTTTTGGTTTTGAAATAGAGATTATAGTCTTTAAAAATTCTTTGCTTTCTTTTTTCATTATAGGAATATTATTTTCAATTCCATAATTTCTTATTTCAATAAAATCTTCATCAATATAAATATTATTTAGATAATCAACTATATGATTATAATTAATATTCATTGCTTTCTACTTCTGTTAAAACCGGTAAAATCATAGGATCTCTTCCAGTTTGATTGTATATATAAGATTTTAAAGATTCTCTTATTTGATATTTTATTTGACTGATAGCATGGATATCATTTTTTTGACATTTTTTCATAGTTCTTAAAACAATATCTTTTGAGTTTTCAATTAAATCTTGATTTTCCTTTACATAGATAAATCCTCTAGAAACAATCTCAGGATTTGATAGAACTTTTTGACTATGTTTTTCAATTGTTAAACTAACAACTAAAAGCCCATCTTCAGATAAGTGTTTTCTATCTTTTAGAACAATATTTCCAACATCGCCTATTCCTGAACCATCCACAAGGACATTACCTGCTTGAACTTTACCATTTATTCTAGCTGATTTTTTAGTAAATTCAAAAACATCACCATTTTGGCCAACCAAAATATTTTCCTTATTCATACCCATATCCATTGCTATTTCTTTATGTTTTTTTAGTTGACGTGGCTCACCGTGAGCAGGTATAAAATATTTTGGAGTTGTTAATTGGTGCATTAATTTAATTTCTTCTTGGCAAGCGTGACCTGAAGCATGAACCTTTGCCAAAGAATCATAGATAATATTACATCCAATTTTAGTAAGATTATTTATTGTGTTATTAATTGGCATTTCATTTCCAGGTATTGCAGAAGATGATAAAATCACGGTATCTGTAGAATTTAAATGAACTTGTTTGTGCTCATTATTTGCCATTCTTGTTAAAGCAGATAAAGGTTCACCTTGGGTTCCTGTTGATAAGATTACAATTTGATCATCAGAATAATCTTTTATGCTTTTCATATCAATTAGGGTGTTGTTCCTAATTTTTAAATAACCTAGGTTGCTTGCTATTTTTACGTTATTTAGCATAGATCTACCAGATAATACAACTTTTTTATTATATTTTTCGGCAGCATATATTACTTGTTGAACCCTATGAAGATTTGATGCAAAAGTTGCAACTATAATCCTACCTGGAGCTTGTCCAAATAAATTTATGAAAGTTTCTCCAACTTTCATCTCACTCATTGAGCTTCCTTCAATTTCTACATTTGTAGAATCAGAAAACAGGCATAATAGTCCCTTTCTACCAAGTGAAGCAAGTTTTTGTATATCTGTAGGCTCACCATCTATTGGTGTAAAATCCATTTTAAAATCGCCTGTAAATAGTACTGTTCCTATTGGAGATTTTACAGCTATAGCACACGAATCCGGAATAGAATGGCTTACTCTTATAAATTCTGCACTTAAATTTCCAACTTTTACAGTATTATTAACATTAACCATCTTAAGTCTATTTGGATTTAATCCATGTTCTTTAAACTTATTTTCTAATAAGCCTTTTGTTAGCTTTGAACAGTAAACATTTGTATCTATTGTTTTTAAAAGATAAGCTATACCGCCAATATGGTCTTCATGACCATGAGTTATAAAAATCCCTTTTAATTTTTCTTTATTTTCTTCAATATAGGTAAAATCTGGTATTACGATGTCAACGCCTAGCATATCTTCATCTGGGAATGTTAGCCCACAGTCTATCATAATCATTTCATTTTTATATTCAACAACTGTACAGTTCTTACCTATTTCACCAAGTCCTCCCAATGGGATAACTTTTAGTTTATTTTGCATTCTCATTTTTACTCCTTAAATCATTATCACATTCGGAGCAAATACCATATATTCTTAAAGAATAGTAGTCTAATTCAAAATCATATTTATCTTTCAAACTTTTTGCTAATTTATCATTATCAAGTATTTTTTCTTCGACAATTTTACCACAATTTGTACAAATTAAATGGTCGTGGTGGGCATCATTTTGACTAATGAGCTCATAAGTGTTAACAGAGTCTGTAAACTCTTGCTTGTTAACAATTCCTAAGTCTTCAAAAATATTAAGAGTTCTATAAACAGTGGCTATACCAACTTGTTTATTTTCTTGATGAACAATAGAAAATAACTCTTCTGGTGTCAAATGTTTTGAATTAGAATTTTTAAGAGCATTGAATATTATTTGCCTTTGCTTTGTAAATTTGTGACCATTTTTTTCAAATACTTTTTTTAATTGTTCAATGTTCATATTAATCTTCTTTCATATTTTCGTATATTTTTATTATCTCGTCCAATTCTCTATCATTGTCTATTGTTTTAAAACTGATAGTGTCATCATTTTTTATAATCTCATAAATTAGTAAGAAATCTTCATCTATCGGTTCCAAAACAGCATAATCTTTATCGTCTACTCCGAATGTGTCTACTATGTTAAATTCAACTTCTTTATTATTTTGATCTGTTAAAATTATCTTATCCATTATTTCTCCCATCTAGGTAGGTTTGTAAAATAAAAGAGGCGGCAATCTTATCTATATATTTTTTTCTATTTTTTTTATCAACATTCATATCACTTAATACTTGGTCTGATTGCATGGTCGTCATTCTTTCATCTTGATACTTAATTTCAATATCAGTGGATTTTTTCAATAAATCGACAAAAGAAATCACCTTCATGGCTTGAGGACCTAAGGTGTTATTCATGTTTTTGGGAAGTCCAATAACTATTAAATTTACTTCTTTTTCATCAATTATTTCTATAAGTTTTTTTATGTCTAAACTTGTTTTTTTTCTTTTAATTGTAACATAGGCTTGGGCGGTGATAAAAAACGGATCGCTTAATGCCACACCGATTGTTTTATCACCCAAGTCTATTCCCATAATTCTACTCATTTATATAGTATTTTAATATTTCTTCTAGGATAGTGTCTCTATCAACTTGTCTTATAAGTTTTCTTGCATTTTTATGAGCTGTAATATAAGTAGGATCGCCACTTATAAGGTATCCTATAATTTGATTTGTAGGTTTGTATCCTTTTTCTTCTAAAGCTTTATAAACTTTAGTAATAGTTTCTCTTATATCAAGTTTTTTTTCCTCTTGAGGATCAAAACGCATAGTTTCGTTGAAGTTTTTCTCTGACATAATTTCTCCTTATATTAAATCATAAACTTTTTCTAAAGCTTCATCTAGCTTAGAAATATCTTTTCCTCCAGCTTGAGCAAAATTTTTCTTTCCTCCACCATTTCCACCTGTTATTTTACTTACCTCTTTAACTATTTTACCTGCACTATATCTATCAGTTAATGAGTCAGAAACAGAAGCTGTAAAAATAATTTTATTATTTTTTACAGTTGCAAATAAAATTATCAAATCCTTATATTTTTCTTTAATTCTTTCTTCAAAATTTCTTAATGTATCAAGATCTTCGTTTTCAAATTTATGAACTAGTACTTTTATGCCATTAGCATCTTTTACTTCGTTTTCTATATCTTTATAAATATCTTTATCATTAAATTCTTTTAATTTTTGAATATCAGATTTTAGATTTTTAATTTCTTCATTCAATGACTCAGCTCTTGATAAAATATTGTTTGGATTTGTTTTTAAAGCTTTTGAAATTACAGCGATTAATCCAAGATTTTTATTTAAATAATCATAAACTTTTCTTCCTGTGATAGCTTCAATTCTTCTTACTCCAGAAGCTGCTGAAGATTCTTGAATTATTTTAAACATTAAAACCTCAGATGTGTTGTTGACATGACAACCACCACACAATTCTTTTGAATAATCAGCTACCAAAACAACTCTTACCATATCTTTGTATTTATCTTCAAATAAACCAATAGCTCCAATTTTTTCAGACTCTTTATAAGACATTATTTTCTTACTTACTGATAATTGTTCTCTTATTTTTTCATTTATTTCATTTTCAATATTTTTAATTTCTTCATCAGTCAATGCATTTGGATAAGTAAAATCAAATCTTAGTTTGTTTTCATCTACTAAAGATCCTGCTTGTTTAACTTCATTATTCAATACATTTCTAAGAGCTTGGTCTAAAAGATGAGTTGCAGTATGGTTTCTAGTTATGTCTAATCTTCTTTCCTTGTCTACTTTAAATAAAGCACAACTTTTAGATATTTCACCTTGGATAACTTCTACATAATGAATAATTACATCTTTTTTCTTTTGAACATTATAAACTTTTGCTTTAGCTGAATCTGTAATTACATATCCAGTATCAGCAACTTGTCCACCGCCTTCAGCGTAAAAAGAAGTCTTATCACTAATAATTATACCCTTATGGCCCTCTTTTATAAAGTTTACTTTATCTTTATTATCAAATAGACCAATTATATTTGCATTAACTTCAAAATTATCATAACCAACAAATTCAGTTTCATCAAATTCGTCAACATTTATTGATTCAAGTGACCAACCAGCATCTACTTTTCTAGCGTTTCTTGCTAAATTCCTTTGATTTTCCATATGTTTATCAAATTCTTTTGTATCAACTTTCAAATTATTTTCTGTAAGAATTTCTTTTGTAAGATCGAGTGGAAAACCATAAGTATCATATAATTTAAAAGCATCTTTACCGCTTAAAGTATTTTTTCTATTTTCTTTTAAATATTTTATATATGAGCTTAAAATATCTAAACCACTATCTATGGTTTTTTGGAAATTTTCTTCTTCTTTTTCTATAACACTAATAATTTTTTCTTTATTTTTTTCCAATTCGTCATATTCAACCTTATAAGAATCTATAACATATTCAATAACTGATGATAAAAATTCTCCTTTTATTCCCAAAAGTTTACCATGCCTATAAGCTCTTCTTATTAATCTTCTTAGAACATAACCTCTTTTTTCATTTGATGGTCTAATTCCATCAGAAACCATAAAAGTCATAGCCTTTGCATGATCTGCAATTACTCTTATTGAAATATCATCTTTTTTATCATCTTTATATTTTTTATTTGATAAATCTTCAATTTCTTTTATAATATTTTGATTTACGTCAATCTCAAAAATATTATCTTTATTTTGAAGTACCATTGCCATTCTTTCAAGTCCCATTCCAGTATCTATATTAGGATGAGCAAGAGGAGTGTATTCTTTATTAATATTTTTATTAAATTGAGTAAAAACTAGGTTCCAAACTTCCATAAACCTATCTGAGTCATCATTTCCAGGTTTATTATCATTTTCATCAATGGCTTTTTCTATTCCCCTATCAACAAAAATTTCTGAGTCTGGACCACAAGGACCAACTTCAAGTTCCCAGAAATTATCTTCTTTTCCAAATCTTAAAATTCTATCTTTTGAAAGGCCAATTTCTTCATTCCAGATTTTAAATGCCTCATCATCTTTTTCATAAACTGAAACCCATAAAAGTTCTTTATCAATTTCAAGATTTACAGTTAAAAATTCATACGCCCAATGTATTGCTTCTCTTTTAAAATAATCTCCAAAAGAAAAGTTTCCAAGCATTTCAAAATAGGTTCCATGTCTTTCTGTAATACCAACTCTTTCAATATCACCGGTTCTTATACATCTTTGAGAAGATGTAGCTCTATTATTTTTCATTTTCTTTTCACCAGTGAAATATTTTTTTAGAGGTGCCATTCCAGCATTGATTAAAAGTAATGAATCATCATCTTCAGGCACTAATGAAAATGATTTTAATACTGTATGATTTTTTTTAGATCCAAAAAAGTCTAAATATTCTTTTCTAAGTTCATTCATTCCAAGTTTTCTCATAAATTTCTCCTATTTATAGTTTTTCATTAACCATATCTTTAATAGTTATTGAATTGACTGCTTTATTGATTGCATCATCTATTTTTGCAAAAACATAATATGCTTCGCAGTCTTCGTTATTGCAATTTTCTCTATCAGCAACACACTCACTTGAAGTCATTTCTCCTTCAAGTACTCTTAATACATCTCCAACTGTAATTTCGCTTGATTTTCTAGAGAGTTTATATCCTCCCTTGGCTCCTCTTGCTGATATTACCAAATTATTTCTTTTGAGTATTCTAATTAATTGTTCCAAGTAATTTTCTGGCAAATTTAAGGCATTTGAAATATCAGAAACTGAAATATAACCATTATCTTCATTTTCTGCTAAATAATGTATAGCCCTTAAGCCATACCTACCCCTAGTTGATAATTTCATATTCACTCCTCAATTTACTACAATCATATCTTTCATAGCTTCAAAATATTTATCACCTATTCCAGATACATTTTTTATATCTTCAATCTTGTTAAATTTATTTTTTTGTCTATATTCAATAATAGAGTTCGCTCTTTTTTCACCTATGTTAGGTAGGGTCATAAGCTCACTTTGGTCAGCTGTATTTATGTTTACTTTTTTATTATCATTTTCATTTATTGGACTTATTAATTGAGTTGTCATATTATTTTCAATATTATCTTTATCATTTATATTAGGGATAATAATTCTCATCTGATCTTCAAGCTTTAAGGCTAAATTAATTTTATTTAAATCAGCATTTTCTGTTAGACCACCTGCATCATTAACTAAATCTTCTAACCTATAATCATCATTTATTTCATAAACTCCTGGTTTATTTATCTGCCCACTTATATGTACTTTTTTAATAGTGGATTTTTCAGTTTTTTCTTTGTTATCATTATTATTTATAGGTTTAGCTTGTTTTTGATCATTAAGTGATGAACTTATATTTTCAAATACAAGATCATCACTTTTTTGACTACTTACAAAATTATGAGATAAAACAATAACAATTCCAATTATCAAAGCTATAATAAGCTTATCTTTTCTATCAGTTTCCATAAAATACCTCAATTAACGATAATTTATGACTCCCATAAATCTTCTATATTATAAAATTCCCTTTGATTAGATGAAAATATATGAACTATTACATCACCACAGTCCATCAATATCCATTTTCCTTCTCTTAGACCCTCTACAGATAAAACATCAAATCCTTCTTTTTTTAGATTTTCTTCAATATATTCTATTAAAGCCTTGTTTTGATTTATTGAATTTCCAGTAGCAAGAACAAAATAATCTGCCACTGATGATTTATTTTCAAGATCAATAACTTTAATATCATAGGCCTGTTTATCTTCTAAAGTTTTTACTATTACATCTAATTTACCCATTTTTCTTCCTTAATAAATAATTTCTAGCTCTTATAGTCAATGGAAAAATAATTATTTTTCGATCAACTAAAGACTTTATGGTAGCATCTAAACTAAATAAAACTGCTGCATCTAAATCCTTAAAAGCAAGTTTTCTTAACTCATTTACACCTTCATAATCTCTTTTTTCTTCGCAAGCATCCGCAAGAAAAATAATTTTTTCAAAATCTGTCATATTTTCTCTTCCAGTTGTATGATATTTAATTGCATTTAAAATTTCAATATCATCTACACCATATTCATATTTAGCAACAATTGGTCCTATAAATGAATGTAAGATTGATTTGTTATATATGATTTCATCTGAAAATTCACAATATTTTTTATATTTTTCTAAAAAATATTTTTCATTATACTTAGCACAATCATGAAGCAATGCTGCAGTTTTAATTTTTTCTATATCTATATTTGTATTTAATTTAAGAGCCATGTCTTTAACTCTTAGAACATGGTTAAATCTTTTTTCACCAATATCTTTTTTTAACTTATCCTCATATTTTGAAAAATCAAACATATAAATTCTCCTCTTCAATGATTTTTATAACATCATCATCTACAAGATACCTGATACTTTTATTATTTTTCACCAAATTTCTTATTAGTGTTGATGAAATATCTAAAGCTAAATTATCAATCAGATATATATTCTTATTATACTTTTTTATCTCATTAATTTTAGATAAAAGCAGAGAATTTTTTCCACTTGTTCTTTTAAAAATAATTAAATTTTCACCAAGTATTTCTTGGTAATTTTTCCATTTTTCTATATCTAAAAATGAGTCCTCACCCATTATAAAGAAAAATTCATCGTTAGGATAAGTAGTTTTGAAATGATTTATGGTTTTATAGGTATAATGGATTTTATTATCTTTAAAATCATAATCATCTATAATAAGTTTAGGATTATTTTTGATAGATTTTTCTATCATTTTTAATCTCAAACTTATATTTGTTTTTTCATTTTTTAATTTGTGGGGTGGATTTGAATTTGGAAGTATATAGATTTTATCCAAATTCATAAAATTTATCACATTTTCCATAATAATCATATGTCCTATATGAATCGGATCAAATGTGCCACCAAATAAACCTATTCTCATTATAAGTCTATCTTTTTATTTTTCTTGCTTTCTCTGTATATGGTAAAAATATTACCTAAATGAGAAACAAATTCACAGTTTAGTTTTTCTATAACTTCATCAACAATTTCATCATTGTCGTCCAAGTTATTATTTAATATTTTTATTTTTATCAATTCTCTTTTCTCTAAAGCTTCATCAATTGCTTCAATAACTTCATCAGTTAGTGAATTTTTCCCTATGTTTATAATAGGTTTTAAATCATGAGCTAATGATTTTAAATAAGATCTTTGCTTTCCTGATATCATATTTTCTCCTATTCATAATAGTCAAAGACTATATCTCCAATAGCTACAGAATCTCCTTCTTGGATTCCCATTTCAATAAATTTTTCGAATACTCCCATTTCTCTAAGATTTCTTTCAAAATACATACGGCTATCGTAATCATCTAAGTTTACTTTCTCTAAAAGCTTATCAATTCTATAGCCACTGCAAACATAAATTCCATCTTCTATTTCAAAGTTAAGTTCGTCGCTAGCAATAGACATATCATAAAACTCATCAAGATAAGCTTCGTCAACTTCTTCATCAAGATTATATTTTTCATCTTCAAAATCGTATAAAACTTTTGAAACTTCATCGATCAATTCTTTTATTCCACTTGTTGTGGCTGCTGAAATTCTAAATATTTTATATTTATCTGAGTATTTTTCTTCAAATTTTTTATAATTTTCATTATAATCAAGGTCAGACTTATTAAGGGCAACAATTTGATATTTATTATATAAGTTCTCATCAAATAATTTTAATTCATTATTAATAAGTTCAAAATCTTCTATTGGATTTCTTCCCTCAAATCCTGAAATATCTACCAAATGAACAAGAATTTTACATCTTTGAACATGTTTTAAAAAGTCATGACCTAGACCTAAGCCTTCATTTGCTCCTTCAATTAGGCCTGGTATATCTGCAACTATAAATGATCTTTCCTTATCAATTTTTACTACTCCTAAATTAGGATCAAGTGTTGTAAAATGATAATTTGCAATTTTTGGTTTTGCTTTTGAAATTACGGATATTAATGTAGATTTTCCTACATTAGGTAGACCTACTAGGCCTACGTCAGCCAAAATTTTAAGTTCTAAACTTATTTCGATCTTTTGGCCTTCTTTTCCTTTTTGAGCAAATCTTGGCGCTTGTCTTGTGGAAGATTTGTAATGAACATTACCTTTTCCACCCTTTCCACCTTTTGCTATTAAAAATTCTTCACCATTTTTTTTCAAATCTTTTATAATTTTTCCACTTGTATTTTCCCTAATAACAGTTCCGACTGGAACGAGTAAATATAAGTCTTCGCCCTTTTTGCCAAATCTTTTTTTACCCATTCCATCTTCACCATTAGAAGCTTTATATTTAGTTTTATATCTATATTCTTCAAGGGTTGATAGGGAATTTGTTGCTTTTATATATATACTTGCTCCATCTCCGCCATCTCCACCTGCAGGCCCACCTGTAGGTTCATATTTTTCTCGACGAAAGGCTACTGCACCATCTCCACCTTTCCCAGCTTGAAGTTCAATTTTTGCATAATCTATCATTGTAAATTTCCTTTTTACAAAAAAAGCTTGCCCTTGGGCAAGCTGGTTTTCTATTAAGCAATGTCTTGCTTTGGATATACAGAAACTTGTTTTCTATTTTTTCCTTTTCTTTCAAATTTAACTACACCACTGCATGATGCAAAAAGTGTATCATCTCCACCCTTTTTTACGTTCTCGCCTGGGTGAATTTTTGTTCCTCTTTGTCTAACGATAATTGTTCCAGCATTTACTGTTTGTCCATCAGCTCTTTTAACGCCAAGTCTTTTAGCATTAGAGTCTCTACCGTTTTTTGAAGAAGATACTCCTTTTTTACTAGAAAATCTTTGTAAGTTTATGTTTAAAAACATCCTAAACCTCCCTATAATTTAAATTAACATATTCATTATAATTTGTGAGTAAAGTTTTAATACCTATTTCAAAATCTTTTAAAATAATATCTGATTTTTCATTAGAATCTTCAATTGAAATTTTCATTTCATTATCATCATCAAAAAAATCAAATTCTACTTCATAATAATCTAAGGTATTTACTGCTGTGTATGATAAAATTGATACTGCAGCACAAACTATATCATATCCATGCTGATCAAAATTTGCATGTCCTTTTATTGCAAATCCTAATCTTTCTTCGTTTTTTATAAATAAAGTAACATCAATCATTAACAAGAAATATTGTTAATTTCAACTAAAGTATATGGTTGTCTATGACCTTTTTTAGTTTTTGATGCTTTTTTAGGTCTATATTTAAACACAACTATTTTTTTATCTTTAGCTTGATCTTTTACAGTTGCTTCAACTTTTGCATTTTCGACTGTTGGAGTTCCAACTTTTAAATCACTATCATTTTTAACTAATAGTACATCTTCAAAGCTTACACTATCTCCTATTTCTGCATTAAGTTTTTCTACTCTAACAAGATCGCCTTCTGATACTTTATATTGTTTTCCACCTGTCTTAATTATAGCGTACATAGTACACCTCCTATTTAGATTCTCGCCAGTCAAGGTGATCAGAACCCATACTGAGCGGTTTACCATAATATATTACCAACAATTACAAGTTTTGTCAACTTATATGTCAAATATTTCCATATTTTCAATAGCATTATTTTCAAGCTCTTCTATATCCAATTTGCTTTCGCTTTCTTTTATATATTGTAGTTTAGGTTTTGTAATTGGATTTGATGGAGCAAAAATTGAACAGCAATCATCAAACGGCTCTATACTTTTTTCATATGATCCAATAAATAATGCTCTATCAATTATTTCTGTTTTATCAAGAGCAAGTAAAGGTTTAAAAATTGGAAGATTTGTTGCATCTTCTATTACTGTCATACTTTCTACAGTTTGACTTGCAACTTGTCCCAAGCTTTCTCCTGTAATTAAAGCATTATAGTTATTTTTTGCCGAAATTTTTTCTCCAATTCTCATCATAAATCTTCTAGATAAAATTGTAGTTTGATTTCTTCTACAATTTTTATTTATGGATTTATAAATTTCTGCCATGTTTACAGAATAAATTCGCATTTTTCCAGTATATTGTGATAGGATTTTTCCTAAATCTAAAGCTTTTTGTAAGGCTCTTTTTGAAGTAAATGGATAGGAATGAAAATGTAAGCAATCTATTTTCATGCCTCTTTTTGCCATCATAAATCCAGCAACTGGTGAATCAATTCCTCCTGACAATAATAAAAGTCCGTTTCCACTTGATCCTACTGGTAATCCACCTATTCCCTCGTGTCTATTTGCATAGACATAGGCGTATTTTTTTATGTCAACAAAAACCTTAAAATCAGGATCGTGAACATCAACTTTTAAATTATTATCTTTTGCGTAATTTTTTAAGATAAATCCTCCCATCATTTGTGAAAATTCTGGAGATTTTATTTCGAAAGACTTATCAACCCTATTTGTTATTACTTTAAAAGTTTTATTTTTAATATCCTTATTATCTAAAATTTCTTTTAGAGCGATTTTTATAGATTCAATATTTTTATCGCATCTTTTTATCTCGGAAATATAAATAATCCCAAAGACTTTTTTTATTTCTTTTATCAAATTGTCAAAGTCATTTTTATCGGCTTTTATATATAATTTAGAACTTTCAAGGTACATTTCTTCATAGCCAATATCTTTTATATTTCTTTTTATATTATCGATTGCTGCTTTGAAAAATTTATTTCTATTTTTTCCTTTTAAAAATAACTCTCCAAAACTTACTGATAGTAAATCTTCCATTAAAACACCTTTCTTATTTCTTCTACGTATTGGTTTAATTTTTCTACTACAAAATCTAAATCTTTTTTACTAATATCATGTGAAAAAGAAAATCTTATAGCTCCATCCATATATTTTTCATCCAAGTTTAAAGCAGATAAAATTCTACTATTATTTCCTTTTGAACAAGCCGATCCACTTGCTACGAAAATATCATCTCCCTCTAGCATATGAAGTAAAACCTCTGATTTTATATTTTTAAAGGCAATGTTTAAAATATAGGGACTAGAGTTTTCGTATGGTGAATTTACATGAATATCTGAGATTGTGTTTTCAATTATTTCTCTTAAATAAGTATTTAAGTCTCTTATATATGAAAAATCTTCTTTTTTATTTGATAATTCTAAAGCTTTGGCAAAACTATAAATTGCTGGAGCATTAGTAGTTCCAGATGAGAAAATTTCTTGTCTTCCTCCAAATAATACAGGCTTTATTTTAATTTTAAAGGAATCTTTTACATATAAACCACCTATTCCTTTTGGACCATGGACCTTGTGAGATGAAAAGCTCATTGCATCAACGCCCAATTTTTTTACATCACAAGAAATTTTCCCTAAAGCTTGAGTTGCATCTATATGAAATAAAATATCTTTATTTTTTCTTTTAATTATATCTGATATTTTTCTTATATCTTGAATACAACCTATTTCATTTTGTACATAAATAATTGAAACAAGTTTAGTATCTTTATCTATTAAGTTTTCTAAAGAATCAAAATCTATAAATCCTTGATTATCGTTTGAAATTAGTTTAACTTCTTTGAAAGATGAATTATCAAAGGCATCAATTACTGATGAATGTTCTAATTTTGTGGTAATAGCTGTATTTTTTTCACTTGCAATAGAGTTAATTATTATATTATTTGATTCAGTTGCTCCCTTTGTAAAATAAATTTCATTTTCATTTGAATTTATATATGAAGCTATAATTTGTCTTGCTTCTTTAACTTTATTTTCAACATCCATCCCAAAGCTATGTAGGGCTGATGGATTTGCAAAAAATTTCTTTTCAAAATCTTTTTCTATATCTATAACTTCATCATACATTCTAGTTGTAGCTGCATTGTCTAAGTATATCATTTTATCACATCCTTTAACTTATTTATTATATTATTATAGAGAAAATAAAGCAAATATAAGGTATAGTAAAAATATGCTATGTGTTAGATACCCTTTTTATAGAAAAAATTTAAAAAAAGATGAATGTATTTTAGATATTGAAACTACAGGACTTGATCCAAAACGAGATAAGCTTGTAGTTTTAGGACTAATATACTTTGATTATAAAAAAAATAAATTTTATATAGAACAATATTTTTCAAAAAATGATTATGAAGAAATAAGATTATTGCAAATTTATAAAGAAAAAATAAGAGATAAAAAATTAATTACCTATAATGGGGAAATCTTTGATCTTCCATTTTTGAATGTTAGACTTATTGAAAATAAATTGGAACCTGTTTGGCCAGAAAATGTAGACCTATATAAATTTATTAAATCTAAAAGAAAATTAATTGAATTTAAATCTTTAAAGCTTAGTGAAATTGAAAAAATTGTTGGAATTCAAAGAAATGATCCGCCTAGATATAAAGTTATAAGCAAGTTAAGCAAAAAAGATGAAAACCGAAATAATCCACGGCCTATTTTGATTCATAATAAAAATGATTTAATTGCAACAGAGGCTATTTCTAATGCTGAAGATTTAATAAATGATAAACTTTCTTTTGCTTTAAATGATTGTAAAATTTACTTAAATAATGCTTTTATTGATAAGGATATAGGAAATTTTGAATTTATATCAGATAAAAAATTAGATAATGCATTATTTCAAGGAGATAATTACTATTTTTTTGTAGAAGATAATGTAATAAAACTAAAAATAATGGTTTTATATGGAAAATTATCTAAAAATGCTTCTGGATTTGTTACAGTTAATAATTTTAAGCTTAAAAATAAAGGTAAATATGAAATAAACAAAAATCTTATATCAATCATGGAAGATGGAATATACTCTTGTGAAAATATTTTAAATATTATGAAATTTTTAATCGAAAAAAACCTAGATTTATAAGTCTAGGTTTTCTATTTGCCAATCAATTGGACTCATATTATTTTTTATTAAAAAATCATTAGTTTTTGAAAATGGTTTTGAACCAAAAAATCCCCTGTGGGCTGCAAATGGTGATGGGTGGGCACTTTTTATTATTAAATGTTTTCTATTTGTAATCAAAATTTCTTTTGATTGGGCAAATTTACCCCAAAGTAGAAAAACTATAGGTTTTTCTCTTTCGTTTAATAATTTTATTATGTTGTCAGTCAAGATTGACCAGCCTATGTCTTTGTGAGAATTTGCTTGGTGGGCTCTGACTGTTAAGGTTGAATTTAGTAATAAAACTCCCTGATTTGCCCATTTTATCAAATTTCCATTATTTGGTATATATAAGCCCAAGTCATCGTGTAATTCCTTGTAAATATTTAACAAGGACGGAGGAGTTTTTACGCCTTTTTGAACAGAAAAAGAAAAACCATGAGCTTGACCTTGACCGTGGTAAGGATCTTGTCCCAAAATTACAACTTTCACATCCTTATAAGGAACCTTCTTTAATGCATTAAAAATATCATACATGCTTGGATAAATTGTATAATTTTTATATTCATGGATTAAATTTTTTCTTAAATTTAAATAATAATCTTTACTCCATTCATCTTTTAATATTTCATCCCAATCATTTCCTATTTGAACTGTCATTTTTTTCTCCATCCATTTTCCCAAATCCTATAAAAATAATTAATAAGATTGATCCAGTTGTAACTAGTATATCTGCTATATTAAAAACTGGAAAATCAAAAAATGAAAATTCTATAAAGTCTACAACAAATCCATGAAATAATCTGTCATAGAAATTTCCTAGTGCACCAGAAACTATGAGTGATAAGGCTATATTCAATAGTTTTGGATTGCTTTTTAAATTTCTGATGAAATAATACAACAAATAAAAAACTACTGCTATGGTTAAAATAAGAAAAAATATTCTTTTATTTTGTAAAATCCCAAAAGCAGCTCCCCTATTTTCTACATAAATAAAATTTATAAACTTTGTAAAAATAGGATTTTCTATAAAGTGAGATATTGCATAGGCTTTACTAAGTCTATCGAGTATTATTCCAGCTATTATTAAAATCGTGTAAATCATTTATACTTCCTATATTCTATGTGGTAATTATCTTTCTTGCTTTTTCCAATAACTTTGTCGAATATGAATCTTCCTTCTTTTCTAATAGATATGAGAGAATTTTCTTCAATAATTTTTGATGGATTATCAATTATTTGAAAATTCACCTTAATTAAGCGTCTTTTAATTAAAGTTTTAGCTTTTGATCTTGAAAGATTTACAAATTCACTAACTATATTATCAAGTCTTAAAGAAGAAATAAAGCCTCTTTTTTCAATATATTCTATTTTATTTTTAGATAAAATATTATCTTTTTTAAAATCAAGATTGACTCTTTCATTTTTAATTTTTGTCAAATTAAATTTTACAAAGTCCTTATCTTTATTTAAAACTACAAATTCACAAATCCCATCACCAATGTAAATATCCCCTATATCATTTCTTTCTAAACCCAAATTTAAAAGAGCTCCAAGAACATCAGGATGATTAATACTATTTTGTTTAAATTCTAAAACACTAAGATAGTCTTTAGAATCAATTTCATTGGAATATGGATTAGCAATGAATATATTTCTTTCGCTTTCTTTATTGCATGACAAAAAAACTATCTCTATATTATTAATTTTTGCTATATCATTTAATACTGAAAGTTCAAATGGGTTTAGAAAAAAACTTGAAACTTCTTTTTTCGTATAAAATGATTTTTCTAATAAAGAGATAGCTTTTTTTATGTTTGCCTTTACAGACTTATCTTCAACAAAATCTATATTATATTCTAGTTTCATAAAAGATTTTTAAAATTTACAATTGGTTATAATTTCCGCTTGAAATTTGGTCTTCTACATAATTGTCAATATCTACTCCTTTAGGACAAATTACAAAAATACCCTTTGATACTTTCTCAACAGTTCCTTCTAGAGCATAAACAGCACCAGATACGAAGTCTAAAATTTGTCTTTTCTTATCAACTTCTAACATTTCAAGATTTAATACTACAACTTTTTTATCTAAGATATCATCGACAATTTTTGGGCCATCTTCATCATAGCTTAAAGGTTCTTGAATAGAAATTCTAAAAGAACTAGCTGAGCTTTGACCAAAACTTCTATTATTTGAATTCATACTTACTATATTGTCTCCTCCCCTAATTTTTCTACTTTTGTTATTAGAAGAATAATCATTTGAAAATGATGGGTAAGTAGTTGATCTTTCTTCTTCCTTACTTACTGAACTATTAAAGTCATATGTTGAACTAGGACTATAAGTTTTCTCTGTATTATCACTAGTTTTTTCTATTTCTCTTTCATCATCAATTTCTTCATCATATTCATCATAATCATCGTCAATTCCTATAAATTCTTTAAATTTATCTAACATTTTTGTACATCCTTTTACCAAATATTTTTGACCCAACCCTAATTATATTTGCTCCCTCTTCAAGTGCAATGTTATAGTCATGAGTCATTCCCATTGAAAGATATTTCATTTCAAGATTATTATAACTTAAATTGGATAAATTATCGAATATTTTTTTAAGTTCTCTAAAGCAATTTCTAATAAGATTTTCATCTTCTGTATTAGGTGCCATTGTCATAAGACCTTTAATTTTTATATTTTCCAATTTACTAGCTTCTTTTATTAAATTATCTATTTCATCAACATAAAAGCCTGATTTGCTTTCTTCTTTTGATACATTAATTTGAATCAAGCAATCCTGAACAATTGACAAAGATTTGGCTCTATTATTAATTTTATTTAAAATTTTTAATGAATCAACAGAATGAATTAAACAAACTTCTCCAACAATTTTATTTACCTTATTAGTTTGTAAATGCCCGATTAAATGCCAATTTATATCATCTGGCATCTTTTCTTTTTTTTCTATTAATTCTTGTACCTTATTTTCTCCAAAATCTCTTAAGCCGTAATCATAAACTTCCATAATTTTATCTATTCCGTGAGTTTTTGTTACAGCCAAAAGCATAGCGTCGTAATTTTCTAAATCTTTTTTTAGATTATCTATATTTTCTTTTATATTCATAGCACATCCAATCAATATTCACTTTTTTTGTCTCTATTCATCAATACTTCTACAGAATCTATAGGATTTTTGTCTTCAAAAATAACCTTATATATTTCATTTGTAATAGGAAGTTCAATATTTTCTTTTTTTGATAATTTATAAAGAGCTTTAGTTGTTGGAATTCCTTCTACAACAGTTTTAACTTCTTTACAAGCTTCATCTAAAGAATATCCTTTACCAAATAATATTCCACACCTATTATTTCTTGAGTGCATACTTGTTGCTGTTACAATTAAATCTCCAATTCCACAAAGACCACTTATTGTTTTTCTATCTGCTCCCTGGCTTATAGCAAATTTATTCATTTCATAAATTCCCCTAGTCATTATTGCAGCTTTGGTATTATCCCCAAATCCTAGACCATTTACCATTCCTATTCCAAAGGCTAAAACATTTTTAACAGCTCCTCCAATCTCAGCTCCAACAACATCAGTTGAAGTATAAACTCTCAAATAATCTTTTGTAAATAAGTCTTGAATTTTTATTGCAATATTTTCATTCTTACAAGCGCAAACTAAAGCAGTTGGCATTTTTCTAATAACTTCTTCTGCATGGCTTGGTCCTGTTAAAATAGCATAAGTACAATTTGGATTAAGTTCATAAACTATCTCAGAAACTCTTTTTAAAGTTGAAATTTCTATTCCCTTTGATAAGTTAATTAATATTTTTCCATCAAGACCATCTTTAATTTTACTTAATACTTCTCTAATATTTTGAGTAGGAATAGCATTTATAATAATTTTATTGTCTAATAATTCATTTAAATTATTTGTTGCTTTTATATTCTCACTTAATTTTATATCCTCAAAATATTTTTTGTTAATGTGTAAATTATTTATATTATTTACATCTTTAATATTTCTAGCATACATCAAAACTTCATTGTCTTTTGACAGAAAATCTGCAATAGCACTTGCCCAACTTCCTGAACCTATTATTGAAATTTTCATATTACTCCTTTAAAACATTTTCTTTTCTTGGTGGTTTATAATCCTAACTATGTTTGTCCTATGCTCAATAATAATAGTAAGTGCAACTAATGATATTATTATTGTGAAAAGGCTAAATCCTTGAAAATAATAAGAAATAAATGGAGCTAATAGACTTGCAGTTAAAGACGCTTTTGAAACTGTTCTTGTTAATAAAAATATTACCAAAAATACAAGAAGTAAGCACAAAAATATACTTATATTGTAAGCGATTAAAGCTCCTGCTGATGTCGCCACTCCTTTTCCACCTTTGAATTTTAAAAATATTGAAAATACATGTCCCAAAACTACAGAAACAAAAGCAATTAATCCAAATTTTTCACCCAATAAAAGAGTAGAAAAATATACTGCAACAAATCCTTTTGCCATATCTAAAAATAAACAAAAGCATCCTGCTAAGGCTCCAAAATTTCTAAAAACATTTGTAGTACCTGGATTTCCACTCCCCATACTTCTTATATCTTTTTTAAAAAAAGTTTTTGCTATTATGTATGAAAAAGGAATTGATCCAAGTAAGTATGAAAAAATTGCGACTAAAACAAATTTCATTTTTCTTTCCTTTCTTTAATTTCAAAAGTAAAAGGTACACCTTGAAGGCTATAATTTTGTCTAATTTGATTTTCTAAATATCTTTGATAAGAAAAGTGCATCAACTCTTTATCATTTACATGCAATAAAAACTTAGGTGGGGCCGTTTGAACTTGGGAAATATAATAAATTTTAAGCCTTTTTCCCTTATCTTGAGGAGGCGCTGTCATCATTATCGCATCTTGTAAGATTGTGTTTAATACACCTGTTTTTATTCTTGTATGATAATTACTGTTTACAATTTCAATTAAATTTAAAAGATCTGTAATCCTTTGACCTTTTAAAACTGATATGAAAATAATTGGAGCATATAGGGCAAAAGATAATTTATTTCTAATTTCTTTTTCCATATTTCTCATAGTATTTGTTTCTTTTTCAACTTTATCCCACTTATTTACGGCAATTATTATTGCTTTTTTCTTATTGTGAGCATATCCTGCAATTTTTGTATCTTGTTCTGTAACTCCTACACTTGCATCTATTAAAAATAAACATATTTCAGAGCTATCTACAGCATCAAAAGTTCTTTGGTTAGCATAATATTCAATATTATCATTAACCTTATTTTTCCTTCTAAGTCCTGCTGTATCAATTAGAACATAATTATTTCCATTGTATTGCCAATAAGAATCTATAGCATCTCTTGTAGTACCTGCAATATCGGTAACAATCATTCTTTCTTCATTTAATAAATGATTTACCAAAGATGATTTTCCTGCATTAGGTTTTCCAATGATTGCAATCCTTGTAGCATCTAAATTAGTATCAAATTTTGAAAAATCTATTGAATCAACTATCTTATCCAACAAATCTCCAAGATTTTTTGAGCCTTCTGCTGAAATTGAAATTAAATCGTCAAAACCAAATTGGTAAAAATCATAAATATGATCTGGAATTATTGATCCATCAATTTTATTTGCAACTATTATAACTTTTTTATTATATTTTCGAATTTCGTTAGCTATTTCATAATCGTGAGGATTAATTCCTTCTCTTCCATCAACCACAAATAAAATCAAATCACTTTCTAATAAGGCTTTTTCAACTTGTGATTTAATTTCAACATTCATTAGGTCTTTATTTGATATGTCAAGTCCACCTGTATCAGCTAGGATAAATTCATGATTTAACCATTCAACCTTGTCATAAACCCTATCTCTAGTAACTCCATTTATATCTTCAGTTATCGCTTTTCTTTTTCCTACTAGTCGATTAAACAAAGTAGATTTTCCCACATTTGTTCTACCTACTAGTGTAACAATTGGTGCGTTCATATTTTTCTCCATTTTAATTTAAGATAAATAAATAGATAAAGTTAGGCAGAGCTAACCTTATCTATATTAAGCCTTTCTTATTGTAATTATATCCTTATTTTCATATCCTTTATCCATTATTCTTAATATAAATATAGAAAGGGACAAAAATAAAAATATAAATAAAACAGTAAGCAAATTATTATCTAGAAATCTATCTTTAAAAACAGTGTTTGCCAAAACAGCTCCTGTAATCATCATAAAAACTGGGAACAAATAAGTAAAATAAGAAAGTTTATTTACAGTTTTTATATCAGAATCTAGATATACAAAATCACCAGGATTAAAATCCTCATTGGTAAATGTAGTATAATATGATGGTTTTATTTCACAACCACCGCATGAAGAACAAGATCCACATCCTGAATCTCTTTGAATCATTACTTTTACATTTCCATTTAAATTTTCTACAACTATTCCTTTTTTGCTAATAGTTTGCATGAATCCTACCTCTATTCTTTTACCTCTATACTTAATTCATTTAAACTTTTTTCATCGACTATACTTGGAGCTTGAGTTAATGGACAAGTTGCTGATTGAGTTTTTGGAAATGCTATTATATCTTTTATATTATCAGTTTTAGCAAATAACATTACCAGTCTATCAAGTCCATAAGCAAGTCCTGCATGAGGAGGTGTTCCATATTGTAAAGCTTCAATAAAGAAACCAAATTTTTGTTCTATATCTTGATCAGATAATTTTAAAGCCTTAAATACTTTTTCTTGTAGTTCTTGATTATTTATTCTTACAGAACCTCCGCCCATTTCATCTCCGTTTATTACAATATCATAGGCTTGAGTTCTTACTTTTTCAGGTTCTGTTAATAGTAAATCAATATCTTCTTCATTTGGCATTGTAAATGGATGGTGTTGAGAAACATACCTATCTTCTTCTTCGCTATATTCAAACATAGGGAAGTTTACAACCCAACAAAAAGCATATTCTTTTTCATAAAGATTTTGATCTTTTGCAACCTTTCTTCTTAATGCTCCAAGTCCTTCAAGAACAGTTTTATCCTTATCAGCTCCAATTAAAATTAAATCATTGTCAGAAATATCTAATTTTTCTATCAAATTTTCAACGATTTCTTCAGTTAAGAATTTTTTAATTGATGAATTTATATCATCTTTATTATTAAATTTAATAAAACTTAAGCCTTTAAGTCCGTAATCTTTTACAAAATCAGTTAATTTGTCTAATTGCTTTCTTGAGTAATTTGAAGCTTGTCCTTTAAAATTGATTGCTCTTACAGAATGTCCCTCTTTAATATTGTCTGTAAAAACTTTAAAATCTGAATCTTTAAATATTTCTGAAATATCATTAATCTTATAACCATATCTTAAATCCGGTTTATCAGAACCGTATGAATTCATAGCTTCTGAATAATCCATTCTTGGAATTGGTAATTTTAAATCATAATCAGTAAATTTATCAAAAAGTGTCTTTAATAATCCTTCGTTTACTTTTATTACATCATCTTGATTAGCAAAACTCATCTCAATATCAAGTTGTGTAAATTCTGGTTGTCTGTTTGCTCTTAAATCTTCATCTCTAAAACATTTTACAATTTGAAAATACCTATCTAAAGAACCAATCATCAACAATTGTTTCATTAATTGAGGAGATTGTGGCAAAGCATAAAATTTACCTTGGTTTACTCTTGATGGAACCAAATAATCTCTTGCTCCTTCTGGAGTTGGTTTTGTTAAAAATGGTGTTTCAACTTCTGTAAATTTATTATCATACATATATTCTCTCATACTTCTTACAATATCAGATCTTAATTTTAGATTTTTTTGAACTGATTGTTTTCTCATATCAAGATATCTGTATTTTAATTTTAAAGTTTCACTTACATCGTCATTTTCTTTTATATAAATAGGAGGTGTTTTTGCTTTATCTAAAATATTTATTTTTTCAGCTACTATTTCAATATTTCCTGTAGGTATATCTGGGTTTTTAGATTCTCTTTCTCTTACTTCTCCTTTTACCTCAAGAACATATTCACCAGCCACATCTTTTACAGTTTTATAATTTTCTTCATCATCTTCACGTGTTACGATTTGAGTAATGCCAGTTTTATCTCTAAGATCTATAAAAACTAAAGATCCAAGATTTCTTTTTTTGGCAACCCAGCCCATAAGTACTACTTCTTCGCCAATATTTTCTTCTCTAAGCTCACCACACATGTGGCTTCTTTTAAATTCCATACAAACCTCCTAAATTAAAAATGGATTATTTTCTTTTTCAAATTTGATACTTGTAGATTCTCCATGGCCTGGATGAATTTTTGTATCGTCATCGTATATAAAAATTTTATTTTTTATTGAATTTATTAATGTATTAAAATTCCCACCTGGAAAATCACTTCTTCCTATTGATAAATTAAATAAGGTATCTCCAGAAAAAATATCATCATCTATTTTGTAGGACATTGAATCTAAGCTGTGACCTTGAGTTTTTATAGCCTTTATCTTATACTCAGAAAAAACTTCTCCATCCTTTAAATAAAAATCAATTTTCAAATCCAAATCACAATATCCTCTAGACAAATTATAATCTGGATCATTTGCTATATCCTTACTGTCCTCGCTTGCATAAACTTTTACATTTAATTTATTTTTAAAATATTCAAGTCCCAATACATGGTCAAAATGTGTATGAGTTAACAAAATAAATCCTATATTAATTTTATTCTTATCTATATAATTTTCAATTTTTCCGCTTGGATAAACTGGATCAATCAAAAATCCATTGTTTTCATCATCAAAAACCACATAAGAATTTGCCATCATCGGTCCTTCTGTTATTTTTCTTATATGCATTAATATAACCTTTCACTATCTAATTGAATTGTCACAGGCCCATCATTTATCAATGAAACTTCCATATGAGTTTGGAATTTTCCAGTTTTTACATCAAATCCATCATCTTTTAATTTTTGTATTAATATTTCATAATATTCTTCTGCCTTCTCGGCACTAGATGAATTTATAAAAGAAGGTCTATTTCCTTTTCTAGCATCTCCATATAGGGTAAATTGGCTTACAATTAACAATTCTCCACCCTCATCTTCTACAGATAAGTTCATTTTCCCTTGGTCATCTTCAAATATTCTTAGTTTTTCAATTTTCTTTTTAATATAATCAATATCTTTTTCAGTATCAGAATCGGTTACTGCCACAAAAACCAATAAACCTTGTCCAATTTCTGAAATCAACTCATCAGAAACTTTTACACTTGCTTGTTTTACTTTCTGTACAATAGCTCTCATTAACTTTTCACCCTATAAATACTTTCTATCATTTTTATTGTTTTTAATTTCATAATTAATTCATTCAATTTTTCTGTATTTGGAACCAAAACTGTAAGATCTATTATTCCTTCATGGTTATCATTACTTCTCACATTCATAGCTTCTATACTTACATTTTCAGCTGATATTAATTTTGTTATTTCAAAAATCATTCCTGTTTTGTCTTTAGTTGTAATTTGAATTCTAACTGGGAAGATATCATTAGAATTATTTTGCCAATAAACATCAATTAATCTTTCTGGAGATTTTAAATTTGTAATATTTGGACAATTTCTAACGTGAACACTTATTCCCTTTCCCTTTGTAATATATCCTACGATTTGATCTCCTGGAACTGGATTGCAACATTTTGCAAATTTTACATCTACTTGATCATCAAGATCGCTCACCCTTACTTCATTTGAAAAAGATTTTTTGCTATTTGTCCTTGTAATATCAATTTCTTCAATTTGTTTTGGCAATTCATCTTTGTGTTTTTTTACTAATTTTTGAATTATTTGCTCAGTATTAGTTTTTCCAAATCCAATTGATGCAAACATTTCATCTTTTGTTGGATATCCTAAATCATTTGCAATTTCTTCAAGCCACTCATCCTTGATATCTCTTTTATAAATTTCCTTATTTTTTCTAAGCTCCCTAAATAAAGAATCTTTTCCAATTTCAATATTTTCTTCTTTTCTATATCTTTTGAAAAATTGCTTGATTTTATTTTTGGCTTGGTTAGATTGGACCATATTAAGCCAATCTCTAGATGGTCCTTGTGAATTTTTGCTTGTAAGAATTTCTACAACATCACCTGTGTTTAGTTTATGAGAAAAAGGAACGATTTTCCCATTAACTTTTGCTCCAACACATTTATTTCCAACTTCTGTATGAACTCTATAGGCAAAATCTATAGCACAAGAATTTACTGGCAAAGAATATATTTCACCTTTTGGTGAATAAATATATATTTCTTTTGAGAAAAAATCTCCTTTCAAGGTGTCAAGAAATTCCTTACTATCAACATCCTTACCGCCTTCTTTTTGCCATTCCATAATTTGCCTTATAAAGGTGAGTTTTTCATCAAATTCAGTTGATTTACTCTTATTTTCTTTGTATTTCCAGTGAGCTGCTATACCATATTCACATTCATAATGCATTTGCCTTGTTCTTATTTGAACTTCAAAAGGCTTTGAATCTTCACCAAAAACAGTTGTATGCAAGGACCTATATCCATTTGGTTTTGGTTGGCCAATATAATCTTTAATTCTATTTGGTATTGGCCTCCAAATTGAATGAACTTTTCCTAAAACTTCATAACAATCTGCAACCGTATCAACCAAAACTCGAACAGCTGTCATATCGTAAATTTCATTAAATTCAATCTTATTTCTACTCATCTTTTTATAAATTGAATATAAACCCTTAGGCCTACCTGAAATTTCATAATTAATTTTTGAAGTTGAAAGAGCCTTGTTTAAAGTATCAATAATTTCATTGATATAGGCTTCTCTTTCCCTTCTTTTGTTGTGTACCATTTGAGCAAGCTCATAGTATTCTTCAGGTTTTTGGTACCTAAAACATAAATCTTCAAGCTCCCATTTCATTGTATAAATTCCAAGTCTATGAGCAAGAGGAACATATATTTCCAAGGTCTCACTTGCAGTTTGCTTTTGTTTTTTTTCAGTCTTATATTCCAAAGTTCTCATATTGTGCAAACGATCAGCAAGTTTTATTAAAATAACTCTTACATCGTTACTCATTGCCAAGACCATTTTTCTAATGTTTTCAGCTTGTTTCTCTTCTCTTGTTTTATAATTTAATTTTTTTAGCTTTGTTACACCATCAACCAAAAAAGTAATTTCTTCACCGAAAAGTTCTTTCATTTGATCTTCTGTAACAGGAGTATCTTCCAAAACATCATGCATCAAACCTGCACAAATTGTTTGATCATCTAATTGCATGTTTGATAAAGTCTCTGCAACTACGATTGGATGAATAAAATAATCTTCTCCAGAGTTTCTTTTTTGACCCCTGTGATGATACTCAGCAAAATCATATGCTTTTTTTATTAAATTAAGATTAGCATTTTCATTATTTTTTAGAACAATTTCCTTAAATTTTAAAAATTCTTTTTGAAAATCTTTTGCCATAATATCACCTACCTTATATCAATCAACCTTAATTGTAATTTTTTTTGGTCCCTAAATTCATTTATGTCCGGATAAAAGACAGCATCAATTTTATTTCCTAAAATATTTGAATCAAATTTATCATTTAAAAATTTATATTCTTTTTTTGCATTAAACATTATAGCTTCAATATCACGACCATTTTTATTTAGGGTCATTTTCATTGTGTTGTTATTTTTTCCTATCATATTTAGATTTTTAATTTGGAGATTTTTATCTGCAAATTTTGCCTTTGGATTATCTTTACCAAAAGGCTCTAATCTTTCTAAACTTTGAGCAAATTCAAGTGATAGTTTTTCAACTGAAATTTGAGCATCAATATTTATTACATTTTCAAAATCTTCATTTTTTAATTTAGACTTTTCGTTAAGTTTTTGTCTAAATTCATCTACCTTATCTTTTTTTATTGAAAGCCCGCATGCCATAGGGTGTCCCCCGAAAGATTCAAGCAAATCCTTTATTTCAAAGACTTCCTTATAAATATTATAGGCTTCAATACTCCTACCAGATCCCTTTAATACTCCCTTATCATTTGATTCAGTCATAATTATAGTTGGTTTGTTGAATTTTTCTTTAATTCTTCCTGCTATAATTCCACAAACACTTTCTTCAATATTATCTACATCTACAATAATAATGTCATCTTTATAATATTTTTTATTTTTTATAATCTCTAGAGTTTTTTCAAGACCGATATTTGTTAAATCTTTTCTTTCATTGTTTAAACTTACCAGTTTTTTTGCATAAGTGTGGATTTTTTCTATATCATCTTCCATTAGCATATCTATTGCAAGTTTTGCAGTAGAAAGTCTTCCCGTTGCGTTCATACAAGGACCAATTATAAAGCCTAAGGTGTATGCATTTACTTCTTTATTCCAAGAATTTTCCTCAACCAAGGCTTTTATAGCTAATTTTTCTGTATTATTTATTCTTTTTAAACCCTCTATTACAAAAATCCTGTTTTCATCAGTTAAAGAAACAATATCACAAACCGTTCCCATAGCGACATATTCCAAAAGACCATATAAATAATCTAAATCTCCCTCAAGTCTTTGGTATAAAGCTTGCATTAATTTGAAAGCAACACCTGCCCCGCACAAATCATCAAATGGATAGGTATTGTCTAACCTTTTAGGATTTATAACACAGTCAGCTTCAGGTAAAATTTGCTTTATCCATTCTCCATCTTCCACTTTTGAAACTTGGTGGTGGTCAGTTACTATAACTTTTATATTATTTTCTTTTAATTTTTTGACTTGATCTATTGCAGTGATTCCATTATCACAAGTAATTACAAGACTTACCCTGTCTTCAATCGCCCTATCAATCATCCTATCGCTAATTCCATACCCATCTATAATCCTATCTGGAATGTCATAGCTTATATCATCATAAAAATATAATAAACCATCAAGAAGTGTCATAGTTGAGCTTATTCCGTCTTGATCATAATCTCCAAATACTCTTATAGATTCACCATCTTCCATTGTTTCAATAATTATATCAATGGCTTTTTTCATATCCTTTAATAAATATGGGTCGTGAAGTTTATCAAGGCTTGGATTTATAAAACTTTCTACAAGATCTGCCTCTACAATATCTCTATTTGCAAGTATTAACGCTTCTAATTTGGTAATATTTTTATTTTTTAAATTTGCTAAATAATTATTTTTCTTATTATATATATACCACTTGGTCATAATTCCCTCTCTTATGAATAAATTATACCATTTTTAGAATCAATATAAAGATATAGGTAGAATCATGAAAAAACATTATAAAAATGTAAAATTTTGATAATTTATAAATTATTTTGAATTTTATAAAAATAGAAATAAAATAATAAAAAATAATTTTTTTTGGAGAAAAAAATGATTGAATTATTAAAAAGTTTTGAAAATTTATTGTGGGGCTTTCCTTTAATAGTCGGAATAGTTGGCACAGGAATTTACATAAGTATAAAAACAAAGGCTATACAATTTAGAAAATTACCATATGCAATTAAAAATACTCTTGGAAAAATTTTTGAAAAACCAAGTGAAAATCATAAAGGTGACATAAGTCCTTTTGGTGCCTTGGCTACTGCACTTGCAGCTACTGTAGGAACTGGAAATATAGTAGGTGTGTCTCTTGCTATAATTTTAGGTGGACCTGGTGCAATTTTTTGGATGTGGCTTGCAGCTTTGTTGGGTATGGCAACAAAATTTTCTGAGGTTACCTTGGCCCTTGCCTATAGGGAAAAGAAAAACGGACAATATGTTGGCGGACCTATGTATTATATCGAAAAAGGTTTAAATAACAAAAAGCTTGCAAAAACTTTTGCTATTTTTGCTGGAATTGCCGTTTTTGGTATTGGAGATTCTACTCAAGCTAATGCTATTTCTGGAGTTTTGCACGATTCATTTGGTATAAATAAAATTATAATTGGATTTGTTTTGTGCATTTTGGCAGGAATAGTTATAGTTGGTGGAATTAATTCTATTACAAAAGTTACAGAAAAATTGGTTCCATTTATGTCTTTTTTATACATAATTGGTTGTTTATGGATTTTATTTTTAAACAAAGAAAATATTTTACCAGCTTTTAAAGCTATTTTTGTTGGAGCTTTTAATCCAAAAAGTCTTGGAGGATCTTTTGCTGGACTTTCTATAAAAGCTGTTATTTCTGCAGGAGTTGCAAGAGGAGTTTTTACAAACGAAGCTGGTCTTGGTTCATCTCCAATGGCTCATGCTTGTGCATCAACAGACCATCCAGTTCGTCAAGGTCTTTGGGGAATTAGTGAAGTTTTTGTCGATACTATTATAATTTGTACAATGACAGCCCTTGTAATTCTTTCTACAAATGTTGATATAAGTGATACAAAAAATGCAGCAAGCCTTGTTGCAAGAGCATTTGCAACAGGATCTAGCCTTGGAAGTTTAATTGTTAGTATAGGTTTAAGTCTTTTTGCTTTTTCTACAATTTTAGGCTGGGCTTATTATGGAGAAACTGCTCTTAGATATTTGTTTGGAGAAAAAATTATTATTCCTTATAGAATTCTTTACGTTATATTTGTATTTCTTGGAGCAAATATGGATCTTGGGCTTGTTTGGATTGTTGCAAATATATTAAATGGTTTTATGGCACTTCCTAACCTATATGCCCTAATAAATCTTGCACCAACTGTTGTAAAATTAAGTAAAGACTTTTTTAAAGATCCTGAAAAAATAAGAAAAAGTCCTGATGAATATAATTTTTTACTTAAAAATAATTAAAAAAAAAAGCTTTTTTAGACTGTTGTTTTTAACAATCTAGAAAAGCTTTTAAATTTCTAATATTTTTTCAATACTGTCAGTTTCTATTAATAAGTAAGAGTACTTCTCGTCTTTACCAGTAATAATAAGACAATCACTTATGTTAAGTTCTATTACTTCTCCAATAATTTTACTTTCTGTTAAAATTTTTGAACCGACTTTAAGATTTTTTTTAATAAATTTTTTATTCTTTTTCTTATCCAAATCATCTTTTAAAGAATAAAAATAAAACATCAAGGCTAAAATTATTAAAATAATATATTCTAATTTAAGATTCATATCCATATTTTTCGTAAAATTCTTTTTTAAATTCCAAAAATCTATCTTCCATTATTGATTTTCTTATATTTTCACATAATTTAAGCAAGAAATATAAATTATGGTAGGTCAAAAGCCTTGCTCCCAAAATTTCATTTACATTTACAAGGTGTCTAATGTAAGCTCTTGAATAATTTCTGCAAGTATAGCAATCACAATCATGATCAAGGGGTGTGAAATCTTCCTTGTATTTTGCATTTCTTACTACAAGCCTACCCTCAGATGTTATAGCAGTTCCATTTCTTGCAATTCTTGTTGGAAGCACACAATCAGCCATATCAATTCCAGCCTCAAATGATTCAAATAAATAATCAGGACTTCCTACTCCCATATTGTATCTTGGTTTGTCTTCTGGTAAAAGAGGAGTTGTATATTTTAAAAGTCTTATCATTTCCTCTTTTGGTTCACCAACCGATAAACCACCCAATGAATATCCATCAAAATCCATAGCACAAGTTTCTTCGACAGATCTTTTTCTTAAATCTTCAAACATTCCACCTTGGATAATTCCAAATAAAGATTGGTCTTTGTGGGAATTTTTTTTGTGATAATCTAGACCTCTTTTTGCCCACCTTATTGTTCTTTCAACAGATTCTTCCACATACTTATAATCGGCAGGATATGGAATACATTCATCAAAACTCATCATTATATCTGAATGGATATCATTTTGAATTTCAATTGATTTTTCTGGTGTAAATAAGTGTTTAGACCCATCAATATGAGATCTAAAAACAACTCCTTTTTCAGAAATATCTCTAGTATCTGACAAAGAAAAAACTTGAAATCCACCACTATCTGTAAGTATCGGTCCATTCCAATTCATAAATTTATGAAGACCACCAGCTTTTTTCATAATATCCATGCCTGGTCTTAAATATAAATGGTAGGTATTTCCCAAAATTATTTTTGCATCGATTTCTTTTAATTCTTCAACACTCATAGTTTTTACTGTAGCCTTTGTTCCAACTGGCATAAAAATCGGTGTTGGTATATCTCCATGGTCTGTGTGAATTATTCCACATCTTGCATTAGAATATTTATCTTTTTTTATTAATTCGTATTTTATCGGCATTTTCTCTCCTATTTCAAAAACATAGCATCGCCAAAACTAAAGAACCTATATTTTTTATCAACAGCATCCTTATAGGCATCCAAAATTATTTCCTTACTTGCAAGAGCTGATACAAGCATAATCAAAGTTGATTTTGGAAGATGGAAATTTGTTATTTGACAATCAATAACATTAAATTCAAAACCTGGATATATAAAGATATCTGTCCAGCCAGAATCTTCTTTTATTTCACCATTTTTTTTGTAAACTGATTCAAGAGTTCTTGTTGTTGTAGTTCCTGTTGAAATAATTCTCTTATTATTTTTCTTAGTTTCATTGATTAAATCTGCAGTTTCTTTACTGATTTGATAAAATTCTGAATGCATTTTATGATTTTTTACATCATCAACTTTTACTGGTCTAAAAGTCCCAAGTCCAACATTCAATGTTATATAGGCTAATTTTACGCCCTTTTCTTCTATTTTTTTAAGCAATTCTTTTGTAAAATGAAGTCCTGCAGTTGGTGCTGCAACAGATCCTGGATTTTTGGAATAAACTGTTTGATATCTTTCCTTATCTTTTAATTTTTCTTTTATATAAGGTGGCAAAGGCATATTGCCAAGCCTATCTAAAATTTCTTGAAAAATTCCTTCATAAGAAAATTTCACAATCCTATTACCGTCTTCTTTTATATCAACAACTTCAAGACTTAATTCATCAGAAAAAATACATTTTGTTCCAATTTTCATCTTCTTTCCAGGTCTAACTAAAACTTCCCACTTATCTTTTTCAATATTTTCAAGTAAAAATACTTCGATTTCTTCTTCTTTTCCTTCTCTATGTCCGAAAAGTCTTGCAGGGATAACTCTTGTATCATTCATTACAAGAAGATCTCCCTCATTTAAATACTCTATAATATCATAAAAATGTTTATCTTCTCTTTGACCCGTTTTTCTATCTACAACCATTAACCTAGAAAAATCTCTCTTATCAGCCGGATGTTGGGCAATTAAGTCTTCTGGTAAATAATAATCAAAATCTTCTGTTCTCATCTTAATCCTCAAATTTTAATCCGTAATGTTCATAAGCTTTTTTTGTAAGAATTCTTCCTCTTGGAGTTCTTGTTAAAAATCCGATTTGTAATAAATATGGCTCATAAACATCTTCTATAGTAACATTTTCTATTCCTGTTGAAGCAGCAATCGTATCAATTCCAACTGGACCTCCATCAAAATTTTCATACATAGTAAGGACTATTTTTTTATCCATACTATCAAGACCCATGTGATCTACTTCGAGGAGTTCAAGTCCTTCACATGAAGTTTCATAATCAATAACTTCATCTTTTTTTACAATTGCATAATCCCTTACTCTTTTTAAAAGTCTGTTTGCAATTCTTGGGGTTCCCCTACTTCTTCTAGCAATTTCAAATGCTCCCTTATCTTCTATTGGAATATTTAAAATATCTGCTGATCTTTTTACAATTTTTGTTAAATCTTTTGTATCATATAAATTTAAAGATAGCAAAACTCCAAACCTATCTCTCAAAGGAGCTGAAAGCATACCAGCCCTTGTTGTTGCTCCTACAAGAGTAAATTTTTCCAAGTCAATTCTAATAGATTGGGCGTTTGGGCCTTTTCCTACAATAATATCAAGAGCAAAATCTTCCATAGCAGGGTATAAAATTTCTTCAACCGACCTGTTTATTCTGTGAATTTCATCAATAAATAATACATCACCCTTATCAAGATTTGTAAGAATACTTGCAAGGTCTGATGGTCTTTCTATAGCAGGACCACTTGTAATTCTAATATTTACTCCCAATTCATTGGCAATAATATTTGAAAGAGTAGTCTTACCAAGTCCTGGAGGACCTTGCAATAAAACATGGTCAAGGGGTTCTTGTCTTTTTTTTGAAGATTCTATAAAAATTTTCAATTTTTCTTTAGCTTTATCTTGACCTATATAATCTTTTAACCACTTAGGTCTTATAGTTATTTCCTTGTATTTGTCATTTATTTGCTCATTAGAGCCAACTATTCTTTCATTTTGATCGTACATAAAACCATCCTAAATCATTCGCTTTAAAGCCTCTTTTATTATCTCTTCAAGGCTTAGGTCAGAATCTTTTAGTGAAGATAAAACTTTATCAATACTGTTTCTTTGATATCCAAGATTTATTAAAGCTTCTCTTGCTACATCAATTTCACTATTAGTACCTGTGATTTTTGTATCTGAAATTGTCAAATCTTCATTTATTGCCATTTTCTTAACCTTATCGACAAGCTCAAGAATAATTCTTGATGCAGTTTTCTTGCCAATTCCTTTGGCTTTTGTCAAAGTATCAATATCATTATTTACTATAGCTAGTTTTATCTTATCTACATTCAAAGTTGATAAAACTGCTATTGCATTTTTAGGACCTATGGTTGATACACTTGTCAAAAGCTCAAAAACTTCTAGTTCATCTTTTGATGAAAAACCAAAAAGAGAAATGTCATCTTCCCTTACATTCATCTTTGTAAAAATTTTAAATTCATTATTTATTTCCAAAGTTTTTATAGTATTAAATGAAGAATTAATCAAATAACCAATATTATTATTTTCAATAACAAAACTATCTTCTCCAATATATTTAATTTCACCTATTATATAACTAATCATTAATTCATCCTAAATTGTTCTTTAAATCTTTGACTAAAGGCGTGAGTAAGAGAAACTGCCAAGGCATCAGCAGCATCATCTGGTTTTGGAATCTCACTTAAATTTAGTAAAGTCGTAACTGTTTCTTGCATTTGTTTTTTATTTGCCCTACCAAATCCTGTTATAGCTTGTTTTATCTGAAGAGGAGTATATTCGTAAATTGGTAAATCATTTACTTGGGCACACAAAACTTGAATTCCTCTAGCATGACCTACAGTAATTGCAGTTTTTACATTTTGATTAAAAAATAATTCCTCAATAGCAAACTCATCTGGCTTAAATTCTTTTATAATATCATTTAAATTATTATATAAAATTTCAAGCCTTTTTGGTGTTTTTGTTTTAGCAGAAGTAGTGATTACACCATTTTCTAAAACTTTATACCTATTTCCATTTACTTCTAATACCCCGTATCCCATAATAGCAATACCTGGATCAATTCCTAAAATAATCATACTAACCTTTCTCAAACTTACAATTAAAAAAGGGCTAATCGCCCTTTTGTCTTAATGATACCTATTTACAACTTCTATACAAAGTCCCTTCCAATAATAATTAGCATAAACATCAATTGCTATGTTATAAAGAAGACTAACTAATTTGTCGTTTATTTCTTGAGCCTGCTTTAATGTAATATCCTCTGTGTAAATCATATCAATATCAAAAGCTAATTGTTTATTGGTATTTACATCAAGGTTTAAAACTTTTAACTTTAAATATGTATCAGAATAATTTTTAACACTTTTTCTAATTTTTGAAACCAACTCTTTGTTATTATATATTTTCTTAAGATAATTTTCTTTTTCATTTCTTACATAAGAAGTATCTTCAGTAAAAATTTGATTTTCCTCAAATAAAAAAGACACCCCATAATAATTAATAGCGAGGTACTCTAAGTCATCAATTAATTCCTTATCTTTGAATGCCTTATACTCGCTTTTTAAAGTTAATAGAAATTCAAACCTATCTAAATCTTTGCCAATTGATTTATCTAAGCTTATTATTATTTGATCTATATCAGATAAATACCAAAAATTCTTTTTCAAATTTTTTAATATATAAGGTTTTATAAAAAATTTATTTTTCTTATAATTACTAAAATTTTTATTATCATAAAGTGACATCAATGTATTAAGTGAGGATATATCCTCATTAATTAAATAATCATATTCAAGTTTTTCAATTATTGGTTTTTTTCCGCACTTGATGTCATATTTCTTATCCCTCTTCTTAGTCTGTAAATAAATTTTAACATAAAATCAAATAAATTTATTTATATTTATTTATGGAAAAATAAAAATAGCTAAAACAGATGTATAATTTATGCAATATTTACTAAATTATGTATAAATCATTTACAATCTAGCTATTTAAAATAATTTAATTTAATTTTATTCACCTGAAAAAAATTTAAAATTGATGAAAATTTACTTTCAAATCCTTTAATAAAAAATTATAATTTACATCTTTTCTTTCAACATGAATTTTTGTTTTTTCTCTTAATTTTTCATCATCAAATAGTCTATTAATTAGCTCAAAACTTGGGTTAATAGCATGAGCATTTCCTACTTTTTCAAACATAGAAAAATCACCATTTGTATCTCCGTAGGCATGAGATTTATCTAAGTCAATATTATATTTTTTTGTTAAAAAATTAATAGATTTTTTCTTATTTTTGCTATCCCACATTGGTAGAATCTTTCCAGTAAACTTTTTGTTTTCATCAAAAATATATTTTGTTGCTATTGTATCATCTGCCCCATAAATTTTAGCAAAGTCTCTTACCAAAAAATCTGGAGATCCAGAAATCACAAAGATTTTATATCCCTCTTTTTTATGAAATTCCAAAGCATTTTTTGTTACCCTATAAATTTTACTTTTATTAATTTCAATAACTTTTTTTGCATATAAGTTTATAGTATCTTTGTCAATTCCTACAAGGTTTTTTTGATAAAGTAATGAGGCTTTATCTAAATAATCCTCATATGGACCTTTTCTATCTTGATATTTTTGGTATAGAGGCTTTACATTTTTAATCCAATTTTCCTTATCGAGAATTCCATCTTCTGTCATAAGAAAATAATGCTCTATTAATAGTGAATTTCTAAATAAGGTTCCATCAATATCAAAAAATGCGGCCTTATTTTTTCCCATTTCTTTTCACCTTTTCATCTTCTTTGTAATAATCTTTTACATCATCAAAAAGACCAATAATTCCTGCAAAAAGTATTCCTATTAATGCATTTGAAAGTAAAATTACACTAATCCAAGCCAAGTTAAGTCCAATCGCACTTGTTAAGCTAAAAAATGCAACTACACCTATGGCTAGACCTACAATTCCAACTATAAATGATGGATAAAATTTTACAATTTTTTCATCATTGTGCCTACTTACAAAGTAAGTTAGTCCCATTATAATTATAGATAAAATCGGTAAAACTATAAGTTTTGAAATATTATCTGCTACTAAGCTTATTAAACCTGCCATATTTATTCCTTTGTTAAATCTATTCTTTTTACTTTAATTTTTTCATCAATTTCTAAAATTACAAAACCTGCTTTATTATCTCTTGGAAGTGATGGAGATCCAGGATTAAGCAAATATATATCAAAATCCTCAAGATATTCATAATAATACATATGAGTGTGACCAAATATTACAAAGTTACAGTCATAGTCCATAGCCTTTTGAATAAGTTGATTTTTTGAAAAATATACTCCTTCTTTGTGACCATGGACTAATAAAATATTTATTTCACCTAAGGGTATTATTTGTTCAAAAGAATTTTTATAATCCCCATAATCGTTATTTCCTTTTACTGTAACATATTTTATACCTGTATATTTTGAAATATTTTCAGCATCTTTTGTGTAGTCACCAGCGTGAATCATAAAATCTATATGATTTTCTTTTAAATATTTTAAAACTGAATAAAAATCTCCGTGAGTATCACTTGTTACCAATATCCTCATTTAATCTTCTTTCAACAAAAATTTTTTAAACTTTTCTAAAGCCAAAGATCTGTGACTGTATAAATTTTTTTCTTCATCAGTCATTTGACCAAAAGTTTTTCCAATTTCTTTGACTCTAAAAATTTGATCATACCCAAAATCTTTATCTCCATATTCTTTTTCGCTTATTTCTCCATCAATTTTACCGTCAAAATAATAATCTTTTCCATCCTTATCAATAAAACAAACACTAGTTTTAAAATAAGCATCTCTATTGTCTGATTCTTTCAATTCATCTAATAATTTATTTCTATTATCCTTGTAAGTTGGATTTTCTCCAGCATATCTATGAGAATAAACACCTGGTTTTAAATTTAATGATTTTACAAATAAACCTGTATCATCAGCTAAAGTTGGTATTTTTAAAATATCATATAGAGATTTTGCTTTTTTATAGGCATTTTCCTTTAAAGTTTCTCCGTCTTCATCAACTTCAAATTTTTCTATATTAAAATCATCTGTAGTATAAATATCTACACTTTCTCCTAAAATTTCTTTAATTTCTCTAACCTTATCCTTGTTAGATGTTGCAAGCACTATTTTCATTTTCACCTCTTAAATAATCTTATCAAAAATTTTAAATCCTAGTCAATTTTTTTAGTGAATAATTATATTATTATCATTAAAAGATTTTTCCCATTTTTCTGCGTAAGAACCTAAGCCTTGTTCAAACATAACTATATCAGTTGAATTAGATAATTGGATAGAAAATTTTGGATTTGGATCAATTAGTCCGTTTTTTATTGAATAAAATAAAATTTCATCAGGACTTTGAATAGCAACATATTGTCCGTTTGCAAGTTCAAAATAATCTTTTGCTTGATTATTTATATTTTTAACCTTATCAATTGTAAGGTCTTTATTATCTTGATTTATAAAATCATCTTTCAAAGCCATGTTTATTGAAAAAGATTTTTGTTCCAAATTATCATCTTTTTCCATTTGATAAGATGATTGCAATTCCCATAGACCTAAATTTCTTATAAAACCAAAATTTGTAAAATCGTAAGAAATTTTGTTTTCATCTACAGAGCTTATATTTTTACTAATTTGATCATAAATGGTATTTTTAAATGTTTGTTTACTTGTACTATCCCCTGTAAATTCATTAATAGTTAAAAAAGAATCTTTAGCAATTTCATCAGTTTTTAAGACAGCGTACTTATTTATAGGAAGTTTATCGCTAACTAGTGTGTAATCAAAGGAAACATAATCCTCGTCAACATAATTGATTTTTAAATCAATATCATCGTTTATAAATTTATATTTTCCCTTGTATTTGCTATCATTAATTTGATTTTCAATTTTTACTGGATATGCCATTATAGTGTTGTAATTTTTACTTTTGTTATTAGGCTCACACTTAAGTCTCCAAAATTCTTCTTTTAATGGGAAGAATATATGTTCGGCTTTTTCAATCCTTGCCATTTTATTGGGTTCAATTCTAATACAATATGTGTAGTAATAATAATTTGGGTGAGAGTTATTAGTGTCAATTCTTTCTCTCACACCAATTAATACACTTATATCTTCTTCAATTTTTTCTCCAGTTTTTGAAGTAGTCCTTTCTTTTGAAGCTTTTTTTGCATATTTTTTTATTACACTTCTTTTGACAGAATCATCTATTTTTTTCAAAATTACTGCATAATCATTTTGAAGATAGGCTATTTTATTTTTTTCTAAAATAATAAAATCTCTTGAATACAATTGACCTTGACTTGCAGATAAAATTTTCACATAAGAATTTTTCGAAAAATCAAAATCAACTGACCTACTTTCTAAATATGATTTTAAATTTACAAATTTTGATGAAAATTTTGGTGGATATGCATAATCATCATTTAGAGCTACCAAATTCTTGTCAATATACAATTCATCTCCAACTGACACACTAATAGAATTATTATTTTTTGTCGATTCCTTTATTTCACTAATCTTCCAAGTTCCTTTTAAGATTGGATCTTCAACTATAGGAGGTTCAATCAATTCTGTAACATCTTCAGGTCTGCCAAAACTACAAGAAGTCAAGATAAAAATAAATATAAGTAAAGTTAATTTTTTAAATTTTTTCATATCTTAACCCTCGGCAAAACTACAGAAACAGAGGTTCCAACAGTATATTTACTCTTTATAATCAATTTCCCATCGTGAGCCTTTACTATTTCTTCACAAATTGAAAGACCTAAACCTGTTTGACTTTTTGAGGAAGAACCTTTAAAAAATTTACTTGATACAAAAGAAATTTCGTCCTCTTTTATTCCTTCCCCATCGTCTTTAATTTCAATATTTACAAAATCTTCATCCCTGCTTATCATAACATCAATATTTCCTTCTTTTGATGTAAATTTCATAGCGTTATCTATAATGTTTATAAAAACTTCTTTCATTTTATTCTTATCGCAATGAACTAAAATTTCTTCATAAGCTGTTTTGAATTCAAAATTAATTTTTTCATTTAAGCTTCTTGGATAAAGTTGGTGGTAAACTTCTTTTACTATTTCTACAATATTCAAATCTTCTTTTTCATATTTGAAAGATGACGATGATAATCTTGAAAAATTTAACAAATCTTCAACCATTAAGGATAATCTTTCTCCTTCATTTTCAATTATAGTTAAACCTTGATTTAGCATATCCTCATTTTTTTGAATATCTTTTGATTGTAAAGTTATTGCCCATCCCTTTATAGAAGTAAGTGGAGTTCTTAATTCATGTGAAACTGAAGAGATAAATTCATTTTTCATATCCTCTCTTTTTACGATACTCTCACTCATATAATTAAGAGTTTGTCCAAGTTCAGAAATTTCATTTTTACCATTTTCATTAGCCTTAGCCTTAAAATCTCCTTGAGCTAATTTTTCGCCAACCTTAGTTAAATTCTTAATAGGAACAATCCATCTTTTTGATGCATAGTAGGAAACTATTAAAGTAATAATAAAAATTACTAATCCAAAAAACAAAAATATAAACATTTGATTATTTACATTTTCTTTCACCTTTTTTGTCGAGGATATTAACCTAATTATTCCAATTTGTTTTTGATTATCACTTAGCGGATATGACAAGGCTATTACCTCTTCTCCAGTTTTATCATTAAAAAGTTTCTGATAGGAATACTCTCCCTTGTTTGCATTTGAAACATCAGAAGTTTTAATTTTACTGCCTATTTTTGTAGAACCAAGTGAATCAAATAAAACATTAGATGAATTATCCAAAATTTGAACTTGGCTAACATTATTTCTATAAAAAGAATTTTTATCACCAATAACAATTTCTGATAAATCATACCTTGACAGATAATTTGAGTATAAAACTTGGTTATATTTAGCTTGATTTAGCATAGCTCCTACAAGAGCAGATTCATAATAATTTGTAATTGATCTAAATGAAAAAAATTCAAATCCTATAATTACTACTGTTACAAAAATCATTATTATCTTCATAATACTAAAAGTTATACTGTTAAAATTAATTTTAAATAATGATTTTTTTTTCTTCTTTATCTCCATCTGTAACCTGTTCCCCAAACTGTTTCAATATACTCAGGTTTTGCTGGATTTTCTTCTATTTTTGCTCTTATTCTTCTTATATTTACATCAACAATTTTTGTATCTGCACTATAATTATCTCCCCATGTATCTTTCATTATTTCCATCCTGCTCATGGCCTTACCCTTATTTAAAATGAAATTTTTCAAAATAATAAATTCTGTTGGAGTAACATCAATCTCTATATTATTTTTATAGAAATTTCTAGAATAAAGGTCTAATTTAAACACTCCATCTTCAAGAACATTTTCATTTTTCTCTTCTTTCTCCTCATCGCTAAATTTAACTCTTCTCATCAAAGATTTAACTCTTAAAATTAATTCTTGAGGATTAAATGGTTTTATGATGTAATCATCACAACCTCTTTCAAGTCCTAATATTTTATCAATATCTTGACTTTTAGCTGAAACCATAATTATTCCAACCTTAGGATATTTTTTTCTAATACTATCGCATACTTCATATCCACTTATTCCTGGAAGCATAATGTCTAAAATAAAAACCGAAGGTTCTTCTTCATCAGCTAATTTCAATGCTTCTTCACCAGTTCCTGCTTCAACTATATCAAATCCAGCATATTCTAGATTTATTTTCATAAATTGTCTAATGTGTTCTTCGTCATCACAAATTAAGATTTTATCACTCATTTCCAAGCCTTTCCATTGCAATTCTTCCTGCGCCAATTACTCCAGCATCGTTTAAAAATTTAGCAGGTTTTATTTCAATTTCTTCAGATAAGTGGCAATAGTTTTTAAAATTTTTCAAAACTTCATCCCACCAATAATCTTTAGAATTTATAACTCCACCACCAATTATTATTATTTCTGGATCAAAAACATTTCTTAAACTTGTTAAAAACCATGCTAAATCACTTGTAAATCTATCAATTACTTTTTTAGCATTTTCATCTTTTTCAGATATCTTAAATATTTCTGCCCCACTTAATCTATTTCTTGTCAATTCTTCGTAGTGTCTTACAAGAGCTGTTCCAGAACAATAACTTTCAGCACAACCACTTTGTCCACAAGTACAATATTCACCATTCGGATGTAGGATAAGGTGACCTAATTCAGCTCCTTGAAAATGACTTCCTGACAACAATCCCATTTTTTCATTATATACAGCTCCACCAAGACCTGTTCCAATAGTAATCATTACAATATCATTGAAACCTTTACCTGCACCAAGCCACTTTTCACAAACTAAAGCAATATTTGCATCATTTTCAATAAATACTGGAAGATTAGAAATTTTTTCTATTTCTTTTTTTAAATTAAGCCCTGTCCAGCCGTCAATATTTCCCGCAAAAGTTACTATCCCATTTTCTGAATCAATAAAACCTGGTGTCCCAACACCAATAGCTTCAATCTCATCAGTTTTTAAAAAATCTATGATTTTAGAAATATTTTCTAATACCTTATCTTTTCCTTCCCTAGCACAAGTTTCCAACCTGTAAGTTTTTAAAATCTCACCATTTTCATCAATTACAGCACCTTGTATTTTTGTTCCACCTATATCTAGTCCTATTGTTTTAGTCATTATCTTCTCCTATAAATTCTCTAAGTATTGAATGATCATCTATTATTTTTGTATCTTCCATTTGAACAAAATATGATAAAATATTTTTCAATCTATTAACCATATAATAATATTTTGAAACTTTTGCTACTTGATTTAAACATTCTATAGCATATTTTTTTAAAGCATTATATTCATAAATTAAAGATGAATCAACATAAAAATCTGCTCTATTTTGAAATGGGAATATATATTTTTCCTCACCATATTTCACCTTATCCCAAGATTTTAATGTTTCAAAAGTGTTATAACCTCTGTATTTGTTATCTCTAACTATCCTTCTAATAAGTCTTGTCTCAGTTGATGAGATTCTATTTGTAGAATCAATATTTATACCAGTTAAAACTGAAACATAAATCTTATATTTATTTTTTTCTGGTATATAATCTGTAAGTTTTGGATTTAGAGCATGAATCCCTTCAATGATTAAGATCGTATTTTCCTTCATTTTTATCTTTTTATTTGATAAGGTTCTTATTCCTTTTATAAAATTAAATGAAGGCAAAGTAACTTCCTTTCCTTCTAAAAAATCTAATAAGTCTTCATTTAAAGAATCTAAATCTATAGCATCTATGCTTTCAAAATCTTTATTTCCATTTTCATCAAGGGGTGTTTTGTTCCTATCTACAAAATAGTCATCAGTAGAAATAACAAAAGAATCTTTCCCTAAAACCGCAAGTTGAATAGCAAGTTTTTTTGCAGTAGTAGTTTTCCCAGAAGATGACGGACCAGAAAGCATTACTATATTCATATTATTATCTATGATATCTTTAGCACACTTACTTAATTGATTATTATAATAGGTTTCATTTACATTAATCAAACTTTCGATTTTATTATTTTTTACCAGTTTATTTAAATCACTTGCATAATTTATTCCTAATAAATTTGTCCATCTTTTTGATCTTTCATAAATCTTTGGTATATTGATTTGCTCTTTAAAAGCTATTAATTCAGAATCATTATTTTTTTTGTAATTTATTAAAAGTCCAGGATAATAATAGATCAGATCAAAATCTTCAATCCAAGAAGAATTTGGACACAAAAAATTAGTGAAAGTAAAAAAACTACCATCAATTTCATATATATCAATATTTTGGCAATCTATACTTGTTAATAAATCAACTTTATCCAATTGATTATTGTCTTTGAAAATTTTTAAAGCCTCATCTTTTGAATAAGTTCTTCTAAAAAAAGGAACTTCACTTTTTATTATATTATCCATTTCACATTTAATTTTTGACAAGTCTTTATGTAAAATTTTAAAGTTATCTATAGATAAATATAGGCAGTTATTCACAGAATATTGAACTTTTACTTTGATATTCTTATAAATTTTTTTAATTGCCAATATACACACTAAAGCTATACTTGATTCATAAGTAAGATTTGCTATATGACTAAATTTATCTATTAAATCAATCTTATCATTAGGAAAGACTTCATAATTTAAGTCTTCTATATTTTCATTTACATTTGCAAGAATAAAGTTTTTGTAGTTAGATGGATATATTTCTTGAATAATTTCATACAATATTTTTTTGTTAGTTTCTATAATTTTATCATTAATTAAAACTTCCATTAAAAACTTCCTCTTTTAGCTTATTAATTTTTTCAACCTGCTTCGAGATAAAGATTTTATTTTCTAAATATTCTAAATTTTCAATTTTCCCAAATTCCAATTTGTAAGCGAGTAAGGCTTGGTTTTTGAGATTTATCTTTTTATAATTAATATTTGATTTACTATATTTCCTATCACCAATAATTGGTGTAGAGTTTTTGTTTAAAGAATATCTAATTTGATGAGTTTTTCCTGTAATAAGTTCACATTCTAAAAGAGTAAAATTATTTTTACTTTCAAGTGGATGAAATTTTGTTATTATTCTCTTTCCATCTTTATTTTCTTTTACCATGTTCTTATTTTCATATTTACTTATATTTGTATCAATATCAAAATCTTTACTTACCTTGCCTTCAACTATGGTTAAATAAAATTTACTTATTTTTCCATGACGAATTGCTTCATTTAAACTTCTTAAGGCTTTTGAATTTTTGGCTCCAATAATAAGACCTGCTGTATTTCTGTCAAGCCTATTTACAATACTTGGTCTAAATGTTAAATCTCTACTGTTTACTTTATTTGTTTTATATAAATATGAAGCCATTTGGTCAACCAAATTTTTACCATAATCGCAAGAATTTGCAGCATGAGATAAAACTCCAGATTTTTTATCAATTATAAGAATATTATCATCCTCATAGATTATATCAAGATTAAAATCACTTGCCTTAAAATTATCTTTCCTAACCCATTTTTGGTAGTCTTCATCTCTAATATACATTCTAATGATGTCGCCGCATTTTACAAAATCATCTTTTTTTGCTCTTTTATCATTTATTTTAAAGTTTTTCTTTCTTATATTTTTTTGAATAATTGATAGGGGTGCATTTTTTAAATATTTTCTTAAAAATCTATCAAATCTTTGATTTGAATCATTTTCGTTTATTTTAACTTCTATCATACTAATAAGATTTATTTACATAAGAATCAATCATAGAAATTTTAGCTTCTTCTAAAAAACATTTATTGTCTTGAAGTTTTTTTAAAAGATTTTTACTTTTTGAGTGTAATATCAACTTATCAAAATCTTTAAGATATATTTCAAAAATCTCACCTGTTAGTCTTTTAGATTTTAATTTTATATAATAGGCTTCTATATCCTTGTACTCTATTAAATCTAATAATTTTTCTGTTGCTATATCTTTTAAATAATAATAGTTTTCCCTATTATTTATTTCTTGTTGATATTTTTTCTTCTTTTTAGAAATTAAATTTAAAGCTATTTGATTGGATCTTTTTGCCATAATATTGTAGTACTGATAGTTATAAACAGCTTGCAGCACAGTTGATATATTTGAAAATGGTTTTAAATCTAATTTAATCAAATATTTATAATTGATTTCTAAAAATTCATTCTTTCCTATTTTTTTCTCAGTTAATAAATCAATACTTTCCTTTCTCCATTTATTGAAAGTTTCTAATTTTTTTTCTTCATCTAACATAATATCAAAAAACCGTCTCAAGGAGACGGCTTAAATTTAATCTAATAATTTTGTTTCGTGAATTTCTGCATCAAGAGATTCAGGTATATCACTTGACTTACAATCTAGGCCAAGGTAGATGTCCACATTACATTCTTTTGAAAGTTTAGTTAAGTCATCTGAAAGTTTCTCAATATTTTCACTATTTATATCAACAATATCATAGATACCATCAATATATATTTTTCCAATATCATAATCTCTTGCCAAAATTCCAGCTATAAATCCTCTAAAAGATTCTACTGAATCTATGAAAAAGTTTGATGCATCAATCAATCTTACAGAATGGTCAAGTGAATAAATTTGATCATTGTCACTGTCTACAAATACAATATTTGTATTACCCTTTCCTTTTTCATCGTTTGCTTGGTCAATTAGCCATTTTGTTTTTCCACTTCCTGAAGGTCCTAATACTAAATAAATCATTTCATCTCTCCCTTTAATTTTTTATATTCTTTACGGCAAATTAAATCGCCTTGAAAAATATTATTTTCGTTCATATATTTTACAATTTCATCCCTAATCATCCACCAAGACGAATTCCAGTTACAAAAAACTGTATCCTCTTCTGGAGCTCTACCTACAAGTCTTTGAATAGCTATATCTTTATTAATGTTTCTTAAAAATAAAATTACATTTTTTTGATAATCTTTTTTTGTGGGCATAACAAATTCCTTATTTTTATACATATTATCAAGTTTTGTATTTTTTATTATGAATAGAGAATGAATTTTTACCTCTTTAATTCCAAGAACATTAATAATTCTAGCAGTTTCTATAATATCTTCTTCATCATCCCATGGTAGAGATAAAATTACGTGAGTACATATTCTAAATCCGTACTCATTAATCATATTACAAGCTTGTATGAAATCAGCTAAATCTTCACACCTATTTAAAATTTTTAAAGATTTATAATTTGCTGTTTGTAAACCTAATTCTATAACTATATCTATACCAGTCTGATTTGAAAATTCCTTTAAAAAATTCAATTTTTTATAAGTAATGCAATCACTTCTTGTAGAAATTGATATAGCTACTATATAATCTTTATTGCAAGCATTTATAACATTTTTAAATTTATCAAACTCCATATAGGTATTTGAAAAGTTTTGAAAGTATGCTATGAACTTTTTTGCTTTATATCTACTACCTATGTATTTTTTGTTAATTTCTAATTGTTTATCAACAGTCATAAATGAAGGTAAATTTTCAAAGCTTCCTCCACTTTCAGAGCAAAAAATACAACCTTCTGTACTTTTTTCTCCGTCCCTGTTTGGACAAGTTATAGACAATTTTATAGGTAGTTTATATACCTTTTCTCCATATTTAGATTTATAAAATTTTGATATAGGAAAATAAGGCAGATTCCTACACATCTAAATCACTATCTTCTAAATCACTTTCATATTCACTTACAATTTCATCAATTGTATCATAATCCCAATAATGTGAAAATAAATGGTAAATTTCATCAAGTTTATCTTCATCTTCTAATGAATTTAATTTTATTTCTCCTGTTTGATCATCAACAAGTTCGTACAATAAGATTATTAATTCGCTATTTTCACTGTCAACCAAAGCTATATAGTCATTATCATCTACAGAAAAAATATCGATTAAATAACATTGTCTAGGATTATCATCTAATTGCAATTCTATAATTGCTTTTCCTTCATTTTTTTCAAATTCAACTTCATGATTGTGAATTTCTAATTTTTTTGACATCACTTCTCCATATTTTTATCTAGTTTAAACAAAACATCCTTTAATAAATAAAATGTTTTTAAAATATCTTTAAAATCACTAGCAGATGTTTTTACATCTACTTGTTTATATTTTACCCCAATTGATATCATATTAACATCAAATTTATAAAAAATAACATTACAGTCTAAAGAATATTGTGTTTTTATTATCTTTAAATTAGTTTTAAATAGTTGATCATAGGATTTTTTAAAAACTATTGCTAAAGAATCATTTTCATTTTGCCAGGAAGGTATAGATAATCTATTTTTAAATTCCCCACCGTTTATATTTGATGCAAGCTTTGTTTTATCAAGCATTTGCAATAGACTGTCTTCAGATAAGGACCTAAAAATCATAACTGAATTAAATTTATAACTTGAAGTTCTTACTCTCGTTAAAATAGAAGAGGCTATAGTCGTTTTTGTGTTGCTATCAACTGAATAGGTCCCATTTAAAGATAGTTCTACAAAAGACGATATATGTTCATAGGATTCTTGGGTCATAGGATAAAATTTTAAATAATCTATTTTTTTTATATCGAATTTTAAATTTGGTTCAAATTTGAAATTTGTAGAAAGATACTCGCTTACAAATAAATCAAAGACATTCAAAAGGTCATTCACAAATTCATTTTTGCATACTAAGTCAACAAAACAATATGAAGGCATCCTATCATTTTTGCCTCCACCTTCAATATTAACAATATCAATGTCTACTTTTGATTTAATCTTTCTTATGAATGTGATTAACATTTTGATAGCATTTTTAATATTATTATTTAAATCGTCAGAATAGTTATTTCCAACAATATTTTCTAGACTTATTCTATAAATAGAATTTTCTTGTAAAAAAATATCTTCATTTATTTCTACTCTATTTATAGGGATTTCTGCTGTACTTATAGTGTGAGATGCAAAACCTTCTGCAATACAATCAGATTCATTTAAATTTAAATTAATAATGTTTTTAGATCTTATTACAGATCTTAAAATTGAAAAATCTCTATTATAATCACTTATGTAAGTATTTGTCAATAATATATCAAAGCTACCTAAACCTTCTTCTAAAAGCATGCATATATTTAAAATACCACTAATTTCAGTTGTGTTTAAGTTTGTTTCAAATGAAAAATCTTCCTCTTCTTTAACATTTATAAAAGAAGATGAATTGATTTTATCACTAATATTTAAGTGTAAAACAGATTTTGGATTTTCATTTTTAATATAATAGCAATCATTTATTAAAAGTATAGTTAATCTTTTTTCTTTGGCTTTTGACAAGACAAACTTAAGAAGTGATTTTTTATCATCAATTACTTTTATATATTCACCTAAATCTTTTGCTATTATTTTTAACTTATTGGAATAATTTGAGTTTTCCATATAAATTCCTTAATAATATTTTTTGACTTCTACTTTCTCTTTTATTTGATTTGTTTTTTCTAAATATTTTTCTTGTCTTTTTATCATTAGAAGTGTGTCATGTATTCTATCTTTAATTTCATCTAATTCTGGAAGATACTCATCATGAGTATGGTCAAGTTTTATAATATGGTATCCAAATTGAGTTTTAACAGGTTTTGAGATTTCTCCTTCTTTAAGTTCATCAAGAGCATCTTCAAACTCTTTTACCATAGCTCCTTTTGGAAATTCTCCTAAATCTCCGCCTTTGCTAGCCTTATCTGTAGAATATTTATCAGCAGCGTCTGAAAAGTTTAAACCATTTTCAATTTTCTCTAAAATTTTATCCGCAGTTTCTTCATCTTCTACTAAAATATGACTTGCTCTATAAGACTTTGGTTTTTTTACAACCTCTTTATTATTTTCGTAATATTCTTTTATTTCATCATCGCTAACTTTTATGCTATCAAATAATAAGTGCATAGCATAATTTTTTAACATATTTTCTTTTGTAATTTCAAGTTGATCTTTAAATTCTTTGTCTTGGTCAAGATTATTTTCTTTAGCATCTATATACATTAATTCTTGATTTACTAATTCATCTGCAATTTGATGAATCCCTTGTGGGTTCATAAATTGTTGACCGCCTTGCATTTGCGAAATAAAAGTAATTACATCACTTTGTTTAATTTCTTTTCCGTTTACTTCTGCTAATATATCTTTATTTTTTTCTGTCATTTTACCTCTCCAATAATTCTATTTTTTTAGGATAAATCTTTATATATTTATCCTTATAAAGTCTTCCTAACGCTCTTTTATAGGCAGATTTTGAAAATCCAAAAACTTTGAAAATTTTATCAGGTGAAGACTTATCTCCCAAATTTACTTGCCCATTATTTTCTTCTAGATAATCTAATATTTTTTGACAATCATTATCTATTTCAAGATAAGATCTTTTTCTATTAGATAATTCTATTTTTCCATCTTCTCTTACTTCTTTTACTCTTAGCTTTAAAAGTTCACCCTCAATATGAACTCCTTTTAATTCGTTTATTCTAATTAGTGAATCATATTGATTATTTATAGCTATAAAAGCACCAATATGCTTGTTAATAGAATAAATTCTTCCTTCTACAATATCATTTTCTTTAAAATCATGATCTGTTGATAGTAAATTTCTAATCTTACTTGTAAGAATCGGCATGTTTTGATCGTCAAAATTTATTCCAACTGGATATGTCATATCTTTTATTATCCTATAAGATTTTTCACTAGCTGGCATTAATAATTTTATCTTATCTTGAAAAATAAAATATGCACCATTTTTCTTAATATCAATACACTTAAGAGAATATATCTTTTTATTTTCCAGCTCTAAGTTTCTGCTTGCTCTTAAGGTATTATTTATATCATAATAGATATAGGCTTCTATCATATCACCTTGTCTATAATCTCCAATGTCATTTTTATCTATTACAGCATCTCCAAACTTAGTTTGAATGTATGCCTTATTCTTACTAATTCTCTTTATTTTTAATTTTTTTATCAAAATCACTCCTCTTTATTCAAAAACCTCATAGGTAAATCCTTCACCCAAAACTTCAGAAATTGAATGAGCGAAAACAAATGCGTTTTTATCAATTTTTAATATATCATCCTTAATGCTAATATATTTTCTAAATGGAACTACTGTAAGTATTATATCTCTTTTCTTATGAGAATATCCACCCTCAGCCTTATATAAGGTAACTCCTCTTTTGTATTTACCCAAAATCATTTGATTGATTTCATTACTATAATCACTTATAACAGTAATGGCAATTTTTCTACCAAGACCTTGGATGAAATAATTGAATCCAAACGATTGGATGACAACACATAAAACTGCGTACAAGGCAACTTCTATTCCAAATTCTTTTATAGAAAGCATAACAACCAAAAAATCTATAGCAAACAAAGATTTTGCTAGACTTATTTTAAAATATTTATTAAAAATAGCTGCAATAATATCAGTACCGCCAGATGAAGAATCATTAAAAAATATGCAACTTAAAGCATAGGATTCAATGCCTGCTCCAAATATTATATTAATAATCATATCATTTGATAAAATTGTATCTGGAAAATATTTTTCAAAAAACATTATGGCCAAGGATATTATAGATGCTGACAATACAGTTTTTTTGCCAAAATCCTTTCCCATTAAAAAAAATGCCAAAATAAATAAAATAATATTTAATAGCAAAGACCACTGGCCGACAGTTAAAATAGTAAAAACATTTGCCATAATTAGTGAAATTCCAGTAACTCCACCAGGAGCAATTTTATGTTGTACTAAGAAAAAATATAAGCCGAACGCCAATAATATAGAATTAAAACCTATATTAATAGCTTTTTTGAAATTTTTAACCATAAAGTCTTTTCCTTTTGTAAATATTTATTTAAATTTTATCATATTTTTTTATTTTCTACAATAAAGGAATACAAGATGAGTTTTTAGAAATAAAAAAAGGTTATTGCAAAAGAAGTCCGAGCTTATAAACTCATGTAAAATTATAAGACTTAATTGCAACAACCCCTATTAAATTTTATTTTGCCCAAGAAGGAATGATTTCTGAAAAATTATCATACATTTTTAAAATTTCATCTATTTCTTCTTCTGTTAAATATGATTTTTTCTTATCTCTTATATCTACCAAAGATTCTAATATATAATAGGCTTGGTAAAAACTTAAAAGTCTATAAAATTTTCTAGAAATTATATCATTATCATGATATGAATCCAAAACTCCTTTTGAAAATTCAGGATATTTTATGGCGATTTTATTAATATTTACAAAATCACTTACACCATCACCTATTTTTATTTCTTTAAGACCTCTAATATCAATTTCATCTTCATCAAATATCCTAATATTTTTTTCATTTATATTTTGATACAGAGAATTCGATGCTGTATTTTTACATATATATTTATTTGAAGATAAATAATCAATTAAAATATAATCACTATCATTAATTTTATTTAAACCATGCCTATAAAGTAAGAAATTTACTTTTGTATCTATATCCTTATACCAATCAAAGCCTTTATCTTCTTCAATTTTTTTTGCATGGATATTTTTTAAAATTTTTCCAAATTTACGTCCGATTTTATAGGATTCATCCTTACTTATTTTTCCTAAATGCTCTCCCAAAGAAATTTCATTTCTATATTCAAATACCTTATATGATTTATTGATATCAGGCATGATTCCAATCTCATATAAATCCAAGGTGTCTAATAATTCTATATTTTTAAGATAATTATTAATAATTTCTTCTTTTTTTAATTTCTCAAACTCATTAATTGCATATAAACCCAAAACATAGGACTTATCTTCTATAATAATTCTTAGTTTATTAGATGCTATTTCATCTATTAATGATATTTGATCAATTTTATTTGCAAAAAATTTGCTTCTTTTAATAATATTAAGAGATTTATTATTCATATTTTTTTCCATTAACTATGCTTTTCTAAAGATTCTTTTACCTCTCTTACATCTTCTAAATCTAAAATAGTTGAAGCAAATTTTTCTTCATCTTTAAAGTTAGAATTTCTAATTATATCTTTAACTTTCGGTAACTTAGAAGCTGATCCTGAAAATTCATCTAAACCAAGGCCTAATAATAATTTTGTAGCTTTAGTATCTGAAGCAAATTGACCGCACATACCAGTCCATTTTCCAGCTTTATGACTTTCATCTATAACATGTTTTATAGATCTAATTACAGCTGGGTTAAAGTTATCATAAATATCTGAAATATTTTCATTTCCCCTATCACAAGCTAAAGTGTATTGGGTAAGATCATTTGTTCCTATAGAAAAGAAGTCAGAATATTTTATTAATTTATCTGCCATAATAATTGAAGCTGAGGTTTCAACCATAATTCCAAGATCTATATCTTTATTGTAAGCAATTCTTTCTTTATCAAGATCTTTTTTCAATTCTTCTAGAATTGCTCTAGTTTGTTTAATTTCATCTGTTGAGATTACAAAAGGAAGCATTATTTTTAAATTTCCATATGCAGATGCTCTTAAAAGTGCTCTTAATTGATCTTTAAATATATCTTGATGGTCTAGACAGAATCTTATTGCCCTATATCCCAAAAACGGATTTTCTTCTTTAGGGAAATCATAATAATCAAGTCCCTTGTCTCCACCTATATCTAAAGTTCTTACTATTAAAGGTTTTTCTCCAAGCATTTGTGTAGCTTCTTTGTAAACTTCGTATTGTTCTTCTTCTGTTGGAAAATGATCATTCTCCATATAAAGAAATTCTGTTCTAAATAAGCCTACTCCGTCACATCCATGCTCTATTGCAACTTTTAAATCTTCAATATTTCCAATATTTGCAGAAACTTCACAAACTTTTCCATCCAAAGTTTTAGCTTCTAGATTTTTAACTTTTTCTAGTCTTTGTCTTTCTTCTTTTTCTTTTTCAATAAGTTGTTTGTATGAGTTTATTTCTTCTTCACTTGGATTAACAATTAATAAACCTTGATTTCCATCAATTATTGCAAGTTCATCACCATTAATTTTTGTAGAAACATCTTGCATACCTACAAGAGCAGGAATATCTAAATTTTGTGCAATTATTGAAACGTGAGAAGTTTTTCCACCTAAATCAGTAGCAAATCCTAAAACTTTTTCCTTATCCATATTAGATGTATCAGATGGAGTTAGTTCTTTAGAAATAACAATACATTCTTCATCTAATTTTGATAAATCTTTTGGAACTATATTTTTAATTTTACAAAGAACTTGAAATCCTATATCTTTATAATCATCTGCTCTTTCTTTTAGGTATTCATCTTCAAGAGCTGACATAACCATAACCATTTGTTCTACGGTTTCACTTGTAGCAAGCTCTGCATTTTTGTTTTCATTTTGGATTTTTTCTTTGATTGTATCTAAAAAATATGGATCTTGTAAAAGTTCCATGTGAGCCCTAACAATATTTAAAACTTCTTCATTTTTTTCGTTTTTTTCTTTGTTCTCAAGGTCAGTTAAATAAGATTTAATAGCATCTTCTATTTTTTTTGTGTGTAGACCTACTTCTTCATCACTGATTTTAATTTTATCAATAATTAATTCTTCCTTATCAAATAGTAAAAGTTTTCCTATAGCTACTCCACTTGAAGCTATAATACCTTTTAATTTATCCGTCATATTTAAATTTCCTTTCAATTATAAAAATATAGGGGTACAAAAAGTACCCCTTAATTAATTATTCTGCTAAGTTATCTATAAAATCAGTTAATTTATCAGCAAATGCTTCTTCGTCTTCACCTTCAACTACGATACCAATTTCTGTACCTTTTGAAATTCCAAGACTCATAACATTAAATATGCTTTTTGCGTTAGCTTCTTTTCCATCTTTAACCAATTTTACATCACCTGGGTAATTTTTTACAAATTGAACCAAGGATGCTGCTGGTCTTGCGTGAAGACCTGTTTCGTTAGTTACAACAATTTTTCTTTCTGCCATAATTGCCTCCTAAATTATTATATTATTATTTTAACATTTAAATAAGTTACATTCAACTAATGCTTTTTTGTGCTATCTCTTTCAATTAATTGTGCATCTAATACCCAATCATTTTCAAGTATATCTTCTTCGCCTCTTATTCTTTTGATCAAAGCTCTAATTCCAATTGCTCCTATATCATAATTTGGTATAGAAACAGTAGTTAATTTTGGTCTGTATACTCTTGATATTTCAAAATTACCAAATCCTACTACTGAATAATCTTCAGGAATTTTTATATTATTATCTAAACAATATGATATAAATCCTACTGCTGTTTGATCATTGTAAAAGCTTATAGCACTTACATTTTCACTTTTAGCTTTAGATATAACCTCTTCTCCAATATTATACCCATCATCGCTAGTTTTTCCATCAGCTTCTATAATAATAGATTTTAAATTATTTTCATTAATAAATTTCTCATATCCTGCAATTTTTGCATCTGTTAAATAATTGTGATCTTTTAATGTTACATAGGCTATGTTTTCGTGACCTTGTTCGTATAAGTATTTAGTTAATTCATACTCTTCTTTTTCATAATCAATTTTAACAGTATTTATTTTTTTGAAATCATGTAACTTATCTAATAGTAAAAATGGTATTTTATTATCTCTTAATTTAACTAAAATTTCTGCAGATATATCCTCACTTATTACAACAATTCCTTCAACTTGTTTTGTTGACAAAAAATCAATAGCATTTTCTAGAGCGCTATCATCTCCATAAGTACTTGAAAGAATTATATCGTATTTATATAAGTGACCTATTTCTTCAACTCCCCTTATAAGTTGAGCCATATATTCTATTCCTATATCCTCAACTATTACTCCGATAAGATTTGATTTTCTCATAACCAAACTTCTTGCTAATTCATTTGGTTTAAAATCTAGCTTATTTATTGCATCTAATACTTTTTTTCTAGCTTCTGGACTAACAGGTTTTGAATCATTCATTACTCTAGATACAGTTGAAATTGAAACACCTGCAAGTTTTGCAACATCTTTTATTGTAGGTTGTGCCATATAATCTCCTTTCTTTTATAAAATAATAAAGGCCATCTTTCGATGGCCTATCTTCCTGAAATTACGCTTTTAACTATGTCAAAAACATCCATAATTAATGATGCATAATCATTTATTGAAGCAATTCCTTCTCCAAATGTATCAGTAGTATCGACTACGCCTTCTCCAACATAATTTACTGTATCTTTTATATCTACAGTTATATCACTTACATTGGATATAGCTAAATTTGCATTGGATATAGCCATCTTTAAATTTGGATCAGAAACTAACCCGTTTACATTTTCAACTAAAATATTTGCTTGATCAACTAAATTTGGTAATTTAGTTATTACATCATCTAAATTATCTTGATTTTTATCTACTATTTTTTGGATAGATTGAACTAAGCTAGAAGCTTTTTTCAAAAATAGAGCAAGAAATATAATAGCGATTATGCCTACTACAACTAAGATAATATCACCTATTAATCTTAAATTTAATGTAACCATTATCTACCCCTTACTTATTTTTTCTATCTTCAGCTCTTTTTACTTCTCCAGCTTTCTTTTTAGTATCATTAGCTACATCTTTAACTTCATCTTTTCCTTCTTTAACATCTTTAGCTGCTTCTTTTGCTCCATCTTTTGCAGCATCTTTAACGTCTTTAGCATCATCTTTAAGTTTTTCAGCTTCTTTTTTTACATCTTTTGCGTTTTCTTTTAAATTTTCTTTAGTTTTATCAACAGTTTTTCTAACAACTTCTTTTCCTTCTTCAAAACCTTCTTCTATTGGTTGAAGTTCTGTATAAGCTCTTTCTTTAAAATCTACGTAAGAATCTTTAGCATTTTCAACAAAATCATTTGTTGTATTTTTCACTTGGTTTACAGAATTTTCAACTGAATCTTTGATATCTTTTCTTAGATTTTTACCAGATTTTGGAGCAAGTAATAATCCAGCAGCTACTCCAGCTAAGGCTCCAACAAAAGCTCCTTGAGCTCTCATTCTGCTATCATGATTTTTCACTTTCCAAATTTCATATTTAATTTCTCTTTGTTTTCTTTGTGCTTTACTTTCAATATAATCTGCTATACTCATATTTAACTCTCCTTATTGTTTTAATATTCATTCTTATATTTTATACCCATATGTCATATAAAATTAACATAAAATAAAAAAATCCAAGGTGGCCCTTATATTTAATACCTTCGCGTAAGTGAAGGTGGGTTTGCTGTCTGAAATATCTGACTTCCACTCAAAGGAGGCTTGCCATCAAAGTCAAAACTCCGCAATCCCTTATAAATGTTGTAGGTTTAAATTTGGACCTTGCTCCTTGGAATAATTTTATTATATAACATGAAAAGCATAATTGCAAATATCTAATCGTGCCTTAGATTGTGAAAATTTAAGTATTTATCAAAATTAGGTCTTGATAATATCGTTATTTTTTCACCATCTCTAAATCTTTTAAATTTGACTTTAAAGGCATGAAGCAAAAACCTATCCATATCATAATTTGATCCATAAAGTTTATCACCTAAAATAGGATGATTTAAATTCGCTAAAGATACTCTTATTTGATGAGTTTTTCCTGTAAAAATTTTACAATAAATTAAAGAAAAATCATTGTAAGATTTTAAAGTTTTAAAATAGGTTTTTATATTCTCACCTTCGTGTGAAACTTTCATCCTTTTATTATTTTCATCATATTTTATTTTCAAATAGATATATTCATTTATTTTTAGACTTCCATGAACAAGTGCTAGATATTCTTTATTAAAGTCATTATTTTCTATTAGTTTTTGATAATAGGCCTGAGCATAAGGATTTTTTGCTATTAACATTATTCCTGATGTATTCATATCAAGCCTATTTATAAGCCTTATTTGAGATTTTATATTATTAATTTTAAAATAATTTGCTATATAATTAGATAAATTTTCTTGTCCCTTTGAATTTACGGTTAAATTTGGAGGTTTTTCTACAGCCAATATGTCTTCATCTTCATATAAAATCTTTATATTTTTATCAATTGGCTCATAATTTAAATTCTCATCTTCAATAATTATTTCTATAATATCATCAAAATTTAAATCAATGTTATTTCTAACTTTTTTTTCATTTACTAAAATATAATCCTTTATTATTTTTCTATAAGCTCTATTAGAAATACCTTTACTTAAAAGAAAATTTTTCAGTTTTACTTTTCTATCTGCCTTAAATTCTATACTTCTCATCTTTCCCTCAAATTGTGTTTTTATGTTATAATTAATTATATCTTAAGAAAGGTAAGTGACAATGAACAAAACAATTAATATTTTTAAAAACAAATCTAGGTATAGTAAAAATATTTATAATAAAACCAAAGAAATACTTAAAGATTTTGGATATGATGTTTCTCTAAACTTCAATCCAAACGCTTGCTTAAACCTTGTTATTGGTGGGGATGGAACCTTTTTAAATGCTGTGAAATTATCAAAATTTTCATCAATCCCTTTTATAGGAATAAATACTGGACACTTGGGTTTTTATCAAGAAGTAAGTCCTGATAATATAGAAGATTTTGTAAGGAGATTTTCAGAAAAAAAATATTATATAGAAAAACTTCCAATGCTTGAATCAAATATTGGTAAAAATCAAATTAATGCAGTAAATGAAGTTGTAGTAAAAAGTAATAGAAATCAAATAGTAAGACTTAGGCTTTTTATAGATGGAAATTTTATTGAGAATTTTTCAGGCGATGGACTTATAATTTCAACTCCTCACGGATCTACCGCCTATAATTTATCATCAAATGGTGCAATTTTACACCAATCCTTAGAAGGATTTCAACTTACTCCCATAGCGCCAGTTTTTTCAAGCTTAAATAGGTCATTAAAAGCACCTATAATCCTTCCAAAAAATGCAGAAATAGAAATAAATGTAAGCAAAAGAGATAATTATCACACAGTATTTTTATTTGATGGAAATGAATATAAGTCCAACAATTTTAAAATCACAACAAAAATTTCAAACAAAGAATTAAAAAAATTAATTTTAAATAAAAATCATTATTGGTCAAATATTAAAAATAAACTTTTGTAAATAAAAACGGTTATTAGCCTTAAAACTAATAGCCGTTTTAATTTTAGTTTAAATTTACATTATTTATAATGCTATTTATCATTTCACCGCCTATAGGAACAGGAACTTCTCCAGCAATCTCATCCGAATCTTCAACTACAATCGCAAAGGCAAGTTTTGGATCATAAGCTGGAGCAAATCCTACAAACCAAACATCGACTCCTCCACCTTTTTTGTCTACTGTTCCAGATTTTCCTGCTATTTGAACAGATTGTAGATACGCTTTGTTTGCCGTTCCATAATTTACAACATCAACCATATAATCTCTAATTGTATTTGCAATATCTGAACTCGTTACATCAGAAAGAACTTCACTTTTACTTTCTTTAATAATTTTTCCATCTTTATTTACAACATTTCTTACAAGTCTTGGCTGCATCATTTTTCCTTCGTTTGCAATTGTTGATGCAATCATTGCCATATGGAGTGGAGTAACTCTTGTTTTTCCATAACCAAAACCTGTCATCGCCATATCAACTTGATTCAAATCATCAAACGGAATTTTTGCATTTATTTTTTCAATATCAAATTTGTAGTTTTTATTGAACATATATTTTTCAGCCACGTCTTTGTAAGGTTTTTTTCCAATCTCATCAACTTTGGCTGCAAAATAAGTATTAAGTGAATTCATCAAAGCTGTTCTTAAATTCACATTTCCATATGAAAAATCACCATAATTTTTTATATCGTAATTTTGAATTTTTACAGTTCCACTATCATAATAATTTGTATTTATTCCACTTCTTAAAATCACATCTGAACTTACTATTTTCATTGTAGATGCAGGTCGATAGGCTCCTTGGCTTGATCTATTTAATAAAGGGGCATCATTGTTTTGAATTAAAGTATTCCAATCTTGATCCAATGTGTTTGGATCATATGATGGTTTTGAGACCATTGCTAAGACTTCACCATTTCTTGGATCCATTACAACAATTGAACCAATATGATCTCCTAAACTATTGTAGGCAATTTCTTGTATGGTTTGATCAATTGTTAAATTCAAATTATTCCCAACACCAGTTTTTTCTACCATATCCCTAATTTTTGAAGTTGGTTGATCCGATACATTTAATAATTCATTATTATATGTTTTTTCCAATCCACTTTTTCCGTATTGAACTGAATTATAACCGGTAAAGGCTGAATTTATAATCCCATCATTATAAACTCTTATTCTATTTCCATTTTCGTCTTTTTCATTGTAAACCAAGACTTTACCATTTCTATCATAGATATTTCCTCTTTTTATTTCATTTTCATTGACCCAATTTCTTTTATTATGATTATTATCAGCTAAAGTTTGAGCCTTAAATAATTGAAAATATACTAGGTATAAAACTATAAACAAAAACATTGCAATAAAAAGCATCAAAACATAAATCAATCTTTTATTCATTGTAGATTTTTTCAATATGTGTTTGTCATCTTCTTCTTTTAGCCTTTGTTTTTTTTCCATATCTAAAATTTTTTGTATAAATGGTTTTTCTTTATCTTTCTTTTTTTTCATCTTCTTCACCATTTTCTATTTTTTGCCCGCAATATTGAAGACATGCAAGTAATATAAATCCTGAAACCATTGAGGATCCTCCTGCTGAAATAAATGGGAGAGTAACCCCAGTCAAAGGTATAAGTTTTAAAACTCCTCCCAAAATAATTAGGGTTTGAAGAGCAAATAATCCTCCTATTCCAAAAGCAAGAATTGAAAAAAATTTCTCTTCTTGTTGAAGTGCAATTTTTATAGCCCTATATACTAAAATTAAAAATAATAAAACTACAGCAATTCCCATAAAGATTCCATATTCCTCACAAATTGCTGGGAAAATAAAATCACTTTCTGCAACAGGTATATAGTCAGGTCTTCCAAGTCCTATTCCTGTTCCAAATAATCCACCGCTTGCAAGAGCAAATAATGATTGAGTTATTTGGTAACCCCTATCATCAATAACAGACCAGGGATCAAGCCAAGTTTCTACCCTTACTCTAATGTGTGAAAATAAGAAATATGCAAGAATAGATCCTAGAACTATAAAAATCAAATTTAAAAGAATTAATTTTCTATCCCTTTCATATACAAATTGTGTAAGTATCATTGTTCCGAAAAATATCAAAGCTGTTCCCAATTCTTTTTGAATAAAAAACATCAAAATAAAAGCATATATTCCTAAACTTAAATAATATTTACCAAAAGCTTTTTTCCTATATTTATTGTAATGGGTATAAAAACTTGCTACAAAAAATATAAAAGGTACTTTTATAAATTCTGAAGGTTGTAAGGTAAAAGGTCCTATAACTATCCAGTTTTTTGCCCCGCCAGATGCAAAACCAAAAATTAAAGTTGCCACAAATAAAACTATAGAAATTACAAAATAAAAAATAATATGCTCATCCCAATTTTTATATTTTTGTAAGATAAAATAAGTTAAAAAATATACTATTATACCTACCAAATAAAATAAAAGTTGTTTTTTCCCCAAAGATGGATCAAGCCTATAAATCATAGCAACCCCAATTGAAAACAACATATTTACAATCAATAATAAAATACTATCACTTCTTGTTAGTTTATTAGCCAAAATAGTAGATAGCATTGTAGTTACGAGAATTGTTATATAGGCATAAAAATCCCCACTTTGTAATTTATCTGCATTAAAAATCATAGACAAGCTTAAAGTCAAAAATTCAAATAGAAACAAAAGAAACAAAGCGTTGTTTTTATATTTTTTTTGGTTGATGATATTTATATTTTCTTTTTTAATCATCTTCATCACCGTTTATAAATAAAAATTTTAATTCCCCAAATTTTATTATATCTTTATTTTTCAACTCAATAGCTTCATTGATTCTTTCATCGTTTAAAAAAGTTCCATTTGAAGAATTTAAATCTTCCAAGAAATATATCCCTTGGTCTAGGATAATTCTTGCATGAAAACTTGATAAAAATTTGTCTTTTATGCAAATAGTATTCTTATCGTTTCTTCCTATTGTGTTATTTTCTCCAATATAGTAATATTCTTGTATTTTAAATTTATTTTCTTGATTTTGGTTTATGAATTGTAAATATGTATCAGATATTTGCTCTTTTTTTATTGCATATCTAACATCATAATAAATTATTCTAATAATTGAATAGATAAAGTATAAAACTATAACAACAAATACATATTTTAAAATTGTAGATAATAATTGATATAGAGTCATATTTCCAAATACTTGAATTGAAAATACTTTATCTATAAAGTTAAAAAATTGATCCATAATACCTCCTTACTTCTTATTTACTTATTTTATCAAAAATTTCTCATTCTTGAAAATATCCCTATTAAAAATATCTAATATAAAAGTTCTTAATAATCTTAAATGAAAAATACCTAGAAGCTTTATTTTGCTCCTAGGTATAAAAATTTTTAATCAATTTGATTAATAATATTATTTACTTCATTTTTAATTTTATCTCTTTTTTCATCAGACTCTTTTTTGCTCTCATCTATTGCATTTAGATATAATTTTATTTTTGGTTCTGTTCCTGAAGGTCTTAGTACAAACCAAGAGTCATCTTCTAAATAATATTTCAAAACATTAGATTTTGAAAGACCTGTTTCATCATTTAAATAATCCACAATCTTTTTAACTTTTAGTCCAGAAATTTCTTTTAGTGGATTTGTTCTTATAGATTCCATAATTCTTTTTATTTTTTGAGCTCCATCAAGTCCCTCAAGAACTATTGATTGAACCTCATTTGAATAAAAGCCATATTCTTGGTAAATATCATCAAGAACATCTAATAATGATTTTCCTTTATTTTTATAATAGGCAGTCATTTCGCTAATAAGCATAGCTGAGTTTACAGCATCCTTATCTCTTACAAAAGTCTTATAATTATAACCTATACTTTCTTCAAAGCCAAAAATAAATTCGCCTTTGCCAATTTTTTCAAAATTATTTGCCACTTCATATATATTTTTAAATCCAGTTAAAACTTCATAAACATCAACTCCAAAACTTTTTGCAATTGGTTTAACTAAGTCTGTTGAAACTATAGTTTTGACAACAGCTCCATCATCTGGCAATTCATTATTTTCTTTTAGAGCTGTCAAAATATAATTTGTAAGCAAAGATCCAATTTGATTTCCTGTTAAAAATTGATATTTACCATTCTCATCCAAAACTTCAACTGCACACCTATCAGAATCTGGATCTGTTGCCAGTAATAATTCAGCATTTTTTTCCTTACCTAGTTTTTCTGATAATTTAAATGCTTTTGGATCTTCTGGGTTTGGATATCCAACAGTTGTAAAGTCAGGATCTGGATTTTCTTGCTCTTTTACTATGAAGATATTTTCAAAACCTCTCTCATCAAGAATTCTTCTAACCAATTTATTTCCACAACCGTTTAATGGTGTATATACAATTTTAACTTTTTTATCAACATCTTCATTGATTGCACAATCTAAAACATCTTTTACATAGTCTTCAATCAAAGAATCATCTATCCATGAAATTAGTCCTTCATTAATTGCTTTGTCAAAATCAACTCTTTTTATTTTAGAGTAATCTTCATATTCTTTCATATAATTTTGAATTTTTACTGCAATATCTTCAAGAATTTGACTTCCATCTGAACCGTAAGCCTTGTAGCCATTATATTCTCTTGGATTGTGACTAGCTGTAACCATTACTCCACCAATTGATTTTAATTTTCTAATTGCATATGAACAAACAGGTGTTGGTTGAATTTCCTTAAAAATATTTACTTTAATTCCATTAGCAGCAAAAACTTCAGCAGTTATTTTTGAAAATTCATCAGATTTATGTCTAACATCATAACAAATTACAACTCCTCTTTCTTTTGCGTCTTCCCCCATGTCAGAGATTGTATCAGCAAAGGCTTGAGTAGCTTTTGCCACTGTGTATTGGTTCATTCTATTCGTACCAGCACCAAGCTTACCCCTTAGCCCTGCAGTACCAAAAGCTAATTCTTGGTAAAATCTATCTTCAATTTCATTTTCATCATTTTCAATTTTTTTTAATTCATCTTTAGTTTCTTGGTCAAAAAATTCATTATTTAGCCAAGTTTCATAAACTTTTTTATAATCCATAATTTTCTCCTCTTATATAGACATTTACAGAATGTTTGCTGAAATAATCTAATTCAGAAACTTTTATCTTTTTATTAATTTTACCCTTTTTATCGAATATTTTAACAAGTGAAATTTCTTCTCCAAAAATTTTCTTTCTTTTAAAATCATCAACTTCTACATCATCTTTTAATCCATTAAAAACTACATATATTTTCTTATTTTTGAAACAAATATTGTAAGCAATGAGGTTATCCTCTAAATCTTCTACAAAAGTCAGAGCTTTTCTGAGATCATCTTTTTTTACAAGCTGAAAAACCTCTAATTTTTTTCTAAGAAAAATTAAATCTTTAACAAAAGTAAAGGTTTCAAAATTATCAATTTTATCTTTCCAATCAATTCCATTTATAGATAAAGGCAAGTTGTATGAGTTGCTGTTATTAGATTTTGAATTATTAAATTCTGTTCCTTCATAGATAAAGGGCTTTCCAAAAGATAAAAATAAAATTGCAAAACCCAACCTTGATATATATTCTAAATCATCATGATCTGTCAAAGATATTTTTAATTTATCAAAATAATTTAGATTATCATGGCAAGCAAAATAATTAATTGTCTCACTAGCATTATCCGCAAACCCTTTTCTTTTATCATCAAAGTCAATGCTACCACTTATACCAATTTCTATTTGATTTTTTAATGTGAAATTTCCTTGAATAAAGCCCTTGCCATATCCGTCGTTATCACCTTTAATGGCATTTCTAAAACTATCATTAAAAACTCCAAATCCATTTGATCTTTGACTTCCTGTTAAAATTTGTTTTTCTCTTGGCAAGACTGAATCTCCACCCATCCAAGGTTCACCATAAATTATTAGATAAGGTTTGATTTTTTTTAGCTCTTTAATTGCAATTTTCATAGTATCTATATCAATTAAAGCCATCAAATCAAACCTAAATCCATCTATGTCATATTCTAAAACCCAATGTTTTAATGAATCAATTATTAATTTTCTAGCAAAAGGATTTTCACTTTTAATTTCATTCCCAACGCCAGATCCATTTGAAAAACTTCCATCAGGATTTTTCCTGTAATAATAAGATGGTGCTAAAATTTCTAAATTTGAATCACTTGTTTTAAAAGTGTGGTTATAAACAACATCCATAACTACATTCATGCCAGCTTCATGGATTTTATTTACCATTTTTTTAAATTCAAAAATTCTATTTTTTGGCTCATAAGGATTTGTTGCATATGACCCTTCAACATTAAAATATAATTCTGGATCATAGCCCCAATTGTAATTATCATCATCAAAAAATTTCTCATTTTCTTCAAATGTTGAGATAAAATCATAAACTGGTAAGAGTTGAACATGTGTAACTCCTAATTCTTTAAGGTGAGATAAGCCTGTTTTTTTTCCATCAAATTCATTATCTTCTTCACAAAGTCCTAGAAATTTACCCCTATTTTTTACATTCGAATTTTTATTTGCTGTAAAATCTTTTACATTTAATTCATAAATTACAGCTTCATTTTCGCAAATTTTGGGCGAAAACTTTTTAAAGTTTTTAGGGTTCGTTTTATCAAAATCAACTATAGCAGACATTAGGCTATTAATTGAAGAAGCTTTGGAGTAAGGATCTGTCACTTCGTATTTATCTTCAACTAAATAAGAATAGAAAAATCCATCCAAATCTCTTTCAATTTTGCAGTAAAATATATCAAATTCTGTTTTTACCATAGAAAATTTTTCTTTTCTAACTTTTCTATAATCATCTGTAATTAACAAGTCGATTTTTTTTCTACCTGGTGCAAAAATCCTAAATTCAGTGTAATTTTTTGTGTAGTTTTCTCCTAATTTTATATCCTTTATATCATCGTATGTGTATGTCATATTTCCTATTTCAATTTTTCTAAATTTTTATCAAGATTAAATTCATTTGCCCAAAGTATATTATCTATCTCCTTATCAATCCATTTTTTCTTGTCCAAATAATCCTTAGAAATTTTAAATCTCATATCTAGCAAAGAATCATGGTCTTTAAATATAAAAAATGAATCATTATAAGAAATCAAATAGTCATAAATATTTTTAAAGTTATATGGCAAATTAGAGTAATCTTCATTAATTAAATTATCAATCGTCCTTTTGATTATATCATTTTTGTAATAGAATTCACGGGCATCATAAGCATTTTCGTTTTTTATTTTTTCAATTTCTTCATAAGTTTGTCCAAAGGTATAAATTTCATTTTTCTTTTCAATATTTGAAATTATTCCACCCTTGCTCGAAAGTACATTTGATAAGTTAAAAATTGAGTTTAACATATGAAAACTTTGATTATCAAAAATTGGTAGACTTAAATTGCTATAAAGATCACATGCAGGATAAATTTTTCTTAGCCTCTCTACATTTGCATCTTCTATAAAAATTATCTTTAATTTCTCCTTAATTAACTTATCTTTGTCAATCATATGCTTTAATGCAAGGATGAATTTTATAATTTCTTTCGCCATAAAATATCCATCATTCGCCTTACCCGAAAAAATATAAGTTGTAGGAGATATTAATATATTTGAATTGTCTTTTAATTTATAATAGATGCTAGCTATACTTATAGCATTTAATAATTGTCTTTTTGCCTCATGAAACATTGCAAGTTGCATATCAAAAATAGAATAAGGATTTACTCTATCAAAGCCATCTAACTTAAATTCTTTAATTAAATTAAGCTTATTTTTAAATTTAACCTCTTCTATTTCATCATAAAAAACATTATAATTTTTAAAATTTTCTAGTTTTCTTACACTATCTTTATTTACAATATTTATACCATAATTTTCTAGACTTTTTTTAAACAATAAATTGTTTGAATCAGAATATAAATATCTATCAACGCCAAAATTTAAATAAGAAAATTTTACCCCTTCTTCCTTATAATTATCAACGAAAATTTTTGATAAATAGTAGTAGCTATCAACAAAGCAATAATTAAGCCTATCGTATTTTAATTGTTTATCTTCAATTATTGATAAATTTCGATTTTCTTTTAAATAATCATCTAATTTTAAAATAATATCGTAAAAAGAACTATCGATTGATTTTATCATTGAAATATCATAGGATTCTTTCGAATCAGAAGTTACTAAAAATCCTATATGAACAAATACTTTTTTACTTATTTCAATACATTCTTTAATTTCAATATCATACCCTTGATTTAGGGCTCTTATAAATTCAATTATTGCAAGGCTAGGATGAATATCCGCAAGAATTATTTTGATTTTATCTTTAATATCTCTTATATCATGATTTTTTTTAAAATATCTTCTAAAAATATCTTGAATGGTTGAAACTGAATAAAAATATTCTTGTTTTAACCTAAAAATCTTTCCCTCATAAGTAGAATTATCTAAATACAAAAATTGAGTCAAGGAATTATTATCTATATAATCATCATAAGCGCTTTTAAAATCTCCACTTGATAAATTCAAATAATCTATTTTATTAATTGATTCTGCTTTCCACAACCTAAGTGTGTTTACAAAATTATTTTCATTATTAAAAATCGGCATATCATAAGCTACTGCCTTTGTTTTCTTTCCTTCGATATTTAAAATATAAGAAAAAGCTTTTTTATGCTCCCATTTATTTCCGACAGAAAGCCATTCATTAGGATTTATAAATTGCCTTCCATCTCTAATGACTTGTTTCATTTCTCCACTTTCATATCTAAGAGCATAGGCCATGGATTTTATTTTATTTTTACTGAACTCTTTCATTAAATACCAAGAACCGATTCCTATGTCACTATTCCCAAGACTAGCTTCTTTTTCATAATTTAGCAAATCTTCCATAGAAATATTCAATAGCTTTAAGCACTCATTAACTTCTTTTTTATAATCTAAAGATTCTATTGCATTTTCAATAAATTTTCCTAGACTATATTCAAACGATAATAAGTAAACTTCTTTATTTTTAAAAGTTTTTTTTGATTTAGACCAATTTTTTCCTATATCTTGCATCAAAGCTTTTACAAGCCCATCGTAAATTTCACCAAGTCTTGCATCTTCTATCTCTTTAGCATAAAAAGAATACAAAAAATTTTGTATTCTTTTTAAGATAAAATTATTATTTTTATTCATTTTATGCCTTTATATCTTCATATAATTTAATATATTTTTTTGAAGATTCTTCCCAGTCATTTTTTTCTTTCATAGCATTTTCAACAAGCTTATCGAAGGCTTTTTTATCATTTTTATATAAATCTATAGCATTTTTACTAGCAAAAAGTAATTCATGAGCATTTATATTTTCAAAAGAAAATCCTGTTCCTTCACCAGTATATTTGTTGTAAGCTTTTACAGTATCTTTTAATCCACCAGCTTCTCTTACAATTGGCAAAGAACCATATCTCATAGCAATTAATTGGCTAATGCCACAGGGTTCAGAGATTGATGGCATCATAAATAAATCACTTGCACCATATAATTTGTGACTTTCTTTTCCATCATAATAAATTCTTGCAGCAACCTTATCAGGATATTTCCACTCAAAATATTTAAACATTTCCTCATAAGTATAATCTCCAGTTCCAAGAACAACCAGTTGAATATCTTCTTGTAATAATTCATCTAAAATATACCTTACAAGGTCAAATCCTTTCATAGAAGTTAACCTTGAACAAATTGCAATCATTGGAACATTTTCATTTACTGGTAATCCATATTCTTTTTGAAGTTCTGTTTTATTTTTTGCTTTATCTTTTATGGATTTTAAATCATAATTTTTGTAAATGTTCTTGTCAGTTTTTGGATTCCAAACTTCATAATCAATCCCATTTACAATTCCAGAAAGTTTATTTTCATATTCTCTAACTATTCCATCAAGACCTTCTCCATAAAATGGATATTTAATCTCTTGTGCATAATTTTCACTAACTGTATTAAAGGCAGTAGAATGAACGATGCCACCTTTCATAAAATTAATAGCATCAAAGTATTTTAGATCATGTTCATTGAAATAATATCCATCAAGACCAGTTAGTTTAAGATAGCCTGAATCAAATACTCCTTGATATTTTAGGTTATGAATTGTAAATAAAGTTCTTATATCATCAAAATAATGATCACCTTTTCTAAAATCATTTACATAAATATTTACCAAAGCAGTATGCCAATCATTAGAATGGATTATATCCGGCTTAAAGTCAATTTCTTTCCCAAGAAGGGTTGCAGCTTTTGAGAAAAATATAAATCTTTCAGCATCATCATCATATCCATAGGCATTATCCCTATCGAAATATTCTAGATTGTCTATAAAATAAAATGTAACATTATCCCATTTCAAACTATAAACGCCAGCATATTGGTGTTTCCAATCAAGATCAACGTAAAATTCTTTAATTTTTTTCATTTTATTTTTATAAACCTGATCAATGCTAGTATATAAAGGCATAGCTACTCTTATATCTATACCTTTTTTTACAAGCTCTTTAGGAAGGGAACCAGCTACATCAGCAAGTCCTCCAGTTTTTATAAAGGGATCGGCTTCACTTGTCAAAAATAATACTTTCATTTAAATCTCCTTAATTAATGTGCTCTCCCTTATCTGTCAAGTAAGGATGGGTTCTATTTCCGAATAATCTTACATCTTCATGTACCTTTGTGTCTTTATCAGTAATAACATGGTTTAAAATAGCTCCCTCACCAATTTCAGAATTTTGGAAGATAATAGAATTTTTAATTACTGCACCTTTTTTAACTGTAACACCCCTAAAAATTATAGAATTTTCAATTTCTCCTTCAATCAAAGCACCATTTGCAACCAAAGAATTTCTAACTTTTGATCCTTTTAAATATTCCGTTGAAGGTTCATCCTTACTTTTTGTATAAACCATTCCTTGTTCATAGAAAATTTCATCAAAATATTCCCTATCCAAAAGATTAAAGCTTGCTTCAAAATAGGTTAAAGTATCCATAATTACATTCAATTTTTCTTTTGACCTATACAATCCTAAAGTATTCTTCTTAGGATATTTAAACAATGCATCCAAGATATTAGTAGCATTATTTTTTTCAATTGAATATCTTAATAAATCAATGAATATATCCTTTTTAATCAAAATTGATCCAGTAAATAAGTTTATCTCTTCTTCAAGACCAAGGTTTGTCCCTACACTAATTGGAATCTCCTTTTCATCAGTATTAATAATTCTTCTATTTAAATAATAACCATAATCATCTTTTATTTTTTGAGTGAAAATTAAAGCATCAAGATTTTCACCTTTCATTTGCTCATAAGCATCTGAAATATTTACCTTAGAGATATACATAGGGTTAGTAATATAAACATATTCACGTTTATTTTGCATAAAATGTTTCATGGTATTGTAATAAGTTTCGATTTCATTTGCAAGCCTAGACCTATTATAAACAGGAGGATTTATCATCAAACCACCACTTCTTCTATTTAATTCCCAATTTCTACCATCACCAACATGATCAAGAGTAGATCTTAAAGGTTCTCCACCATATAAAATTACACTTGATATATTATGATTTGTAATATTTGATAAGGTAAAATCTATAACCCTATACCTACAACCAAAAGGAAGCATATAATCAGGTCTATATTTACAAAGAGTATCATAATTTTTCTCATCAAATTCTGAACTATAAATTAAAGCAAGTATATTTTGCATACTAATCCTCCTCTATACCATCTTTACTTACAAGATAAACTGTTGTAGAGTTTTTATCTCCAATATTTTCATTTATTTCCATATTCTCAGTAATTACACAATTATATACCTTTACTCCCTCTTTTATAGTAACACCAGATAAAATTACGCAATTATTTACACAAGCATTTTCTTCAATTTTTACATTTGAGAACAATACAGAATTATTTACCTCTCCATCAATAATACAACCTTCATTTATTAATGCATCATTTAAGGCACCATGACTTCCAACCCTATGAGGAGGCAAGTTCAGAGCAGTTGTATATATTTTCCAAGAATCATCATGAATATTTAGTGGGTTCTCAGGATCAATCAAGTCAAGATTTGCTTGCCAATAAGACTTAACTGTACCAACATCTTTCCAATATCCATCAAATTTATAAACAAATAAATTTCTATTATTATTTAATAAGTAAGGAATAATATCATGACCAAAATCATTTGTGGATTCAGAATTTTTGTGATCTTCAATCAAAGCCTCTCTCAATACTTTCCAATTGAAGATATAAATTCCCATAGAAGCAAGATTTGATTTAGGATTTTCAGGTTTTTCCTCAAATTCTACAATCTTTCCTTCATCATCAGTATTCATTATTCCAAATCTTGATGCCTCATCCCAATCAACTTCCATAACAGCAATAGTTGCATCAGCACCTTTTTCCATATGTTCATCAAGAAGCTTCGTATAATCCATCTTATAAATATGATCTCCTGAAAGAATAAGAACATATTCAGGATCAATACTATCAAGATAATTGATATTTACAAAAATTGCCCCAGCAGTTCCTTCAAACCATTTTCCACCTTCTTCAGTATAGTATGGAGTTAAAATTCTTAGACCACCAAAATTTCTATCATAATCCCAAGCAGCACCAATACCTAAGTGCTTATTTAATAATTGTGGTTTATATTGAGTAAGTACACCAATATCTCTAATTTCAGAATTTGTTGCATTTGATAAAGCAAAATCAATTATTTTATATTTTCCACCAAATGGAACAACTGGTTTTGCCATTTCCTTTGTTAAAGCTTTCAACCTAGATCCTTGACCACCAGCAAGAAGCATAGCTGCAATTTTATTATTATTTCTCATAAGTCCTCCTATCTTTTCAAGATTTTTTAATCTGAATGACTTGATATAATAATACCCAAAAAATTAAAATTTAATTCACTTAAAAACCTTTAATGAATTTTGACATAAAAATAAAATTTAGTATAATATTATCATTGCTTATGGGGATGTTTTGGTTTCGACGTGCTTGTTAAGATTTAAGCTGCAAGTCGTTTATCAATTCGTAAAATTGAAAATTAAATATAAATGCAAACAATAATAGCGAAAGACAATTCGCATTAGCTGCCTAATTTAGGCAAGCAGCAAATAACGATTAGGCCACAATAGTCGTTATTTGTTTCATAATTTATGTGGCAACTAATGCACAAAGCTTTGAGTGTATTTAGTATTATGAAGCTAGTCTAGTAAGTTATTTGTAAGTAGATAAGTGCTAGATGAAATTTAAATACTTACTAAACTTGTAGATGCTTTTATTAAAACTTGTGCGGACACGGGTTCAAATCCCGTCATCTCCACCATATACATTTTAAACCTTGATTTTTCAAGGTTTTATTTTTTTCTAATAAAATATTGATTTATTTTGAATTTTATATTATATTATTTACAATAACAAAGCACATACGTGACCCCCTTAAAAGAATTTTTCTTTGGGTTGCGCCATGTGCTTTGTTTGATTTTTAAATACTTATAGTATACTATAATTTAATAGAGGCTCTTCTACCTTCCGCATTTGTGGAGGGCCAGCTAGAGCCTCTATTTCTTTCATATTTATCTAATATTTGTATTTATACAAACCTATAGTATATTTCAATAAACAGAGATTAATCACTATCCGTGAAACCTTTTAAAGTGAAGATTGTGTTTAGTCTTTGTTTTTTATATATATTTTTTCATATTATCCCTAATATTTGCTAGATTTTTATACAATTTGCCAAATATAATTTTCTGTTTTGTAATGGCATTAATTTTTTCTGATATAATCTAAAAACAACAAATTGTTATTAAATTTTTAATACTCAAGATAACCTGAAATATTTATAATTAGTCTTACTTTTAAAAATCTACAAAAATATAATAAATATTTACTAAAAGATTATAAAAAAGATGATGTGTAAAATAGTTTTATCTATTTCCAACATCATCTTTTTAAATTATTTTTACTAGCTTATTTAATTTCTTTTAGTAATTCTTTTAAATATGCATAAACTCTTTGTACTGATTCTATTTCAACTTTTTCTTCTGGTGAATGTGCTCCTGTTATATTTGGTCCTATTGAAATTATATCTAAATTTGGATATTTTTCGTAAAATGCACCGCATTCTAGTCCAGCGTGAATTACTATTGTGTCAAATTCTTTTCCTTCAAAATCTTTGTAAACTTTTTGAGCGAGTGGTCTTAATTTTGAGTCTTCTTTGTATTCCCAACCTGGATAAATTGAATCTATAGTATAGTTTATATTTAAGTCTTCAAGTGTTTTCTTTATCCTATCTGATAATTCTTCTAGGACATGATTTTCTGATGATCTTAATGAAATTTCACTTTTTACAAATCCATCTTCTTCTTTTATTAAAGCTAAGTTATCTGAAGATTCTACAGTAACCCCATCTTTCATCATTGTGTTTGTTCCACAAGCAACATTTGCTATCATTTTAATTATTTTTTCTGATAATTCTTTTGAATAGCTCTTTCCGCTAGCTTCACTTATTTCAATTTTTAATTCACCTTTTACATCTTTAAATTTAGCCAAAGCATTTTTCTTTGCTTCTTCTAATTCTTCGACTTTTGCTCCGTAAACTTTTACACTTCCTGATGATGGAATAATATTATCAAGACTACCGCTTGTAAATTCTCCTATTGTTATATCTGAATTCAAATTATCCAAAATATGTGCGAAAATTTTTATAGCATTTCCTCTATTATCGTTGATGTCCATTCCTGAGTGACCACCAAGAAGGCCTGATACTTTTATTTCAAATCCATCTTTGTCTTCTTCTTTTCCGATTTTTTCAGAAATAAAGAATGTAATTCCTCCAGCTGATCCAACTGTTAGGACTCCTTCTTCTTCTGAGTCAATATTTATTAAATATTCACCTTCAAGAATATCTCCAGCTAAATTCAAAGCTCCTGCCATAGATGTTTCTTCTTCTGTTGTTACCAATAATTCAATTTGTGGTCCAACATAGTTTTCATCTTCAAGCAAGCTCAATCCCATTGCAACTGCAATTCCGTTATCAGCTCCAAGTGTTGTCTTATCAGCTGTTAAATATTTTCCATCAAGTATAGGTTTTATTGGATCTTTTAAGAAATCATGGTCTGAATCGTCAGTTTTTGATGCAACCATGTCCATATGTCCTTGTAAAATTACCTTTGGTGCGTTCTCGTATCCTTTTGATGCTTTTCTTTTTAAAATTACATTTAGATTTTCATCTTGGTAAGTTTCAAGATTTAATTCTTTGCCTGTTTTTACTAGAAAGTCTGAAACTTCTTTTTCGTGAAAACTTGGTCTAGGGATGTCCATTAATTTTTTAAAGTAATAAAATACTCTTTGTGGTTGTAATTTTTCCATTATTTCCCCTCCTCTGCATTTAATTGTACAATATTTTTCAAAACTTCAAAAGATTTTTCCATTATATCTACTGAAAGAAGTTCGTACCTTCCATGGAAATTATATCCTCCTGTAAATAAATTTGGTGTAGGAAGACCCTTATAGGAAAGACTTGCTCCATCAGTACCACCTCTTATTGGTTTTACAATTGGATCCATGCCGGCTTTTTTGATTGATTTTTTAGCCAGTTCAACAATTTCCATACGAGGTTTAATTTTTTCTTTCATATTATAATAAGAATCTGTAATTTCTAATTCAATTCTTTGTCCATATTTTTTATTTAGAAAATCTACTATGTCTTGGAGAATTTTTTTCTTTTCATTAAATGAATCTGTGAAAAAATCTCTAATTAGATATACTATATCAACTTCTGCAGAAGTTCCATTTATTTCATCTAACATGAAAAATCCTTCATATCCTTCTGAATATTCTGGTCTTTCATTTACTGGTAGCATTGAGTTTAATTCTTGTCCAAGTAAAAGTGCATTAATTAATACATTTTTTGCAGAACCTGGGTGAACTGATTTTCCTTCTATGTGGATTTTTGCTGTTGCTGCATTAAAATTTTCATATTCTAACTCTGCAACTGGTCCACCATCAATTGTATAAGCGAAGTCAGCTCCAAATTTTTCTACATCAAATAAATCTGCTCCTCTACCGATTTCTTCATCTGGAGTAAAGCCTATTTTTATATCTCCAAATTTTAAATCTCTATTTTCCATGAAATATTTTGCTATTTCCATAATTATAGCAATACCAGCTTTATCATCAGCACCAAGCAAAGTTGTTCCATCAGTTGTAACTAACTTATGTCCAATTAGTTCTTTTAAAAACGGATATTCATCTTCACTCAATTTATATTTATCATTTAAAATTATGTCCCCACCTTCATATGAGTCAATTATTTGTGGATTTACATTTTTCCCACTAATTTCAAGAGCTGTATCCATGTGAGAAATAAAACCAATTGTAGGAACATCTTTTACTGTTCCTTCTATAGAAGCATAAACATATCCATTTTCATCTACATGTGCATTATCTATGCCAAGATTTTTTAAATCTTCAACTATAACTTTTGCAAGTTCAATTTGTCCTGGTGTTGAAGGACAAGATTCGTTTTTGTCATCACTTTGGGTATCGTATTTCACATATTTTAAAAATTTATCTAACATATTTTTCCATCCTTATATTACAGTTTGAATTCCTAACATAACTATAGCTAGAACTAATAATATTCCCATCAATGGTGCAATAAATTTAACCCATTTATTATATGAAACATCTACCATCTCCAAAGTCGCCAAAATTAATCCCGTTGGTGCAATTATTGCCATCCAACCTTGACCGAAATTGTAAGCTGAAACTACAACATCTCTTCCAAGGGAAACTGTATCTGCAAGTGGAGCAATAATTGGCATTGATAAGGTTGCAAGTCCTGATGATGATGGGATAAATATACCAAGGAATGAGAATAGAATCATTTGTACTGATGAGAATAATACACCATTAATTCCACTAATTATGTTTGATGCATTATATAACATTGTATCAGAAATCATTCCATCGTCTAGTATTATATTTATTCCTCTAGCAACTCCAATAATTAATGCAACTGAAACCAAATCAGCAGAACCATCTAGAAATGATCCAACGGCTTCTTGCTCTGGTAGGCCTGATAAAATTATTAATAATATTCCTACAATCAAAAATAAGGTTGACATTTCCTCAAACCACCAATCAAGATTCATAACACCATAAATCATAACTGGAAATGCAAGCATAAATACTACAAGCATGGCTATTCTTCTAAAATTAAATGGAGCAACATTTTCAGGGTCATATCCTTTTAGATATTGTTCTTTAATTCTTGGCATATCTTCAGCTATTATTGATTTTGAAGGGTCTTCCTTCACTTTTTTAGAATATCTGTAAATGTACCAAAGTGTAATAGCTTGAGCTAAAATTAAACTTATAATTCTTATTCCCATACCTTCTTTAAAAGAAATTCCGGCTGCATTTGATGCAACTACAACTGAAAAAGCATTTGTTGTTGAAAACATTGTACCAATTGATGAACCCATATAAATTGCAGCAATAGTTACAATGGCATCAAATCCAGATGCTAAAAATATTGGCAACAAAATTGGATAAAAGGCTATAGTTTCTTCAGCCATTCCAAATGTTGTTCCACCAAGAGCAACAATACTAGATAAAATTGCAACCATTAAAAATTCTTTTCCCTTAGTAAGTTTAGATAAAGCAGCAATTCCAGCATCAAAAGTACCAGTCTTATTTAAAACACCAATACAACCACCAAGAATTAAAACAAAAACAATAATTCCTATAGAATCTGCTATTCCATCTATTGGAGCCCTAGCAACTTTCAAAAATCCTTGAGGATGTTGGTCAAGTTTATGGTAAGATCCTGGTATAGCAACAGGTTTTTTTATATCTTCCTTAACAAAACTTTTAAGTGGAACTGTAATTTTTAAATCGTCCAAAGTTTCTTGTTTTGCAGGAAGCTTTTCTTCTTCACCATCAATTCCTGTTTTAAGGAATACATTTTCTTCCTTATTATACTCTAACCTATCATAAGATCCTGCTGGAACTATATAAGTTAAAATTGCAGCTAATACCAATACAATAAATAAAACAGTAAAAGCTGAAGGAAATTTAACTTTCTTTTTCTTTTTTTTATTAAATATATTATTCATATACTACCTCCAAATACAAACATACTTTTTTTCGACTATATTGTCAATAATTTATTAATTTATTATAATCACGCTAAAAGTTCGCCCTACTTTTGCGAGTAATTTTTGTATATAATATTTTATCACTTTATATTTTCTGTTTTTAATATTTATTAATACTTTTTAATAAAAATAATACAAATAATTAAAATACTCGTATCTTACATTTAAGTAAGATAAAAATACCAAATTTAAATTTAAAAATTTGGTATTTATTAATTATTATAGATTTTTATAAGTATTTTCAAATTTTAAAATCTCTCCAACAAGGTACAAGGATCCGCACCATAAAACTAAATCATTAGAACCTGCATTTGATTTTGTATATTCATATGCTTTTTTTCTGTCTTTAATGGCTTTAACATTAGGATTTTTTTCTTTTACAATTTCTTTAAGTTCACAGATTTCAAAAGCTCTAGGATTGTCAATACTGGTTATAACAATTTCATCAGCTTCCTGTGATAGTTTCTCAATAATATACTTATAATCCTTATCCTTTAAAACTGAAAATCCAACAATAAGTTTGTCATATTTAAAATTTTTTAAAGAATTTATTAGGACATCAATTGATTCTTTGTTGTGACTGCCATCAATCAAAACTTTTGGATCTTTAGAAATTATTTGTAGACGTCCAGGATTAGTGCTTTCATAAATTCCTTTTTTAATAGTTTTATCATCTAGATTATATTCATCCTTAAAATAATCCAATAAATTTATAGCATTACAGGCATTATAAATTTGAATTTTTCCAATTAATGAAGTTTTTATATTTTTATATGATCTAAAATCAAATTCATTGAAACTTTCATTTTCATTTTTTATCTTAATTTCATCAAGTTTAAAATCATATATTTTCGCATTTTTTACTCTAGCTTCTTTTAAAATAATATCTAAAGCTGGTTTATCTTGGGGATAAATAAATACTGGAACATTGTCTTTTATTATCCCAGCCTTATTTTGGGCTATCTCTTCGATAGTATTTCCCAAAATATTAGTGTGGTCCATAGAAATTGTAGTAATAAGACTTGCTATAGGTTTTTTAACCACGTTTGTTGAATCTAATGTCCCACCAAGACCTGTTTCAACTACACAGACATCCACCTTTTTATCATAAAAATACTTAAACATCAAAGCCGTCATAACTTCAAAATAAGTATTTTTTAAATTAATTTCATCAAGCCTTTCACAAATCGGTTTAATCATTTCTATATAAGTGAAAAAATCATCATCACTTATTGAAATTCCATTTATTTTCATCTCTTCATTAATTTCAACCATATATGGAGAAGTGAAAAGTCCACATTTAACTTTAAGTGATAAAGTATTAGCTATAAAATTTGCAGTAGAACCCTTGCCATTTGTTCCAGCTATATGAATTACTTTTAATTTGTCTTGAGGGTTACCAAGTTCATTAAGCAGAGCTTTTATAGCAGATAAATCTCTTCTTTTTCCAGCAGAATTTCCTCTTTGATATATCCAATCCAAATAATAATCTTTATCTTTAATCATCTTTACCTCTTTCTTAACATAAATATTATATAATATTCAAAAATAAAGTAAAATAATATTGAATATAAAAATAAAGGATTAAAAATGAAAAGAAATTACATTTTAGATAAGTACAGAGGTTTTACAATTATATCTATGGTTTTATTTCATCTATTTTATGATATAAGCCTATATAAAAGTTTAGATTGGTACAATAATTTTTATATCAACAAAATATGGCAACTATCAATAGCAATATCATTTTTCTTAATATCTGGAATAAGCTCAAATTTTCTAAACTGGAGAAAAAATTTACAAAGAGGAATAATAATTTCTTTACTAGGAATTTTAATAAGCTTAATTACATATTTTTTCGTACCAGATCAACTGATAATATTTGGAGTTTTAAACAGTCTTGGATTATCAATGATATTAATTGCCTTTGTTCAAAAATATTTGAAAATATCTAATAAATTATTGCTTATGTTTATCCTATTATTCATTCTAACTTACAATTTTCCTAACCAAAAAATTCTTGATATTGAAATAAATTCTTTTTTATATGAAAAAAATTTATTTATTTTAGGTTTTCCTTCAAAATCTTTTCACTCAACAGATTATTTTCCTATAATCCCTTGGTTTTTTGCATATATTAGTGGATATATTATTGGAACAGTATTAGTTGAAAAAAATTTTTATAATAGATATGGAAAAAATAATATTTTAGCAAAGATAGGACAAAATTCTCTTAAAATTTACCTTCTTCATCAAGTAATAATATATGGAATTGTCTATTTTGTTTTTGAAATTATATAAAAATCCAAACAAAAAAGCAGTTGCAAAATTAAAATTATAATTTGCAACTGCTTTTGCCTATTTCTCACAATTTGGACAAACTCCCCTAATTGTTAGATCCACGCTATTTATTTTATAGTTTTCTAATCCTTCTAATTTTAGATTGTCGATATCAATGTTCAAGTCAATAATATTTCCACAATTTTCACAAATAAAATGAGAATGGTGTTTTTGATAAAAATCATATCTTTTTCTACTTTGATTAAAATCTAATTCACTCACTATATTATTAGCAACAAATAGGTTTAAAGTATTATAAACTGTTGCTTGAGAAAGAATAGGATCTTTTGATTTTAAAGATTTGTAAATATCATCAGCCGTTGGATGATTTCTATTGTTTACTAAATAATCTAAAATCATTAGTCTTTGATGACTAACTCTAATACCATGTTTTTTTAAAATATGTTTTTCGATTTCATACTTTTCGTTTTGATCGACATTTTCAAGAGAATCTATAATTTCTTTCATATTATCCTCTTTCCAAAATTAGAATCCTTCAATATTAATATACATTATATAATAATGTGTGTCAATTTTGAACACAAAAAAAGGCTCAATTTGAACCTTTTAAATATAGAAACTATGCTAATTCTACTTCTGCACCAGCTTCTTCTAATTTTGCTTTTAATTCTTCAGCTTCGTCTTTAGCTACGCCTTCTTTAACTGCTTTTGGAGCACCATCAACTAAAGCTTTAGCGTCTTTAAGTCCAAGACCTGTAACTTCTTTAACTAATTTGATTACGTTAATTTTTGAAGCTCCTGCTGATTTTAATACTACATCAAATTCTGATTTTTCTGCTGCACCAGCATCTGCTGCTCCTGCTGCACCTGCTGCTGGAGCTGCTGCAACTGTTGCTTGAGCTGTTACATCAAATTCTTCTTCTAATGCTTTTACTAATTCTGATAGTTCTAATACTGTAAGTTCTTTAATTTCTTCTAATAAGTTTGTTACTTTTTCTGACATTTTTAATCCTCCGATATTTTAATTAATTATTTTTATATTAAGCTGCTTCGTTTTCTTTTTTTTCTCTAACTGCATCAAGTGCATAAACAAGTTTAGCATTGATTTGTGATAAATCACCAGCAAGTTTTCTAATTGGTGCTTGTAATGTATTAACAAGCATAGATGCAAGTTCTTGTTGTCCTGGTAATTTTGCTATTGCTAGCATTTCATCTGGAGTTTGATAATTTCCATCTACTACACCAGATTTAATTATAAGTTTTTCTTGGTTTGCATCATCTTGATCAATATATTTTCTAGCTACTTTGGGTCCATCAACCATTTCTTCGTTTGAAAAAATAAGAGCATTAGAACCTTTTAATTCTTCTGTAAATTGATCAAAACCAAGTTGTTGAAATGCAAATCTCATCATAGTATTTTTGTATACTTTGTATTCTGTATTTGCATCTCTAAAATTGTTACGCAAATCTGTAATTTCTTTTACGTCCATTTTATCAAACTCTACAAGAGTTACTGATTTTGCATTTTCAATTTTTTCAACTATTTCATTAACAATTACTTGTTTTTGTTGTATAGCTTTTTCAGACATATTTCACCTCCTATGGCTTTTGGTAGGTATATAAAAATCCCCACAATTAGGCATACTCATATGCCTACATCGGTGGGGATGTAGTTTCTTATTCCCACCTATACGGAATAATTAAACTAAAAAGTCTCCGTAGTCTTTGGTAGCCTATTTATTTGACTATGATAGTATATCACTATAAAAATATCTTGTCAAATATTTTTTTATTTTTCAACCATATCCATTGCTCTAGCTGGAGATAATTTTACTCCAGGACCCATTGTTGATGCAATTGTGATTGATTTTAAATATTTTCCTTTTGCTGAAGCTGGTTTTGCTTTAACAATTGCTGTCATTAAAGCTTTTAAATTGTCTGACAATTTTTCTTTTCCGAATGATACTTTTCCTGTTGGTACGTGAACAAGGTTATTTTTGTCTGTTCTGTATTCTACTTTACCTGCTTTTACTTCTTTAATAGCATTAGCTATATCATTTGTTACAGTTCCTGATTTTGGGTTAGGCATTAATCCTTGAGGTCCTAAAACTCTACCAAGTCTTCCTACTTGTCCCATCATGTCAGGGCTTGTTACTATAACATCAAACTCCAACCAGTTTTCTTTTTGGATTTTGTCTGTATACTCTTCACTACCTGCATAATCTGCACCTGCACTTAAAGCTTCTTCAACTTTATCATCTTTAACAATTGCAAGTACTTTAACATCTCTACCAGTTCCGTGTGGAAGTACTACTGTACCTCTTACTTGTTGGTCAGCATGTCTAGAATCTACACCTAATCTTACGTGTAATTCTACAGTTTCGTCAAAGTTTGCTTTTGCAGTTTTTTCAACTATATCTAATGCTTCTGATAAATCATATTCTTTTTGAGTATCAAAAGCCTTTTTTGATTCTATATATTTTTTACCTTTTTTAGCCATGTTGCCTCCTTGTGGTATAACGAGTTTCCTCTTCCACTTATTCTTCTACAGTAATTCCCATGCTTCTGCATGTACCTTTTATCATGCTCATTGCAGCTTCTAGGCTTGCAGCATTTAAATCTTGCATCTTAGTTTCAGCTATTTCTTTTATTTGATCAAGTTTTATAGATCCAACTTTGTTTTTGTTTGGTTCTCCACTTGCTTTATCAAGTCCAATTGCTTTTTTGATTAATACTGGTGCTGGTGGTGTTTTTGTGATAAAATCAAATGATCTATCCTTATAAATTGTCATTTCAACCGGTATTATCATTCCTGCTTGATCAGCTGTTTTTGCATTAAATGCTTGCACGAATTCCATAATATTAATTCCGTGTGGTCCTAGTGCTGTACCTACTGGAGGTGCTGGTGTAGCTTTTCCTGCTGGTACTTGTAATTTAACCTTTGCTTGTACTTCTTTTTCTTTTGCTGGCATATTAAATCCTCCTTTGTGGTTTTTGGCGGGTTACCCCTCCCACTTACATTACGTAAGCCAGTTTAAATTGTCTCAATATCTGCGAAACTTAAATCTATTATTGTATCTCTTCCAAACATATCAATTAAAGCTTTAATCGTTTGTTTTTCTGGATCAATTTCTTTTATTTCTGCTACTAGGTCTTGGAATGGTCCTTGAATTATATTTACATTATCTCCAACATTTAAATCAATATTAAATACTGGTTTGTCTTCTTTTATCCCAAATTTTCTAACTTCTCTTTTTGTAAGAGGAACTGGTTTGGAATCTGGTCCGACAAATCCTGTAACACCTTGGGTATTTCTTATTATATACCAAGATCTATTTGTAATATTCATCTTAACCATTACATAACCTGGAAACAATTTTCTAGTTTTAAGTTTCTTTGATTCATTTTTTACTTCAACATACTCTTCTTCCGGTACTGTTACATCGATGATATCTGGATTTTGCTCGTTATCAATCATCATTTGGATTTTATCTTTAACCCTATTCTCGTATCCGGTATATGTGTGAACTACATACCATTTTGGTTGTTTTTCTGAATCTTTAGAATCAATTTCTTCTTTAGTATTGTTTGGTTCATTTGAATTATTGTTATTAGATAAATCTGTCATATCTTACCTACATCAAAAATCCAAGCAAGTTTCCAAAGACTATGTCTAATAACCAAATGAGAAGCCCTGTAATCACACTGACAATAATAACAAGTAATGAGTAATTTAAAGTTTCATTTTTTGTTGGCCATGTGATTTTTTTGAACTCTCTATTAACAGATTTGAAAAATCCGTCTTTTTTCTTAGCCATTTAAAAACTCCTTACTATTTTGTTTCTTTATGAACAGTGTGTTTTTTACAGAAAGGACAATACTTTTTAAGCTCAAGTCTTTCTTGAGTGTTTTTTTTGTTTTTTGTAGTATCGTAATTTCTATTTTTGCAAACTGTGCATTCTAGTTTTACTTTATCTGCCATTAAAACACCTCCTAATTTATATGGATAGTCCCATACAAACATATATGTTACCACCAATTTTATTTAATGTCAATGATTTTTATTGACTTTTTTCTAAGCTTTTATAAAGTTTTTTTCTTTTATTTATTAGAAACTCTCTTAGATCATCTAAATCATGATTTGAAAAACATGTATTACTATAGTCAATAAGTATTTCCTCTATATCTTCCAATTCATAAACACCCTTATCGTACATTTTTCCTAAAAAATCATGATTTTTATCATAAAAAACTTTTGGTGGAAATCCTTCTAATTTTCTTGTATCCATGCTTATATAAGAATTTTTTGAATATATCTTATTTCCTACTACAAGTACAGCTTCTTTTATATTTATTTCTCTACCTGTAAGATAATCTTTCATTATAGTCCACTTTTTTCTATAGCTTCTACTATATTATCTACCTTTTCATTTGCTATTTCTTTTGTTTCAGCTTCTGCCATAACACGAATTAATGGTTCTGTTCCGCTTTCTCTAACCAAAATTCTTCCTGTATCATTTAGACTTTCGCTTTCTTTTTCTATAATATTTTTTATAGATTCATCATTTAATACAGCTTTTTTATCATTTACTTTTACATTTTTTAAAACTTGAGGATAAATTTTTAATTCTCTTTTTAATTCTGATAAGCTAGCTTTATTATCAATCATAGCTTCCATTAATCTAAGTGAAGTTAAAATTCCATCGCCAGTGTTTGCGTATTTTGAAAAAATAATATGTCCAGATTGTTCTCCACCTAACTCATAACCATTTTCGCTCATTTCAAGATGAACATACTTATCCCCAACTTGAGTTTTTGAATAATTGATTCCTAATTTATCCAAGGCTTTATAAAGACCAATATTTGACATGATTGTTGTTACAATTGTATTTGATTCGAGATTACCTTCTTCTTTCATGTGTTTTCCACAAATATAAAGAATTGCATCTCCATCAACTACTTCACCGTTTTCATCAACTGCTATACACCTATCAGCGTCCCCATCATAGGCAAATCCGCAATCAAGATTGTTTTCTTTTACATATTTTTGTAAAACTTCAATGTGAGTTGATCCACAATCTACATTTATATTAAATCCATTTGGATTGTTATTTATTACAAAAGTTTCAGCTCCAAGTGCATCATAAACACTTTTTACAATTGATGATGCTGCACCATTTGAACAATCAAGTCCAACTTTTTTTCCTTTAAACGATTTGCTTACTGTTTGGATAAGAAAAGCAATATACCTATTTCTTCCTCCGATAAAATCGTGAGTTCTTCCGATTTCTTCCCCGATTTTTAAATCAATATCTTTTATATCAGAATCTATATATTCTTCTAATTTCTCCAAAAATTCATCATCCATCTTTTCCCCATCAGAATTTATAATTTTTATTCCGTTATCATGGTATGGATTATGACTTGCTGTAATCATTACTCCACAATCAAAATCTTCGCTTCTTACTACATATGATACTGAAGGAGTTGTTGTAACATGAAGTAAATAAGCGTCAGATCCTGATGAAGTTATCCCTGCTGATAAAGCATCTTCAAACATATATGATGATCTTCTTGTATCTTTTCCTATTACTATCTTCCCATTTCCATGGTTTTCTTTATTAAAATAATATCCTAAAAATCTTCCGATTTTAATTGCATGATAAAGAGTTAAGTCTTGATTTGCTTCTCCTCTAAATCCATCTGTTCCAAAATATTTCATAATATCCTCCTATTTTCATACTTTATTATAATTTAGTAAGCTTATTGATTCAAGTTATTTATTTTTACAAAGCATCATTAAATTTCTTTGCTTAATTTTTTCATTAATATATAATTTAATTATGGAAAAATTAGATTACATACCAAAAACAAATTTATATATGAAGCACGTTGATAAGTCTTATTCTTTTGGAATTGATTCAATCCTTCTTGCAAATTTTTCAAAAATGAAAAGAAATAAAAGCCTAATTGATATTGGCTCTGGAAGTGGAATTTTATCTCTCGCCTGTCTTTCTTATTATAATTTAGACAAGGTTTATTCTATTGAAATTCAAAAAGAAAAAGCTGGACTTTTAAAAGAAAATTTAAAAATAAATTCTATTGATAAGGTTGAAGTAATTAATGATGATTTAAATAAGCTTGATTTTAAGGAAAATTTCTGCGATTATATTATCACTAACCCACCTTATTATAAAAAGGGAGCAAATATAAAAAATAAAGACGAAGAATTTTTAATTTCAAGGCAAGAAATAAAAATGAATCTTTCTGATATTTTTAAATTTTCAAATAAAACTTTAAAAGACAAGGGGAAATTATTTATGATTCATAAGCCTGAAAGGCTTGTTGATATTATAAAAGAAAGTGGAAATTTAAAATTAAAAAGAATTAGGTTTGTTCAATCAAAAGCTTTTGAAAAACCCGTATTTATGCTTATGGAATTTGTAAAAAATGCAAATGACGGACTTAAATTTGAAAATCCCCTTGTAATTTATGATGAAAATAACAATTATACAAAGGAGGTAAAGGAAATAAATGGACTATAGTATTTATTTTGTCCCAACTCCAATTGGAAATTTGGAAGATATGACAATAAGGGCAATAAATGTTTTAAAAAATGTAGATATAATTGCTTGTGAAGATACAAGAGAAAGCAAAAAACTTTTAAATTATTTTGATATAAATAAAAAACTAACTTCTTATCACAAGTTTAATGAAAAACAAAAATCTGAAGAAATTATTAAAAATGCAAAAGAAGGCATAACCTATGCAGTTATTACTGACCAAGGTATGCCGGGGATTTCTGATCCGGGCCATATTTTGATTAAAGAATGTATTAAGGAAAATATTTCTTATACAGTTTTGCCTGGACCTTCTTCTATACTCACAGCTTTAATTGCCAGCGGTTTTGATAATGATAAATTTTCTTTCTATGGCTTTATCCAAAAGAAAAATTCAGACAAGAAAAAGTTATATGACCAGCTTGAAAGAGAAAATAAGACTTCTATTTTATTTGATACTCCACATAATTTAAAAAATACTATAAATGATTTCAAAAAAATATTTCCAAAAAGAAAACTTGCTATAACTCGAGAGCTTAGCAAAAAATTTGAGCAATATCAGATTTTTAAAATTGATGACATTAATACCGAAAATTTAACCTTGAAAGGAGAATTTGTCCTTATTTTAGAAAAAAATAAAAGGGAAGAAAATTTAGATATTTCTTCCTATAAAGATGATATTTTAAAAATGAAAAAAGAGGGCGAATCTACCAAAGATATAGTAAAATCTTTGAAAAAATCTACCCCTTTTTCAAAAAATGAAATTTATGATTTTGTCATAAGTTTAGACTAAATTATCCAATTTGTTTACTGGAAAAGTTTTTAAATAAGAAACTATTTCATCCAAACTTTGTCCTGCTGAGGCGTTTACTGCTGTTTGAACACTTGTTTCAATTAAAGGTGTGCCTGCAAGATAAACTTTGGATTTTTTTTCTTCATCAAGCATATCTATTGCCATTTGACAATTAAGCATGGATGAACCCAAATCAAAAAATACAACAAGACCTTCGTCTTTAGCATATTTTCCTATAAGCTCATTTATTTCATCAAAATTAGATCCAATATTACCTTCATTGTCTCCACCACTTGTAATAATTTCTACTCCCGGTGCCATTTGAAGAAGAATTTCTCTTAAACCTTCTGCTAATTTTTTGCTATGACTTGCTAATAAAATATTAACCATCAATTTCTCCTATTGCACTTTTTATACATAAAAAAGATGAGTAAGCACCAGGGTCAATATGTCCTATTGATCTTTCTCCAAGATATGCAGCTCTACCTTTTCGAGCCTTAATATCTTTAGTAGCTTCCATTTTTTCTTCTGCAAGTTTTAAAATTTCATCAAAATCCAATTCATTTTTCAAAGCTTCTGAAACTGGTAAGAGTACATCAACCATGGTTTTATCTCCAATTTGAGCCTTACCTCTCATAATCACCCCATCAACCCCATCAGAAAAAGCTTTAGCAAATAAATCTTTATTCAAACTTATTTCTCCATCCAGAGATTGGGCAAATTTCATAAAAAATGTTCCATACAAAGGACCACTTGCTCCTCCAACATTTGATATTAAAGTCATGGCAATTTTATTAAATAAAGTTTTTAAATCTTTATAATCCTCATTCATGGCATCTTTAACTTTTCTAAATCCTTTTGCCATATTATAACCATGGTCTCCATCACCAATTGCCCTATCCAAATCTGTAAGATATTCTTCGTTTTCTATTATGGTATTTGATAAATTTACTATTCTATCTTTTATTTTTTCTTTATCCATCTTATCCCCTAACAATATCTACATCTTCTTGTAATAATTTTAAAATTTCCTCATCAACTTTAAACAAAGTCAAAGAAAATCCAGCCATATCCATACTAGTCATATAGTTTCCCACATAGGTTTTTTTAACATTTATATTTTTTTCTTTCAAATAATCATGACAGAAATTATTTACAACAAATAATTCCATTTCAGTTGTTTGACCCATGCCATTTACCATCAAAACAAAATCACCATCAAGATTTTCAAAATCTTTTAAAATATGGTCTAAAAGTTCATTTGAAATTTCATCAGCACTTTTTATTTTTTCTTGTTTTATACCTGGTTCACCATGAATTCCAATTCCAATTTCCATATCTTCTTCAGATAATTCAAAACTTTCCTTACCAGAAATAGGATTAATACAAGGTTTTACAGCCATGCCCATAGATTTAATATTTTTTACAATTTTTTCTGCCATAGCTTTCAATTCATCTAAACTTTTTCCGCTTCTTGCCATAGCACCCAAAACCTTGTGAACAAAAACCGTACCAGCAATTCCTCTTCTTCCAGTTGTATAGGTAGAATCTTCAACTGCAACATCATCATTTACAATGATGTAATCTACTTTTATTCCTTCCATCTCTGCCATATCTTTTGCCATTTCAAAATTCATGACATCGCCCGTGTAATTTTTTACGACCATAAAGACACCTTCTCCTGAATCAGCAAGTTTTATAGCCTCCAAAACTTGGTCAGGAGTTGGAGATGTAAAAATTTCTCCACAAATTGCACAATCAAGCATGCCATCGCCAACATATCCTGCATGAGCTGGCTCATGACCACTTCCACCACCAGAAATCAGACCAACTTTTCCTTTAATAGGTAAATCTTTTCTATAAACAATTTTCAATTCTTCATTAATTTCTACCTTGTCATCATTCGCTTTTTTAAGTCCATTCAACATTTGACTTAGGATTTTATCCTTTTCATTAATTATTTTTTTCATATAAATCACCCTTTCTTAATAAAAATATACCCAAATAAAAAAATTATAATTATTGTTCTTTACAATAAAATTAGAATAAAAAATCAATGATAAGATTATAAAGCACATTTTTTATTTGAATTTATTTTTATTAAATCAAATTTTATTTTTAAAAAGTATTAAAAAAATAAGAATAATTGCCAATATCGTATATAAGAACATAAATATAAAATTTAAGTCAAAAATAATATTTGGATTTTTAGAAAATTTTATTAATCATGTTAATATATAAGAAATTTTAGAAAATATTGTAATCTCAGTATTTTTTATAATATTATAAAAATAAATAAAAAATCACTTGACACAAAGAAAATAATAATATATTATTTGATTAGATATTGATATAGGTTATCAGTATCATGTAAATATTTTAATTTAAAAGGAGAAAATTTAATTTTATGAAGAAAATTGCTATTGTTTATTGGTCTGGCACTGGAAATACAGAAGCTATGGCTAATGAAATTTTTGATGAACTTAAAAAAAATAATTTAGAAGTTGAAATGCTTGATCCAAATTCTTTTACAAAAGATTTAATTGAAGAATTTGATGGATTTGCTTTTGGCTGCCCTGCTATGGGGAGTGAAGAATTAGAAGAAACTGAATTTGAACCAATGTTTGAAAGTGTTGAAAATCATCTTTCAAATAAACCTGTTTTAATTTTTGGTTCTTACCAATGGGCTGATGGCGAATGGATGGATATTTGGCAAGATAGATGTAAAAATAATGGAATAAATTTAGTTCGTGATGGACTTATTGCCTACGATAATCCAGATGATGAAGCTTTAGAAGAATGTAGAAAGGCAGCAATAGATTTATCTAAAGCACTAGGTTAAAATTATGAATGAAGAATTGTTAATTGATTATGCATCGCAAACTTTAGCTAATAAGAAGATTGCTAGTTTGTTTACTTTTAAAAATACTAAAAATATCGATATAGAAAAAATGGTTTTTGAGTGGAACCAAGTACTTAATGAAAAAAATGTCTACGTGGAAATACTTAATAACAATAAATCCTCTGCTCAAATTTATGCATACAGACCTCACAAGCTAAAATACGTATTAAATGATTCAAAAACAAAATCTCTTCTAGATTCATTTGGCTATAAAACAAATGACCTAAATCAATGCATAAATCATTTGAAATTTAGATATAAAATCGAAAATTTTCCACATGAAATAGGAATTTTTCTTGGTTATCCATTTGAAGATGTAATTGGTTTTATTGAAAACAAAGGAAGTAAATTTCTTATAAATGGATATTGGAAAGTCTACGCCAACGAAGATCAAAAAATAAAAATTTTTAATAATTACAATAACATAAAAAAATCTTATAAAATTTTGTTCGAACGTTACAATGATATAAGTAAGCTTTGCCTTAGTTAACAATTCGAATCAAAAAAGGCTTTGAGTTTTAACTCAAGGCCTTTATTTTTAAAAGATTACTTATTTCATCTATTTTTATATCTGCAAGCTCTCCTTCTTTTTCTTCTCCGTAGCCGTATTTTGCAAAAATGGATATATTATTATTCAAAAAACCTGCCTTAACATCAGAGAGCCTATCACCTACTATTACAAATTTATCTATTTTTTCTATTTTTATAATTTCAGCTTTTGATTTATAATTATAATCTTCACCTACCAGATATTTTTCAAAATAAGAATCTAAATTGTATATTTTTCTTGCACTATCTATATATTTTTTGGAGCAAGATGATAAAATTATCAGTTCGTGTTTATTTTTTAGGATATTTAATACTTTTTTTGTTTCATCGTATAAAGCACCAAAATCTTTCATGTTTTCTATCATAAAATTTCCTGTTGTTTCAATCAATTTTTCTTTATTATAGGAATCATCGAGAAAATCATCCCAAATTTTTCTTGGAGGATAGCCAAGATATGATTTTGGATTAAGATTTGGTTTTTTTATTTTAAATTTTTTTAGGCAATCATAAAATGCTTTTTCATAAATTTCGTCACTTTTATGGATAGTTCCATCAAAGTCAAAAATTATTTTCATATAAGATCCATTAGATTTGCCATTTCAATTGCAGATATTGCTGCATCACTTCCCTTGTTTCCAGCTTTTGTTCCTGCTCTTTGAACAGCTTGCTCAATCGTATCTGTTGTAACAACTCCAAAAATAATTGGCTTTCCGCTTTCAAGAGATACATTTGCAATTCCTTTTGAAACTTCTGAGCAAACATAATCATAATGAGAAGTATCTCCTCTTATGACAGCCCCCAAACAAATTACTGCATCATAATCCTTATGAGCCAATTTTTTTGCTGCAAGTGGAATTTCAAAAGCACCAGGAACTCTTACAAGTTCTATCTCTTCATCTTTTACTTCATGTCTTTTTAATGTATCAAGACAGCCTTCTACAAGCCTATCTGTTATAAAATGATTAAATCTTGCAACAACAATTGCATATTTTTTTCCATTTGATACTAAATTTGCACTATATTCTTTCATTTATCTCTCCTTAAATTCTCTTAAATCGTGACCCATTCTGTCAGCTTTTGTTTTTAAATAAATCCTATCTATATGATTTGAATGTATTTCTATTGGAACTCTTTTGTTTACTTTAATATTATATTTTTCAACTTGTTCAATTTTATCAGGATTATTTGTCATCAAATCAATTGATTTTACTCCCAATTCTTTTAACATACGACAAGCTATTTTATAATTTCTTAAATCTGGTGCAAAACCTAGTTTTATATTTGCATCCACAGTATCGTATCCTTCTTCTTGAAGATGGTAGGCTTTAATTTTATTAAATAAACCAATTCCTCTTCCTTCCTGTCTTAAATAAAGAATAATACCTGATCCATTTTGATCAATCATATCCATTGCTTTGTGAAGTTGATTTCCACAATCGCATCTGTGTGATGAGAAGACATCACCTGTCAAACATTCAGAATGAATTCTTGTTAAAATATTTTCTCCATCAACTTTTCCTTTAATTAAAGCAAGGTGTTCTTTGTTTTCAATCTTGTCATAAAAACTTACAGCTTTAAATTCACCATGGTCTGTTGGAAGGTTTATTATATTTGTTTTTTCCAAGAAATCTTCTTCATTTTTTGATAAATCAAGATTATTTTCTTTTATATATTTTTTTATCTCAGACACACTAGTCATTTTCATTCCAAGTTTTTCTGCAAGCTCAACGACAGCTTTCCCTCTTAACATATGACCATCATCAGCCATAATTTCACAACATAGGCCTATTTCTTTTAAATTTGAAATTTTCATCAAATCTATTGTGGCTTCAGTGTGACCATCTCTTTCCAAAACTCCCCTATCTTTTGCAACTAGAGGAAAAACATGACCTGGTCTTCTAAAATCACTTGGTTTTGTATTATCATCTGCAAGAGCCCTAATTGTTTCAGCTCTTTCAAAAGCTGAAATCCCTGTTTTTGTATTGACATGATCAATTGAAACAGTGAATGCTGTTTGGTGGTTGTCAGTGTTATTTTCAACCATCATATTAAGATCAAATTGTTTGGCAATATTTTTTCCTATTGGTGTGCAAATCAAACCTCTGCCATATTTTGCCATAATATTTATCATCTCGCCAGTAACATTTTCTCCAGCACAAATCATATCAGCTTCATTTTCCCTATCTTCATTATCAGTTACTATAATTATTTCGTTATTTTGTAATGCTTTTATAATTTCTTCCATATTTTTTAAAAACCATTTTCTAATAAAAAGTTTTTATCCAGCCTTTCTTCTTTTTTATATGTCATAGATTTTTGGATAAATCTATTTATAATGTCAGTTTCAATATTTATTTCGTCACCAATTTTTTTATATCTAAAATTAGTTCTTTCAAGTGTTTCAGGAATAAGAGCTACCTCAAAACTTGTGTTTTTATCATCTGAAACAGTAAGAGAAATTCCATCAAGAGCTACAGAGCCTTTTTTTACAATCAAAGAGCAAATTTCAGGACTTGCAGAAATTGTAAATACATTCTCTCTGATATTTTTAATTTTACCAACTCCATCAACATGACCTTGAACTATATGACCATCGAGCCTATCGGAAAGTCTTAAGGCTCTTTCAAGATTTACTTTTTTATTTACATAAGAATTATCAAATTTGGTCATTTTTAAACTTTCATTCATAAGATCTGCCTTATAAGTTTTATCATTAATCTCAGTTACTGTAAGACAAACCCCATCAGTCATAATTGAATCTCCAAGTTTTGTATCTTCTAAAACAATATTTGCTTCAACCTCAATTTGAACATGGTCATTTATTTTTTTAAAAGATAAAATTTTTCCCATTTCCTCAGATATTCCAGTGAACATTTTTTGCCTCAATCATAATATTATTATCAAATCTTTTTACATCTTCTATTTCAAATTCATAGGCATCTTTTATTTTTTCAACTCCTTTCCCATAAAAAGCTGATTTTGAATCTAATCCTCCTATGATTTTTGGTGAAATAAATTCATAAATTTTATCAACCAAAGCTTCTTCTAAAAATCCATTATTTAGCTTTGATCCGCCTTCAACTAAAATTGATCCTACATTCATTTCATAAAGTTTATTTACCAAATCCATAAGGTCTACATGATTATTTTTCATTTTACATTTAATTAAATTTAAATCAGGATTGTTAGTGTCTTTACAAGTAGCTATATAAGTTTTTTTATCACTATTTAAATTAAAAATCTTGTAATCCTTATAAATTTCTTCAATTTCTAAATTTGTGTCAACAATAATTCTAACCGGATCAACTCCCCCTTCTATCCTTGAATTTAAGGAAGGATTATCGTGAATCAAGGTGTTTTTTCCTACAATTATTGCATCATAATCATTTCTTAATTTGTGAACATATTCTCTAGAAAATTCATTTGAAATCCATTTTGAATCATTTGTACTTGAAGAAATTTTCCCATCCAATGTTTGTGCATATTTAAGAGCAATTAATGGTCTATTGTATTTAATATTGAAGAAAAATTTTTCGTTTAATTTTTTACCCTCATCTTCAAGTAAACCCGTTTGAACTTCAATTCCTTTTTCTCTTAAAACTTTTAAGCCATCCACTTTTGGATTTGTATCAATGTTTGAAATTATAACCTTTTTAATATTTCTTTTTATAATTTCTAAAGTGCAAGGGCCTTGCTTTCCATAATGAGAACATGGCTCTAAATTTACATACAAAACAGCTCCATCAGGATCTTCTTTTAAATTATTAAAACAATCAACTTCAGCATGGACTTTCCCATATTCAGGGTGAAAGCCTGTTGATATAATTTTTTCATTTTTTACAAGAACTGCACCAACGAGTGGATTTCTTAAAGTTTTTCCTCTTGCTTTTTTTGCAAGTTCAAAACATTTTTTCATATAATATTTATCATTCATCTTGCCTCCTCCACAATTCTAGGCAAAAGAAAAAGTCCCTTCCAGGGACCTTGATTATTTTAAAAGAAAAATTAAAAATCTTCTCTCATCCAGACTATACTGTCGGTATAGGAATTTCACCTATTCAGCAAAAAGCTCGCGGACTTTACCGCCGGTGGGGAATCACACCCCGCCCTGAAGAATTGTGTTATTTTATTTACACTTTTATTATAATACAAATTTTAATTTTGTCAATCGTTTACATAGAATAAAATTATTTAAAGCTCATTCAAACCATTTAAATTTTCCAATAAAAAAAGACCCAAACGGGCCTTAAATTACTATTTTCTTCTTTTTTTTCTTTTTGCTGCCTCAGATTTCTTTTTTCTCTTTAGGCTTGGCTTTTCGTAGTGTTCTCTTTTTCTGTATTCTGTAAGAACACCGGATCTTGCGCATTGTCTTTTGAATCTTTTAATTGCACTATCAATTGATTCGTTTTCTCCAACTCTGATCTCTGTCATCTCTATCCCCCCTCTCGTATCACACAAATAAGTTTGAAATCAACCTGGTGGCCATTGTAAGGACCTTTTTGCTAAAACATGAAAATGCATGTGCTTAACAGTTTGTCCTCCGTCCTCTCCTGTGTTGTTGACTATTCTGTAGCCGTCTTCTGCTACGTTTAGATCTTCAGTTATTTTTTTAATAACCATAAAGATATGAGAAACTATATCTTTATCTTCTTTATCTAATTTAGCCAAACTTTCTATGTGTTTTTTTGGTATAACAAGAAAATGGATAGGTGCTTGTGGATCTAGATCATTAAATGCAATTACTTTTTGATCTTCATAGATTATATCTGATGGTATATCTCCATCAGCAATCTTACAAAATACACAGTCCATACTTCACCCCCATTGATAAATATAATATCATATTTTAATAAAAAGGTAAAATTTTTTTATAATTTTTACAAATTTATTTCTTTTATCTTTTCTTTTTTATAAATATTATTATTAAAGCTAAAATAAATCCTACTACAGCTGGAACAAACCAACCAAATCCTAATTTAAAAGCTGGAAGATAATCTTTAGCAAAACCAACAATTTTACTTATAGAATTTGTATTTGAAATATTTTTTGGCAAAGCCTTTAAAAAATCAAATATAGAAAATATTCCTGTAAATAAAATTGTTAAAGTGAATATTCTTCTATTTTTTCCAATTATTGGATATGCCAATGACAAAAATATCAAAACAATAGCAAGAGGATATAAGTACATCAAAACTGGTATTGATAGGCTGATTATTTTTTGAAGGCCTAAGTTTGCTATTAAAAATGATATAAATGTAAAAATAATTGCGTAAGTTTTATATGAAAGTGAATTTGGATACATTTCCATAAAAATTTGAGAGCAAGCAATAATTAAACCAATTGCTGTTTTAAGACATGCTATTATTACAATTGCAGCAAGTAGAATCTTACCAAAATTTCCTAAATAATAAAAAGAAATATGAGATAAAATTCTTCCACCATTGTTTCCAAGATCCATAATATTTGCAGATGATGAGGACATAAAGGCAAGCGAAACATAAACCGTACTCATAGCTATTAGACAAATAAGTCCGCTTTTTAAAGTTTCCTTGGCAACTTGATTTGAATCTGTTACACCAAGATTTCTAATACTTGAAATTATAATTATTGCGAAAGCAAGGCTTGCAAGAGCATCCATAGTATTATATCCATCAAGAATTCCCTTAAACAATGGATTATTTTGATAAATTTTTATAGGTTCATTTTGACCAAGATCTCCCATTGGTTTAAAAATTGAAAATAAAACCAAAATTGATAAAAGAACCAAAAATGTAGGAGTCAAAATTTTTCCAATATTATCCATAATTTTTCCTGGCTTTAAGGCAAAAGCCAAAACTATAAGGAAAAATATCAATGAAAAAATAAATAAAAATAATCTTGTTTTTTCTTCCGAAATATTTGATGCAATACCTACTTCAAAGGCTACTGTTGATGTTCTAGGAATAGCAAAAAACGGTCCAATTGTTAAATATAAGGCTGTTGTAAAAAAATATGCAAATTTATTTCCTACAGTCTTTCCCATTTCAAACAAGCTATCGTTTTTTGAAATAGCACTTGCTACAACTCCCAAAAGTGGAAGTCCAACCCCACTAATTATAAAACCCAAAACGACTTTGTATAAGTTATATCCAGAATTTTGTCCTAATTCGATTGGGAAAATTAAATTTCCTGCTCCAAAATAAAGACCAAATAACAAGGATCCAACCAATAATGTCTGGTTGAAATTAAGTTTCTTTTTCATATCATTCCCCTAAATAAAATTTATATTTATATAATTATTCCTAATTTTATACAAAATATATTTAAAAAAATTATAACACAAGTCCATAAAATTTTAAAATATATATATTGGAAAATTTAATAAATTTCATAAAAAAGACTGATTAAATTAGTATAAAATTCAATCAGTCACAATTTTTATTAAGAATTCTTTTTTACCATTATATCAAGTAAGGATTCATATATTGGTTCATTATGAAAATTTTCTGTTACTAGGTAAGCTACAAGACAAACTATTATTATTGGTAGGAAAAAATCAATTCTTCCTCCCGTCATCTCTATTATTAAAAACATACCAGTAAGTGGAGCCCTAACAATTGATGCAAAATGAGCTGCCATAGCAAGCATTGAAAAAATTATAATTTCATTTTGTCCAATTAAGTTTAAATCAAATAAAATTGACCCATAAAAATTACCCAAAAGAGATCCCATAGCAAGCAAGGGAAAAAATATTCCTCCAGGAATTCCAGAGCAAAAAGCTATTAGTAAAAGTAACAACTTCATAAAATAAAAATAAAATAAAGTAATCAAATCTACATTTTCTCCTTGGGCAAGAGCTATGAAATTTTCCCCACTTCCTAAAAGTCTAGGATCTAAAAGTAAGAATAAACTTGTAATAAAAAATGGCAATATTGATTTTATTCTTTGTGAAATTGGTAATTTTTTGTAAATTATTTTACCATATAAAATTCCCTTATTAAATAAAAGAGAAGAAAACCCAACCAAAATTCCAAGAAAAATTAGATGAATCCAAAACTTCATTGGTAAATTTAAATGATTATTAATTTTTATTACTGGATTATTTCCTATAATAAGACTTGTAACTATGCTTGATGAAATAATTGTTGATGTTATGTAAATAAAATTAATTCTAGAAGTTTTTTTCATCAATTCTTCAAGAGCGAAGGCAATAGCAGAAATTGGTGCTGTAAAGGCACTTGTTATACCAGATGCAGATGATCCAATAATCATTATTTTTGTATCTTCTTCATCCAATTTGAACATATGAGCCATAACCTCTCCTAAAGATCCTCCAATTTGAACTGAAGGGCCTTCTCTTCCCAAAGTTAGACCAGACCCAATTGCAAGAATTCCTCCAAAAATTTTATTTATAAGGCAAGAAAGAGCATTATAATCCAATTTATTTAAAAGTTTTCCAGAAATTTGAGGAATCCCACTTCCTCCAATCATTGGTTCCTTATCTACAGAAATTGAAACTAAAAAACCAATAAAAATAAACACACAGATAAAAATAAGAGAATTAACAAGATTTTCTTGTCCAAATTCAATCAAATTTAAAATTAAAGACATTATTTTAGGAATTAAAATCCTAAATAAACTTACAACAAAGCCCGCACAAAGACCTATTATAATTGAAATTAACAATAATTTATAAGATATTCTTTTTTTCATACTAACCTCTTTAATACACTAACCAAATATTTGCTATTTGATCTTCTAAAGTTCCGTACGACCAAGTTTTTTTTGAATTTTTTATAGAATTCGGATCATTTATAACAAATCTTCCAAATTTATAAGAATCAATAACCAAAATATGGCCAAACAGAGTAAAATTCCCCTTATTTACAGAAACAATAAGACTTCCCCTATCTAGGGCATCTACAATGTCCTTTTTATTATTAGAAATACTTTTTATATTATGACCATATTTATGGGCCTCATCTTCAAAAAATTTCCATTCAATTCCATCTGGCCCCATATAAGAATTTGCATCTTGAGCAATATTTATTGGACTAATATCAGATTCTGGATTTAATCTTTTTAAAACCATGGCCATAGAAGTAGGACCACATCCGGCAAAACCAATATTAGAATCTCCCAAAATATTATAAGCCCATCTATTATCCCACTGAAGAAAATATGGAGTTTTTCTTTTGAAATTTTCACTTTCACCAGAATAATATTCAAAATCCCAAATCTTATTTTCTAAATTATAAACAAATTCGCTAGTATCTATATCATTTCCAACAAGATAAATTTCATTATCAGAAAGATTATCAAAATTTTCATATATCCAATTAATTTTTTCGTTATCATCTTTATGTTTTTCTATATTTTTATATAATTTATCCATATTATCAGTTTTTTCCTGGCTAAAAACAAGGCCAAACAAATCATCAGCTCCTCCACCAGCTGAAAGTGATTTTACTGAAAGAAAAATTATAAATAGAAAAATTAAAGTAAAAATAGTTTTTAAAAGTTTTTTCATATATTTATAATATCATAAATTTAAAAAATAAAAAAAGTCGTGAAAAATCACGACTCAGAGCGTAGACAAAGTACATTTAGTAATTCATTATGTAGGCTCTATCATTCTATTTATCAATCTAATTAAAGTTGATTTTCCAGAACCAGATAGACCCATTATTACAAATAATTCCCCATCTTCAACATCAAAAGAACATCTGTTAACACCAACTGTAAGTCCAGTTTGATCTAAAATTTCTTTTTTTGATTTTCCTTCTTTTAATAATTTAATTCCTTTTTTGGGATTATTACCAAAAATTTTTGTCAATTCTCTTACTTTTATTTTTATAGACAAAAAACCTCCTAACATTTTTCATTCAGTTTTATTCATATTTTAGTTATGCTGGTTATAATCAATTGTTCCAAGATATTCATTAATTATTAAATATGTTTTATAATTAATTTTTATTATCTGGAAGATATATTTCTATATGTTTTTCTAAAATTTCAATGTCACATGGAAGTTTTTCTTTTACTTCACCGTCCATATCAAGGTCAATTTCTTTGTCCTCTAAATTTTTAATAGAAAGTTTTTTGCAAGTGAAAGATTTTACATTTTCATTTTCATCAACTTTTCCAAATAACATATCTTTAGCTGCATTTACTTTTGATATTAGTCCTTCTTCAGTCATAATAAATACATTCAACTCACCATCACTTAAACTTCCATCATCATGAGAAAATTCTAAATTTCCAATTTTATTCACAGTCATTACATAAAGTAAAGATGCATCGCACTCAAAAAACTTATCTTCATATTCAATTTCTATTTTTACTGTTTCGTCATTTGGAATAGTTTTTAATATATTTTTAACATAAGCAAAGCCACCTAATTTTTCTTTTTCTTCAGATTTTGTTGATGTAGTTGCTTCTATTAATTTCCCAAAACATACATAATAAGAAAAATATGTGTCGTTACATTTTCCTATATCAACTTTTTTTGTTTTTTCAAATGATAAATTATCTATTGCTTCTTTCAAATCATTTGATCCACCAATTAATTGCATATAGGTATTGTTAGTTCCACCTGGTAATAAACCTATTTTGGGTCTATAATCCATTTTTGAAACCCCATTAATCACTTCATTAAAAGTACCATCTCCACCAACTACAAATATTGAATCAAATTTATCTTTACAAGCTTTAATCGCAAAATTTTCTCCGTCATCTTCTTTTTCAGTCTTTCTATCTACAACTTCATCAAATTCTTTTCCTAATTTATTTATTAAGATTTTCATAAATTCATCATTATTGCCATCTCCAGAATTTGGATTTTCAATTAACATACATTTTTTCATAGTATCTCCTTAAATAGTTATTAAATTTTTTTCCTTATTTAAAATAATATACCCAATTTAAAAATCAAAATAAAAAAGAATATCCTTTTAAAAAAACTTAAAAAGATATTCTTTAAAATTTTACATGTCTATTGTTAAGAAAATTGGTGTGTGATCTTGTCTATCACCTGAATCAATCATCTCTGATTCTTTTACTTTTTCTTTTATCCTATCTGAAACAATAAAATAATCTATTCTCCAGCCTGAATTATTAATTTTACTTGTCTTTACTCTTTGAGCCCACCAAGTATATTTTCCTTCTACATCTCCGTGTATATGTCTAAAAGTATCAACAAAGCCTTTATTTAATAAATTTGTAAATCCTTGTCTTTCTTCATCGGTAAATCCTGCAGATTCATGATTATTTTCTGGATGCTTTAAGTCAATTTCTTTATGAGCAACATTAAAATCTCCACAAGCTATTACAGGCTTTTCTTTGTCTAAATTTTCTAAATAATTTGCATATTTTTCATCCCAAACTTCTCTTAAAGCAAGTCTAGATAATCCATTTCCTGCATTTGGTGTATAAACTTGAGTAAGATAAAAATTTTCAAATTCTAATGTAATTATCCTTGCTTCTTGATCCATCGTATCTGGTGCATCTAAAATTGGATATGAAATTTCAGCTTTATAATTTTTTTTGTAAAGAGTCATACATCCTGCATAGGATTTTCTAGCAGGTTCTTGAGAACTTATACAAGCATAATTATATTCTGGAAAATAACTTTCTAAAATTTCCTTGTGTTTTTTGCTTGGTCCCTTTCTTGGTAGTTTTGTTTCTTGCAAACAAATTACATCAGCATCTTCTTTAACAATTGTATCTAAAACTTCTCTTGACATCTTCGCCCTATTTGAATCGCTCGTAAGAGCTGCATTTAGGGAATCTATATTCCATGAAATAATCTTCATTTATTCTCCTTTTATTTACTTATTATTACAAACATTTTACCAATACTTTAAAATATTACAATTTATAAAATATCTAACCATAATTAGGGTATCATTTTATTAGAGATAAATTTGGAGGTTAATATGAAATGGAAAAATAGGAGAAAAAGTTCCAATGTAAATAGGGGTTCTGGTGCACCGATTGTTTTCGGAGGTGGAATTGGGGGATTAATTTTAGTTTTAGTTCTTTATTTTTTGGGTGCAGATCCATCTGTTATAAATAATCAAAATATTGATCAAGGACAAAACAGCCAGTACGAAGAAAAAATCTCTGAAGGACAAAAAGAATTAGAAGATTTTTTGTCAGTTGTTCTTGCAGATACTGAAGATATGTGGCATGAAAAATTTTCAGAATATAATTTAACATACAATGAACCAAATATGACTCTTTATACTGGTTCTACAAAATCAGCTTGTGGTGTTGCACAATCTGGTATGGGACCATTTTATTGTCCTCTTGATCAGGCTGTATATATTGACGTATCTTTTTATGATGAATTAAAAAATACTTTTGGAGCTGGAGGCGATTTTGCTTTTGCTTATGTGCTTGCCCACGAAGTTGGTCACCATGTTCAAAATGAATTGGGAATTTTAGATCAAACCCAAGAACTTCAAAAGAAATTATCAGAAAGAGAATACAACAAATATTCGGTAGCCCAAGAGTTGCAAGCTGATTATTTCGCAGGAGTATATGCTTACTATTCAAAGGAAAAAGGATATTTGGAAGCAGGAGATATAGAAGAAGCTATGAGAGCAGCCTCATCAATTGGTGATGATAAAATCCAAAAAATGTCAGGATCAAATATAAATCCAGATAAATTTACCCATGGTTCAAGTAAAGATAGAAAAAATGCTTTTGACATGGGTTATAAATATCATGATATTGAACACTCTATGGATTTTTACAAAAATTTAGAATACAAAATCCAAATATAAGTTAATAAATAAAAAGTTAAGCCTTAAATTATGAAATTTAAATCATAATTTCAAGGCTTTTTTTATAAATTCTTACTTTTTAAAATAATATTATACATAAATTCACTAACTTTATTGTCATTGGCCTTATAAAACATTTCTTTTCCTTCTCTATTTGAATTAATAAGACCTGCATTTTTTAAAACCTTCAAATGATGGCTAACTGCTGGAGATGACATATTCATAATTGCAGCAATATTTATTACACATTCTTTTCTGTGACACAAAAGCCAAAATATTTGAAGTCTTTTGGGATCTCCTAATTGTTTGAAAGCTTTAGAAATATCATCAGCCTTATTTTCTTCTAACAAAAAATCAATTTTATCATCGTTTTTATGGTGTTTGTGTGGTAGTTTCATTTTTCTCTCCTTAATACTACTTTACCACAAAATTAAAAAACAATTAAATAATTATTTAATCTTGACTTTTGATAAAAATTCTTGTATTATGAACTTAGATACAATTAAATAAATGTTTAATTGTAAATATTTTTAAAGGAGAATTTTATGAAAAAATCATACAAAATTGAAGTGGATTGCCCTTCATGTGCAAATAAAATGGAAATCGAAGCAAAAAACACTGAAGGAGTAAAAGACTGTACCATTAACTTTATGATGTTAAAAATGAAAGTTACATTTGAAGATGGTGTGGACGAAAAAGAAGTAATGGAAAATGTTTTAAAAAATTGCAGAAAAATTGAAAAAGACTGTGAGATTTATTTTTAAGGACAAATTATGACTAAAAATCAAAAAAAAAATTTATCTAGGATAATTTTATCAGCCTTAATCTTAATTATCCTACATTTTACAAATTTCAATAATGTTTTTACAAGTATAATGTATTTAATTTCCTATCTTTTGGTTGGATATGACGTTTTACTTGAGGCTTTTAATGGAATTAAAAATAAACAGGCTTTTGATGAATCTTTATTGATGTCTATTGCAACAATTGGGGCTATAATTCTTGCTTTATATACAAAAAGCGGTGATTTCGTGGAAGCTGTTGCTGTTATGCTTTTTTACCAAATTGGAGAATTTTTTCAATCATATGCAGTTGGAAAAAGTAGAAAATCAATTGCAGATCTTATGGATATAGCTCCAGATTTTGCAAATATTGAAGATGAAAATGGAAATATAGAAGAAGTAGATCCAGACGATGTTGAAATTGGATCAACAATAGTAATAAAGCCTGGAGAAAAAGTTCCTTTGGATGGTATTGTAATTGATGGACAATCTTCACTTGATACCAAAGCCTTGACAGGTGAGTCAGTTCCAAAGGATGTAAGAGAAGGATCTGAAATATATTCAGGATCAATTAATTTAAATGGTTTATTAAAAATTAAAACTACAAAAGAATTTGGAGAATCCACCGTTACAAAAGTTTTAGAATTAATTGAAGATGCATCAGAAAGAAAATCAAAATCTGAGGATTTTATCACAAAATTTGCAAGAATTTATACACCAGTAGTTGTATATCTCGCCCTTGCTTTAGCATTTTTGCCAGGAATATTTTCATTTTTAATGGGAAATAGTCCAAATTTTTCATCTTGGATTTATAGGGCTTTGATATTTTTAATTATATCTTGTCCATGTGCTTTGGTTATTTCAATTCCTCTTTCATTTTTTGCAGGAATTGGATCTGCAAGCAAAAAGGGAATTCTTGTAAAGGGATCAAATTATATGGAAGTTTTATCAAATGTTGACCAAATTATTTTTGATAAAACTGGAACCTTAACAAAGGGAACTTTTGAAGTAACAGCTGTTCATCCAGAAAAATTATCTAAAGAAGAACTTCTTCATATATCAAGTCACGTTGAAAGATATTCGACCCATCCTATTGCAGATTCTTTGAGAAAAGCCTATCCAAACGAAAAAGATGATTGTGAAATTCGTGATATAAAAGAAATTTCAGGCTATGGAATAAGTGCAAAAGTAAATGGAGATTTGGTATATGTCGGAAATTCTAAATTAATGGATAAATATGATATAGAATGGAAAGCTTGTGAAAAAACTGGAACTATAATTCATGTAGCAATTAATGGCAATTACCAAGGTCATATCGTAATTTCAGACACAATAAAAGAAAATTCTAAAAAAGCTATATCTGATTTGAAAAAAAATAATATAAGCAAGACAATAATGCTTACTGGGGATTCTAAAGAAGTTGGAGAAAATGTTGCAAAAAATTTATCTTTGGATGAATTTTATAGCGAACTTCTCCCTCAAGATAAGGTAAAAATTCTTGAAGAAATTTTAGATAAAAAAGATGATGAAAATAAAAAAATTGCCTTTGTTGGTGATGGAATAAATGACGCCCCTGCCCTAACTCGAGCTGACATAGGAGTCGCTATGGGAGCTATGGGCTCAGATGCAGCAATAGAGGCTGCTGATGTTGTTTTAATGGATGATGATCCAGGAAAAATTCCAATGGCCATAAAAATTTCAAAAAAATGTCTAAGAATTGTAAAAGAAAATATATATTTTTCAATTGGAGTAAAAATCATAGTTTTAATTCTTGGAGCCCTTGGACTGACATCAATGTGGGCTGCAATTTTTGCTGATGTCGGCGTAACTATAATAGCTGTATTAAATGCTATGAGGTGTATGTATTTGAAATAGGTGAAAATGATTAAAGCAGTTTTAATAGATATTGATGATACAATTTTTGATTTTGAAAAATGTTCTAAAAATGCCTTTAAAAAAACTTTAAAAAAGCTAGATTTATCCTATAAAGAAAAAGATTTTTTATATTTTAATAAGGTTAATGACATTTTGTGGAGTAAGCAAAAATTGGGAGAGATTAATATTGAGGAAGTTTTTACCCATAGATCAAATATGATGAGTAAATATTTTGAACTTGATATTGAAAAAGAGATTTTTAATGATTTATTTGTAGAATTTCTATATGATGAAGTCGAAATGGTAGATGGAATTGAAGATTTATTATCTTACTTATCGAATAAATATCAAATTTATGCTGCTAGTAACGGCCTTTATGATATGCAGGTTAATAGGATAAAAAAATCAAATCTTTCTAAATATTTTAAAGATATTTTTGTATCAGATAAAATCGGTTATGAAAAACCAGATGAAAGATTTTTTAAAAAAATAATGGATATTACAAAATATTCAAACGATGATTTAATAATGATTGGAGACAGCATAAAATCTGATATATTAGGCGCAAGAAATTCAAAAATTAAATCTATTTATTTTAATAAAGAAAACAAAAAAATTTCAAATAAAAATTTCACTTACCAGGTAAAAAAATTATCTGAAATTAAAAAAATATTGTAAAACAAAAAAGTGCGAAAATCAACTCGCACTTTTTTAATTCTATAATTTTATATCTTTTCCTTCAAGAATTAAATTCATATTTCTAGCTGAACACATTGCCCCACACATGGTGCATGTTTCCTCTTCTTCTGGATTTGAAGAAGCTCTATATTGTCTACATTTTTCTGGATCTATTGCAAGTTCAAACATTCCTTCCCAATCAAGTTTTTGTCTTCTCTTACTCATTTCAAGATCCCATTTTCTTGCATCTTTTAATTTTGCAATATCACCTGCATGAGCTGCAATTTTTGCTGCAACAATTCCTTCTTTTACATCATTCACATCTGGAAGTTTCAAATGTTCTGCTGGAGTTACATAACAAAGAAAATCTGCCCCGTGACTTGCTGCAATCGCTCCTCCTATTGCACTTGTAATATGGTCATATCCTGGAGCAATATCACAAACCAAAGGCCCTAAAACATAAAATGGTGCGTTGTGACACAATTTTTTTTCTAGTTTCATATTCATTTCAATATCATTTATTGGAACGTGTCCTGGTCCTTCGATTATAACTTGAACATCTTTCTCCCATGCTCTTTTTGTAAGCTCACCAAGAGTAATTAGTTCTGCGATTTGAGCAGGATCTGTTGCATCATGAATTCCACCTGGTCTTAAAGAATCTCCAAGTGATAAGGTAACATCATATTCTCTTAAAATATCTAAAAGTTCATCATAATATTCATAAAATGGATTTTCCCTATCATTCATTTTCATCCAACCAAATAAAAGTGATCCTCCACGAGATACAATTTCATTTACCCTTCTATTTCTCATAAAAATTTCTGCATTAGCCCTGTTAATTCCGCAGTGAATTGTAACAAAATCAACTCCGTTTTCAGCGTGATTTCTAACTACATCCAAAAATTCATGAGCCTTTATAAAACTTAATCCCTTATCCAAAAAACCAACAGCATCATACATAGGAACTGTTCCTATCATTGCTGTAGATTTTTCAATTAATCTTTTTCTAAATTCTTGAGTTTTACCATAATTTGATAAATCCATAATAGATTCAGCACCCATTTTAAGAGCCATATCAACTTTTTGCATCTCAAGGTCAAGGTCATTTAAATCTTTTGAAATTCCTAAATTTACATTAATTTTTGTCTTTAATCCTGTTCCTATTCCTTCTGGAGAAATAGAATTGTGATTTTTGTTTCTAGGAATTACAATTTCACCTTTTGCAATTTTTTCTAAAAGAAACTCTTCACTAACATTTTCTTTTTTGGCAACAATTTTCATCTCTTCAGTTACAAAACCATGTTTTGCAGCTTCCATTTGTGTCTTATACTTCATAAATTAAAAAAACCTCCTAAAATTACTTATAGGAGAATAAATATGCTTCATCCCTTGCAGGCATTATCCTGTCCGGTTTGATGGTCGAAGTCGAACTTCCTCTCAGCACATAGCTCCCATAGATCATTAATTTACATCTACCATTATAGTAGAAAAAATAAATTAAGTAAAATAAAGCTTCAATTTCAAAAAAAATAGAATCACAATATTATTGTGACCCTACCCTAATTATTTATATAATTTATTCATCCAATACCTCTTCAGCTAATTTATAATTTTCTTCAAGGTCCTTACATGATTTATCAAACATTTCTTGTTCTTTGTCAGATATTTCCATTTCAAGAATTTTCTCACATCCATTTGCCCCTATAACTGCTGGAACCCCTGTGTATAAACCCTTATTATTATATTCTCCATCAAGATAAGCTGAAGTCATAATAATTCTTTTTTCATCAAGTAAAATTGCTCTTGTAAAATCAACCAAGCAATTTGCTATACCAAAATGAGTAGCACCTTTTCCTTTTATAATTTGAAAAGCCTTGTCCCTAATATTTTCAGAAACTTCTTCTTTAAATTTATCTTCATCTTCAATATTATCTAAAAATTTATCAATAGAAATTCCCTTAATCCTTGCATTTGACCACAAAGCAACAGATGAATTTCCATGTTCTCCTATTACATAGGCCTCGACATCTTTTGGATTGCAAGTTACTTCTTTTGCCAAATATTGAATAAATCTTGCTGTATCAAGATTAGTTCCACTTCCAACAATTTTATTATGTGGAAGACCAGAAACTTTTTGTACTACTTTTGAAATAACATCAACCGGATTTGTTGCAAGCAAAATTATTCCATCATAACCATTTTCCATAACTTTTGGAATTGTATCAAGAACCATCCTTGTTGCAATTTTTATATCATCAAGTCTATTTGTAAGATTTTTTTGGCTATTGCCATAGCACAAAACTACCAAATCAGCATCTTTGCAATCTTCATAAACTCCTTCTTTAACCAAAGTTGGAGATTCTGTTTTACAACTTGCATCCATTAAATCATTTACATCTGCAACAGCCTTATCTTTTTCAATATCAATAATTGAAAGAGTAGTAGCAAGACCAGAATTTACTAAAGCATAAGCATATGATGAGCCTACAAATCCACTTCCAATTAAAACAACTTTTCTACCTAACTTATTCATAAATACCTCCATGTATTATTTCTAAGCTTATTATACTTTTATTATAGTTAAATAAAAATAATAAATAAATTTAAAATTTCTCAAATAAAAAGCCCTAGATAAACTAGGACTCAGACTGTTGACAAAATAGAAACATTTCTCATTTCGACCGAGTGCAACGAGCGGAGAAATCTCATGAGATCTCTCCGTGCGTTCGTTTCACTCACTTAGTCGAGATGGTACGTAGCTTAAATTTTATTTTATTATCTACATTCATACTTTGTCTATGCTCTGAGCCCTAGATAAACTAGGACTAAATTATATTTCAAAATTTTTATATTCACCCTCATCTGAATAAAGAACATTATCTTCCTTATTCCAAATAGGTTTTTTCCCTTTTTGTTTTTGGTCTTCATAATCATCCAAAACTGTCTTTACAGATTTGTATAAAAATATCAGAGTTATAACATTAATAAATACCAAAATTCCTACAAATACATCTATAAGTCCCCAAACAATTTCAAGAGACATTTTTGTAGAAACTATAAACATAATTGCTGCAAAAAGTCTATAAATCCAAAGTGGAATTTTATATTTATCTTTAAAAATATGGATTATATTTGCTTCACCATAAAATAAATCAGCAATTAAAGTTGTAAATCCGAAAAATGCCATGGCTAGTGCGACAACCCATCTTCCCACTAAACCAATTTCATATGAGAAGGCATCTTGAACAAGATTAATTCCATCAGATCCATTTCCCAAAACACCAGTTAATAAAATTGCAAGAGCTGTAAGAGTACAAATTATACAAGTTGTAACAAATGTTCCAAACATTCCCAAAAATCCTTGTTCAGCTGGGTGATCAACGTCAGCTGATGAGTGCATAATTCCTGCTATACCATTACCAGCATCATTTGAAAATAATCCTCTTGCAACACCATTTCTAAAAGCATCCATTACACTGTGACCAATTATTCCACCGACTGCTGCTTGTGGGCTAAAAGCTGATTTAAAAATCAAAGCAAAAACTGCAGGAATTTTTGTAATATTTGTTATTATAATTATAAAAACAATGAGAACATAAAATGCCGCCATAATTGGAACCAAAAATCCTGTAACTTTAGTAAGTCTTTTTACTCCACCAATTGTTATAATTCCAGCTAAAATTGTAACTACTACTCCAACAATTATTGGATTAAATTCAATTACCCCTTGAAAACCCTTGGCGATAGAATTTGTTTGCATAAAGGCTATACAAAGTCCAACACCTATTATGTACAAAAATGCAGTAATAATTCCCAAAACTTTTTTGCCTAAACCATTTCTAATATAATATGCTGGACCTCCCCTATAGGTTCCATCAGATAATTTCACCCTATATACTTGACCCAAAACTGTTTCTGCAAAAGTAATTACCATTCCTAAAATTGAAGTAACCCACATCCAAAAAATTGCACCTGGTCCACCAGCAACAAGAGCTGATGCTACTCCTACTAAAGATCCAGTTCCAACTTGACCACCAACGGCAGCTGCCAAGGCGCCAAATCCTGAAACATTATCATCACTTTTCAAATTTTTCTTCAAAACATCTTTTATCTCTTTAGCATATCTAATTTGTGGAAAACCTAATCTGATTGTATAATACAGGCCAACTCCCAACAAAACATAGCCAATAATATTGCTCCACAAAAAATCAGCAATACCAATTATGTTATCTAATAAAAACATAAATCCTCTCTTTCTTAAAAATGTCTATTTTTATACCTTATTAATGTAATGATTAATTATACTTGAATTTTACAACTTGTAAATGTTTTTTTAATTGAAAAGATCTCTTACAAATTATTAAAGTAAAATTTTGTAAGAGATCTAAAATTTTCTATTTATTTTTATTTTTTAGAATTATCATAAAAATAATTATTGCTACTACTCCAAAAGCCAAAGAAATTAAAGCTGAATGGGTAAAGCCTGCTATAATAAATGAAATTGTTGCAATGCTCGCAACTGTTATTCCATAAGGTATTTGGGTTCTAACATGATCAACATGAAGGCAACCCGCTCCAGCTGATGACATTATAGTTGTATCTGATATTGGAGAAATATGATCTCCACAAACTGCACCTGAAAGGCAAGCAGAAATTCCTATAAAAAATATTGGGTCTGTTGGATCAAACATTGATGCTACAATTGGAATTAAAATTCCAAAAGTTCCCCAACTTGTACCAGTTGCAAAAGCCAACAAAATTGCTACAACAAAAATTACTGCTGGCAAAAATGTACTTAGACCACTTGCAGCATTCGCCATTAAATTTCCAACAAATTTTGTTGATCCTAGTAAATCATTTGAAATATTTTTAAGACTTGTTGCCATGGTTAAAATTAAAATTGCAGGAACCATTGATTGAAATCCTTCTGGAATTGCATCCATTGATTTTTCAAAACTTATTACTTTCCTTAGTAGAAAATAAATAATAGTTATTATTAAAGCAATAATAGCTCCCATTGGTAGGGCAATTGTTGAATCAGTATTTGCAAATGCATTTACAAAATCCATATAAAATTCACTAGATTTATCAAAAAATCCACCTATATGAACTAAAGATAAAACAGAAATAATAATTAAACTCAAAATCGGAAATACTAAGTCTAAAACTTTTCCATCTGGATGTCCATCTTCTGCACTTACTTTTGCTTCTACCTTATGTCCTAAATCACCATCATTTATTGCCTTATCTTCAAATTCTTTCATTGGACCATAATCATTCCCAAACAAAATTAAAGATATAACAAAACACAAAGTTAAAAGCGAATAAAAATTATAAGGAATTGCTCTTATAAATAATTCTATTCCTGAAAGACCAGTTCCTTGTGCATAACCAGAAACTGCCGCAGCCCATGATGAAATTGGTGCAATCATACAAATTGGTGCTGCCGTCGAATCAATAAGATAGGCAAGCTTTGCCCTAGAAATTTTGTGAGAATCTGTGATTGGTTTCATAACAGAACCAGAAGTTAAGCAATTAAAATAATCATCGATAAAAAGCATCAAACACAAGCAATATGTTGCAAGTTGTGAGCCCTTTCTTGATTTTATTTTTTTATCAGCCCAATCTCCAAAAGCCTTGGATCCTCCTGATTGATTTATTAAAACAACCAATATTCCCAAAACAATTAAGAAAATAAAAATTCCTGAAGTTTGAGAAATTGATTCTGTCAATCCTTTTACTACTACATTGTCTAAAAATATAGCCAAAGATTTTTTAGATCCTAAAATCGCTCCAATTATTATCCCCAAAAAAAGTGAAGAATAAACTTCCTTTGTTATAAGTGCCATTACTATGGCAACAACTGGCGGAAGCAAAGCCCAAATACTAGCATATGTTTCAATACCACTTAATACAATAAATATTGAAACCATAATCGGTACTAAAGAAATTACCAAAAGCTGTGGTAATTTTCTTTTCTCGTTCATTTTAAAACTCCTCTCGATTTAATTTGCAAAAAAAGTCATGACATATGTCATGACTTAAATATAAAATATAAATATATAATAATTATAAACCACGACAGCTCACCAAAAAATTGGCAGTCCGACAGATATTCTCCAATCGTCCCGGTAACCTTAAGCTTTGGGCAAACTTAAAATCCCTCGGTGGATCACCCTTTCAAATATTTCCAATTCCCACAAAAAATATTTTACTAATGTTTTCCGCTCCTCTATCAAGCTTTTCAATTGCAATACAAATACTACCATTAATAAGTTGTTTTGTCAAATTGCAACAATCTTTCATAAGCTAATGTTTAAAAATTATTTATTTTTTTGAAATTAATTCCAATAATCGAGTTTATCATTAATCCCAATATTTTTCGATTTAAATATTGGATTTTTTCCTTGAGATTTTTGTTTTTCATAATCCTTTAGGCAATTTATTGCTTTTTTAGACAATATTAATATTGAAGGCAAGTTTATTAATGCCATAAGACCCATTAATAAATCTGAAACATCCCAAGCAAGTTTAACTTCACTCATAGCACCCAACATTATTACAACAATTGCAAATATTCTAAAAATTATCATAAAAGTTTTTGATGGAGTTTTTTTGTTTATATAAGAAAGATTACTATCTACATAAAATAAATTTCCAATTAAAGTTGTAAAAGTAAACAAGGCAAGAGAAAAAGAAATAAAATAATTTCCGAACCCACCCAATAAAGTAGATAGACTTTCTTGAACATATGGTGCCCCACTTAAAGCTTCGTTTGGTTCAATTCCTGAAGAAAGACACATGAAAGCTGTAGCCGAGCAAATCAAAAGTGTATCAATAAATACAGAAAGCATTTGAACAAGACCTTGTTTTACTGGGTGAGAAATATTAGCACTTGCAGCTGCATTTGGTGCAGAACCAATACCTGCTTCGTTTGAATAAAGACCTCTTTTTATTCCATACATCATGGAAGATGATGCAAGACCAGCAAAAATCGCCTTAAAATTGAAAGCATCTTCAAAAATATTTGAAAAAACACTTGGTAAATATGAAATATTTACAACAATCATAACGATAGCAACTAGAATATAAATAATACCCATAAAAGGAACAAGAGTTGATGTGAATTTAATTATCCTATCTCCACCTCCAAAAATACAAATTCCTGTAATAATAGCAAGAATTAATCCTATAATAAAAGGTGTTTTGTTTGGATCATAAAATTCATAAGTCATAAAAGATGTTTGAAGGTTAAAAGATGCAAGCATATTAAAACCAATTGCATAAGTTAAAATCAAACTTACAGCAAAAACAACTCCAAGTTTTCTAGATTTTAAACCTTGCTCAATATAATAAGCAGGTCCACCATAAGATTTATTATTTTCATCTCTTTTTTTATAAATTTGGGCAAGAGTAGATTCTATAAAAGCACTAGCTCCCCCAATTAAAGCAACAATCCACATCCAGAAAACAGCTCCGTATCCTCCAAGACAAATCGCCGTTGAAATTCCTACAATATTTCCAGAACCAACCCTAGATGCCGTAGAAACCATCAAAGCTTGAAAAGATGAAACAGAACCTTCTTCTTCTGGTTTTTCCATTACAACGTTTATAGCCTCTTTTAATAATCTAAATTGCAAGAATTTAGTTCTAAACGTAAAATAAATTCCAATTGCAAGAAGCAAAATTATTAAAATTGGATAATAAAGAACGCTGTTGATTGGTCCAATAAAATTACTAATTTTTTCTAACATATTCTCTCCTTTATTTTAATACAGTAACACTAAGTTGTATTAAAGTTTTGATAATTTAGTAAAATTATATCATAAAATAAATTTCGAGTAAATTTTCTTTTATATTTATATGAAAAATAGTCGAGTTTCCCCGACTATATTTTAATATCTTTCTTTAACTTTTTCATTTTCTTTAAATGTTTCTAATAATTTAAAAACTCCTGTTGTTATAACTAAAACAAATATACTTGGCAATAACCATGAAAGTCCTTCTTTATATAAAGGCAAAGATTCTACTAAATTTGTAACAAACCATAATTTTGTTCCAAATGAATTATTTAATACTTCTACTAATGGTATGAAAACTGATAAGCTTGCTGTAAATAGATAAGATTCTTTTGAATAATTTACAAAATCATGACTTATTCCCATTAATATTAAAACTAAGGCTACTGGATATATTATTGTTAAAAGTGGAACTGAAAATGCTAATAGTTTATTTAGTCCAAAGTTTGCCATCAAAAATGAAAATAAAGTCCAAACTAAAACCCATTTTCTGTATGATAATTTATGATTAAACAATGATTCAAAATATTCTCCACCACTTGTTATTAATCAAATGCAAGTTGTAAGACATGCAAGTGTAAATATTGCTGCAAGCAAAACTAATCCGAAATTTCCAAATACATTTTTAACTGCATAGGTTAATATTACAGCTCCATTTTCTGCTCCAACAAGTTTTGCTGATCCTATCATTCCTATACTTGCAAGCATTGCATATACTAAAAATAAAACACTACCTGCCACAAGCCCCGCTTTTATTGTATAATTTGTAACTTGATTTTTATCTTTTATTCCAAATCTTTTTATAGATTGGGCTATAACAAAACCAAAATTTAATGCAGCAACTGCATCCATGGTATTATATCCTTCTAAAAATCCCTTAACTAAAGGTGTATTTTTATATTCTCCAACAGGAGCTCCTATATTTTTATCCATTGTTATAACTTTCAAAAACATAAAAACTATCATCATTAAAAGTGCTGGAGTTAAATATTTTCCAACTCTTTTTACTAATTTATTTGGTTTTAAACATATAAACAAGGCTACAGAGAAAAATACCAAAGTATATAAAAATCTTGCAAGATTCATATTAAATTCTTGAGGTATATATGGAGCTATTGCCATTTCAAAAGGAACAGATCCAGCTCTTGGTATTCCAAGTCCAGGTCCTATTGATAAATATATAGCTGTAGTAAAAACTACAGAAAATAAAGGAGAAACTCTGTTTGATAAATTTGTTAATCCTTCGGTTTTTCCAACAACTATTGCTCCTAAAACTGGAAATATAATTGCAGTAACACAAAATGCTAATAAAGAAATAAATGTTAAAGATCCTGCTTGGTTTCCTAAAAGTGGAGGGAAAATTAAATTTCCAGCTCCAAAAAACAGACCAAATAGCATTACACTAACTTGTAAAAATTGACTTTTTGATAATTTTTTCATTTTATCCTCCAAAAAATTTATTACAATATTTATTCATTAAAAAAGTCCCTTGTCTAAAAATTAGACAAAGGACGAAAATTCCGCGTTACCACCTTTATTCTTATACAAAAATAAGCACTTCAAGCATCAAACAATGCCGGGTTTTGATAACGCCAACCATGGCGACATATCTTACTATAATTCAGACATGCAAAAGAAAAATGATTTTCGAACTTATATCAAATGATGGATCTCACCAAACTCCAACTCTCTGTGCTTTTCCACAAGCCTACTCTTTTTTTCATGAATTTTTATAAATAAATTATTGTTATGGATATTATAAAACCCGTTTTTAATATTGTCAAATATTTTTTTATATTTTTTCATATTTACTTATTAAAATAAATTCAAAAATTTATTTTTACATAATTTAAATTTGTATTTAACTATTAATTATAAAAACAAATAAGTATCATATTGAAGATCATAAAGTGATTTCCCATCAAATATTGGGTCACTACTTGCATCATAATAATTAGAATATTCTTTTTCTTCACCTAAAAAACCAGCAATTACCCTATTCCATGTCATAACAACGATAGCATCTTTATTATGATATTTAAACTCATAGCCTTTTTTTATTAGTTTCCAATCTTGTGGACATATACCTCTTGCTCCTTTAAAAATAAGATCGTTTAAATTTATTATCATATCTAATAAAGAAAATTCGTGGGCATATACAAGAATTTCTAAATCTTGATTATAATAACAGATCATGTTTAATTCATTTGTCAACTGAATAAATGAATCATTGGTATAAATTTTGTTTTTTAAATTTTCATTAAATTTTAATATTATATTTTTCCATTTATCTGAAAGACTTCCATCAATATAAATTCTTTCTATATTAGTTTTTCCTATTTCTTTTGCAAATTTATTGGCAAATTTTTCATTAAAATCTTCAAAAGTATATATAAACAAAAATTTAGTATTCTTTAATTCTGGTATTTGTAAATCTGAAAAATAATATTTTGTATTTTTATAATTTTTATCGACTATGCAATTCATTTTAATCCTTCAAATAAATTTCAACTACAATTCTATTCCATAAAGATATTTTTTCAAATCCTATTACTTTTGCATACAGTAATTTCCCTCCAAGCAAGAGTCTGGAAAGAATCTGTGAATCCTGATTGGGAATATATCCAATAACATACTTGTCCCAATAAATGGATATAGAATCTGGATATCTTTTACTATTATTTTTGAAAACTTTTAACTTAGAACCTATTTTAATATTTTTTATTTTTTCATCTATATTCTTAATTTCAGTTGTTTTTGCAAGAGTTGTTTTTAACAAAAAAATATCTTGTGAAAATGGAAGATCTATATCCACATTTTTATGTAGAATTTTTACTATTTCTTTGTCATTTACTTTTTTAAGATTATTCATTCATTTCATCCAATCTATTGGAAATTTCATCTTTCATTTGGTCTACAACATCTTTATATCTTTTTAATGTTATATTCAAATCAATTATTTTTTCCTGTTTCAAATTTTCATTATATAGGTATTTTTTCATTGTATAAGGATATGATGATTTAATTATAAAAATCTTATCTTCAAAATTTTTTATCATATTTAATAATTTATTTTTTGTATCATCAAAATTTTCAATTAAATAATTATCATCATACTTATTTTCAATTATTAAATAGTATATAGATCTAATTTTTTCGACATCTCCATTTTTATATGCCTTTATAGCAAAATCTAAAAGTTCCTTTTCCTTTTCACTTGCATTGGGATTTATATCTGGATGTAATTTTTTTATTATTTTATAGTAAAATTTTTTAATTTCACTTTGGTCTTCATCACTTAACTTATCAGCTTGTACAAAATCAATTGCTTTGTTTAAATCATCAATCTTCTTTTCAAATTCTTTGTTATATTCAGCAAAATCCTCTTCTATGCTATTTTCTATTTCCTCTAAATTAAATTTTATTTTAAGATTTATGTAATATTGAATAAGTTTTAATTTCTCTTTTAATTTTAAATATTCAATGTAGTACTTATATATTTTACATTCAATATATCCAAAATTTACCATATAATAATTTTCAATATTGACACACTCTACCAATCTGAGATTGTCGTACTCCAAAATTATCTTACTAAGTTTCTCTTTTAATTTATTAATTTCATCAGCTTGTTTTATATTTGCCATTTTTCTTTCTCATAATTATTTTCTACCTATATTATATATCATTTTAAATTTATTTAGTAGCTAAAATCTGCTAAAATAGTTAGGAAAGGATGTTTTATGTATATAATTAGAAATATTAAAATTCCATATGATTTGGATAATGATGAAAATTTAAAAAAAGCTATTGAAGAAAAAATTAATAGAAAAATTGATTCTTTTAAAATTTATAAAAAATCAATCGATGCTAGGCGTGGTATTTTTTATGTTTATCATGTTTTGCTTGATTGTGAAATTAATAAAAAAACTAGGAAAAAATCAAAAAATGATATTGGGGAATTTGTTGAAGAAGATTTAAATTTATCAAATAAAAATAATATAAAATCTGCTGTAATAGTTGGTTCTGGCCCAGCCGGACTTTTTTGTGCCTATGCCCTTTGTAAGAACAATGTCAATGTAACCATCATTGAAAGAGGAGAAAAAATTGAAGATAGGGTAAAAACTATCGATAATTTTATTAAAAATTTAAAATTAAATCCAGAATCAAATATTCAATTTGGCGAAGGTGGAGCTGGAACCTTTTCTGATGGAAAATTAACTTCTAGGTCAAAGGATAAAAGGTCTAGAGAAGTTTTTAGGATTTTAGTTGAAAATGGTGCCCCAGAAGATATTTTATACACCCAAATGCCACATGTTGGTACTGACCTTTTAAGAAAGGTTATTATAAATATTAGGAAAAAAATTATTGAGATGGGCGGAACTTTCCATTTTAATGAAATTTTTACTGATTTAAAAATTGAAAATGACAAGATAAAAGCTCTTATTACAAATAAAAGTGAATATCAGGCTGATGAATATATACTCGCTTTGGGAAATTCTTCTCGCGATACTTTTATAATGCTAGATAAGTATGTTGATATAAGTCAAAAGAATTTTGCAGTTGGTTTTAGGATTGAACACTTGCAAAAAGATATTAATTTTAGCCAATATAAAATTATTGATGATAGACTTCCACAGGCTTCCTACGCCCTTAAATATTTTGATAAAAAGAAAAATATTTCTGTCTATACTTTTTGCATGTGCCCAGGCGGCTATGTAGTTCCTGCATCAAGTGAAGAAAATCGTCTTTGTGTAAATGGAATGAGCTATCATGACAGAGGAAATTATAATTCAAATTCCGCTGTTGTTTGTGCTATTGGACCAGAAATTTTGGGAGATGATAATCTTGCTGGTATTAAATTTCAAAGAGAAATTGAAGAGAAAGCTTACAAGCTTGGTGGAGGAAATTTTACAGCTCCTGTTCAAAAAGTTTGTGATTATATTAATGGTCAAGTTTCAAAAGATTTAGGAAAAATTCAACCAACTTACAAACCATCTTATAAGTTTGCTGATTTAAATAAAATTTATCCAGAAAAAATAAATAAGGCTATAAAACTTGCTCTTATTGATTTTTCAAAAAAAATGAAAGCTTTCTCCGATGAAGATGCAATTTTAACAGGAGTTGAAACAAGAACTTCTTGTCCAATTAGAATTGAAAGAAATAAAAATTATTCCACTTTAAAATTTAATAATTTAAGACCGATTGGTGAAGGTGCAGGCTATGCAGGTGGAATAATATCATCAGCTCTTGATGGTTTAAAATGTGCAATAGAAATATTAGAAAATTAAGATGGTTTTTACCATCTCAGACTATTGATAAAGTATACAAATCCTCATGCTAAGAATATCATACGGAAAAAATTGATTTGATTTCAAATTTTAAAATTCGTCAAAAAAACGCACTGTTTGAGCGTTAGCGAGTTTGCGTTTTTAGAATTTTGGAATTTAGAAATCAACAATTTTTGAAGTCAGATATTCGTGCTTGAGGGTTTGTCTACGCTCTGAGATGGTTTTTTCCATCTTTTTTTGACTTTATTAAATTAAATTGTTAATATTAAATTAGTTTAAAGAAAGGAGAAGAAAAATGAACAATAATATTAAGAATAAAGAGGAAATTTGTAACTTGTAAGTGAGGAAAAGCTCCTTGACTTACTATAACAAGGAGGATGCCGTTTAGGCTTTTTATGAAAGAATTAAAATATATTTTTAAATCAATGGCTAAGTATGAGCCAAGCATGTATTTATTAATCATACTTAACTCCATATTTATAGGCTTAAAACCATTTATATGGATTATTTCGCCTGCCTACATATTGAAAAATTATCAAAATGGACTTGATTTTATGTTAGGCTTTTTTATTTTATTATTAGTCCTATCAACGATTATAAGTTTTTTTGAATCTTTTATCATGGGTAGTTACCGTATGAAAATGAATAATATTAGATATAAATATATGAGTATGGTAACAAAATACGCCCTCTACCTTCCCTATGAAGCAAAAATGAAAAAATCTGAATCTGAAAAAATAAATAGCGCAAATAAGGCAGTCGATAGTCCATTTTTAGGAGCAGGTGCTGTAATGATGACTTTGCCAGAATTTTTAGCATCCCTAACTTCTATTGCAGGATTTTTGTGGATTTTTTTAAAAATTGGCGGAATTATTTTATTTTTGATAATTATTTTGACAATAATTTCAACTTATATTGCAAATAAAATTCCTATAGAATTTTCTAAATTTTGGAATGACCAAGACGAAAACTACAATAAATTTACAAAATTAAACAATGAGCTAAGGTCTCCCTTATCAAAACAAGATATACTTATTTTTGATTTTATAAATGTCTTTAAAAGTTTTTACAAAAAAACCAACCAAGATAGAATATCCTACCTAGTAAGAACAGATAAAAAAACTTTTAAAATTTATAGTCTTGTAAGACTTATTAATTTTATTAGGGATGGTCTTATTATGTATTGGCTTATTACAAATCTTATGAGCGGAAAGCTTGACATTGGCGATTTTTATGTTTATTTTACAGCTATTCTAGCTTTTGTAAATTTTAACAATTTGTTTATGTGGATTTTTAATGATTTTTTTGATAATCTTACAAGATTTAAACCGTTTTTTAAAATTATAAATCCTTATCAAAAATCTTTTGAAAATAAAGATTTACCAAAAAATTTAAAAATCGATTTAGTAAATTTATCATTTAAATATCCAAATTCAGACAAATACGTTCTAAAAAATATAAATCTAACAATAAATAATAATGAATCAATAGCCTTAGTCGGAGAAAATGGAGCTGGAAAATCTACTCTAGCTCTTATTCTTGCAGGTTTTTATAAGTCTTATGAAGGGGAAATTTTTGTTAATGGTAAAAATTTCAAAAAACTAGATTATGATTATAATAGCTTGGTTTCAGCTGTGTTCCAAGATTCTCAAATTCTTCCATTTTCTATTAAAGAAAATATTTTGTTAAATGATTCTAATAAAAATATAGAAAAAACTTATGAGCTTACTCATTTGAATAAAATAATAGAATCTTATGACAAAAAAGATAAGCTAACTTTGCTTAGAATTTTAGATGATGATGGAGTTGATCTTTCTGGTGGACAAAAGCAAAAATTGTATTTGGCAAGAAGTATTGAAAAAAATTCTTCAAAACTTTTAATTTTGGACGAACCGACCGCCCAACTTGACGCTCTTGCAGAAAGAGAATTATATACCTTGTACAATGATTTGATTCAAGATAAATCTTCAATTTTTATATCTCATCGTCTAGCATCAACAAAATTTTGCAACAGGATAGTTTATCTAAAAGATGGAGAAATAAAATCTACAGGAAGTCATGAAGAACTTATGAAAAACGATTCTGATTACAAAGATTTATACAATCTTCAAGCAAAAAATTATAAGGAGAAAGTATGAAAAATATTTTAAAATTATTAAAAAAAATAAATGAAATACACGAAAATTTCATCAAAAAATTTGTAATTTTTTCTCTTCTTATGGGAATACTTCCTCTTTTTTCTATTATTGCACCAAAATTAATAATTGATGAAATATACGGACAAAAAAGATTAAAAATAATTTTTATAATCGCTTTTTTAGTTTTGATTTTTGATTTGATTAGGGGATTAATCAACAGGTTAAATGCAAATTTAATTACTGAAGCTTTTGAGTCATTTATTGAAATTTACACTTTTAAGTTAAGTGAAAAAGCAATTAAGCTACCAATAGAAAAATCTGATAGTAAAAAAATTCAAGATGAAATGGAAAAATCTCATCATGCAATTTTTGAAATTTATAAGGTAGTTGACACCTTTACACTATCTTTAAACCTTGCTATAACTGGAATCTTTTCTTTAATAATTCTAATGAAATTAACGGTTTTTGTTGTACTTGTAGTACTTATATTAATACTTTTAAATAAAAAAATTGTAGAATTAATAAAGAAAAATGAATTAGATTATCAAAAAAATGATATACCTGTTCTAAGAGCTTACAGATTTTTTGTAAATTTTTCTCAAGATCACAGGTATTTTAAAGATATAAAAATTTATAATGGAGAAGATTTTATTTTAAAAAAATCTGAAATTTTTCATCAAAAATTGGTCAAAAATTCCAGCGCATATTATACAAAAAATGGAATTTATGTTGGGCTTATGAATGTATTTTCTAATTTTTCTATACTTGGATCTTTGTTTTTTCTTGTAGTAAAGCTTATAGAAAAAGCCATAAGCCTTGCTGATTTTACTTTATATTTTAACTCATTAATAAGTTTAATAAATGCAAGCAAGGAAATACAAAAAAATTATGCCCAAGTAATTGCCTTTAATGCTCAACTTCAAAGCTTATTTGATTTTTTAAATCAAGAAGAAGAAAATTTTGATGATGGAAAAATCAAAAAAATAAATACAGAAAAAATTACTATTAAATTTGATAATGTATGCTTTAAATATCCAAAATCTAAGGAAAATATTTTGGAAAATTGCTCTTTTGAAATAAAAAATGGAGAAACTGTAGCTCTTGTGGGGAAAAATGGTGCTGGAAAATCTACAATTGTAAAACTTTTGTGCAAATTTTATAAGCCTACAAGCGGAAATATTTATTTGAATGGGATTAATATAAATGATATAGATACAAAAACATATTATAAAATCCTCTCCCCAACTTTTCAAGATTTTAGATTATTTCCTTTTAGAATTTCTGAAAATATTTCAGCAAATTTGTTGGGTGAAATTACAAATTATCAAAGAGAAAAAATGGATGAATCTTTTTATCTTTTAAATTTGAAATCTTGGATAGATGGGCTTGTAAATAAAGAAGATACATTCTTAACTTTCCTTTTTTCAAAAAATTCTGTCGAACCTTCTGGTGGAATTGGACAAAAACTAGCCCTATCAAGGTCAATGGTACATGAAGGAAAATTTTTTATAATGGATGAGCCAACAAGTGCTCTTGATCCGAGAAGTGAACAAGAAATTTTTGAAAAAATGCTGGATATTTCAAAAGGACAAACTTCACTTTTTATTTCTCACAGGCTTTCATCAACAAAATATGCCGATAGGATTATTGTTTGTGATAATAAAAAAATTACAGAAAATGGGAATCATGAAAAGCTGATGAAAGATGATGGACTTTATAAAAAAATGTATTTAAGCCAAGCAAAACTTTATGATTAATATAATTTATTACAATAAAAGACTATTATAGTATTGTAATTTTGTTGAATTAATGTAGAATATTATTAAAATGAATGAAAGAGGTATAAAAAATGAAAAAGAGAAGCTTTTTCAACTCATTAGTTTTTAAACTAGTGATGGGAATTATTGTCGGTATTTTTATTGGGCAAATTGCAAATGAACCTGCGATTTTGGTAGTTAGTTCGATAAAAACCATTCTTGGCGATATGATTGGTTATATTGTTCCTTTAATTATTCTTGGTTTTGTTACTCCTGCAATTGTTTCTCTTAAAGAAAATGCAGGAAAAATTCTTACAGTAACACTTTTGATTTGTTACTTATCATCAATAGGTGCTGGAACTTTTAGCTTTTTAGCAGGAAAAGCTATAATTCCTCATCTAAACATAGCATCAAATGTTGCAGGTGCAAAAGAAATCCCTGAATCTATTTTTAAATTATCAATAGATCCAATAATGCCAGTTATGACTGCACTTGTAACATCAATTATTTTTGGTATAGCAGTTATTCTTACCAAATCTCAAACTTGGGAAAATTTATTATTAGAACTTAATAATATTGTTTTAAAAATTGTAGATGTGATTGTAATAAACATGCTTCCTTTTTATATTGCTTCAACTTTTGCAGTTTTAGCCTACGAAGGAGTAGTTTTACAAGAATTACCAGTATTTTTGAAAATAATTTTAATTGTTATTGTTGGACACTTTATTTGGATGACACTCTTGTACACTTTGGGAGGAATTTTTTCAAAAACAAATCCAAAAGAAGTTTTTGGTCATTATTTACCAGCTTACCTTACAGCTTTAGGAACAATGTCTTCAGCAGCAACCCTTTCAGTTGCATTAAAATGTGCTAGAAAATCAAAAACTTTAGATCCAAAAATAAGAGATTTTGTAATTCCACTATGTTCTAATACACATCTATGTGGGTCCGTTTTAACAGAAGTATTTTTTGTAATGACAGTTTCACAAATTCTAACAGGACAATTGCCAACAACTGCAAATATGATTGTATTTATTGCCCTTCTTGGAATTTTTGCAATAGCTGCCCCTGGGGTTCCAGGAGGAACAGTAGTTGCAAGTTTAGGATTAATTATTTCTGTTTTAGGATTTAATGATACAGGAACAGCTTTAATGCTTTCTATATTTGCCCTTCAAGATTCATTTGGAACAGCTTGTAACGTAACAGGTGATGGAGCAATCGCCCTTATGGTTACAGGAATTTTTGATAGAGTTCCAAAGGAAGCTAAAAAAATTAAAGAATAAAAAATAATGCTATACTTTTTTGTATAGCATTATTTTTTTGAAAGAAAAGCTTATTTAAATGGAGGATTTAAAGTGAAATTTCAGGAGCCTTTCCTTCTTTTCTTAATTTATTTAATTGACTAATTGCATATTCTTGAACATCTTTTGGAGCACGTGCTTTCTTTTTCATCTTTGTTTTTCCAAAAACATTTGTGTAAGATCCATCTGCCCAAAATATATTTCTTTTTAAATATGCTGTTATAAGAGCATAAATAGGGCTTAATAAGTTTACAAAAGCAAATGGGAAATAATAAAGTGGATTTACTCCTAAAGTTTTCATTTGATATGCCCCACAAGCTGTCCACGGAAACATTACTGCCCACAAGGTTCCTGCATCTTCCAAAGTTCTTGATAGGAAATTTCTTGAAAGACCCATCTCGTCATATTTATCTTCATATAAAGGAGCTGGAACACCAATTCCTAAAAATTGATCACACATGGTAGCATCGCAGAAAATTGAAGTTGCCATTGTTGTGAAAACAAGTCCACCCACCGAATTTATTTTTTCTTTTAAGTGAGCAAATAATTTTTCAACAACTCCAGATTTTTCCAAAGCTCCACCAAAAGATACTGCAAGTAAAATTAAATTCACAGTCCACATTTGATTGCCCATCCCCCCCTTTGCAAGGGCTGCATCAACAAAAGTATTTCCAGTTTCTATCTCCGGTCCGTAGTGTAAAATCTCAAAAATTTCAGCCAAGGATTTTGTTTCTTGAAATATTTGTGAAAAAATAATTCCAACAAGAACAGAAATCATTACTCCAGCAAGACCTTCAATTCTTAATACACAGACTAAAACAATAATAAGTATTGGAAGTAAAACCAAAGGATTTAAATTAAAATTACTTGCAAGGGAAGTTTTTATTCCTTCAGCAATTGTAGGGTCATAATTTACAACATTTGCCCTAAGTCCCAAAATTGTGTATAAAATCAATGAAATTAAAAATACAGGACCAGTTGTAGAAATCATTGCTGTTACGTGATCAAATAAACCTGTTTTTGAAACTCCAGCTGCAGGATTTGTTGTATCAGACAAGGGAGAAAATTTATCTCCAATATAGGCTCCAGAAATTACCATTCCAGCAGTTATCGCAGGATTAATTCCTAGTCCTTGTCCAATTGTCATAAATGCAATACCAATCGTTGCAGTTGCAGTCCAAGATGAACCACAAGCAAGCCCAACAATACCAGTAATTATACAACCAATCGGCAAAAATAATTTTGGATTTAATAATTCTAATCCATAATAAATTAAAGCTGGAATTGTTCCACTCATCATAAATGAAGAAATCAATAAACCTACAGTAAGTAAAATTAAAATTGCGTCCAAAGTTGTATTAATCCTATCAATCATTCCTGCTAGCATATCTTTAAAAGAATGACCACAAAGTTTTCCTACAATACACGCTACAACAATTCCACAAATAAGCGGCATATGAGCTCCGTCATAAATTGCTTCCATTTTCCCATCAACTTTTTCTTTTGCAAAAACAAAAACATAAATCATCAATGAAACCATGGTAATAATTGGTAAAATTGCTTCAAAAAAGCTAGGTAATCGAACCGATTTTTTCTTTTCCATATTATTCTCCTTTTTCTTGTTATCTAATTAAAATTAAATGTTAATTTTTAATATAAGTTTATTCTACAATATTAAATATTATTTGTCAATTTCAAACTCAATTGATTTATTTTATTATCTTATTAAAGTGCGACTTTAAAAAAATCACTCTGAATATTAAATCCAGGTGATTTTTCTGATTTTAAATCTTATCTAAAATTTTTTTCAAATAATATATACCTTATCCATTAATAACTTTTAATTCCTCTACCATATTTATTTTTGATAGTTTAATTTTTTGAATAATTTGAACTAATGTAAATAACAATATGCTAATTATTATCACGACGATATAAATTTTTATAGGTATTTGAGCTTTAATATAGGCATCTAATTTTGACATAGATAAGAACATAAAAAATTGTACTATTTTATTTATTAGTGGAATCATTAATACTTGAAAAATTATTACAAAAATAAAGATTGGATCTATATATATATTTGTTATTTCTTTATTTTTGAACCCAAATGTTTTAATGTAGGAAATATTTGTTCTCGACTTTTCTATTATAACATTAGAAATAAGTACCGTAATTATAAAAAAGAAAAATATTCCTATAACAATCATAGTATCAAAAAACACACCAAAATTATTCAAAAAATGTTCCGTAAACTTTGTAATTTCTTTTTTATCAATTTTACTTACTTCAATTTCTTTTGATAGTTTTAATTTTTCATCCGCCATATAAGTATTAAAAAATTCTTTATCCATACCAATCACTTTATTTAAAGATTTTCTTTTCATGAAAATTTTAAAAAGATTGATTGATTTGTTTATCCCTTTAATTTTAAATTTTTTTTCTCTATTTTTATAAGGCTCTCTTATTTTAAATTCATCACCTTCTTTTAAGCCATATTTATCAATAAAGCCCTGTGAAACAATTACCTCATTATCTTTTAAAGTATCATAAGAATTTATTTTATATTTTGATGTTCTATCAATTCCATAAACTTGAATTTTTTTATCATTTAAACCTACTAATTCTGCTTCTATTATACTAGCTTTCTCTTCTTTAATATTTTTATCTTCTCCCTTAACAAAATAGGTGTAATCATATTTCATTGATTCTTTCATGTTCTCTGTATATTTTGTAAAAACAGGTCTAATTGATAAACTGATTACTAGTAGTAAATTTGCTAAGAAAATCCCGAAAAATAAGGCAATCAAATTAAGTTTATTGGCTGATAAAACCCTGATCCTAAATTTATTAATAAAATCAAATTTTTCTAGTTTAAATTTATTTTTTTTCTTTTCTTTTTTTAAATTTTTCCTTAGAAAATCTAAGGGCTTATAATTCAAACTTTTAGAAATTATAATCGAATTTACTAATATATAGATTAGTATTGGTATAAGGCTTGTAATAATAAAGGATCTTGGGCTGAGTTTAAGTTCAAATTTTGGCAAATCAAATGAATTATAATATAAGTTTACATATTTTTTATAAACAAATAAATATGATAATAAATTTCCCACTAAAGCTCCAATTACTGTTATAAATAAAGGCATAACCATATAATTTATAAAAACTTCTCTTTTTTTATATCCCAAGGAAAGTAGTGTTCCAATTAGTGAAGCTTCCTTTTCTATCAAACTTTTCATTTCTACAGCACTTACAAATGCTAGAGCAAAAAATAAAACTATCATAAAACTAGTCATTGTCGGAACATCTCCATCCATATCATCCATGATATAGGAAATATTGTGATTATCTGCTCTTATCACATAATCAATAACGAAATTTTTTTTATTGATTTTATTAACTATTTTTCTAATTTTATTTCTTTGATCTTTCTTATTAATTTTATCTAAATTATGATATGCATAAGTATATTTTTTTGTTTTTTCACTAAAACTATCAAAACCTTCTTTATTAAAAAGACATACACCAAAATATCCAGTATCCATAACTAAATCTTGTCTATTTCTTAGGAGTGATGAATAATCTGGAAGGGAAACAAGCCCAACTATTTTGAAAGTTTTTCCTTCTAATTTTATTTTATCATTTAATTTTTTATTATTGATTCTAGCATAATTATTTGACAAAGCTATTTCATTTTTTGTCTTTGGAAATCTGCCTTGGTGTAGTTGACCTATATTAATTTTATTTCTATTTATGAATCCTCTAAGTTTCTTATCCTTACTTTCATTCAATTCTATAGAAAAATTTTCATATAATTTTATATGGTCCTTTTTAATATTGTCCACTGTATTTTTATCTAATTTATTAATTGCAGTAAATTGGCCATCTTCTACCCTTCCATCCTTTAATTCTTTATAGTATACAAATTTTACCGAATCTTGAGCAGTATAAAATGAAGCTGAAAATGTAACTACTAGAGCTATTAGAATAAAAATAGGAAAAAATCTAAATGGATAAAATCTAACTTGTCTAAAAATTCTCTTATTAATTGGATTTTTCATCACCAAGTCACGCTCCTTGCAGGAATTTTTTCCTTATTTTCTTCAAAACTTCTAACTAAACCATTGTGAATATTCATAATGTAATCACACATTTTTGAAATCTGAACATTGTGTGTAGCTATAATTACAGTTGAATTATAAATTTTATTTAGCTTTTCAATTAAAATTAATACATCCTTGGCACTTTCATAGTCTAAAGCTCCTGTAGGCTCATCACATATCAAAAGTTTTGGTCTTTTAATTATTGCTCTTGCTATAGAAGTTCTTTGGGCTTGACCTCCAGAAATTTCATTTGGAAATTTATATATTTGATCGTCAAGAGATAAATTTTTTATTAATTCATCTATATCAATAGGATTATCAGATAAATAAGCCCCAACTTCTATATTTTCTTTTACATTTAAGTCGCTTATAAGATTATAAAATTGGAAAACAAAACCTAGATTCTCTCTCCTATAATTTTCCAAATCTTTTTTATTCATTTTATTCAAATCATTTTCAAAAACCTTAACAAGTCCTTGATCAATTGTTTCAATACCACCTAAAATATTTAATAGTGTAGATTTTCCTGAACCAGATGGTCCAAGCAAACACAATATTTTTCCACTTTCTAGCTTTAAATCAATCCCATTTAGAGCGTTTATTTTTTCTTTACCAATACCATAAGATTTTTTTAAATTTTCAATATAAATCATAGCTTACTCCTTGATAATAATTATCTATATCATGATTATATCACTATGAAAAATAAACTTAAATAGATTTTTATATATTTTAGAAATTTTTTTAAAATTTTATTTGCTCTTAATTAAATTTTTCCATATCAAAAATATACTAATTAAGCTTACCAAAATTTCTGAGAATGGATATGAAAGCCAAACTCCATTTAATTTGAAATTTTTTGCCATTAAAAATGCTAGAGGTACTAAAATTATAAAACCTCTTGATAAGGAAATAATCTGAGAAAGTTTTACCTTTTCTGTTGATGCGAAAAATGTTGATGTCACAATATTTATTCCTATGAAAGGACATGCTAAAAAATATAAAACCAGGCCCTTGCTTGCATATCTTTGTAAGATTATATTCCCTTCTTCATTATAAAAAGATGTAAACAAATCTCGTCCAAAATATATGGTTAAGTAAATTATTAAGGATAAAAATATTTGTGTTAACAAGCCATATTTTAAAATTTTTTCAAGTGTCTCTTTATCTTTTTTTCCATAATAGTGGCTGATTATTGGTTGAATACCTTGAGATAAACCAGTATATATTGCAATCACAACAAGCGAGATCACTGAAACTATTCCAAAGGCTGCAACTCCTAAATTTCCAGAAATTCCTAAAATTAATAAATTAAATACAAGCATAACAGTCCCTGATGTAGCTTCTGTTATAAAAGCTGTAAATCCTTTTGATATAATTTCTAAAATACTTTCTAAATCTAATTTTATTTTTGTTAGATGAAATCCGTTTTTTCTTTTCAAAATATAAGGCAAAATTGTAAGCAAGCTTATAATTGGTGCAAGTCCAGTTGCAAATATAGCTCCAAATATTCCCATATCAATGGGAAAAATAAAAATGTAATCTAATATTACATTTGAAATACTTCCACTAATCATAGCTATCATAGAAAGTCTAGGATTTTTATCATTTCTCACAAATGCCTGCATAATATTATTTAATAAAAAAGCTGGTGCAAACAATAGCATTACTTTAAGGTAAGTATTTGTAATATCAAAAATACTTTTATCGGATCCCAAAAATACAACTAATTTTTCTGAAAATAAAAGACCAATTATAAAAAATATTATTCCTGTAACTAATGCTAATAAAAAAGCAGATGTGAAAATTCTATTTGCTCTTTTTTCTGAATTTCTGCTTTTACAAATTGCATATTTTATTCCCCCACCTATTCCATACATTAAACCAAGTCCATTTAATAAACAAAAAATGGGAAAAGCAATATTTAAAGCAGCAAGTCCATCTGCTCCAAGTTTAACAGATACAAAATATGTATCCATAAGTGTATAGCAAGAAAAAGCAATTTGTCCCAAAATATTTAAAAACACATATTTGCTAAAATCTCTAAAAAGATTTTTTTCTTCCATAAAATCTCCAATCTAAAAATAAAACACCCACCACAAATAGCCTTTGTGAGTGGGTGCGTTTCAAACCATGGTAAAATTATACCACAATTTTAATCTTTAGTTTTTAAAAATATTTTTTAATATTGGTGATTTATTTAAAAATAATTAAATTTACATATTATCCTTTACTTTAACAGCAATCATTTTTGCTTTTGCACGAACCTCTCCTTTTGCTGTCATTTCCATTTCAATTATTGCTTTTCTTTCACCTAGCTCAATTAATTTTGATGATACTATAATTTCTTCATTCATTGGAGTTGGCTTTTTAAAATCAACTTCAAGTCTTGCTGTTATAAATCTTCCTATTATCGTATTCTCATCAAATTCCAGTCCTTTATCGATATGAGCAAAGTATGCTGCTGATGCTGTTCCATGACAATCAAAAATCATTGCAATCATGCCACCAAACAAATTTTGAGGAACTCCTCCTGTATACATTTTATCTGGAATAATTTTCGCAATTACACTTTTCTCGTCTTTACTTGGATATGATTTTAAATGAAGTCCCATATCATTTTTGGGACCACAACCCCAACAATACTGAAATCTTTCCCCATAGGTATCTTGAATACAAATATCTTTTTCCATATATTTCTCCTAATTTACAAATAATATTTCTCTTGTAAATTTATACCCTAAATATATATTTAAATATCTAAACTTCGTAATCAAAATCTTCCAATGATTTTTTTCTTTCTATATTCTCTTCATTCAAAAAGTCAGCTTTTCTCAAGCCTTTCATACTTGCAACTATTGATTTTGGAAAAGTTACTATATCTTGATTTAATTTGGAAATATTATTATTTACAATTCTTTTTGCAGCAGCCAATTGCTCATTTTCATCGTCTATTTGATCTTGTAAATTCAAGAACTCTTCTGAAGATTTTAATTCAGGGTAGGCCTCTGCCAAGGCAAATATTTTTTCGATTGTCTTATCTTGATTATTAATAGTTTTGTTAAGATCTTTAATATTAGATCCAGATCTTGCCATAGTTACTTCTGAAAATATGCTTTTTTCATGCCTAGCATATGATTTACAAACTTTAATCATTTCACAAATTGTATCATATCTTTTTGCCAAAGCCACATCCAAATTTCTCTTTGATTCTTCAATAATTATCCCATACCTATTAAACTTATTAGATGTTTTTATTAAAAAGCTTAAAACTAAGATAAATAAAAATGGCAAAATCAGTAATAATGTTATTTTTTTCATACTTTCTCCTTATAATTTTTCACTTATTATATCAATTAATCCATAAAAATCCGCAAGTTTTTCACTTACTTTTTCATATTCACCAGCAAGTGAAAGTCCATCAATTTCTGTTTTTGTACTAGGAAGATAAAATAAATTTTCGTTAGATTCAAAAGATATAGAAATATATTTCTCATTCATATAAATAGAAACTCTCATCTTATCCTTCCATTTATTCAAAATCTCCATAATATGAGGATTTAAAACTAATCTTGTATAAAATTCATCTGTAGAAAAAATTGAATATGTTTCATTAAAATCAATATATTCTGTTTCAATTTCTTCTTCATCTTTATGCTTTTTATTATAAATTCCATATTTTTTATATCCAAATAAATTTTTATCAACAACAGGAACAATTCTTATATGACCGTCTATATTAGTTTTTAGGTTAGAAACTAATATTTGCCCCATATAATCATAAACTTTTCTACTATTCCCTTCGCTGTTTTCAACATAATGAAAAATATGTAGATTTGAAAATTCTGTCTTATAATCATCCCCAAAAATTATATGACAATTTGAATAATATTTTTCAAAATCAGAAAAAATATTTTTAATAATCTCATATTTTATACCTTCAAAATAATTAATCTTTGTATTTGGTAAAATATTTTCTAAAATTGGAAGCAAAAAATTATTAGCATATAATTTCCCAACATCAATCTTTCTTTTTTTTAAAAATTTTGAAATAAATTCCCAACCCAAAATTAAAATTATTAAAATATACCTTCCAAAAAACAAAAAAATAAAAATAGCAAGAATTATTCCAAAAATTCCTAGAGAAGATATTGTGTATATAGGATCAAAAGTTTTACTTTTCATCTGTTTTTTAATAGAATTTAATTTCTCCTGCATTTGTGGAGAATTTTCAAGATCATTAATTTTTTTTATAAGATTAGGATCTGTAAACTTATCCCTAAATTTCTTTCTCACACTTCCTCCATTCTAAATCATTTACTTTCATTAAAATTTTACCCCGATAAATTTATTTACAATCAAAAATACAAAAAATTTTACACAAATTTAACAATTGTAATCAAAAATGTAAAATAAAAAACACCTAATTTCCAGGGTGACAAAGTGTAGACAAAGTATGAATGTAGATAACATTTTATTTTAAAATAAAAATTAATCTACGTACCATCTCGACTAGATAAATGTGCATTGATTTTGCAAATTTATCCCTAAAACTAAGTGCGAAAGCACGAAGAAGTTTGAAAAGCAAAGGTGTTTTAGTGTGAGTGAAACGAACGCATAGAGAGATTCCAAGAGATTTCTCCACTCACTACGTACGATAAATCTGGATAAAAACCAAAATCAATGCTTGTTTATCTGCTCGAAACCTGCTAGGTAAAATCAAGTGTTTTTTTAAAAAAGTTAAATAAATTTATTACTAAATTTGACCATAGGAAATAAGCCCTCTTGTTTGGGCTTTTTTCTATTTTTATTTTTTTCTGCAATCATTGCCCCATCAATTAATCTTGATCCAATAAAATAAATGGATAATGCCAAAAAATTCATTACAAAAAATATAATTGCCATCATTAAAGCATACATTTTTTGGTTAAAAGTTTGTAAATTTGTCAAATCTGTATTTACATCTTCAAATTTATCTTCTTGATATTTTTCAGCATTAAAGGCTCTAATAACTCTAATCCCAATTAAATTTTCTCTTGTAACCCTATTTAATTTATCAATTAAATTTTTAATTAATTTAAATTTTGGAATTACAATTGACAGTATTATTCCCACAACAATAAGTAAAAATACTACGGCTAAGATAGTAGCAGCTGACTATTACCAACTTTTTTTTAGTATTTTATTAATGGCCCAAATTGCAGTTATTGGTGATTTGATTAACATTTGTAATCCCATTGCCAAAAACATTTGTACTTGAGTAATAATATGAAAAAATTTTTTTGAGTTGGATTTGCTACATTAGAATGTTTATGCCCTGAGCAGCTTTTTAATTCTGACATTTTTCTAATCATACAAATATCCAAATCTTTTATTTTTTTATAATACCTTCTTGCAAAATTTCCTCCTTGATGGAAAATTAATACTTTGTGAATTTTAATTATCAACTAGCTAACATTATTTTCCGAAAAAAATCACCTATATATTTTACAAATAAAAATATATAGGTGTTTTCTTACATATTATCTTTCACTGCAACTGCAACCATTTTTGCTTTTGCTCTTATTTCATTTTTAGCTAATAATTCCATATTAATAATTGCTTTTCTTTCGCCAAGTTCTTCAAGTTTTGCTATCATCTCGATTTCTTCATTCATAGGAGTTGACTTTTTAAAATCAACTTCAAGTCTTGCTGTTATAAATCTTCCAATTATCGTATTATCATCAAATTCCAGCCCTTTATCGATATGAGCAAAGTATGCTGCTGATGCTTTTCCATGACAATCAAAAATCATAGCAATCATGCCACCAAAAAGATTTTGAGTCACTCCTCCTGTATAGATTTCATCTGGAATAATTTTTGTTCTAACAGTTTTTTTATCTTCGCTTGGATATGATTTTAAATGAAGTCCCATATCATTTTTTGGCCCACAGCCCCAGCAATGTTGAAATCTATCTCCATATGTTTCTTGTATAGAAATTTTTTTTGATCTTTCATGATAACTCCTCATTTAAATTTTCTTCTATAATGCTATATAAGCTTATATCTTTTTTACCCTTATTATTTAATTTATCTTGCCAATCTTTGACTTCAATCTTATCCAAGTACTCACACAAAAGTGCTCCTGATTCATAAACTATCTTTTCTCCGATTATACTTTGATTGATTTGTCCTTTTTTTATTGTTGGAACTATTTCATCAAATTTTACGTTTTTCGTATTATCAAAATACAAAATCCCATAATCATACCCAACAACTTTTGCTGCTTTTATAGATACATAATTTGCAGTTCCTTCCATAGTTTCTTCAAAAATTTCAGCTTGAATTTTCTCAGAATCTGTATTTTCAAATCTTTCATCCATAACCTTTAAATATTCTTTACCCAAATTCTCCAATGTGTTTTTATCAGCATTTTTATCAAGAGCATTTTTAATTTCTCCTAAAACTTCATACTCTTTATTTAACAAATCTAATTCTTTATCATTATAAGAATATCCCCTAAAAGTTATATTATCCCAATCTTTTTGCATATAATAATGAAAAGCCTCATGGCTTAGAAAAGGTAAAAAATGTAGAGATGAAAATTTTTTACTTATTGAATCTTGATTGTATTTTAAATAAAAAATATCCTTCTTTCCTAAAATACTATAGTTTTTATCTATAGTATTAAAATTTCCAATTAAATACTCTAATCTTTTAGGATAGAACTTACAAATCCTATAAATATCTATATCATTTTCTTTTGTATTTATTTTTTTTGCAAAAATAGATCTTATGTTTTTATCCTTTGTAAGTAAATAAAAATCCCCTACAATATTTTCATTTATTATCAATATGTCCTTATCTTTTAAATTATAACCTTTCCATAATTTTTCATCATTTTTATAAAATTTATAATACTCTTCAATAATCTCTCTATCTAACTTTGACAAATTATTAAAATCTGTTTTTAAAAATTTATTTGTACACAAACTTATAATAAATCCTATAAAAAATATTAGTAAAATATATTTTAATATCTTAAATCTGCTTTTTTTCTTTTCCATAATATATCCTTTATCTTTGTCTATCTATCTTAATATATACCAGTAAAAAAGCATCTAATCCTAGATGCCTTTAATATTTATAATTCTACAACATTTACCAAATATCCTATATTTTCAAGATATTTAAATAAATCTTTTGTTTTAATAAATAGTGTTTTTTCATTTGTATTTGGATGAAAGGTCATTATTTCTTCATCAGCAATTTCCTTATCCATAAAAAATTTAATATCGTGATCTTCATTATTTAATAAACCAAATGGAGAAACAACCCCTGCTGGAAGTTTCATTTTTTCCATCAAAGAATTTTCTGAAGCCATTTTTACTTTTTTCTCACCAACTAAGTCCTTAAAAAAATCCATATCTAATCTTTTACTTTCATCAAGAATAACTAGATAAAAATTTCTTTTTTTCCTATCGGTTAAAAACATAGACTTAGTACGAACTCCCTCATGGCCTTCGATAAATTTGTCAGCTAGCTCTGTAGTATAAGCAGGTGGATGGTCAACTATCTTAAAATTAATTCCCAATTCATTCAATTTATCTTCAACCAATTTATATTGATCCATAAAATCCTCCCTTGTAATTCTTACAAATACTATACCCATAAGAAAATGTGCTAAACTTTTTCAAAAATAAGCAAATTAAAAAATTAAATAATATTTATACAAATTAATTAAATATTTAAGATTAATTAAAATTAACAGAGTCAAACAAACTCCTAGAATAAGAGCTCTTGTGTTTTTCTTTTTTGGATATTTAGCAAGAAAATTTTCAAATTCAATATAATCACCTTTTATAAATCCATTCTTTTTAAAAGTAACTAGAATATCACCACTAAAAATAAGAAAATAATAATTTTTACTTTCAAAATGATCATCAAGAAAAGATAATAATATTTCATAACTCCTATCTTTGATGTTATTAGTGGTTATACAAAGATTGTCATGAATTTCATTTTTAACTTCTTTAATATTTTTTCCTAAAATTTCTATTCTTGCCTTCATTGTACTTGTATATTTTTTAAAATTAATTACATAGCCTATAAATAAGATAAGACTAACTATAATATCAGAAATTCCAATAAACATAAGATCTGGACCAATAGAGTATTTTATAGGAAAGATAATTAAGATTAGACCAAATATTATCAATAAAACACACAAAATCCTATTATATGCATTAAAAATTTTACGATTTAACCGAGCAGATGCATATTCTTTTATAAATTCATCATTAATTTCAAAAATATTTATAAAATCTTTCATATTGACTCCTTATAATTATTTCTAATAATAATCCTATATTTTTTAGTTTTCAATTTTTAGATAAAAAAAGTTTTGACATTAAAAAATATCAAAACTTTTTTAACTTATATTATTTTATTTTCTTAAAACTGCTTTTCCCATTGCATCAGTTGCAATTATAGCAGCATACAATTCATCTGGAGTCACATCTCCTGCAAGATTATGAATTGTTTCTCCTTCTACACAAGCATTTTTTGCTATTGTTTTAATTTCTTCGTCTTTGCTTACCCCAAGCTCTTCCAAAGTTACTGGAAGTCCAACCTCTAAGCAAAATCCTTGAACGTCTTCGAATTCTTCTTTTGAAACTCCTTCCAAAACTAATTGAACCAAAGTACCAAAAGCAACACATGATCCATGATATGCCTCATGACCACCTAATGAAGTTAAGCCATTATAAAATGAATGGGCAGCTGCACAGTTTACATTGTCTGCACCTACTCCAGACATATAAGTATTTGCTTCGATAATTGCATCTAAAGCTGGTGTTACAACATTATTTTCACACGCTTTTATAGCTTGAGAACCATATGCTCTTAAAGTTTCGTAGCATAATTTTGCAATTGCAAGCCCTGTTCTTGTAATTCCAGTTCCCTCCAAACTTGGAGATTCTGTTCTGATTGACGCTCTACCTTCAAAATATGTTCCTAAAGCATCTCCCATTCCTGCAATTAAAAATTTAACTGGAGCGTTTGCAATAACTTGGCTGTCAACCAAAACTGCATCAGGATTTGTTGGATAAAATAAATATGAATCAAAACTTCCATCATCATTATAAATTACAGAAAGCCCTGTACAAGGAGCATCGGTTGCAACTACTGTTGGAACTATAACTATATGTTTTTTTGCATAAAAAGCTGTAGCTTTTGCAGTATCAACTGCAGATCCACCGCCTACTGCAACTACTGTATCAATCTTGTCATCTTCAACAATTTTTTTCATCTTTTCAATTTCGCCCTTGCTGGAAATTCCACCAAAAACTTCATAGCGCCTATAATCATCATATCCTTCAAAAGATTTTTCTATTTTTTCATGGCAAGCCTTGTATCCACTGTTAGAACATATAAATAGCCATCTTTTTCCCATATATTCCATTTCTTCATGGAATTTTAATAAAGCATCTTTTCCTTGCACATACTTTAATGGTTCACGCATGGCTCTTAATAATTTCATAATAAATCTCCTTTTCTAATTAAATCATTATCTAATTTAATTATAAGTTATTGTGTTTTTTTTATCAAATTTTTTTATAAATCTCTCATTTCAACAAATTATACCTAATTATTTAAAACAATATTTGAAGCCCCATAACTATTATCCAAATATATGCACAAGTTTTAGGTATCATTAGCATGCCAATCTTTGGATATTTTTTACTAAATATAGTTACCGGCAAATAACAAACAAATGAAATAATTATCGCCCAGACCATTCTTGTCATATTATAATTGTTAGTATCTCCAGAAATAATATATAAAATAATAATACCAATTCCTGTAATCGCAAAAACTGAATTTCTAATTATAGATAATTTCATATTTCCATCATTTGTAAGCCAATTGTTTTGTGGTAAAAAGCAAATAAATATTCTTATAATGCATGTAATCCAAACAATAATTTCAATTATAAAAGAAGCCTTTAATTCAGGAAAAGTTAATTTCCAAATATAAAGGAGTAAAATATAAAAAATAGTCATTGTTATTGATGAAACTTGAAGGCCAAGGCCTAGTTGTCTATTTATTTTTTTATTACTTCCATAAAGAGCCCTTTTCACTCTAGGAATTAAATGAAAAGCATCTCCAAAACACAAGGTCAAGGTTAAAATTCCATACAAAATAAACAAGGGATTAGCTTTTGAAAAAATAAAAAATAAAATTCCTGCTATCAAATCAAAGGTTAAATATCCAATATCAAAAATAACTTCAAATAAATCAAAAATTTTTGGACTGTAAGCGTCACTTTTCATTACAAACTCTCCTTTTTAAATAATTTATTATATTTAAAAAAATTATTTATAAAAATCAAACCAGAAAAAGTCAAAGCTAATCCCAAACCAGTATAAAAAAACCCAATAAAAATATCAGGAAAAATTTTCATAGCCCTAAATCCTATACCTCCACCCATCATAAAAACCATTATTAAATAAGCTTTTTTATCAAAAAAATTCCAAAAAGGCTTGTAATCCTCGTATCCTAAAATTCTTTTTGTATGCTTTTTAGTCATTTTATAAAACATACTTCCAAAAATTAAAAAAATAATAAGAGAAAATAAGTACAGATACCATTTTCTATCAATAATTTTATAAGAAATTATTCCAAGCCTTGTTACATTAAAACCTGCAATTATCCATACAAGCCCAGCAATAAGCAAGAGATTTCGTTTTTTAACTTTATACATTTTTTTCATTATCACTTTCTTTCAAAAAATTATCAGCATTTTTACAAATTTGATCAAATACATCTTTAAAAATTTTCATCTCATCTTCAGAAATTCCTTGAAATAAATCCCACATAAATTTTTTTTGTATGTCGATTCCGTCTTCTATAATTTCGTCAGATTTTTTTAGAAGATAAATTTCAATACACTTTTTATCTTTAGCGTTTTGTTTTTTTTCGATAAGGCCTTTTTGTTCAAGAACTTTTAAGGATGTAGATACGTGAGATTTTGTAGATTTTCTTACTTTTACAATATCAGCGGCTGTATTAAATTGAGGATAAAAATGTAAAAACATCAAAATATCATATTCCAACTGTTTCAAATCGTATTTATCACAAATTGATTTTGTTAATGCTTCATAATATAAGGTAATATTTTTATGTTGATCCCAAAAATGCATAAGCCCTCCTTTAGTTCTATTTAGAACTGTTCTATTTAGAATTATTTTACTTCCAAAAAATATTTTTGTCAAAAAAATAGCGAAAGATTTCTCTTTCGCCTTAAATAATATTTGTAATTTTAAATTTATTTTATTTCCCAAACTATAGTCACTGTATCAGACAAATCTATATCATCTGCTTCTATATCAATATCAATTTTACTGTCAAAACTTTGAGCTCCATTAATAACAAAATCATCAATAGGTTTTGAAAAAACTTCTATTTCATCCCAAGAATAATCAATGGAAATTATTTCTCCAAGCAAAACCTCACTAGCTTTTGCAAGTATACTTGCTTTTGTTTTTGAATCTTCGACTGCTTTTGCAAGTAATTTATTTTTTGCTGATTCTATATCTTTTACAGTATAATTAATTGAAAGTTCATAATCAGTTTTACTTTTTGAAAGCTCATACAAAACTTTTCCCAACAAATCATTATCATTTGGAAAATTTATATATAAGTTATGAACATATTTGTATCCTTGAAATTCACGCTTATAAATATCATTTTCATAGTAAGATTTGTATTCTGTATCGACAGAAAATTCAGTAGTTTTTAAATCATTTGGATTAAGTTCAGAGTTTTCTATAATTTTTCTTAGTTCCTTAATACTTTTTGAAGACTTATTTATACAATCTTCATATTTTTTTAAAACATCAGAAGCTTTAATATTTAATCTTATTAGGTCAGGTTTAATGCTTATCTTACCCTTTCCAGTAACTCTGATTTTTCTTTCCATAATTTTATCTCCATTAATCAATTTGGTTTTTATTGTAGAAATTTATTTTATATTATGTTTTTCCATTTTTTCACGGAAAATATCTGTTATAATTTTTCTTAATTCTTCACGCTCTTTTTCTGGTAGTTCTCCTTCTTTTTTTGCAATGGCAAAAAGTTCAGGATAATCATTAGCAATTCTTTCAATTGTTTTTGTAGTTGAATGCTTTCTAACAAAAAACGGAATTTTTTTGATCCACCCATCTGGAAGAAGAGCTAAAATTTTATCTCCGGCCTCCTTATCACTAATTTCTGCAGTAGAAAGTCCATCATTAATTTCTTTTTTTTCTTTATCTGTAAAATCTTCTAGTTTCATATTTTTCCTCCTTAAATTCTAATATATTTAACTATTTTCACTTAATTACTGTCTTTTTTATTAAATAATAACCATATTTTACAGCTTTTTCTTTATAAAAACAACTATAAGCAATCTCATTTAAAATTATTATATCAAATACGAATTTATAATTTTTTATACCTTGATTTTTCTAAAATAAATAATCCATCTTCATTTGGATTATCACTTGAATATTTGCTCTTATAGCTCAATTTTAAATAAAAAGATTTTGCAGTTATAGAATATGGAACTATAATTTTTTTCGACTTCTTAGTATATTCATCATATTCAAGAGTTCTAACAATCTTATTTCAAACTACCCTATCTTGATATTCTGGTAAAACAAAAATAGTATAAAAACAAGATACTTCTTTATCTTCATCATATCCGTTAGATCCACAGCCAATAATTTTCTCATAATTAAATACCACCTAAAAATGTATAAATTGAGATTTCTCTACTATATTTTCAGAATTTTATATTCTTACTCCATTTTCAATATAAGCATTTGAATAATCTTTTATATTAGTTATTCTTAAAATTTTTATAATAAGATTAGAAACTTTTTAAGCAACTTTTTAGTTATTAACCTTTTAAATAATGGTAACTTATCCAAATATGCATCCTGATCTTTCATAAATATTGATACCATTCCTTGACCCATCATAGGCATATTTTTTATCTTCTTAACTGTGTCCCAACTTATTAAAGAATTTTTCATAGACAATATGCTTGAATTTTCATAAAATCCATCGTTTTCTAAAATCAAAACAGGTTTGATTATAAAAATATTTCTAATGTAAAACAATGTTGCCGCTCCAAAAAACAATGTTCCAAACAGTCCAATAAAAATTGTGAATATATTATATAAAATACTGCCTCCACAAAGTCCAGCTAATAGCATAAATGCTGAAATTATTATCATAAGGATACCAAATAAACTCAAATTTATATTTTTTAATCTACTACTACGTATTTCTAATCTGCTATCAATTTTTCCTCTAACGCATTTCAATGCTAAATATTATTAAATTTTTCTACAAGCAAATCTTTTTACTTCTTTACATTATTATATCATCATTATTGTTTGTAATATGAACAAGCTAAGATTAAATTCATTTATTGTTATTTAAAAATACTATATGACAAAATTTTAAATTGATCTAATCCCTTTGTTTTTTCCTATTATATTATTTAAAACATTATTAAAAGTAAATTCAACCAAACCAAATTTTATTTATCCTCAAGTTTCAACAAATATTTGCAGTAAAAAAATGCAATTATAATTGTCGCAACTATATAAATCCACTGAGAAAATGAACCTTCTACGCCAAATTTAGAAAAAGCATCTATCAATCCATGTGCAATAATGCATGGAATTAAACTCTTACTTTTATAAAAAATAACTACCATTATAAAACCCCAAGCAATGGCGAAAAATACTTGAGCTAGCGTTTCTAGACTCGCTTGGCCAGCAAATAGATTAACAATATGACCAATGCCAAAAGTTATAGCTACAATTATGATAGACTTTTTTGCCCCATCTTTTTCTAGAATAGCCTTAAATAAAAAACCACGAAAAATTATCTCTTCTATGTATCCAATTAAAAGCATTGAAATAATAGACCATACTTGGAAAATCCCAGAATAAACAAGATTAAGCCCACCCCATAAATTGCCAGTTACAAGAATCCATACTGGAATAAAGTACAAATATCTCTTGGAATTTTCTGGATACTTATCAAGACCATATTTTTCTTTAAGCTTATGATTATTTATAAAAAAAGTAATAGAAAAAGCAATAAAGATTAGTCCGATGAGCATAAAGAAACTTTCATCCCCAAACTTTCCCCTAATTGAACTAGTAATCAAACAGTAAATGACAATCCAAAAAATTGCAAAATTAAGTTCATTTTTTTGATAAAGTCGATACATTTCTAACCCCTTTTAATTTTTCATTAATTTATACAATAAAATTTCTGATTTTTTCTATATATTTACTATAATAAAATCAAATTTAAAAGCAAGTTTGTAAAAAAAATTTTACTTTATCTGTATACTTACTTACAAAATATCTTAATAAATATATTTGCTATCACGTATTAAGATAAAGTCAGTAAAGAAGTACTTTTCGTTATGGCTACTATGAACGTGACTATACAACAAAAATAGGAACATTAACCTTAAGAGTACCTAGAACGAGAGATGGTAAATTCTCAACTGAAATTTTTGAAAGATATCAAAGAAATGAAAAAGCTCTACTTACAACCATACTAGAAATGTATGTACATGGAGTACAAGTAAGAAAAGTATCCAAGGTGAAACAAAATATGTATGGTAAAAAATATTCTAAATCCTTTGTATTATCCCTAACTAAAGAACTTGACGAAGAAGTAAAACTATGGAGAAATAGAGACATAAGTGCTACTAAGTATCCCTACATAATTGTAGATGTAGTATACATAAAAGTAAGGGAAAACAATCGAGTAGTATCAAAAGCTTGTCATATTGCAATAGGAATAAATGAGAGACTGTGTAAAATTTTGTGTATAGAAACCTCCTGATTAGGGTAAAGAAAAACTAATCAGGAGGAATTTTTATGCCAAGAAAAAGACCGGAAACAAAAAGAAGCAAAATAGCAAAAATGTTAATTGAAGAATATCAGCCTCAAAGTGCACACGACATTCAAGAAGCACTAAAAGATCTCTTAGGTGATACAATGGAAGAACTTTTAAAAGCAGAATTAGATGAGCATTTAGACTATGAATACGGTGAAAAACCACTATCATTAAACACTAGAAATGGCACAAGCAAGAAAACAGTTAGATCATCTTACGGAAATATAGATTTAAACATACCAAGGGATAGAGAAGGAACATTTGAACCACAATCATTAAAGAAATATGAAAAAGACATATCAAACATAGAAAATCAAATAATATCAATGTATGGCAAAGGAATGACAACAAGAGACATATCATCTCACATCAAAGATATTTATGGTTTTGGCATATCAGAAACAATGGTAAGTAAAATAACCAACAAAATACTACCAACTATAGAAGAGTGGCAAAATAGACCACTAGAAAAAATCTATCCTATGGTTTTTTTAGACGCCATTCACTACCACGTAAGAGAAAACAACATAGTAGTCAAAAAAGCAGTATACATTGCCTTAGGCTACAACCTAGAAGGATTTAAAGAAATACTAGGACTATGGGTAGGAGAAAATGAATCAAGTAAATATTGGCTCTTAGTATTAAATCAGCTAAAAGAAAGAGGACTAGAAGATGTATTAATCTTCTCAACAGACAATCTACCAGGATTTAGCCAAGCAATAGAAACAGTATACCCAAAAGCAGAAATACAAAAATGTATAATCCATCAAATAAGAAACTCAACTAAATATGTGTCATACAAAGATATAAAAGAATTGATGAAAGACCTAAAAGCAGTATACAAGGCACCAACAGAAGACTTAGCCTTAACAAATTTAGGAGTCTTTGAAGAAAAATGGAGTAAAAAATACCCAATGTGTGTAAGCTCTTGGAAAAACAACTGGACAGAATTATCGACATATTTTAAATATCCAGAAGGAATAAGAAGACTAATATATACAACAAACGCTATGGAAAACTTCAATAGACAACTAAGAAAAGTGACCAAAAATAAAACCATATTTCCAAATGACTACGCACTACAAAAAAGCTTGTATCTAGCAATGGTAGATGCCTCAAGCAAATGGACAAGTAGAATACGTGGTTGGGATCAAATCTTATCCCAATTATCAATATTTTTTGAAGGGAGGTTTTAATTAAGCTAAAAATTTAGTATGAAATCAGCTGCAAATTTTCATGAAAATTTGACAGTTTATTAAGCCCAAGTAAAATTAAGAAAAGCTCCATTCCTATAGGGATGGACAAACATTGATACATAAAAAATGTATCAACCCTTACCCTTTTATCAGGATTTAGGTTGATACACAAAATTATTTACAGACCCATAAATGAAAAAGGCAACTTGTTCTGTTTCTGCAAAATAATTGTCAACATTTCTATTAAAAATCATTTCTCCTATTTTAATCTTTGGTATATCTTCTTCAGGCCAAACTTTTGTTGGATCTAGGATATCAAAAGTAAAGTCATGTTCTTTTTCTTCTGGTAAAAGTTGAACGCAAAAATCCCAAACTGGATAATTTCCTTCATCAATAGCTTCGTACAAATCTTTTCTTTGACTATCAGGATCATTTCCAGAAACTTTAAGAGTTTCATCCCAAACTCTTGAGTGAACTACTAATTGAGGATTCCATTGATATCTTACAAAAGTTGCCTTCCCCTCATCATTTATCCACCTAAAAGTATAAATTCCAAAACCATCTATCATACGAAGACTTAGAGGAATTGCCCTATCACTCATTTGCCACATAACCATATGAGTAGACTCTTGATTACGAGTTACAAAATCCCAAAAAGTATCATGAACTGATTGAGCTTGAGGGACTTCTGTATCAGGCTCAGGCTTTACTGCATGAACAAAATCCGGAAACTTCATTGCATCTTGAATAATAAATACTGGCATATTATTTACAGCTATACCATAGTTTCCTTCTTCTGTATAAAATTTTATAGCAAAACCACGAACATCACGAGGAGTATCAGTTGAACCTCTAGATCCTGCTACTGTAGATATTCTTGAAAATAAAGGAGTTTCTTTGCCTTTTTTAGTAAATAAATTTGCTCATATCTTTTGTACATTTAAAAATACCATGAGCACCAACACCTCGAGCGTGAACTATTCTTTCAGGAATTCTTTCGTGATCAAAGTGCATTATTTTTTCTCTTAAATGAAAATCTTCAAGTAAAGTTGGTCCTCTTCTTCCAGCCTTAAGAGAAAACTCTTCTTCGGCCATCTTTAGGCCCTTGTTAGTTGTAAAAGCCTTTTTCTTATTGTCAACCTTATTTTTTTCTAAATCTTTAATCTTATCATTATCTTTAACAGGGTCAATCTTTTTAACTCCCTCTGGTGTCAATGGAGCCTTAATAAAACTATCTTTGCTTTTATCTTTTTTATTTACCATCTTTACCTGCTAATAATTTTCTCTTTCATTCTATTACTACCCTTTTTAAAACAATTCAAATATTTTTAGATTTTTCTAATATAAATAATCCGTCTTCATTTGGAATATCACTTTGATATTTTCTCTTATATCCCAATTTTAAATAAAAAGATTTCGCAGTAATAGAAGATGGAACTATAATTTTTTTTGACTTTCTAGCGTACTCATCCTTTTCAAGATTTTTTACAATTAGTCTTCCTATTCCATTTCCTTGATATTCAGGCAAAACAAAAATAGTATAAAAACAAGACTCTTCCTTTTCTTCATCGTATCCTATAGATCCACAACCGATAATTTTTTCATCAAGACAAACCAAATAAAAATGTCTAGTGTGTGCTTTTTCAATTATATTTTTAGCATTTAAAATTTTTACACCTTTTTCAATATAGGCTTTTGAATAATCTTTTATATTTGTAGTTCTTAAAGTTTTTATAATAAGTTTGGAAACTTCTTCTGCATCATTTTTTTCAAATCGTCTAACAAGCATATTTACTCCATTTCTATTTATATTTTTATTATATAACTTAGCTAATTATATTAACAATTTAAAATTTCTAGAAATGGATATTTTTCTAAATTGTCCTAATCAAATCAATAGTTGGTCTATCTAATATTTTCTTTAAGGAGAAGTGATAAATAAGTAGATTTATTCCATAAACTATAAAAGAAAATCCTAAAAAGCTTTTATAGTCATAATATCTAATTAATGTTATCAGTTTAAGATCAGTAGAAATTATTGAAATTATAAGCATTAGTCCTAAACTTACAAGAACTGCAATAATAAATGACTTTACTTGTTCACCAATAAATTCTTTTTGATAAGTATTTTTCAATTTGTCTAAATCCATTCCACATGAATATAAACTTCCGATTTCTTTTTTTCTACTCATTAAACTTAAATTAATGGATGAGTATCCGTTAGTTATATTTAGTACAAAGATTATTGAAGCAATACCTATTACAATTTTTATTAGACTTTTCAAGTCATTATATCTATTTTTTTCACTTTCTTCACCTGTTGTGATATTAAAGCGATCCTCTGGTGAGATTTTACTTCTAATCATGGATTCTACATATTCTTTTACGTCTTTGCTGTCAGAATCTTTTACCTTCATATTTAAAGTATAGGCATAATTTGTGTATTTCTCATCACCTGCTTCTTCCATAAGTTTAAAATAAGTGTCAAAATCTGTATAAACTTTTACATCAAAAGGCATTGTTCTTGACTTATATTTTCCCAAATCTGTTATTATCTTTGAAATTTTAATAGTCTTATTATAATCATTTTCAAAGTTAATATCTAAACTCTGCGGATTTTCAAAATATGGAATTCTCTTTGCCTTAGCTATTGGAATAGAGGAATCTTCTTGGATTGTATTATATAAAATAAATTCGCCCTTTTCCCCTCCAAGCTCTTTTAAATCCTTCTCTTCCAAAGCTATGATAAATCCATCTATTCCATCTTCTTTATATTTTTTGATATTTTTTTCTGCTTCTTTGTCTAGACCAGCTTTCTTTGCTTCTTGTGAAAATTCATTATTATTTTTCACTTGTACATATTTTTCTTTTGATATATAAGATTTTTCATTTGGAATTTTATTTGTAATTTCTATTAATATTTTTGGGACTTGATTTTTTTCACTAAAATAATCAACAGATAAATTATATCCATCATCAAAATGTGAAAAATCTCTGTAATAAGTTGATATTCCTATTACAATTATAAATACTGAAATTATAAGAATACCTATTGCAGAAATGTATCTTTGTGATTTTATTGATGCTATATTATTTAGTTTTAATTCTTTCCAAAAATCTTTGGCTCTTTTCTTTTTTGATTTTGAAAAATCTATATTCCCCCTAATTCCATCAATGATGTTGATTTTTGAAATCTTTTTGGCAGGAGATTTTATTGCAAGACCAACAACAATGAAAGAAAGCAAAAGTATTGCTAAAGTTAATAAGGGATTAAATTTTACTAGTTCAAAGGCACTTATTCCTTCTCCTACTTTTATATTTTTATATAAATAATATATAAAAGTAAAACCCGAAATATGTCCCAAAATTATTGGAATTGCAGTTATTAGAAGTCCTTCTTTTAAAAGCAATAAATAAATTTGTCCATTTGTAGAACCTATGGATTTGTATATTGAAAGCTCTCTAATTTTTCTAAGTCCCCAAACCCAAAAAATATTTTTAATAAAAAATATAAATACACCTATACAAACTAGTACTGATAATATAATAATTGCTTGGCTCATTATGTTTTGTAAGGGTTCATTTTCTAATCCATAATAGTTTATTAGATTTTCAGAAAATTCTAAATTAACATTCTTACCCAAAGCTTTATTTATTTCTTTTTGAATCTTATCTTTGTTTTTGTAGGCATCTTCAAAAGAATCAAATTTTACAAATGTTTTAAAAGATTTCATTTCATCTTCTAGGCCCATGGCAAAGTTTAGTTTACTATATTTATTATAAACATCTCCATAAACGCCCACTAAAGTAAATTTTTTAGATTTTGTTTTTTCAAATTTTTCCCTGTCGGTATTTGGACTAGTTGGACCTATTTTTTTGCCGTCTAAAATTCTTTTTCCAAAATCTAGTTCAATTTTATATCCTAGTTTAAGTTTATTTTTCTTTACAAGGCTTTCTGATAGGACAAGCTCATTTTCGTTTTTTGCAAATCTACCGTCTTTTAGTCTAGAAAACTCTCTCATCTTATTTACATCTGTATCTTGATAGTTAATAACAATTAAATCATCATTAAACTTTGCATTATCAAGATCAAGGGACATTTTCCCAACTAATTTTAAATCCTCAATTGATCTTAATTTTTCTACATCTTCACTTGATAATTTGTCTTTAATCTCTGCATGATTAAAGTTTGAAGCCATATAGTATCCATAATTAGCCCTTAAGTTTGTATATCCATAATAAAAAATCACTGTAAAAAATAAACTTACAATAAATAATGAAATGAAAATCGGAAAATTTTTCTTATTCATTTTTTTCATCTCCCACAATTTTTCCATCAACTATGGTTACAATACGACCTGCTTGTAGGGCTATTTCTTCATCATGAGTTATTAGAATTATCGTTTGTTTTAATGTTTTGTTAAAATATTTTAAAATTTCTATAATTTCCTTAGATTTTTTCCTATCTAGATTTCCTGTCGGCTCATCTGCAAGAATTATTGATGGTCTATAAATCAAACTTCTTGCTATGGCAACTCTTTGTTGCTGACCTCCTGAAAGTTCACTTGGAAATGAGTCAAGCTTATTTTCTATACCTAATTTTTTAATAATATCTAAAAATTCTATTTCATTTATTTTTCTTTTATCAAGCTTTAAAGGAAGTTCTATATTATGTCTTACGGTTAAATTTGAAATCAAATTATAAAATTGATAAATCAATCCAACTTTTCTTCTCCTAAAATAAGCAAGCTCTTTTGAAGAATATTTTGAAATATCATTTCCATCAATATAAACCTTGCCAAAATCGGGAGAATCGACACCGCCTATTATATGTAAAAGTGTTGATTTTCCAGACCCACTTGGACCAACAACAGCAACAAATTCTCCTCTTTCTACTTCAAGGTCAATGCTATTTAAGGCAATGACCTTATTGTTTCCTTCTCCATATTCTTTTCTTAAATTTTCTACCTTTAATATTTCCATGCTTTACTCCTTATATTTCTTTAAAATAAGCATATAATAGTAAAGTGATTTTTAGGTGACATTATAAAATTTTATTTCAAAACTTGCCCCATCATTTTCATTTTTAACAGAAATTTCTCCATTATTTTTTTCGACAATTGTCTTTGCCATGGCAAGGCCTATTCCAAAACCATTTGAGTCAGGGGTTTTATAAAAACGTTTAAAGATTTTTTTCATATTTTCTTTTTTTATTCCTCCGCCGTTATCTTTAATGATTAAGCTTGTATAGAGTGGATTTTTGTAAGATGAAACCACGATTTTATCACAAGTCGGTCTATTATCAGCATTTTTAAAAATATTTATAAGAGCTTCTGCCAACCAATAAAAATCTCCATAAATACTATTTCCCTTTAAACTCTTATCTATTTCTACATTGGTAAATCTCTTTAAGTTCAAACTATCTAATGCATAATCCACCAATTCATCCAAACGGATTTCTTCTTTTTTCATAAGATCTTTGTTAGCATCAAGGCTTGATAGTTTTAGCAAAATATCTGATAGAGAGTTTAATCTAAGAGTTTGTCTTTTCAAAATTTCTACATCTTCGTTATCTGGAAAGTCCATCTCCAAATTTTCTATGGAAAAAAGCATAGATGTGATAGGAGTTTTTATTTGATGAGCAATATCTTCTAGGTATTCTATTTGCTTTTCACTATTTTTAGTGCTTGTCTCTTTGGCCTCTACTATTTCTATAAATAGTTTGTAAATTTCATCCTCCAAGATTGAGAAATCATCTTGCTTCATAGGAATTTTATAATTTTGCTTTTTCATATTTTCAATTAAATTAATAAGCTCATTTATTCTATTTTTCTTCCTTTTTTCTAAAAAATAATAAAGAAATAATAGACTTATTATCCAAAATACATATACCATCTAATCCATCCTATAACCAATTCCTCTAACAGTAGTTATAATTTCCCTATCAAGTTTTTCCCTGATTCTTTTGATAGTTGATGTTAGGGTATTATCATTTACAAACTTATCCCTATCTTCCCAAAACATTTCCAAAAGCTGACCTCTTGTATAAACCCTGTGAGGATTTTTAATAAATAAGGCCAGGATTTCATACTCAAGAGGAGTTAGTTCTACTTGATTCCCTTTAAAATAAACTTTTGAATTATTTAAATCTATTTTTATTTCCTTATATCTAATAATTTTATCTTGAGAAATAGGAAGAGTTCTTAAAACCGCATCAATTCTTGCCCTTAAAATCGCAAGAGAAAATGGCTTAGTAAGATAGTCATCAGCCCCCTTATCAAGAGATGATATTATAAAATCTTCATCATTTTTTACAGTAGTAACAATAACCCTTATATCTTTACTTTTTAATTTTTCAATCAAATCTTCTCCATCTTTATCTGGAAGATTTATATCTAATAAAGCCACATCAATATCAATATTCATCTTGTAACTTGCTTCATAAAAAGATGAAGCAAGCTCAACATTGTATCCATTTTTACTTAAATATTTTTTAATTTGTAAGGCTATTTCTTTATTATCTTCTATGATTAAAATATTTTTCATTTCTAATCCCTTCATTTTTAATTTTCAAAATAACATTACTTTAAGTATAGCATTATATTCTAAATTAAAAGAAATATTTTTGGATTAGTAAATTCGCTAATAAATTCAAATGATTTTATGAAATTTATTAACTGACGGCAATTTTCTAATATTTTCATTTAATGCCCAAAAGATAGCAACTAAAAATATAATGAAAGATCCAATAAATATGGCCTTTGAACTTGATAAATATTCTCCTAAAAATCCACCAAATAAAGCTCCTAATGGTGCCATAAAAGTAGAAATTCCAACCATAGCCCCCATAGCAGAACCTATTTTTTCACTTGGAACTATTATTTGAACCATAGTTTGAGCATAAACATTTACAAAGCCCACAACAAACCATCCAAGCCCGTACAAAGCTACTCCTATTTTTATGTTATTTTGAAAATTAGAAAAAAGGATCCAAGCTAAAGCTACAATCATCATTCCATAGATATATAATTTACCAAGAGAAATTTCTTTTAGTTTTGGAAATCCTGCAAATAAAGACCCAAGTAAAAGACCTGCTCCCATTCCTGCAAGCATCAAACTATAAAATATTTCATTTTGAGCAAAGGCAGGCAAAACTGCACTTATTGATGTAGCAGAAAAGTTTATAAAAACTATCCCAAAAACTAGGGCAAAAATACTTGAACCTCTAAACAAATCAAGCCCATCTTTAAGAGATTTGAAGTGATTTTTTATTAGATTTTCTTTTGATTTTTCTTCTCTTTTTTGAAAATGGCTAAGTTTTTTTGATAAAAAACAAAATAAAATCCCAGTCAATATAAAACTTATGGAATCGGCAAAGAAAGCTGTCATAAAACCACAAATTGAAATTATAAAACCTGCAAGAGTATCAAAAATTGCATTTGATCCTTGATAAGCCATAGTCATCAAAGAATTTCCTGTAACAAGTTCTTTTTCAGATAATATTTTTGGAAGTAATGATACTTGACCCGGATAAACAAGTTGATTAATCAATGAAATTATTGGCATTATTATCATTATGTGATAGACACTTAATTTTCCAAATTTATACAAAAATGGAATAATCAAAATTAAAACTGCTTGAAAAAGTTGAGATAAAATCAAAAATTTTTTCATATTAATTTTATCCAAAATTGGACTTAATAGTAATTGAACTATGGCAGTTGATGAGGTAAGAAAAAGAGTAAGGCCTGAATAAATTGTAGATCCACTCATTTTATAAACCAAAAGAGTTGATGCAATAGCATAAAGGCTATCTCCAAAATTTGTTATTAGTCGTCCTATGAGCAGGACATAAAAATCTTTATTTTTAATCATTTTTAACATTCTCCTTATATTTAACGTTTTAATTTATTTGACGGTTGCGTATTTTTTTACCAGTAAGGATTAGCTTACTGGTTTTAAGATAATTTATAAATTTGTACTTGAAAACTTTCTTGAGTATCTTCATCTTCACTATATTTTTTTATTAAATCATTTAGGTCTTTTTCAAATGATTCATAAGATTTGCCAGAAATTTTAAAAGAAAATACTTTTTCTTCTAAATTTTTATTAAATATTTCGCTATTAGGTATAAAAGCCTTAGCCACTGGCAAAAAATATTTTTGAGTAATGCCATTTATAAGTTCCGTATCAACGACTTCTATAATTTTGTTTTGTTCTAAAATTTTTAAATGATAGTGAATTTTTGACCTACTTACGCCAAGTGCGTCAGATAAATCTTGAGCATTTTTGGGACTTGTTCCTAAAGTCATAATTATTTTTAGCCTTAAAGGATCACTTACAATATTAATTTCTTCCAACGAATTTAAAATATGAACTTCTTTCAAACTACACCTCCATATCTTATTTTCTTTATTGTAACTTAAATTTACTAAACCGTCAAATAATTTTTAACGTTAAATATTTATAATTAAAAAAACTCTCAAACTTTTAAAATTTTGAGAATTTATAATTAAAATCAAAGTAAATTTTCTACTCTTCTTTTTCTTTATAAGTTTTTAAATTCATCAGCACTCCTGTATGAGGCAAATATTTTATATTGGCTTTAACATTAACAAAACCATTCCACTTTTCTTTTTCCTCATCATAAGTTTTGGAATTTATTTTAAAAATTTCAATCTCGTTTTTTTCATTATATCCAGAAATTCTATAAAATATTGAGTATTCATAATTATTATCTTCCTCAAAACTTACATAATTGATTTTTAAGGATATAGGTGACTTTAAATATTTTAAATCTTGGATTGGAGCTTTCAATAAATAAAAAAATCCAATCCCAGAAAATATAGCACAAATCCACCATATAATAATAGATTTCTTACTTTCTTTAAAATAAAACGCAAATATTAATACAAGAGATATCACAATAATAATAAATAAACGAAAAACACAATCACAAATAAAACCCATAATTCCCTCTTGATAATACCCAAAAGCATGGCTTAGAATCAGATATAAGGAAGTTATTGAAATTATTGCAAAAACTAAAAGAACAAAATCAATAAAAACTTTCCTTTCAAAAGAAATTTCCACCCTATTTTTCATTCTCTCCTCCTATACAATATAATTTCAAAATATTTTAAAATTTATATTAAATTTTTATTAATAACTTGTTAATTCTATACTATATATTTCAAATTTATTATGATATTTATTATAAAAAAATAAATTTAAAAACAGCCCTATAAAATAAGTAAACTGACCCCTTAAATAGTAGCTGCTTTTTTTTAAACTTTAAGTGATTTCATTGTTATTAGAATCCCCAAAACTTATACATTTCAAAGTTTAAGATTACTAATACTTGTGTCATTGCAAGAAGAGTTGTTACAAAAATATTATGTTTTAATTTCTTACCAGTGTCTTTATTAGAATTTTTTATCAGCTTAAATATAATGATTCCCGTTAAAATAAGCAGTGGTATAAATATTGCACTTTGAATTATATATGAGCTAACACTACCAATATCACCTGTTCTATAACCATTACTAAGTCTCAAAAATATTATTATCAAATTAATAAGTGACATTGACATTAAAAATGATAAGATATAGGAATATTTAAGAATTGGATTTGTTTTTAAAGGATTTTTCTTATTTTTTATTATACCTATAAAAATCCCACTAATAACAATTTTTAATAACCCATATATGCCTGCAATTATAAAAAATGCCATACATAATATGTTAGTAATAGCTTTTGGTGTGGAGATAATAAAATCTGAATACTGAGTCTCAACTACTCCATCTTTTTCATACCACCAGTTTTCTAAATCTTCTTCACCATAAGAGCTTACACCCATTGCTCCTAAAAATGAAAGTGGTCCTTTAATAATCCCTCGTGTATTTAATATTAATCCATTAGGAAGTTCTCTATTAATATTAAAGAGCTTAGAATCTTTAAATTTGCCAAAAATAAGCTCATACATATCGTAATTATATGTGGTTTCATGGGCTTGATTTGTCATTACAACCATACCAATCCCACTAAGAGGATCAAATTGTAACATAGATGAGCATCCGAATGTGTTGCCACCATGTCCAATTGTCTGAATACCATATTCGCTTGCAAAAAATCCATGATAATTTTTTTCTATATCTGTTCCACTATAGTAACTAGTTGCTTTATATATTTCATCTAAGGTTTTTTTATTTTTAAATAACGGTGATGGTCTCTTATCATTAGGAGTTATAGCCTTAGCAAATTTTGCCAAATCCCCTATTGTTCCCATTGCACTACCAGCAGGATAAAGATAAATATAATAGATACCATTGCCATCAATGCTTTCTCCTTCTAAGTCATAGCATTTTAATCTTTTTCTTTTATTCAATACCCAATCATTATCGGTATATGTAGGACTGATAGTGCTTTGTTTCATATCAAGTGGTTGAAAGATATTTTTATTGACATATTCCACATAATCCATACCGGAAACCCTTTGAACTATAAAGGCTGCAAGAGCTGCTCCCCAATTAGAGTATGCAGTATGAGCACCAGGATCATACACTTGTCGTGGTTGTCTGATGCTAAGAGATTTTTCAAGACTAATTATATCAGATGCTTTTTTAGTCTGGATAAAGTATGTATCTTGAAAACCTGCTTGATGGTTCATAAGATCTATTACTCTTATCGGCTTATCAAAAGATAAATTTTTAAGAAAACCTTCTGGTAAATATTCTTTTATATCAGCTTTCAAATCAATTTTTTCCTCTTCATAAAGTTGCATTATAGAAACCCATATTAATAACTTGGATATAGAGCCCCATTCATAAACAGACTCAGAATCAGACTTTAATTTAGCTTGTTTATCCAAATATCCAAATGAATTTTCATAAACAATACCATTACTATCATAAACAATTAAATTTAATCCACAAGTTGTTGACTTATGATTTTCTACATAGTCTTCGATCTCTTTATCTAGATTTTTATAACTTATTCCAGAAGGGAAAACATTTTCTGATGAAGCAGAAGATATTGTCGGAGACAAAATCAAGCTAAAAAATAAAGTTAATATTAAAAATTTTCTTAAAGATTTAGATATATTTTTCATAAAACACCTCTACTTTCCTTATTTTATTGTAAAACTCAAATACCTATTTCATGTAAATCCAATATTATAGTTTTGTAAAATTTCTATAATTGTATTATTAAAATATAAGTCAAGTCCATAATATTGTGCTAGTAAATTTTACACAGTATTATGGACTTGATATAAACTTAGTCCTATAAAAAAATTATATATATTTATCTAAGTTAATTAATACCTACTAAAGTATTTTTTCTGCAAGTAAAATTGTTCCTTCTGATCTTTCTACTTCTTTGATAACTTTAAATCCATTCTTTTTCCAAAAAGCTTTTGATTGGGGATTTCCCTTGTCAATGCCTAGTCGAACTTTTGCTTTTCCTATTTTTTTAACATAATCTAGAACACTTTCAATAATTTCAGATCCTATCCCCTGGCCTTGGTATAAAATATTTACCATAAAAAATCCAATAAAACAGATTTCTTCGTCTGGATAACCATCTAAAATATCTAAAACAGCAACTAAAAGTTCATCTTTGAAAAATCCTAAATAATATTTATTGTCTTCATTTACTCCTTCAGGTCTTAGATAAAGGTCACTTAAGATTTGTTCTCTACTTATCTCTTTCTGGCAGTAACGATAATATAACTTATTGCCTTGGCACAATCTGTATATGGTTTCAATATCATTTTCTGTAAGTTTTTCAACATTATAAGTTTTACTCATGTTTTTTATGGTTAACATTTTTGTCACCTTGAATTCTTCCCCTTTAAATGTCAATTATCTTCTTTTCTATTCCAACAAACTTTCCAAGTGGTTTAAGTGGTCAGTTTGGATAAAATTTAATAATTCTCAAAAGCCTTGTCTATGAGAATATTTCCACTCATTACTTATTTATAAGCCACTTTAAATATCTTTATAGTTACCATGACTACAAATTTTATTTTTGCAAAACTTAAATCAATATATCTTTTTGTTTAAAGAATATATCTTCTCCATATGTAGTGGGGTTTTGTATGGGATGGACCATGAGAAAACAATTTAAAACCTATTAAGAGCAAATTAAAATACTCCTATCCGGAGGCTTGGGAATTTAGAATCTGGATAAGGCTAAAATTATTTTAGCACAAATCAATGATTATAATCTAATCAATATTTATAATACCCAGTGCCCTCGATGTAATTATATATTCTTTCTCATCTTCTTAAACTAGGTAATCTTTCATCTTCATTTCCTGTTTTTTGAAACTTTTTATTTGTTAAATGTGTAAATGATAATTCTTTTCAATATTTTTCAGGAAATTTTTTATGATCCAGGTTTTTCTATATATATTAATTTGTTATGTTATAATGAAATTAGTTATGAAAGGAGGATCTCATGGACAAAATTTTGATTGGCAATGGGAATAAGGAAAATTATATTCTTTTAAATAAAATTAATAGACACGGACTGATCAGCGGCGCTACT
>NZ_CAKMRU010000001.1:0-435000 GCF_928368155.1 Anaerococcus ihuae | reverse complement strand
CCGTTAGTATAGGAATTATTCATATAGATTTGACATACCCATCACACTAAAACTATCCACTAAATCTGTCTAATCCTATTTTTATTTGATGTTCAATAAAACTTTCCCCCAAAATATAACTTGATAAGTTAACATTTCCTAATTTCCTTATCATTATTTTCTCCTAATTCCTAGATAAATATAAATAACATATAATTTTATATTCTTATTTTCTTGACATCAATACTACAGTCTCCACGTGCGTTGTCTTTTGCTTGGGAACATAATTTTTTATCCTCGTCATTCTTGTAGGAGCACAATTTATTAATGTCATTGTCTTTGGCATTTTTTCTTTTATCTTTGAAATTATTAGAATCTTGACTATCTTTAACTCCTGTTTTGAAATAGAATGTTAAGTCATAAGGATGAACTGTTCCGTCTTTGTCAATTCTACCCACCACGACTTTATCAACTATGCTTTCAAATACTGTTCTATTAAATTCCTCTATAATTTCTTTGTTTTCTAAGACCTTTTTAAATTGCTTTAGTCTTTCTTTAATAGAGTTTTCATCTTTGATAGTTAGCTCTAGTGTTTTCTTTTCATCAAGTAATTCTTCTTTTTGTTTTGTAAGTTTTTTATACTTTTTAGCATAAACTTCTTCGTCTATACTATCTTCTAAATGAAGATCAACTAACTTTCTTTCTTGACTAATGATTCTGTTTAATTCATTTTCTATCTTTTTCAAATCTTTGACTAAAGTATTATCATTTATTTCTTCTTCAACAATTTTTAAAAAGTCATCTATTACTGTTGAATCTGCATGGCATAATTGCCTATAGCTTTCAACAAATGCTTTTTCTATTGCTGCTTCTTGTATTCCTTTTGAATGAGGGCAATATTTTTTACCTTTTTTAGTTGACCTTACACATTGCCAGTTTATTTTTTTGTAAATTGAACTTGTATGCCAAGTTCTTCTTGAAAGTATTTCTCCACAAAATCCACATTCAAGCATACTTGAAAAAGCATATTGTCTTGATAGTTTTTCTCTTTTTCTATCCTTGTTAGCTATGGTGTTTCTGTTTTGTGCTCTCCTAAGTCTAATCTCCTGTGCCTTTTCAAAATCTTCTCTTGATATAATTGGCTCGTGATGATTTTCAATGTGATATTTATCAGATTCACCAAAGTTTGCTAGTCTTCTTTTTGTTATGGGATCAACTGTGAAGGTCTTTCCCATTAGTATATCGCCAATATACTTTTCATTTTTAATTATTCCTAACACTGTAGTATCAGACCATTTTGTTTTACCTCTCGGGGTGAGATATCCTTGCTCTTCTAGTTCTCTACCAATGACTGAGCCGCCATTGCCTTCTAAATATCTTTTAAAGATATATCTAACAATTTTGGCTTCTTCTTCATTTATAGAGATGCTTTTTGTTATAGGGTCATAATCATATCCAAGGCAACCTTGAAAACCAATAAGCTCCCCTTTTTCCATTTTCATTTTCAGTCCTTTTTTTACATGGGCTGAGGTATTTTCTACTTCTTGTTGAGCTACTGAACTTAATATTGTTAATAGTAACTCTCCATCCATTGTCACAGTATCTATATTTTCTTCTTCAAATACTACTCCAACATTGTTTTCCTTTAATAGTCTTACATACTTTAGGGTATCTAATGTATTTCTAGCAAATCTTGATATAGATTTAGTAATTATCATGTCTATATCTCCATTTTGGCAATCACTTATTAGCCTCATGAAATCTGCTCTTTTAGTAGCAGTTGTTCCTGTTGTTGCTTCATCTGCATATATACCAGCCAGAGTCCAGTTCTTATTATTTTTTATTAGATTTGTGTAATAATTAACTTGCGATTTATATGATTCAAGTTGATCTTTACTATCAGTGCTAACTCGACAATATGCTGCAACTCGTTTTAAATCTAAATGTAGTGCATTTCTATTTCTAGCTCCTGTATTTGAAGCTTTTATTAATTTTACTTTAGTATTCATTTTACCTCCTTCCCATTTTGTATCTTTCTACAGTGTTATTATATCACAAGATTGACTACTTTCTATCTCTCTTCTTATAATCATTTTCTAGCCTGTTCTTAATTTTTGTATATTCCTTATCATTAATTAATTTAAGATCATAAAGTCTACATAAAATAGCAACTCTCATACTATAAATCTTTATTGCTTGCATTTTAACCTCCTATGTAAGTTAATTTTTTTACCTTGTTAAGTGGATTAAATTTAAAATATACTAATCTCACATAATCAATTTCAAGAATCTTCACACTTCAAAGTATTTTGATTCTTATAGAAAGATGACAAATACCCCTCACTTTATAAAGTGAAATTTGCCCTCTTTGGTAACCAGAATTTTTATTTTTTTATAGTATTTTTGAGTTTCAATGATTAATTTGAACATAAAAAGAGGACTTATGCTATTAGGCATAAATCCTATTTTCTAAATTTTACTGTTTAAAGACTTTAATATTTCTTCCTATCAATTATTTAATTTCCATGATTCCGCCTTAGCTTTTGCATTTATAAGGTCAGAATAAAGTCCATTATTTTTAATCAGTTCTTCATGATTTCCACGTTCTACTATTTCCCCATCTTTTAAAACTAAAATTTGATCTGCATTTCTTATGGTTTTTAGTCTGTGGGCAATCATAATTACTGTTTTGTTTTTTGTTAATGATTCAATTGCTTCTTTAAGTTTATCTTCATTTTCTGGGTCTATATTTGCTGTTGCTTCATCAAATATAATTATGTCTGCATCTTTTAGCATAGCTCTTGCAATAGAAATTCTTTGTTTTTCTCCACCAGATAGGCTTGCTCCACCTTCCCCAATGATAGTGTCATATCCTTCTGGTAAAGCTTCTATAAATTCATGACATCTTGCTTTTTTTGCAGCTTCTACAACTTCTTCATGGCTTGCATTTTGTTTTCCAAATTTTATATTATTTTCAATTGTATCTTCAAATAGATATACATCTTGAAATACCATGGAAATTGAATCCATAAGGTTTTCTATCTTATAATCTTTAATATTCTTTCCACCTATTAAAATTTCGCCAGAGTTTACATCCCAAAATCTTGCTATGAGATTACAAAATGTGGTCTTACCAGATCCAGATGGACCAACTATGGCAGTCATGGTATTTTCTTTTATCTCTGCTGATACATTTTTTAAAATTGGTCTGTCATCATAAGAAAAGCTGACATTTTTAAAGACTATATCATGATTTTTTATAGGCTCTGTAATACTTCCTTCTCTCATATCAGGCATAGAGTCGATAAAACCTACAGAATCTATGGCATTTTCGCAAGCTCTTAGGATTGCCATGTTTGATCCTGCCCCGATTAAGCCTTCAAAGATAATAAAGGATGCCATAATCATAAGAATTGTTTCAGCAAGTGGAAGTTCACCAGATAAATTTAATTTTAAAGATACATAGACCATAGCTACTGTTGTTATTCCCATTACAATTCTTTGAATAACTGTGTATGGTGCTACAGATTTCTCCAGGTCTAAGAGTATTCTTGATGTATCTTTTATAGACTTTCTCAAAGCCCTGTTATTTTCTCCACCAAGATTATAAGATTTTATAACCTGCATTCCTTGTAAAGTTGCTAATACTTCTTTTGTAAGTCTTGTCTGCGTTTCTGTCATTTTGTCTGCATTAGCTGATGATTTTTTCTCCATCATTGATGTAACGATGAAAAATACTACCACACCTGCTACTGCAACAAACCCTACCTTTACATTAAATATTAAAGTTCCAAGGAGAAAGACTAAAGTATTTAAAACTCCACCAAGTACAAGAACCAGTAGCATAGGCACCCATTGCTCTGCTTGGGAAAGATTAGATGTGGCAATACTTGTAAGTCTTCCCAGTGAAAAGTCTGAAAAGAAACCCATGGGAACTCTTTTTATCTTCTCGCCTATTTCTATTCTCTTATGGGCAGCCATAAAATATCCCGCGTGAGTTTGTGCCATTTGAGATGATTTTTGTGTCATGATTTTTCCAACAAGGGAAACTATTAAGATTCCAAGGCAAATAAAGATTGCCTTATAGTCTAAAGTTTTAGAGAATATATTTACTAGCATATAGTAAATTGCACCAAACTCAAGGGCATTAAATACTGCGTGCAAAAATCCAGCGAGAATGGATTTCTTAATATTTACCTGTTCTTCTTTTGAAAAATTCCATATCTTTTTAAACACATTAAGCATTTTCATCACCCCTTAAATTTGCAGCATACATTTCCTTATAAAGTTCTGATGACTTTAATAGTTCTTCATGAGTACCATAAGAATTTAATTTGCCATCTTTAATAACAAATATCCTATCTGCATCAACAATTGTCTTTAGCCTATGAGCGATTATGATTAAAGTTTTACCCTTAACTAGATTTGCCAAGGCGTTTTGTATGAGAGCTTCATTTTCAGGATCTATATAAGAAGTTGCTTCATCTAAAATTACAATTGGTGCATTTTTTAGCATGGCACGAGCAATAGATATCCTTTGTCTTTCTCCTCCAGATAGATGACCTCCACCTTCGCCAACTCTTGTATCATAACCGTTAGATAGATTCATAATAAAATCATGGCAGGCAGATTTTTTACATACATCTATAATTTCTTCGTCAGAGGCATTCTTATTTCCAAGCCTAATATTTTCCTTTATAGTCATATCAAAGAGGAAATTGTCTTGGGATACAAAAGAAATAAGTGAAGACAAGTTTTCGAGCGACACATCTTTTGTTTCTACTCCGCCAATTTTAATAGATCCCTTATCTACATTCCAAAATCCAGCAATAAGTTTTGCTATTGTGGACTTGCCTGACCCAGAAGGACCAACGAGGGCTGAAACATTAGATTCTTTTATTTCCATAGAAAGATTATCAATGACTTTCTTTTTTCCATCGTAAGAAAAGTCTACATCTTGAAGTTCTATATTATAGGATTCTATTTTTTCTCCCTTGTCAATATTTTCTAACTCTCTTGAATCTAAAATTTTTCCTATTTCAGAAGTTATAGTTGATATTCTTGACATATCATCCATATAGTTCATGATTTTTAAAATGCTAGAAACCGTAGCAAAGGATAAGACGATTAAGGTAATTAAATTTCCTAAATCAATACTTCCATTTATATAAAATAAAATCCCAAAGGGTATGATTGTAATAATTCCCATAGGAGAAAGTAATCTACCTATGGCAACCCTATTCATAGATTCACCCATCCAGTTATAATAAAAGCTTGCATTATCATAAACTGCATCAGCATATTTTTTATAAGATGATTCGCTTTGATTAAAGGTCTTTATTACTTCTATCCCATTTATATACTCAACAATGGAATTATTCATATGTTGACCAATAGCAACTGACTTTCCAAACATTTCTTTATAATGAGCGTTCATAACAGACATCATAATAGACATTCCTACCACAAATGGAATTAGTGATAGCAAGGTCAATCGCCAATCTAAGGTAAACATATAAATAAATAATAGAATAGGTCCTACTAAATTTGCCGTAAATTCTGGCACTAGGTGGGCAAGTGAAGTTTCCATAGAATCAACTTGCTCAACTATAATATTTTTTAATTCTCCAGATGATCTTGAAAGAACATCTCCCAATGGCATCTTGAAAAGTTTCTTAGAAATATCATTTCTGATTTCTCCTAATGAGTTAAAAGTTGCGGTATGGGAAATACTTGTTGATATTCCTGCTGCCACTTCTTTAATAACAAATGTTATTAAAATATTTATGCATAGGGGAGTATATAAGCTAATATCCCTTATGCCATTAATCAAATTCACAATAATTTTCGCCATGTATATATAAGAAAAAAGCCCAGCCACTACTCCAATTATTGCCAGTAAGATTGACATAAAATATGAGCCTTTTCTTTTATTTACATATTCTTTTACTAAATTCACTTTAAAACCTCCTTTAGTAATATTTTTAAATAGTTTATTATATTTTTTTTATTTCAGAGGGCATTCTATTAAGCTCTCCAATCATCATTGCTATTCCAGCTAAAATCATAATTAAATCTACAAGAGGTTCAGCAAACCATACTGCCTTAACTCCAAATGTCATTGGTAGAATAATCATGGCAGGAACGAATAAAAATAATTGTCTTAGCATGACGATTATGCCTGCCTTTTTAGCATTTCCTATTGCTTGGAAGAATGTTATAGACATAACCATTACTCCATATAAGATAAATATAGAATAAAATAGTCTAAAGTTTCCTACTCCCTGAGTTATAATACTTTCTTCTACTCCAAATAGGGAAAGGATGTTTTTTGAAAATAATAAGACTGGTAGCCAAAATATGGCTGCAAGAACAAGTCCTCCAATGGAGAATACCTTCATTGCCTCCTTTACCCTGTCATATCTTTTTGCTCCAAAGTTTGTACCAACAACAGGTTGCAAGCCTTGACTCATTCCCCAAAGTGGAATAAAGGAAAAGGCATATATTCTTAAAGTTGCTGCCATTAAGATAGCATTTGTATCTCCTCCATATTTAAATGACATTTTATATAGCATTGTTTGTTGAATCATAAATAAAATTTGCATCATCATAGCAGATGACCCTACGCCAAACATTTCTTTTTTTATTTCCTGATCAGGTTTGATTTTATTTATTTTTACTGCTTTACTTTTATATTTGAAGTAATGGAGTGTTATTATCGCTTGAACAAATTGTGCTGTAATAGTTGCAAGTGCAGCCCCTTCTATTGCGTATCTTCCCATTAATTTCATTAGAATTGGATCAAGAATTATGTTTAAAAAAGCCCCTAGCCCCATAATGAGCATTGCTTTTTTCATTAATCCTTCTCCACGCATAACCATGTTTGCTGATTGAGTAAAGTTTACAAATAAAGAACCAATGAAAATTACTCGTAAATATCTGATACCATATTCTTTAATTTCTCCACTTGCTCCAACCATATCTAAAAAATGTGGTGCAAGTAAAATTCCGCCTATTGTAATAATTGATGAGAATAGAATAACCCAAAAGATTAAATTCCCCATAATTTTATCAACTGTTTTTTGGTCACCCTTTCCTATAGCTCTTGATAAAACTGATGCTGAACCTACACCTATGAGTGTAGATACTCCACTATTAAAAAAGGTAAGTGGCATAGCTACACCACAAGCTGTCATTGCAGTTTGTCCTATAATATTTCCTGCAAAAATTCCATCCATTAGTGGATAAAGACCTATTACTATCATTCCTATTACAGCAGGGATAGATAATTGAAAAAGTAGGTCTATAGGTCTTTTGCTTAATAATTGTTCTTTCATATCTTGTTTCAAAAAATCAACTCCTTACACAATCAGTCCATCTTTAATAAATTTCAAAATTTCTTTTTCATGTCCCTGAACATATACTTTCTTATATCCATCTTCTTCAAGCATTAACACAGAATTACAAACTTTAAAAATAAGTTCTATATCATGAGTTATTATGGCAAAAGGATATATTTTTGAATATCTTTTTATTATTTCAGAAATATCATTCATTCTCTTGTAATCTAAACCTGACGTAGGTTCATCAAGAATTATTAGTTTTCTACCACTTAAACAAGCAGTTAATAGTGCAAGTCTTTGTTTTTGTCCACCAGATAGATTTTGTGGATGGTCATACCTATTTTCCCAAAGGTCAATATGTTTTAATTCGTTTCTAAGTCTATTTAAATATCCAACGTCATTAATTCTATCTTTTTGTAAAAGCTCATTTTCCACCGTATCAAAAAATATTTGGTATTCTACATCTTGCATCATATAATAAGAGTTTCTTAATCTTTCTTTTTTATTTCTCCCAAAGCTTGTCTTGCCTTTAAAGTTTAATAAACCAGCTAAAGATCTTGCAAGAGTCGTTTTACCTACTCCATTTTTACCTATAATCGCCATTATCTCATTTTCATATAAGCTTATATTTAAATTTTTTATTAATTCTTTTTTACCAATAGAAATACCAGCTCCTCTTATATCCTCAACTACATTTTTGCAATTATCAATATTTTCAGATAGCAAAAAATTATAGTTAATTGTTCTTAAAGAGTAATTTTTACAATCCTTTTCTGTTAATTCACCTTTTTTAAAAACTTTTTCGATTTTACCATCTTTCATATACAAAAAACGATCATATAAATCATTTAAATAGAACAATCTATGCTCAGATATTATTATCGTTTTTCCTAATGATTTTAATTTTTCAAGAATATTCTTAAGTTCGACTATTCCCCTATAGTCTAAATTTGATGATGGTTCATCAAAGAAAATTATTTTAGTATCATAAACAAGAGTAGATGAGATAGCAACTTTTTGCTTTTGTCCACCTGATAAAGAATTGATATTTCTATATTTTAAATTTTCAATTCCCATCACACTCAAAGAGTCATCAACTCTTTTCTTTAATTCTGAAAGCTCCATTCCTAAATTTTCTCCAACAAAGGCAAGCTCATCCTCAACAATATTTGCGAAAAACTGATCTGTTGGATTTTGAAAAACATTTCCTATATACTTTGCCAATTCTCCATTGTTATATTGCGAAATATTTTTTCCTAAAATAGATACTTGTCCATATAATTGTCCTTGATAATGATTCGGAATTAAGCCATTTAATATTCTTGTTAGCGTAGTTTTTCCACAACCAGATAAACCACTTATAACAACAAGTTCCCCTTCTTTAATATTTAGCTCTATATCTTTTAAAATTACCTTATCATTTCCGTCATAAGAGAATTTTTTAATATCTGCTTCTATTACATTCATATTGACCTCCACAATAAGAAAATAGCTAAAAGTAAGAATACGATATCAAAAAATTTAAAAGTTATTTTATGATAATTAGTCCTTTCCCCTCTATATTCTGCTCCTTTAGATATAATAGATGAAGTCAAAGTTTCACTCACTTGCAAACATTTATAGATAAGAGGGATGAAGTAAAGTTCAAAAGACCTAACAGGATGGAGGGGACTTAATCTTAGCCCCCTTACCTTCATGCCATTCTTTATTTCTTTAATCCTTAACCCCATCTCTGATATAAACTTCATTCCTATCACTATGCTTAGAGCAAACACATTTGGAATGTGTAAAAACTTAAGTGAACTCATCATTTTAAGCGGTGATGTATTCACAAGAATACCGCCAATAATAAATATCGGAAAGAGTTTTAATACGATTTCTACAAGACCTAAAATTGCATTTCCACCTATTCCTAAGTCTGTAATAGTTAATGTTTTGCCAACAATTAACAAGATAAGAACTGTTGCTAGTTGTTTAATAAATTGTTTTAAGGAAAAAGTTAAAGTTAGAAACATTGATATTCCTACCATAATATAGTAGCCAATATCATCTGTTATAAATAATATAATCGAAAACGCTAAAATTAAAACAAATAAGATTATAGGATTTACAAGACAGTTGTCATCTCTCCTTATTTTTTCCATTACAATATTCCTGATTTTTTACTCTTTTTAAAAAACTTATTATTTATATATAATCCAAATCTTCCTGCTATTAATACCAAGACAATATTAATGCCTATTGAGATTAGCATTGCCTTTGGTGTAAAAAAGGCATCCATAAAGGCAGCCTGTTCTTTAGTAAATACGCTAAAAACTTCAACAATTTTTTCTGGTCCAAGTAGTCTTACAAATGTCATTGCATGCATTGAAATAACAAACATTCCAGCAGATACTGCTAAGGCAACTCTATTATCATTTTTATAGTTACCTATAATTAATTCTGCTACAATAGCTGCGATGGCATTTACTATAAGCATTGGCCAATATCCACTTAATGCATAAAATACACCCAGCAACATGAAAAATATAAAAGCTATTCCTCTTTTTTGTAATTTTTTAGCCATAATTATAAATGGCGGAGCTACTACAAAGGAAGAAAATCCTGCAGCTATATATAAGGATAAAGTTCCTAACATTCCTGTGGCTGTTGATACAGCCATGTTTAATATAAACGCCACTACTGTAAAAATTGTAACTTGTACGATATCTTTTAATTTCATATAAACCTCCAATTTAAGATATATTTTTTCTTTCTGAGTAAACCCTAAGATTTACTTAGCATTATTATCTAAGATAATTCCTATCATTTTTTTTAATGCAAATTTATTCTTCACAAAATTTTCTCTTGCATTTAGAACTTCACAACCTAGAATAAATGTGTTAATCAAATCAGTTATTAATTCGATAGCTTCACTTAATTCACCTCTTACATCTTCATCAAATAACATTAGAATACTATCAGATGATGATTTTTTTAGTTTCTTATATAAGTCTTTTAACTTATCGTCATGATTTAATTCCTGCAAAAACATTGCATAAATTGAAACATAGTCACTCTGATATAGCATTTTTTCTAAAATAATCTCAGATAAAACTTCGCTAAAATCCTGACTTGTATTATTCATCTCATCATAGATTATCTTCTCTCTGTATTTATTTCCTTCTAACATAATGTCGTATAAAATTTCATAGGTAGAACCATAATGATGATACAACCCACCTCTAGAAAGCCCAGTAGCTTCCATAATGTCATTCATAACTGTATTTCTAAATCCCTTATCCAAAAAGACTTTCATAGCTGCTTGTATAATCTGCTTTTTTCTTTCTTCAGCTTCCATTTTCATTTCATAAATAACCTCCAAACCGACACTATTGTCGGTATTATTATATCAACACTGATAATCATTGTCAATAGCTTCGCTTATACTTCTTTATTAATTTCTTTAAATGCGGTATAATCAATAAAATTGAATAAACGCTTAACGCTTATAACTTTAATAGCAAGCACAGTAAGTGAGTACCCACTTACGAAAAATTGATGAAGCAGAACCTTTATGGACTGCTTCTTTTTTTATCAATTTTACCTTGTTAGGGAGAGCCCTAAGACCCCAATATTTTATGATAAGGAGATATACTATGGATAATAGAAAAAGAAATAATCAACTAAAAATATATTTAACAGATGAAGAAAAGGAAGTTTTTGAAAAGAAAATGAGACTTGCAAACTGCAAAACTATGTCCCACTTTCTTAGAAAATGCGTATTAGAAAAAGAGATCTACGTTGTAGATTTAGAACCATTTAGAAACCTACAATGGTTACTTTCAAATGCAACAAATAATATAAATCAGATTGCAAAAGCTACTAATACAACTGGTGTTATTTACAAATATGAAATTGAATCTATGAATAATCAGATAGAAAAATTATCAAGGGAAATATGGCAGATCCATTCCCTACTTCTTAATAAATCAAAAGAAAGTTCTGGTGATTAGTATGGCAATTACAAAAATACATCCTATAAAATCAACTCTAAATTTGGCAATAGATTATATAACCAAGAGTGAAAAAACTGATGAAAAAGTCTTGGTTTCTTCATTTAAATGTCATCCATCTACTGCCCATATTCAGTTTATGAAAACACGAAAGATCATATTCTATAGCATTTTTTGAAACAAAAACCTGCTAACAAAAGTCAAGCTTAAGCTGAAATTAATTTCAGCTTATTTTTTTGTGCAAATACTATATAATCTTTGCATATCCAGCTTCCATGCTATTATCAAAATTATACTTTAAGGATGTTTTCTTGGTGCTTGAAGCTAAAGCTAATTTCCTCCACATGAATTCTTTCGTTCGCTCAATTCACTAAAGTAAGCAATAAAAAAAGAATACCCTTTTGCAAGAGTATTCTTAATAAAAATACAATATCGTTAAACTTTATAAAATAAGAAAAAAATTATTTATTCATGTAGACTAGGATGTAGATATATAGGTGATTTTATCTTACTATTTAATCAATTGGGCACTTAAAGCATTTTCTAAAACATATTTATATTTTGAGAAAGTTTCAGAATCAAGCAACTGATATTTGTCATTCTTTAGCTCTATAATATTTATTTCGCTTTCAAATTCAAAATTCCTTCTTTCAAACCCAATTGATGAAAAAATCAATTGGGTATAATTTGATGAATTATCTAATATATATTCAATTAAGGATTGTGCCTTATCATAATCCATCTCCGCATTCTTAGGGCTATCTAATACCATAGGTAAATTCAAGCATTTATTATTAAAAATTTTTTTAATATCATTAAGTATAAAATACCATATAACTGTTGAAATTGGTTTATTACTTCCACTTGCACAAAAAACTCGATTAATTGCTTTATATTGTGCTTCCTCTAACTCATTCAATCCAAACTTTAAGACTTCCCTATCAATCATATCATAATATTTTTTATTGATATCCGATTTAATTTTAGATACTTCCTTCAAGTCTTCCTCAATATTTTCTAGTTTCTCTTTAAGTTCTCCTTGCAAATTAAACTCATTAAATAACTCTAAATTTAAACTATTATATAGTTCATTTAGCCCCATATAGCTGCTATAATTTTTTATTTCTGTCTTAGCTATACCAATGTTTTTCTTGTATGATTCCAACTTATCTAAAAACTCTTTATAACTACCCTCTATTTGTAAAATTGATTTTGAAATCTTTTCTATATCCTCATATATGCTGTCCTTTATATATAACGAATCCTCAATTGAATTGTATCTTTTACTTCTAAGATCAGTTGTATCTTTCAAAACTGAATGGCATTCAGGACATATATCTGTATTTAAAATATACTTTATTTCTTTTTCCTTTTTATTCTTAAACCTTTCAATTTGGTTCAATGCAATTTCAAGCTCATACTTTTCATTTCGTAAATTTGTAAGCTCATACCTAAATTTATTAATAGAATTCAGAATATAATCATATTCCTTTGTTCTAATAGAAAGCTCCCTTTCAAGCTCTTTTAAATTTTCAGGCACAACAATATTACCTAATAGTTTAGATACTTTTTCTTTCATTCTACTAGTTTCTCTGTATGCGTCTTCTGAATCATTTATACGTTCCAATAAATTTTGTTTACTTTCAACATGTTCAAAATAATTCTTATCATATATTCCAAATTGTGCATATATTACATCAGGTTTAAAATTTTGATATTGTCCTAATCTCTTAAAGGAACTAAAGTATGTTCCATCATAATAATCTTGGTCAATAAAATTCATTACATATGTATATGCTGGTGGAGCAATCTCCAGCTTCTCAGTCCTTCTATTCGGTAAAAATATTTCAAAATCCCAAATATTGCTTAAAAAATATGATAACTCAATTATAGTTGATGTTTGAAATAATATCTTAAAAACATCATTAAATACTTTGAATAACTTTTTATGGCGATATATAAAATATATATTATCGTTAACCGAAAACTCTAAAATATATACTTTATCTTCATTTTTCCATTTTTTATCGAAGTGGGCATCAGCACCCAAAGTATGATATAAACTACGTAACAAGACTGACTTCCCTCTATCTGTTCCATCAATGTTACTAGAAGTAACAATATTTAAACCTTTTTCAAAACATGTAACAAAAGCCTCTTTAGTTAAAATATCAAAAATATATATTTTATTGAAAATAACATCCATTAAATATCACCTCCCTCTGTGTATAAATAAAATACCATTAAATAAAATACTTTTTTCATGTATTTTGTGTATTCTATAGGGAATTCACTATCAAATACATTATTTAAAATATTAAAAAGGTCATTTTCGTTTTTTATCTTATCTATATTCCCTTCAATATACTCAAAAATTGATATCTTTAATACATTCAACTCATGGCTTTGATCAATTTCCAGTAAATTAGTTAAAGCTTGATTATATAATCTTCTTTCTGATGGGAATAAAGTTTTAATATAATCTTTAACCTGCTCAATGCCTGTTATAGATTTTTTCCTATGAGATTCAAGCATTTTATTAAACTCATTTTTAGAAATTCCTTTTAATTCTAGTACATCATTATAATTAGTGATTGCCATCTCATAAGAAGCTTTTTTCTGAGCTGTATCAGATACTAATCGAAATAAAGCATTAGGATTATTAGGTTCTTCATTTTTTATTTCTTGGAAAGCTTCAATTAACTTTCCAAGCAAAGCATAATGAGGATTTGTTAAGTCCATACTTTCACATACATAAAAAACATTATCAAGAATGACTTCTGATAACTTTAGTTCTTCTTGCAATTTATCTTCAATAAAATCTATTACTGTTTTGTCCAACTCACCTAAACAAACTTCTTGCCTTAAATCTTCTTTACTATCAATTTTCAAATGCTTATTACAAACTACAGCCAGCTTTATATTATGATTTGGGTTGTAAAGAGCATACAATGTTCCCAAAATAGATCTACTATTTCCTTTTCTCTTAGTTAGTGTTTTAGAACTATGATTACCTCTATTTATTGTTTTCACCTGGTAAAAATCAAGACCATTATCACGATGCAATTCAATATCACATTTGAAATCAAACACAATTGTATAGTCATCGTACAGCTTATATGCATCAATTAATTTACCAACTCCCCACAACAATTCAACTCTAAATCTATTTTTCGTTCTACTACCTGCTAAATCTAATGGTAAATTCATATAATAGTTCGAATATTCCAATATAATCACCTCACTTTTATGTCGTCATGCATTTATAATGTAACCTTTATAATATTTAATTAGTTTTTTCAAAAATCACTCTATAATCTTCTGTATGCCTTCTAATTCAAAAATATCAAAAACAGAACATCTGTAATTAAATTTTGTCTGTCTTAATTTATAAAATGTAATTTTCCTAATTTTGCTTTTCCATAAATTCACTATTTATCATACCTAATTCTTTTATTTTTGTAATAACATTTTATAATTAAATGATATCACTACATCCTACTTAAATCTTTTATTTATTCTATTATACCATTAAATATACGTCAAAAAAAAACGTTCTCCTTGATGTAAAATTTATGCTTAAAAAAATAAAATCATTTCACTTCTCTAATACTTAATATTTTTTATCTATGATATGCCAGACAGTGTCTGTTAAATTACATCTCATTAATCCTATTTGATAAAGTTGTTACCACATCAACAACCTTATCAAAGCTCAGATCTCCAATATACTTATTTTCACTCAGATATACTTCCCACAAGGATCTTAGGTATGAATCTTCTTTTATGTCCTCGATTATTTCCTCATAGTCTTTCATTATCTCCTGACTTCCTCTTTTTTTGAGGTTCTCTCTATTGCTTCTTTTAAAATTTCATAATCTATCTCATCTTTTTTCAGCTTGTAGAGAGTGTATAGGTCATAAAAGTCTCTCATTCGTGTTGTTGTTATATTTCTTCTGACTTATGGTTTCGTATTTTTCAGCTAAAATTGTTTCTAATAGGTATAACATTATTTTTATATTTTCTTTGCTAAAGATACAGGGATAGGTATATTCTATTTCCCTTGGTATTGTTACTTCTCCCGTTGTTAGGTCAAGTTTCATAGGAATTTTTACTCATTCCTATTTTTACTAATAGCAATCAAAAAAGCACCTACCATTTGATAGATGCCGTTAAACAAATTTAAATTACTCTTTTGCTATAGGAACCCATAATTCCATTTGATAATCTTCTGAATTAGGGTCTCCATCTCCATATACTTCAAAATCAGGACTTTCATCATGTCTATATCCTTCTTTAGGGAAGAAATATGAAATAATATACTTCCATCCTTCGTGAATGCACTTTGGTATAGGACCTTCTAAGCTTACAATAGCATACTCTTTTTCAGGAATGCTGAGTATGTCTAACCCTAACTCCTCAGCTTTTACTTCATCCGTTAAATCAAAACCAGCTAAGTATATAAATGAATCTTCTTCATCCATTATATAGTCATATCCTACGCCAAAGATTTGACCATTACCAAACTCTTCAAATTTTTCTCTTGGTACTTTTTCAACCAGTCTATCCCAAACTTTTGGGAAATTTGAACTTTTAGTTACATCTGATTTAATACCAGCTACTTTAAACGCTTTCTTTTTCTCAATCTTAATATCCATTTGATTTCCTCCTTGAACTGAAATTGAAAAGTAGATTCTTGGGAAATATTGATACTTTTCTCCTTTTTTTACTTGACCTGGAGTTAGCTTATGAAAACTTTTAAAAGCTAAAGCAAAAGAATCCTGAGAATTATAGCCATATTTTATTGCAATATCTATAATTCTTTTATCTGAATTTTTTAAATCAATTGCAGCATTTGTCATCTTTCTTAATCTTATATATTCAGATAATGAATATCCTGATATGATTGAAAATATTCTTGAAAACATTGGAAATGAATATCCTGTTATCCGTGTTATTTCTTTTTCATCAAGTTCATCAGTTAAGTTATCTTCAATATAGTCTATTGCTAAGTTAAAAGATTTCATTATATCCATATTTCTACCACCTTTCATTTAAATTGTACAAGGATTTATTAAATTATACCCGATAATGCTAATACAAATATTATAGCATCACATGTTTATACTATTTTTCTTCTCTGCCAGACTTCTTATCTTGCCCTTTATACTCTCGATATTAATCACGATAATACCTCCATGTATTTTCTAATTTCATTTTCTATTTTAAATAATCTACTGTATTTTATGAGTCGTCTTAGATTTTTATTTTGTGATTTAAAGTATCTTTTTATGGCTTCTGTAAAAATTTGCTTATCTATTTTTTCTCTGTCTATTATGATATCGCAAATTGTTCGATCTATATCGTAAACTGGAATAAGGTTGCCTTGTGGTGATTTTATTTCTGTCTTTCCTAGTTCGTATAAGTCTTTTTTTACATAGTGAACTTGTAGATCCTCATATCTTTTTTTGATATGGCTTGCATTATAGCCTTGGGGCACAGATATATGAAATACATTTGGAGTTCTATCTGATAGGTCGTGGAGATAGAGGGCTGTTTGATGTGAAAATATAATTCGATTACTATTTGATGATATTAAAACAAAATCGTCTATTACTTTTCCTTTTAATTGATATAGACCTGGTCTTAATCTTTCTAATTGTCCGATTTTTGTTAATTCTGATAGATTATGCCTAGTATATCCAAGTTCTTCTGCTTCTTTGTTGGTGATTACTAAATTTTCTTGGATATATTCTTTAAGTGTATTCATAGTCCGCCTCCTCTCGTTTACGCTTTTATTATATGTTATAAAAGCGAATATGTAAAGTCGGCTTGTGAATGTTTCATATTTTGAAAAGGATGTAACGAATCCTTACTCCCTTTCTAAAATTATTCTTTCTTAACTCAATATTACTAATATTATTATAGTTACTCTCCGATATTCGGAGTTCTTGAATTCCGATTTTCGGAAATCTGGACTTCTGCTTTTCGGAAATTAGATTTTATATTATTCGTAATATTTAAAATTTATATGTACCAACTTTTTAGAAAAAAAGAGCAGCCTTTTAAGCTACTCTTGTAGAAAGTACAAAATGAGTTAAATATATTTTTTGTGTTTCCTCATACTAGTCTCAAAACTACTCTTACGTCCATGTAGTTTTTTTGAGTCTTTTTTACATATCCTTCTTCATCTTTATCGAAGACAAAATGCTTATAAAACTGTTTAAAATGCAGGATTTCTAAATTTACATCTTTTGTATCAACGCTATAACTTCCGCGTGCATAGTCTCAGAAAACATATCGCAAGCTTTTATTTTATCTAATTTATAACCCTTATTTTGAAATCTATTTATATCTCTTGCGAGTGTTTGTGGGTTGCAGGATATGTAGACTATATTTTTTATTTTTGTTTTTGCTATGGTTTTTATTATTTCTTTATCAAGACCAGCTCTTGGTGGATCTAGAACTATGGCGTCTATTTTTTCTTTTTTTATAAATTTATGGTCTATGTAGTTTGCGTTTTTGGCTATAAATTTATAATCTTTTAGGCCATTTTCTTTTGCATTTCCTTTTGCATCTTTTATGGCATTTTTATTTATTTCTATTCCTACAACATTGTCACCATTTATAGCAATGGAGCTTGTTGCTGATCCACAAAATAAATCCAATACTTTTTGATTTTCTCCTAGGAAATCTTTGGCTGTTTTGTATAATTTTTCTGTCATATTATCGTTTACTTGGTAAAAATCGTTCATGGTGATTTTAAATTTTTTTCCTAAAAGATTGTATATGAGGTAATTTTTGCCTGAAATGTTTGTTTTTTCTTTTTTATTTATTAGATTAATATTAAAATATGAATTTTTGTATTGATTTTTTATGTAAGGGATTATTTTTTCGTCTTTTATTTTTATATTTAAAAGAATTTCTTTATCGTTTGCTCTTATTGTTATTTCTTCAAGACTATTTGGATATTTTTTTGAAATTTCTTTTGTTATATTTTCAATTTTCCCTAAATTTTCTCTAATTAAATCTTTTGCCAAAAGACAATCTTTTATTTCTACGAGGTCATTGGAATATTTTTTGTTATAGGCAAGTTTTCCTTCTTTTGTTATTTGTAGTCTTATTTTGTTTCTATATGAAAATTCTTTGCTTTCAATAATTTCTAATTCTTCTATATTTATTTTTGCTGATTTAAGCAGAGCATTTTTTATTAAATTTTTCTTTAATTCTATTTGACTTTTATAATTTATATCCATAATAGAACAACCACCACATTCATAAAAATATGGACATGGTGGTTTTCTGTAGTAGGGAGATTTCTTTAAAGTTTTTATTTTTTCTGCTTCAAAGAAATTCTTTTTTTCTTTATTTACTTTTATATTACAAATTTCTCCGTAGACTGCTTTTTCTACAAAAGCAGTTTTACTTTCTGTTCTTGCAACTCCCCTACCGTCTTGTAGGATATCAATTATTTTGATATCTTTTATTTCCATTATAATACCTTTGCTTCTCCCTTGTAGATTATTCCTCCAAGTGGATCAATTGTTATTATATCTCCATCTTCCAATAGGTTTGTAATATTTTTTACACCTAGTATTGCTGGTATTCCAAAATGAATTGCTACAACTGCTGTATGACTTGTTAGTCCTCCGTTTTCTGCAATCACTCCTGAAGATCTTTCCATAAATTCGTTAATATCCTTGTCGGTATATTTTGAAACTATTATATCTCCATCTTCAAATTTTCCTTCAAGTTCTTCTTTTGTTGATCCTACAACTACTTTTCCTGAAACGGATTTGTTACCAACTCCGGTTCCGTTTGCAATTATATCTCCAATTACATGAACTTTTATTAAGTTTGATGTACCTGAAACTCCTAGTGGAATTCCTGCAGTTAAAACTGTAAGGTCTCCTTCTTGAACGTAATTTTCTTTTAATGATCCAACTATAGCTCTTTCGATTAATTCATCTGTTTCATGAGCTTTTTCTACTATTATTGGATAAACTCCCCAAGATACTGATAATCTTCTTGCAACTTTTTCATCAATTGTACAAGCAATTATATTTGTTCTTGGTCTAAATTTTGAAACTGCTTTTGCTGTATTTCCTGAAGCTGTACATGTTATTATTGCTTTTGCTTTTAATTGGCTTGCAATTGTACATGTTGATTTTGAAATAGCATTTGTTGTTGTAATTTCTCTATCAATTTCTGTTTTATAAATATTTTCTTCAAAGTCGTCAGAAAGCTCTGTTGTTATACAAATATCTCTCATAGTTTTTACGGCTTCTATTGGATATTTTCCTGCTGCTGTTTCTCCTGAAAGCATTACACAGTCTGTTCCATCTATAATTGCATTTGCAACGTCAGTTGTTTCTGCCCTTGTAGGTCTTGGATTTCTTTGCATTGAATCAAGCATTTGTGTAGCAGTAATTACTGGTTTTGCAGCCTTATTACATTTTCTTATTACTTCTTTTTGTACAAGAGGAATAAGCTCAGTTCTAATTTCAACTCCCAAATCTCCTCTGGCAACCATAATTCCATCACTTGCTTCAATTATTTCATCAAGATTATCTACACCTTCTTGAGATTCAATTTTTGATAAAATCAAAATATCTTCTCCACCGTGATCTTCAAGAACTTTTCTTATATCATATATATCTTCTTTTTTTCTAATAAATGATGCAGCAATCATATCGATGCCATTTTCTATACCAAATTTTATATCATCAACATCTTTTGGAGTGATTGCTGGAAGATTTGTAACTCTTCCAGGGAGGTTTACTCCCTTATGGTCTGAGATTACACCATTGTTTTGTACTCTACAAACAATATCTGTTCCATCTTTTATTTCTACAACTTCAAGTTGAATTAAACCATCATCAACAGAAATAATTGATCCTTTTTCTACATCATTTGGTAAACCTGGATAAGAAACAGAAACTATATCTTTATTTCCAACAACATCTCTTGTAGTTATTGTAAAAATATCATCTGGTTTTAAGAAATATTCTTTTTCTTCAAATGTACCAATTCTTATTTCTGGTCCTTTTGTATCAAGCATTAGTCCCAAAGGAACATTTAATTTTCTTCTTAATCTTTTGATTGTTTTGATTTTTTCAAGATGTTCTTCATGAGATCCATGAGAGAAATTTAATCTTGCAACATTCATTCCATTTTTTATTAATTGTTCCAAAACTTCTGGTGATTCAGAAGCTGGTCCTATTGTACATATGATTTTAGTTTTCTTTAAAATATCTGGTTTCATAACTTATCCTTACCTTTCTTATTTAGACAATTTATTAGCTAGTTCATAAAGACTTTCATTAAAATCGCCTTTTGTTGAAACTGCTTCGTCAATACTAACTTGAGTAATTTTTCCGTCTACATAACCCAAGGCTATATTTGTTTTTTCTTCATTTAATAATTCTGTAGCTTTGGCTCCCATAATTGATCCTAGTAATCTATCAACTGCAGATGGTGATCCACCTCTTTGAACGTGGCCTAAGACTGTAACTTTTGTTTCAACTCCACTTCTTTCTTCAACTTCTTTTGCAACTGTATATGGATTTCCAACACCTTCAGCCAAAACTATAAGGTGGTGTAACTTTCCTCTTTTTCTTCCATGATTTACTTTTTCTACAATTTCATCAATTGAAAACTTATGTTCTGGTACTATGATTGATTCTGCTCCACCAGCAATTCCTGAATATAAAGCCAAATCTCCACAGTTACGGCCCATAACCTCAATTACAACAGCTCTTCCGTGAGATGATGAAGTATCTCTTAATTTTCCAATTGCATCTGTAACTGTTTCAATTGCAGTAAAAAATCCAATTGTAAAATCAGTATAGCCCATATCATTATCTATTGTTCCTGGAATTCCTATAGTTTTAATTCCCAAATCACTAAGAGCCTTTGCCCCCTTGTATGATCCATCTCCACCAATAACTATAAGGCCTTCAATTCCATAATCTTTAAGAATTTGAGCTCCTCTTTTTTGACCTTCTGCATTTTTAAATTCAGTAGATCTTGCAGTACCAAGAATTGTACCACCCTTGTGGATAATATCAGCAACAGATGAAACATTCATTTCATAAATATCACCTTTCATCAAGCCATCATATCCATTCCTTATTCCTTTTACTCTCATTCCGCTATTTAGGGCTGTTCTTACTGCAGCTCTAATCGCCGAATTCATTCCAGGTGCATCTCCACCACTAGTAAGTATACCTATTGTTTTCATTGCCACTCCTTTAATTTAATTTAACATTATCTTTTCCAAGCTTCAACTTTAGATAATTTATTATATCTGAATTTTGGTCAATCCACAAGCTTTTATCAAGTTTGACTGTCTTTTTTTTGTCAGAAAAATAAATCACCACTGGTGTGCTACCATGATTTTCTAATAAATCTTTTCGTATTTCATTATACCTTATATAATCCATTTTTATATATAAATTTTTAAAAGAATTTTCATCAATTTCTTTTATATTTGATACAATCAATTTCAATTCGTCGTCACTAGACTGTAGATTTCCACTAACCATAACAAGTGTATCATTTTCCAAAATATTTCTAAAATCCTTGTAAATATTTGGAAAAATTATCATTTCTATTGATCCTGACATATCTTCCAATGAACAAAAAGCCATTAGAGTATTTTTTTTGGTCATAGTTTCAGATTTATTTGTAATAACTCCCGCCATTATAACTTTTTTATTATCATACCTATCAAAATCAATTGGTCTTAACTCGCTTAAAATTTCTGTAGAAAAATTTACATGATTTTTCAAATTACTTCCTAGAGAATTAAGAGGATGATCAGAAATATAAAAACCCAAAACTTCTTTTTCAAGTTTTAATTTCTGCTTATTTTTGTATTCATTTACTGGAGGAAATTTTATATCATCTAAACTATCTTCGTCTTTTTGTTCAAAATCAAGCAAATTCATTTGACCCTTAAGATTTACTTTTTCGTTGTCGTGGATTGCCTGTAGGGCTGTTTCATGAACTGCAATAAGCTCTGATCTTTTGTAGCCCATAGAGTCAAAAACTCCAGCTTTTATTAGTGATTCTAAAGCTTTTTTATTTAAAGCTGTTGGGTTATTTTCTTCAATTCTTTGGAGAAAATCTTTGAAAGTTTTAAATTCTTTTTCTTTTCTTAAATTTACTATCAAATCAATTAAGTTATCTCCAACATTTTTTATAGCAGAAAGTCCAAAAATAATTTTATTTTTTTCTGCTAAAAATCTTCTTTCAGATTTATTTATATCTGGTGGGAGAATTTCTATTCCTAGTCTTTTCGCCTCCGAAATATAAAGGTAAACTTTTGAAGAATCTCCCATAATTGATGTCAAAAGATTTGCCATATATTCTTCTTTAAAATAATATTTTAAAAATCCAGTTTGGATTGCAACCAGAGAATAGGCTGCTGAGTGGGATTTATTAAAAGCGTATTTTGCAAAAGAAATCATTTCATCATAGATTTTGTTGGCATTTTTTTCTGAAATCCCATTATTTACACAGCCCAAGACTTCATAATTTCCCTTTTCATCCTTTTTACCTTGAACAAATATTTCCCTGTTTTCTTCCATTACACTCATTTTCTTTTTGCTCATAGCTCGTCTTAAATTATCAGCTTCTCCAAGGGAAAATCCTGCTAATTGTTGGACTATTTGCATAACCTGCTCTTGATAGACTATTATCCCATATGTTACTTCAAGAATTGGTTTTAAGGCCTCATCAATGTATGTAATATTTTCCGGATTTGTTTTATTTTTTATATAATTTGGAATTTGATCCATTGGTCCTGGTCTAAAAAGTGAGTTTGCTGCAACCAAATCATCGAATCTTGTAGGTTTTAAGTTTTTAAGAAAATTTCTCATACCCGCAGATTCAAATTGAAAAATCCCAACTGTTTCAGCCTTGGTAAATTGACTTATTACTTTTGGATCATTTTCATCAATTTCTTCCAAATTTATTTCAATATTCTTATTATTTTTTACATCTCTTATGGTATCTTGGATTACTGTAAGGTTTCTAAGACCCAAAAAATCCATTTTCAAAAGACCCAACTCTTCAATTTCTATCATATTAAATTGGGTTACTATTTGGTCATTTGAAAGAGCAAGAGGTACAATGTCGGTTAAAATTTCCTTACTTATAACAACTCCTGCTGCATGGATTGATGTATGTCTTGGCATATTTTCTATATTTCTTGCCGTATCAATCATTCTTTTTGTTTCTACATCATTTTGGTATTCGTAGGCTAATTTTTCTGTTGATTCTAGTGCCTTATCAATTGTCATTCCAATTGCTTGAGGGATTAGTTTGGCGATTTTATCTACTTTTTTAAAAGAAATATCCATAACTCTTCCCACATCTCTTATGGCATTTCTCGCTTTCATCCTACCAAAAGTTACAATTTGTGAAACATGATCTTTGCCGTACAAATCATAAACATACTCAACAACCTTATCCCTGTTTTCATAGCAAAAATCTATATCAATATCTGGCATTGAGACTCTTTCTGGGTTTAAAAATCTTTCAAAAAGTAAATTATATTTTATTGGATCAATTTGTGTAATATCTAGAGCATAAGAAATTATAGATCCTGCAGCAGAGCCTCTTCCCGGTCCTACTGCAATGTCGTGATCTTTTGCATATCTTACAAAATCCCAAACAATTAAAAAATAATCAACATAGCCCATATTATTTATTACAGAGATTTCTTTTTCAGCTCTTTTTTTAATTTTTTCATCAAGATTTTTATATTTTTTTATAAGACCTTCATTAACTAATTGTTTTAAATATTCTAAATTAGTCATGTTTTTTGGAACTTTTGTAAAATATGGTAGGTGTGGCTTATGAAATTCTAATTTCACATTACACATATCTGCAATTTTTTTGGTATTTTCGTAAGCTCTTGGAAATTCTTTAAAAATTTCTTCCATAGTTTGAGGATCTTTAAGGTAAAACTCATCCCCTGGCATTTTCATCCTATTTTCATCTTCAAGCAAAGAACCAGTTTGGATACATGATAAAACATCTTGGTAAAAGGCATCATTTTTTTCTACATAATGAACATCATTTGTGCAAACAAGCTCTATATCCAAATCCTTGTGAATTTGTAATAAGGCTTGATTTACTTTTTTTTGCTCTTTTAGTCCGTGATTTTGAACTTCTAAATAAAAATTTTCTTTGCCAAAAACATCTAAATATTTTTTGGCTGCTTCATAAGCTTTTTCATTTTCATTTTCCAAAATTCTTTGGCTAATTTCTCCATTTAAGCAGGCTGAAAGAGCAATTATATCATCCTTATATTTTTTTAATGTTTCAAAATCTATTCTTGGCTTATAATAATATCCTTCTATGTAGGCCTTCGAAACAATTTTCACAAGGTTTTTGTAACCATTATTATTTTTTGCCAAAAGAATTAAATGGTAATACCTTTTATTTTGGGGAGTTTTTATTTTATGGTCATTTTCTGCAAGATAAATTTCACAACCTATAATTGGTTTTATTCCATTTTTAACACATTTATTATAAAATTCTATAACCCCATACATATTCCCATGATCTGTAATGGCACAAGAATTCATGCCCAATTCTTTTAATTTCCCCATTAATTTATCGATTTTCGTAAATCCATCCAAAAGGGAATATTCTGTATGCAGGTGAAGGTGGGTAAAATTACTTGTCATTCTTCCTCACTTTCTGCAAGTTTTATAAGTTTTTGAAGTCTATAATTTACCTTTGCTTTTGAAAGAGCTGGTACTATCATTTTCCCCAATTCTTCTAGGGAAATATATGGATAGGCGAGCCTAATTTCTGCAATTTTTTGTAAGTCTTCTGGTAAGTTATCAAGTATATTTTTCTCTTTTAATTTATTTATTGCATCAACTTGCCTCAAAGAAGCCTTAACTGTCCTATCTATATTCGCCTTGTCAAAATTTGTTTGCCTATTTATATCATTTCTAATTGATTTCATTGCCCTTACGTTTTCAAGGTCAAAAAGAGACTTGGTCGCTCCAATAATTGCCAAAAAATCTGAAATTTTATCCGAATCTTTTATATAAACACAATATAAGTCATTTCTTAAATTTAATTTTGGATTTATGGAAAAATCTTCCATAATTTTCCCAATCAAAAGAGCTTCTTCTTTTTCTTGAAGATTTATTTCAAGATTATAACCCCTATATGGGTCATTTATAGAACCTTTTAGCAAAAAGGCTAACTTTAAAATAATCTTTTTTTGCTCTCTACTTTTTAAATTCTCATAAAATTTATCCGTTTCATAAAGATTAAAATTATCTGCAAGTTTTAAAATTTTATCTGAAACTCCGGCATCTTCAACCAAAACTACAAAAGACCTATCTTTTGAAAATTTTCTCTTATTTTGAATTTCCATGGCTGGAGAATATTTATATTTTTCCCTAATAATCTTATAAATATACCTAGCCTCTATATTTTCGCTTGCCTTAAATAAAATTTGGTAGGAATTTTTTACTATCCTAATAGAGCCTTGAAAATATAGGTAGGCTAATAATTCCATATCTAGCTCTTTATAATCAGGCTCTTTTTTTAATATTTCTTTTTTACATCTTTTTGAAAAAGACATCAAATCACTCTCTATTCAATCATTTTTTCTTTTAATTTCTCAATTGTTTTCTCATCGACTCCAGCACATTGCAAATATTGTTCAAAAGTTTTATATTTTTTTTCTATATATTCCATAGCTTCTTTAATATTGTAAGGACTGGTTATCCTAAAAATTGCTTCAGATTCATTTTGATCATACCTATCAACATAACCCAGATTTGCCGATGAAATTTCATAATCAGCCATAATATCTGTCCTAAAAGATCCTGCAAGACCAAGTAAAATCATAGAAATTATCCCAGTCCTATCCTTTCCTTCTTGGCAATGGAAAAGAACTGTACCTTTAGCATCAGCCATAGTTTCAAAAACTTTTTTAATAGCAGGGAAATTATCAATTATAGAAATGTAAGACTTGCCAATAGTATCTTTTTTCTCAATCAATCTTTGAATTTCTTCATATCTCAAAGGTCTTGGGGAAAGAGAAATTTGATAATATGAAAATCTATCTCTTAAAATTTTAATTTTTTCCCTATGATAAATAAGTTCATCATCTCGCCTCAAGTCAATTATTGTGGATACATTTAAATCATCCAATAATTTCAGATCATTTTCAGTAGAATCATCAAGGTTTGCACTTCTTATAAAAAAATCCCAAGAAGTGATTTTACCATCAAGAGTTGGATATCCTCCCAAGTTCCTAGCATTTTTAATATTTTCAAAGGGTAAAATTTTTAAATATTTTATTTTTTCCATTTTTCCCTGTCCCTGTGCTTTCTTACTACTATATAGTCACTTTCCTTTAATCTTTCATAAATTTTTTCGCACATATAAACTGACCTGTGTTGGCCCCCAGTACAACCAAAACCAATTGATATAGAATTTTTGCCTTCTTTAATAAAATAAGGAATTAGTTTTAAAAGATTATGGTAAATTAAATTTTGAAAATCTCTAGCTATTTCAAAATTATCAAGGTATTCTTGAAGTTTTGGATCTGTTCCATTTAAGTGTTTTAATTCTTTTATATAAAAAGGATTAGGCAAAAATCTCAAATCAAAAACTACATCAACATCAAGACTTAGACCATTTTTATAACCAAAAGAAAACAAATTTATAATGAAATTTTCCTTATTTTCTGAAATATTTAAGAGAACTTTTTTCAAATCCTTGTTATTATAAGAGCTTGTGTCAATTATAACATCTGCCATTTCCTTGATTTTTTTTAATTCTCTTTTTTCTTTAATAAGACCATCTTTTACATCTCCAAAAGATCCCAAGGGATGAGGACGTCTTAATTCATTATATCTTTTTATTATTGTCTCATCTTGACTTGTTAAGTAAATTATTTTTGTATCTTGGTTAATTTTTTTGAGATTTTCTAGATTTTTAACCAAGTTTTTATCAACTTCCATAGACCTAAAATCCACAACACAAGCAAGCTTTTCAATCGGTTTATCTTGGTCCTTATTTAATTTTATAAAACTTTCTAAAAGTGTTGAAGGAACATTATCCATAGCATAATAATCAAGATCTTCAAATATTCTTAAAGCTGTAGTTTTACCAGATCCACTAAGGCCTGTTATTATCTTTACCTTCATTATTTTTCTCCTATTATCTTAACTTCCCTTTCAAGTTTAAAACCAGTTTTTTCAAAAACTATGCTTGCTACTTCTTCAATAAAATTAATCATTTCCTCATAGCTTGCATTGCCATTATTAATTAAAAATCCACAATGTTTTTCACTAACTTGGCAATCGCCTCTCCTATATCCCCTAAGACCACACTCATCAATTAATTTTGATGCGAAAGAACCAACAGGTCTTTTAAAAGTAGACCCAGCAGATTTTTTTTCAAGTGGTTGCTTACTTACTCTTCTATTAGTAAAATCATCAAATCTTTCATAAATTTTTTCTTGATCATCTTTTTTCAAATCAAAAATAGCCTCAGATACAATCAGATCCTCATCAAAAACCCTAGAATGCCTATAAGAAAAATCCATATCCTTATTATCATATTCAATAATCTCACCGTCTTTTGAAATTAGCCTAACACTTTTAATAATATCTTTCATCTCAGTTCCATAAGCTCCAGCATTCATAGCTACAGCTCCACCAACGCTTCCAGGAATTCCAGAAACTTCTTCCATTCCTGTTAAAGAGTTTTTAAAGGAAAATTTACTAGCAGATGACAATAAGGATCCTGCACTAACCTTAATTAAATTCCCATTAATAGAAATTCTATCGTAATTTTTAGAAATTATTATAACACAACCCCTAATTCCCTTGTCTGTTACCAAAATATTTGTCCCATTTCCAAGAATTGTGCTCTCAATACCATTTTCTTTATTAAATTTCAAAAGATTTATAAGTTGATATTCTTCTTCTACCTCAATCAAAACATCAGCACATCCACCAATGCCAAAATTTGTATAATTTTTTAATTTTTCATCAAATTTAATAATTCCAAAATCTTTATTTTCATACAATGCTCTATAATTCATAAAGCCTCCTTGTCTAACTTATTTACTCAAAATCTATTTTTATTATACTCTTATTTGATTTTTTGTCTGTTTTTCTATATAATAGCTAGTAGCGATTATATTTGTAAATTTAAAATAAATTTGATATAATAACTAAGATATTTCTAAGACATTGGAGGTGTAAAGTATGGCAAGAGAATGTGATATCTGTGGAAAAGGTACAAAATTTGGTAACAAAGTTACTTTCTCACATAGAAGACTTAATAGAAACTTTAAACCAAACGTTCATAAATTAAGAGCTAAAGTTAATGGAAGCGTAAAAACAATTAACGTTTGTACTAAATGTATAAAAAGCGGTAAAGTAGAAAAAGCTTAAGAAGAATTTTATAGTGCTAATAGCACTATTTTTTCATTAAAAAAATCTCTTTTGAAATTATAAAATAATAATTTCAAAAGAGATTTTTTATTTTTTATTCATTTATTATTTTTTTATATTTTTTAACTTGGTCAAAAATTGAATTTTCTTTATTTGAAAAAATATCAGATCCACTCACAACAAGATCACAACCTGCATCAATAACTTTTTTCAAATTATAATCTTTGATTCCACCATCAACTTCAATAAGACAAGATAAATTGTTCTCGTCTATATATTTTCTAATAGTTTTAATTTTTTCAAGAGAATCTTCCATAAAAGATTGACCACCAAAACCCGGTTCAACACTCATAACAAGGCACAAATCAATTTTTTCAAGATATGGAATAATTTTATTAATGTCAGTTTTAGGTTTAAAACTAAGGCCAACTTTTAAGCCACTTTCTTTAATTTTTTCAATAGTTTCATCCAAATTTTTACAAGCTTCATAGTGAACCGTAATTATATCAGATCCACTTTCTTTAAATTCATCAATATACCTAATTGGCTCATCAATCATCAAGTGAGTATCAAAGATAAAATCATTATCTTTTCTAATTTTTTTAATTATAGGAAAACCAAAAGAAATATTTGGAACAAATTTCCCATCCATAATATCAAGATGAATATATTTTATTTTAGATTTTTTCAATTCGTCCAAATCCTTTTGTAAATTAGCAAAATTTGCTGATAAAAGTGATGGTGAAATTTCTACCATGTTTGTCTCCTTTTTTTTATTTCTTCAAATAGTTGCAAATAATTTTCATACCTTGTTTTTTCAATAATCCCCTTTGTAAGGTCATCTTTGACCTTACACTTTGGTTCATTTATATGATTACAATTATTAAATTTACATGAATTATTATCAAATTCCTTAAAGCAATATTTTAAATCTTTTTCATCATCAATAAAATCAATATCAAAACTATCAAAACCTGGTGTATCAAAAATGTTTGTACTTTTTCCAAGATTAAATATTTCTATGTGCCTAGTTGTATTTTTTCCTCTTTTAGATTTTTCTGAAATAGATCCAATTTCTATATCATGCTCAACAAGATTTGATAAAAATGTAGATTTTCCGACTCCTGATGAACCTGAAACAGCTGAAGTTTTACCTTCAAGAATTTTTAATATTTCACTTTCTGGAAAATCCTTATAATTATCAATAAAAATCAACTTATAGCCGATTTTTTCATACATTTTTATAAATTCTAAATCTTTTTGACTGGCTAAGTCTTTTTTTGAAACAATTATCACGACATCAATATTAATGTGTTCACACATAGCTAGGTATTTATCAATATTAAAAAGATTTAAGCTAGGATTTTTTATAGTTATAAAATATAAAATCTGATCAATGTTTGCTATATTTGGTCTTTTAATTTCATTTTTTCTATCTAAAATTTTTGTAATATAACCTTTAGAATTTTCTGTTTCATCAAATTCTACATTATCCCCTACTAGGGGTTTTATATTTTTTTTTCTAAAAACTCCCCTAGCCTTGCACATAAAAGTATGATTTTCACTTAATACATAATATATTTCTTTTTGTGATTTTATTATTTTGCCTATCATCTATTTACTTCAAATACTCCTTGTGACTTATCATCTATTAAAATATTTACCCTTGTTCCAACTACAGATTTAAAATCTAGATTTAAATTTCCACTTGCATCCAATTCATCTTTTGTGTGATTTTCATTATATAAAAGATCTGTTTTTTGGTTATTATCGTCTAATTTATAAACTTTTACATTAAATGAATTCTTATCACTTGGTCCTTTTACAGAAAATTTAACATTGACTTGTTTAGGTCTATTTTCTTTGCCATCATCTTCACTATCCTCTTTATTTGGATCTTTACCATTCGAAACAACAAAATCAATACTTGTTTGTTCGGCTACTTGCGTTCCTTTAGGAATAGATTGACTTATAACAATTCCTTTTTCATAATCATCTGAATATTCATAATCAATTTTATTTACAACTAAATTATTTTCTCTTGCAGTGCTTATTGCATCTTCTTCGTAACGTCCTACAAAATTAGGTATAGTTACATTTTTAGTTTCTGGTTCTTCTTTGCCCAAACTTACAGTTACATCAACTTCGCTTCCAGCTTGAACTTTTTCTTTTTCTCTAGGATCTTGATCAATAATTTTATCTTTTGCTACGCTGTCGCTGTATTCAGTATTAGTTTTTCCTAAAGCTAAATCTAGTTCTTTTAATTTTTCTTCTGCTTGCTCTAAAGTCATTCCTGAAAGATCTGGAACTTTGACTTCTCTTCCTTGACTTATTACTAAATTAACTGTTGAATTTTTTTTGACTTTTGTCTTTGGACTTGGATCTTGCTCCATTACCTTGCCATCTTCATAGTTATTGCTTTGGGCGTAGCGAGAAACATTTGCTTTTAAATGTTTTTCTTCTAATATTTTTACAGCTTCATCTTCTGATAAATTCAAAACAGTAGGAACTTGAACCATGTTTGAATCGTTGGATTTGAAAAAGTAAAACGATCCAGCAAGTACTGCTATAAATAATAAAGCGAAAGGCCAAATTTTTCTTTTTTTCTTTTTTTTCTTTGTATTTTTATCTGAATCATCAGTCGGTGTAACATAAACCGCTTCTTGTTCAACTGGTTTTTCTTTTTTTGGATTTTTCTTTTTTTCTTCAACTACAGGTATAAAAGTTGTTTCTTCTATTTCATCATCAACTTTTTGAATTTTAGCTGTGTCATCTTTATTAAAATATCCAATATTATAGGAATCATCTTCCAAAGCCCTAATTAATTCATTAGCATTTTTAAATCTTTCTTGGGGATCTTTTTGAAGAAGTTTCATTATAATATCATTTAGTCTTGGTGATAAATTTTCATTTAATTTAATAGGACTTTCTGGCTCATCTTGAATATGCATTACTGCAATTCCTACAGAATTATCTGCATCAAACGGAACTTTGCCTGTAGCCATTTCATACATTACAACTCCAAGAGAATATAAATCTGATTTTTCATCAACAAATTTTCCCTTGGCTTGTTCTGGTGAAATATAATGAACAGTTCCCAAAATTGATGAAGTATAAGTTATAGTAGCATTAGTAGAAACTCTTGCTATACCAAAATCTGTAACTTTTAAAAGTCCATACTTATCCATCAAAATATTTTGAGGCTTAATATCCCTGTGAATAATATTTGATGAATGAGCTTGATTTAAAGCTTGGGCGATTTGAATTGAATAATCAACTATATCGTGGTTTGATAAAATTTTTTCCCTATCAATTTTATCTTTTAAAGTTTCACCATCGACATATTCCATTACAATGTAATGAATTTTTTTGCCTTCAATTAAATCTTCGCCTATATCATAAACACTTACTATATTTACATGAGTAAGTCTTGCAGCAGACATAGCCTCATTTGAAAATTTCTTTACAAATTCATCATCTTCTGCATATTGATCTTTTAAAATTTTTATAGCAACATCTCTTTGAAGTAATCTATCGGTGGCCTTATAAACTTTGGCCATTCCTCCTACTCCAATTAGATCTTTTAATTTATATCTATTACCTAAAATAATATTGTCCATATTTACCTCAAATCAAAATTGTAGTTACTGTAATATTGTCATGCCCACCATTTCTTATAGCCAAATCAACTAGGCTTGAAGAAATTTTATCAGCTGTAGAATTATTTGCAATTATAGCTTCAATTTCTACATCACTTACCTCGTTTGTAAGTCCATCAGTAACAATCAACAAAATATCTCTTTCTTTCATATCTAATGACCTAGATTCTGGTTTTATTTTACTTTTAACACCAACAGCTCTTGTAATTGTTGATTTATTAGCAAAATTTTCTGCCTCATCTTCTGTAAGTGAACCTGAATCTAAAAGATCATTTACCAAAGAGTGATCTCTTGTTATACGTTGTAATTTATTTTCTGAATATATGTAAGCACGAGAATCACCAATGTGAGTTATATGGTAAGATTTTTTATTATAATCTATACAAACACAAACTGCAGTTGTGCCCATATTAGCATATTCTTCGTATGATTTTGATAAAGAATAAATTTTATCATTTGCACTTTGCAAAGCTTCTTCTTGCAAATCAATAATAGAAGAATAATCTTCTATTTTTGAATTATCAATATATTCAAGATAATATTTTGCTGCAAGCTTTGAGGCAAGTTCGCCGCCATTATATCCACCCATACCATCGGCTACAATAAAAAAGCTATACTTATCTAATTCTAAATTTCCATAATAGTCCTGATTTTCGCTTCTTACCTTGCCGATATTTGAAATAGTACTAAATTTCATTTCTACCTCGCATAGTTATTTCTTAATTGACCACATGATGCATCAATATCAGATCCCATTGACCTTCTACTTGTTGCATTCAATCCATTATTTGTTAATTTTTTTTGAAATTTTTCAATAATATTTGCCTTAGTTTTTGAATGTTTAAATTCTTCAATCGGATTTAAAGGAATCAAATTTATATGAATGTTTTTACCTTTAAAAAGTTTAACTAATTGGTCAACATCCTCTTCTAAATTATTTACCCCATCTATTACAACATATTCATATGAAACTCTTCTTTTGGTTTTTCCCAAATAATAGTCACATGCTTTTACAATCTCATTAATCTTATATTTTTTTGCGCTTGGCATATAAATTATTCTTTTTTTATCAAAAGCATAATGTAGAGAAACAGCCAAATTTATATCGTAGCCTAAATCTGCAAGCTCATAAATTTTATCAACTAAACCTACAGTTGAAATAGTTATTGCTCTATGAGATAAATTTCTTCCCTTAGAATCTGTAATTATTTTAATAAATCTTTCAATATTTGAAAAATTATCTAAAGGCTCTCCAATTCCCATCACAACAATATTACTAATATCAGAATTTTCTCTTTCCAAAAGATATATTTCTTCAATTATCTCAGCAGAAGTTAAGGATCTTTCAAGGCCATTTTTAGTTGATGCACAAAATTTACATCCCATTTTGCACCCAACTTGAGATGAAATACAAATAGTATTTCTATTATCATATTCCATAAAAACAGCTTCAATAATATTTCCATCATCAAGCTCTAAAAGATATTTTTTTGTTTTATCTACTTTGGATTTAAATTCTTTTAAAATTTTAATTTTTGGAAAAGAAAATAACTGATTTAATTTTTCTCTCATATCCTTTGACAAATCTGTCATTTTAGAAAAATCATTAATTTTATTTACATGAATTTGCCTAAAAACTTGCTTGGCCCTAAATTTTTGAAAACCTAAATCTAAAAATATTTTTTCTAATTCTTCAATTGTTTTATCATTTATTGTTTCTTTCATAATTATATCTTCTCAAATTTTGTAATGAAAAATCCATCAGTTTCATCATCAAAACTGTTATACTCAATATATTCCTTCTCATTTATTTTAATATTTTTAAGTCTTTTTTTCTTGGAAAGATAGGTGAAATTATCTTTATTTTCAATATTTCCAATAGTACATGTTGAAAATACTAACCTTCCACCTGGCTTTAAATATAAAAATGCCCTATCCAAAATATTTTTTTGTAGTTTTGAAAGATTTTTCACATCTTCCATAGTCCTATTATATCTTATCTCAGGTTTTCTATCTATAACACCAAGACCTGAACATGGCAAATCACACAAAATATAGTCAAATTTTTCCTTATATTCTTCTTTTAAAATACTTGCATCAAAATTTGTAATTTCAATATTTTTTAAACCAAGTCTATCAATATTTTCATTTATTTTTGAAAGCTTATTAAAAGATATATCATTTGCAATAATTTTTGATGAATTTTCACAAAGCTCTGCCAAAAACGAAGTTTTTGTTCCTGGAGCAGCGCACATATCCAAAATATTTGAATTTTTCCCAGGATTTAAAATCTCACAAACTTTGATAGATCCTTCTGATTGGATTGTGAAAAGTCCATTTTCAAATTCCTCTGTCTTTGCCAAACCTTTTGGGTTTTTGATTATTAAACTTGAATCAGAAATCTTAGAATCTTCTAAAATATATCCACAATCTTTTAAAAGTTTTTTCAAATTTTCCTTATCAGTTTTTGTCTTGTTGATTCTAATAGATAAATTTCTTTCTTTATTCAAGGATTTTAAAAATTTGTCTGTATAAGCCTTTCCATAAGAGTCGTTCAAATATTTTATTATCCACAAAGGCATGGAATATTTTATCGACCTGTATTCATCATCATTTTTAATATTTATTTTTGCTAAATTTTCTTCATCTCTAATAAATGATCTTAAAATTGCATTTACAAAAGATTTTGACCTAAAAGATACTTTTTTTGTTAGGTTTACTAACTCATTTAAAATAGCATAATTTTTCCTATCTAAAAAATGTATATTATAAAGACCTATCAATAAAATAATTTTTACATTTTTATCTAATTTATTTAATTTTATTTTTGATAATTTTTTCAAAATATATTCAAGATAAAGCTTATTTTCCAAAACTCCATAAATATTTTTTGTTATATAAGAAATATCCTCAACATTTTTACTAATTTCATTAATAATATCTGTAGATTTTTCGTTTTTATATAAAATTTTGTAGAGTCCATCTAGTATTAATTTAAAATCTTCCATCTTAATCTAAATAAATTCCCTCTTCAAAATCATTACCAAGTAAAAATGATTTGGTGTCCATAGCTTTTTTACCTGGAAATTGGATTTTTTCTATTCTTATACCACCGTTTTTACATCCAATAATAATTTTATCATTCTTGTTTGCCTTATAGACAAAGGATATTTTTGGATTTTCAATTTCTACTGGGCTTGCCTTTAAAATTTTAACATTTTGATCTTTATAGGAAAAATAAGCCTTAGGAAATTCTACAAAAGCTCTAATTTTATTTATGATTTCTTCTTTTGTTTGATTAAAATCAATTTTTCCCATCTCTTTTGTGATTTTTTTTGTAAAAGTAGCTTTATTATCATCTTGTTTAACTCTTTTTTCCATCAAATCTTCATAATTTAAAATAGATTCAAGAATGGTTTGACCGCCAAGATTTGATAATTTTTCACTCAAAGATGTAAAATCATCATCCTCATTTATTTCTATTTCTTTTTGGCTTAAAATATCTCCAGAATCCATACCTTTTTCAATCAACATTGCTGATGCGTGAGTTTTTTTATCTCCATTTAATAAAGTATATTGAACAGGACTAGGTCCCCTATATTTTGGCAATGATGAAGGATGAAGGTTTATTATTTTATTTTCATAAGCTTTAAGTAAATTTTCTTTTATCAATTGACCAAAAGCTACAACAACAATAAAATCTATATTTTTTTCTCTTAGAATAGACAAAAATTCATCTGTATTTACACTATCTGGAGTAAGGACTTCTATATTATTATCTATTGCATATTGTTTTACGACAGTTGGTCTAAATTTATTTCTATTTCTTTTCTTATCTTTTCCACTAACAACTAAACTTAAGTTTATATTTTCATTTTTATTAAGAATATCCAAAGTTTCTAATGAAAACTTTGGACTTCCCATAAAACATATATTTATTTTTTTAGTCAAATTTAACTTCCTCTTCGTAATTATCTATAAACAATACTCCATTTAGATGATCAATTTCATGACAAAGAGCAACAGCCTTTAAACCTTCTGCCTCAATTTCTTTTTCATCTCCATTTTCATCCAAATATTTTACAACAACATGAGCTGGTCTTTTAACATTTGCATTAAAATTTGGAACTGAAAGGCACCCCTCAACTCCAATTTGTTCTCCATCTTTTTCAATAATTTCAGGATTTACAAGTTTTATTAGACCATCTTCGTCTCTAATATCTACAACTATAACTCTTTTTAAAAGTCCCACTTGTGGTGCTGCAAGGCCAACTCCATCAGCCTTATACATAGTCTCTGCCATATCATCTAATAAAATTTTGATTCTATCATTTACTTCTTTTACTTCTTTTGAAGTTTTTCTTAAAATTGGATCTCCAACTTGTCTTATATTTCTAATTGCCATTATTTCTCCTTCTAATTATTTTCTTCAAAATCTATCGAATAGATTTTTGATATTCCACCATCTCCAATAGTAACACCATGAATTTTTTCAGCCAATTGCATGGTTGTTTGCCTGTGAGTTATCATTATAAATTGAGTTTTATCCGACAAAGATTTTAAATAATCTATATACCTTTTTATGTTTGATTCATCCATGGCTGCATCAATTTCATCCAATAATGAAAATGGAGCAGGATTTGTTTCAAATATTGCAAAGAGCAAAGCCACCGCTGTTAATGATTTTTCTCCACCAGAAAGTAGGCTTAAATTTTTTGTGCTTTTTCCAGGAGGGCAAGCTGAAATTTCTATTCCGGCATCTAATAAATCATTAGAATCTAAACTTAACTTTGCTTTTCCTCCCATAAATAATTCCTTGAATATTCTTTGGAATTTACTATCAATTATATTGAAATTTTTGATAAATTCATCTTTCATTTCATCTTCAAGTTTTTTTATCATTTTTTCAATATCTTTTTTTGCCTCTTCAAGGTCAATTTTTTGCTTATCTAAAAATTCAAATTCTTTAAAAACTTTTTCAAAATTTTCTTTGGAATTTTCATCAAAAAATCCTACCTGACTTAATTTTTTTTGCAAAGAAAATAAGTCTTCTTTTTTAATATTTTGGTCTAAATCTTCATAGTTATTTTCTTTAAGTTTATCTAAAGGTTTTGAAATAAAGGGTCTTATTTCATCTTCCAAATTTTTCAAATCCTTACTCATAGCTTCAAGCTTATAATTAAACTTAACTATTTTCATAGAATATTCATTTAGGTCATTTTCAATGTTTTTGGATTTTGACAAAAGTTCATGGTTAGATTTCTTCTTTTCCTCAATTAATTGTGAAATTTCTATTTTTTTGTCTTCATCAATTTTAAATTGATTTTTTAAATCTTCTAGATTTTTTTCACAAAGACTTATCTCTTTTCCTAAATTCTCTATACTATTATCAAGAGATTTTTTCATCTTTTGGTTAAATTTAATATTTTCCTTTAAATTTAAAAGGCTGTTTTTATCTTCACCGATTCTATTTTCCAAAATATTTAAATCTCTTCTATTTATTTCAATATTGTTTTTATTTTTAAATATTTCATTTGAAATTTCATTTACTAAATTCTTATTTTCATCAGCCTTATTAGTTAGAATATTTTTCTCATTTCTAACATTTGAAAATTTTATCTTTATCTTTTCTATATCATTAAAACTTTCTTCTTCTTTGGATTCTTTTAATGATTGATTTAATTCATCAATTCTTTGAATAAGACTTTGTTTTTGGTAATTTTTCCTATCATAAACCTTACTTGAATCCAATAATTTTTCTTTTGTTTTATTTAAAGTATCTTCTTCACTTTCTTTTTGTATCTTTTTATCTTTTAAGCTTTCATTTAAATTATTATAAGAATCTAATAAGTCATTTCTTTCATTTCTAAGCTTATTGATTCTTATTTTTATTTCATTTACTTTTTTATTTCTATTTAATATATTAATATTTGATTTTCTTGATTTATTAACTCCTGCGACCATTGAGCCCCAAGTATTTATTAAATCAAGATTTAAAGAAATAATCCTATATCCTCTAATTTTATTAGACAAAGAAACTGCATCATCAATGTTTTTTACAACAATTGTGTTAGAAAGAAAGTGATTTATTATATTTTCAAGTTTTGGATCAAAACTTACCAAATCATAAGCCATAGCTATAACTTCTTTTTCATTAACTACTGGCTTTTTATTTTGCCTTATTGAATCCAAAGGAAGAAAAGTTATTCTTCCAAGTTTGTTTTTATTTACAAAATTAATAATTTCCCTGGTATCTTTTTTTGACCAAGTTACAATATTTTGGAGTCCTTGACCAATAAGATTTTCTATTATTTCTTCATATCCTGATTTTACAGTAATAAGATTTGCAAGGGTGTCTATATATAAATTTTCAATTTCAGTATTTTTTGTTTTTTTCAAAAAATCAGAAACAGAATAAAAATATCCATCATTTCTTTCCATTAATGATTTTTGGATTTTATAGTTTGAAATTTCTTCCTTGCATGAAATATTGTTTTGACTAATAGATTTTTCCAATTTTTCTTTTTGACTTATCAAATTATCAATTTCATTTTTTGTTTCAGATAAGGTTTGGTTTTTTTCATCAATAATTGTTTTTAATTTATTTTTTTCATCTTGAATTTTTGATAAATCTTCATTTAAGTTTGAAAGTTCATCTTTTAAACTTAAAATTTTTTCATTTATTATCCTGTTATTTTCAGACCTATGTTTTTCAAGAACCATTCTTGTTTTTTGGTCAATATCATAATCATAGATAATCTTATTTAATTTCTTATCTTCATTTTGAAGATTTTCAATTTCTTTTTCTATATCTTTTAATAAATTATTTTTATCTTCTTTATTATTTTCAAGCTCTATATTTTTTTCTTCTAAATTTTTAATTATCTTTTTTGTTTGATCAAGCCTATTTTTTGATCTTTTAGAGAAAGTTCATAGGTTTTTATCTTTTCATCATAAGTTTTAAAATCTTTCTCGTTTCTTTCTAAATCCTTTTGGTTGTAAAGGAGCTTTTGTTTGTCTAAATTAATTTTATTAATATTTTTATCAATATTTTTTTCATTTTTTATTATATTTTCGCCAAGATTATCATATTCTTTTTCAAGTTCTCTTATATTTTCAGCTATAGGAGCAAAGATTCATTAACCTTGTCAAATTCTCTTGTTTTCTCTTCTTGACTTGATTTTAAAACTTTAATTTTTTCTAATAAATCCTTATTTTTTTCATTTAAGGATTTTGATTTATTAAAATAATATAAATAGGCTTTTTCATCTAATGAATTTTCAATTTGCTGATACTTATCAAAATTTTTCGCTTCAATTTCCAGCCTATTTTTATCTTTATTCTTATATTCCCACTCTCTTTGAATTATTTCTAAATCTTCATCAACTTTATTTAATTTTTTCTGAGATTCTTCTCTTCTATATTTATGAGTTGCAATTCCACTTGCTTCTTCAAAAATATTTCTACGCTCTTGGTTTGAAGAATTTAAAATTTCATCAATTCTTCCTTGGCCTATTACTGAATATCCTTCTTTACCAATACCTGTATCCAAAAATAATTCTTTTATATCTTTTAGTCTTACTCTTTTTCCATTTAACCTATATTCGTTGTCACCGTTTCTAAAAATTCTTCTAGAAATTTTTACAAGGTCATAATCACTAGATAAGGACCTATCCTTATTGTCAAATGAAAGATTTACCTCTGCCATATTCATAGGTTTTTTATCGTCGGCGCCTTGAAAGATAACGTCATCCATCTTTTTACCTCTCAAAGATTTTACAGATTGCTCTCCCAAAACCCACTTTATAGCATCAGCAATATTTGACTTACCAGACCCATTCGGACCAACTACAGCAGTTATTTGATTATCAAATTTTATTTTTGTTTTATTTGCAAAGGACTTAAATCCTTTGAGTTCAACACTTTCTAACCTAATATAAATCACCACCGTATGTTTTTTCTACAAAATTTTTGATAAATTCATAAATATCGTAAGATATTTTTTTATTATCATATTCTATAAATTTTTCTTCATCACTTTGAAAATTTATAATAAGTCCATAATTTTCATAAAAATATTTTTTGTTTGCCTTTTTGTTTCCAGAAATTATTGAAATAAGCCTATTTGGAACATGAATTTTTATCTTTTCTTTTAAATCATGTTTTTTTATCAAATCTTCTATATAAGTTTTGTGAATATTTGATTCTACTAATTGCCTAATTGAAGGATGAAAAGGACCTGCAACAACATCTTCTTTATCGTTAATATTTTCAGTTGGTTGTAGTCCAATCCTAATTACTGGAATATTTTTGTAGGTATAAGTCATATAAAGCTTAGAAGATAAATCTATTGCCTCATCCAATGTAAGCGGCTTATATAAATTATTTTTATATAATTTCTCAAGCTTTGTATCTTTTATCACCAAAGTTGGGTAAATTCTTACCATGTCAGGTTTCATTTTTATTGACTCAAGCCCTGTTTGGATTGATTTTTCGAAAGAATCTTTGTAGAGACCAGGCATAATTTGATGACCTAATTTAAAACCATAGTCTTTAATTAATTTACTAGCAATAAGCGAATCTTTTTTGCTATGCCCTCTTTCATTAGCCTCTAGAACTTTATCATCTAAAGATTGGATACCAAGCTCAATTACATCAACCTCATATTCTTTTAATTTATCAAGAATAGAATTATTTATATAATCAGGTCTTGTAGATAATCTGATTCTATCAATAATTCCCTTCTTTTTATAGGACAAAGCTATTTCAAGATAAGAAATCATTACTTTTGTATCAAGACCTGTAAATGATCCACCAAAAAACGCGATTTCTTTAGGATTACCATTTTTTGGAAAATAAGACAAGTATTGATTAATTTGTTTTATTGTATTTTCTTTATTAATAGTATCTTTATAGTTTGTAATCTTCACTTGGTTGCAAAAAGCACAATCATGAGGACAACCTAAAAACGGTATAAAGATAGGTATTATATATTCTTTTTTACTCATTTGTTAACTTCTTATAGGCAATTTTTGCTGCCATTTGTTCCGCATCTTTTTTATTTTTTCCTTTGCCTGTGCTTAGTTTTTTATTTTTGGCAAAAACTTCCATATAAAATGTTTTATTATGCTCTGGACCTTCTTCTTTTAAAAGTTTATATTTTAATATTGTTCTATTTGTTTTATTAAAATATTCTTGTAATTTTGTCTTATAATCAATAAAAAGTAGGTCATTTTCAAGAAGATTTTTTACAGTTTCGTAATAATTTTTCATCAAAAAATCTTTTAGAAAATCATAACCTGCATCAAGATAAATTGCTGCACAAAAAGCTTCAAAAGTATCAGCTTTTACAGATTTTTTCTCTCTTCCATTATGGCTAATCTCACCTTTTCCAAATAATAAATATGATGATAGATTAAATTTTTCGCTAGCCTTTGAAAATGATGAAGTACAAACTATTCTTGATCTTATTTTTGTAAGTTTTCCTTCTGGATAAGTTTTATGATTTTTATAAAGCTCTTCGCTAACTACTAAATCTAAAATACTATCTCCCAAAAATTCCAATCTTTCGTTTGATGTTCTTTTTTTGTCCTTGCTTTCATTTATATAAGAAGAATGAGTAAGGGCTACATCTAATAAGTTTTTATTTTTAAAACTGTAGCCAATACTTTCTTCTAATTTTTGAATTTCTTCTAATCTTTCTTTAGATAAATTCATTAGTTTTTGCTTTCTATTAAAGATACAACATCAGAAAATTTTTCAATTTCATCTAATTCATCATCAGAAAATTCAATATCATATTTGTCTTCAATTGCCATAATAAAATCAAGCATATCTATTGAATCTATATCATATTCTGAAATTTCTTTTTCAAAATCAATCTCATCAACATTGATATCTAAATTTTCTTTTACTAATTCAATTAACTCATCTCTAATCATTCTAATTCTCCTTTTATTTTTTCTATTGTATTTGTATTTATATAATCTATTAAGCCTAAAATTGCTGAGCTAAAGGCCTTGGAGTTTGAATTTCCATGTGCCTTATATACATATTGATTTACTCCCAAAAGTGGTGCTCCGCCAATTGTATCTGAATTATATTTTGATAGATTATTTTTCAAAGATTTTTTTAATAAAGCTCCACCTATTTTTGTGGAAAAAGATTTGTATATGGAATCTTTAATTTCCTTACTAAAAAGACTAATTACACCTTCTGCAGTTTTTATAGCAATATTTCCATCAAAGCCATCTGCTATTATTATATTAGTTTTTCCAGTAAATAAATCTCTAGCTTCAATATTTCCCACAAAATTTATTGAAGATTCTTTTAATAGTTGGTAAGTTTCTTTTGCTAATTTATTTCCCTTGTGCTCTTCAGTTCCAACATTTAAAAGTGAAACTGTAGGATTTTCTATATGAAGTACATTTTTTGCAAAGACACTTCCCATAATTGCAAACTCTTTTAAAAATTCTGCCTTACAATCCATGTTTGCGCCTGTATCTAATAATAAAGTTTGATTTTCATATGTTGGAAGGCTTGTTGCAATACATGCTCTCTTTATTCCTTTAATTCTTCCAGAAATAAAAAGTCCACTTGCAAGAATTGCCCCTGTAGATCCTGATGAAACTAAACCATCATAGCCATCTTCATTAAGCTTATTAAAAGCTTTTACTAGACTTGAATCTTTTTTTCTTCTTATAGCCTTTACTGGATCTTCATTATTTTCAATTTTTTCTTTGCCATCAATTATTTCGTAAGATTTTATTCTTCCATCGATAATTTTTTCAATTTTTTCTTTATCTCCAGAAAAAACTGGAAGAAAATCTTTTTCTTTTAAAGCTTCAATTGTCCCTTCTATTGGGACTTTTATTCCATCATCTGCTCCATAAGTATCTATTATTATCTTCATAATTTCCCCTTATTTTGGATATTAAAAAAAAGATAGTGTTACCACTATCTTAATTTAACTCAAGAACTTCTTTGCCTTTATGATAACCACAGCTTGGACAAACTCTATGTGGTAACATTGGTTCATGACAATTTGGACACTCTACATAATTTGATTTATTTAATCTGTAAGCTGAAGCTCTTCTTTTATTTTTTCTTGTTTTTGATGTTCTTCTCTTAGGTACTGCCATTCTAACACCTCCTAGTTATGAGTTTTAGCAATCTTAAACATTATATAAGTAAATGTTAAAATTGTCAAGCTATACTAGTTTTTTAGTGTCTCTTGCAATCATTAATTCTTCGTTTGTTGCAATTACAAAAACTTTTACTTTTGAATCATCAGTTGAAATCAAATGACAACCACCACGAACATTATTTTTTTCAGGATCTAATTTAATTCCAAATTGCTCGAAGCCTTTCATTATATCAGCTCTCATTGTTGCAGAATTTTCTCCGATTCCACCAGTAAATACAATTGCATCAGCTTTTCCGATTTCTGCCATGTATCCTGCTATATATCTTTTGGCTCTATTTGCAAACATTTTAAGAGCAATATCTGCTCTTTCATTTCCATCGTTAGCAGCATTTTCAAGATCTCTAAAGTCTGATGATACTCCAGAAACTCCAAAAACTCCTGATTCTTTATTTAATACATTGTCCATTTTTTTTGTATCGTAACCATATTCATTCATCAAGAATGTAACAACTGTTGGATCTAAGTCTCCACTCCTTGTTCCCATTACAAGTCCTTCAAGTGGTGTAAGTCCCATTGTTGTATCAAATGATTTTCCTTCTTTAATTGCACAAATTGATGATCCATTTCCTAAATGGCATGAAATCATATTTAATTCATTTTGATCTTTTTCTAAAACTTTTGCAGTTTTTTGTGTAATGAAATCATGGCTTGTTCCGTGGAATCCATATTTTCTTATAGCTTGTTCTTCGTAATATTTATAATCTATTCCATAAAGGAAAGTTTCTTTTGGCATTGATTGATGGAAAGCTGTATCGAAAACTGCTACGTTTTTTACATTTGGTAGAAGTTTTTCACAAGCTTCAAGTCCCATCATGTTTGCTGGGTTGTGTAATGGTGCGAATTTTGAATATTCCTTAACTGCTTTTTTAACTTCTTCATCTATTACAACTGATTTTGTTATTTTTTCTCCACCGTGAACAAATCTGTGGCCAACTGCATCAATTTCTGAAAGATCTGAAATAACTCCATTTTCTTTGTCAGTTATTGCTTCAAATACATGTTTAACTGCTTCAGTATGGTCTTTCATATCCTCTTCAATTATATATTCGTCGTCGCCTTTTTCTTGTTTAAGTCTTGATCCGTCAATTCCTATTCTTTCTACAAGACCCTTTACTAAAACTTCTTCATTGTCCATATCAAATAATTGATATTTTAAAGATGAAGATCCACAGTTGATAACTAATATTTTCATTTATTCCTCCATTAAAATACTTTTTTCGATTTAATTTCAATATATTTTGGATTTTCTATATCATTAATATAATCAAATGACCTTTCTTTTTTGTAAAAATATTTCACTTTTTTATCATAATCATTTTTTGATATCATTTGCCCATTTATTGTAAGCTTGCTATCATTTTTCGAAATAATGTCACCTCTTATAATAAGTAGGCCATCCAAAACCAAGTCATTTTCTAAAATCAAATCTTTTCCAATTACTACTATACCACTAATTCTTCTTGCTGTCTTAGTTTTATTTGAAAAATTTTCCTCATATTTTGAAAAATTGCTTGACTTTTCTTTGTTTGAAATATCATTAGAATAATTTTTGTCTTCAGATTTTTTTATAATTAAATTTTCATAAGTCTTTATAAAAATATTGTCATAATCTTTATCTATTTCAAAATTTTTATATTCTTCTAATCTTTTTTCTTTAAATTTTAAATTTTCAAAAAAATCTTCAAAATCATTTTTAAAAATTATTTTTGATTCATTTTTTAGATTATATCTTTCTTTTAAATCAAATGAGATATCAAGCTTAGCTTTTGAATCTCCTATTATTTTTATTTTATTCATAGAAAATGAATTATCACCAATTTTTATAATTTTTACAGATTCTTCCCTTTCAAAAAAATCAAAATAATAATCATGTGCTAAATCATCATCTATTTTGTTTATTTCCTCAGATCTTTGAATTAACCCGTTCTCATCATTAAAAACTACATTATAAACAGATTCTAAATAATAAATGGCCTTTTTTCTATCATATAGGTTTTTGTTTAAATCATTATTATTTTTGCCTTGTTCATAAATAAAAGAGAGGCTTATAGACAAAAGAGTTAGTATTATTAAAACATAAATCGATAAAAATCCTCTTTTTTTCATTCAAGCCTCCTAATATAGGTTTTATATTTTGAATTTCCTTCGTTTTCATAAAAATCTACATTTATATAAAATGAATCCTCAGCTTTATCATAAGAAATATTTGAACTTTTGCAATATCCAATGGGGATTTTTGTCTCTTTTTCACTTATAGAATTTATATTATTTATGTAGACGTATAAATTCTTTCCTATTTGCTCAAACCTATAAGTAGATTTATTTTTCCCATCTTTTATCAAAACTTTAAAATCATTTTCATTTTTATAATCTATGATTTCGTCTGCCTTTCTGATTACATTTTCTATATATAAAATACAATTTGTAGAATTTTTATAATCAATTTCTTCATTATAGGTTTCTTTACTTATTAGAAAATTTGTCTTCACTATATTGTTTATCAAAAGAACTAGAAGAGATGAAATTGCAAGGGCACAAAGTAATTCTATTAAAGTGAATCCTCTTTTTTTCATTTTTTTACCACCACATCTAAGACATAATTACTAGATTTAACTTCTATATATTTTAAATTTTCATTATAAGACTCAATTTTTGTATGTATTTCAAATCCATCTTCAGTATCTTTATAATCTCCAATTTCTCTTTTTTTAGATTTTTCTAAAACTTCTTGCATATCAAAAAGAATTTTTGAATTGTTTTTTATTTTTACAGAATTTTTATAAATTGAAAAAAGTGATGGAAGTAGGAAAATAGCAATTAAACTTATTAAAAAAAGACCTATTATTGTTTCAATTAGGGTAAATCCTTTGTTTTTATTCATTTCTAATCCTTCCGGCTATTGGTGCTACAATTATTGAATATTCATTATTTTTAGAAGTAAAATATATTTTACTTGCTCCCTTTACACTTCCTGTAGGTCTAAATACAAAAATATTATCTACATTTGCTCTTACATGTTTAAAATAAACTCCTTTAACAAATTTATCATCGTCTTCTCTTCTTATATGATAAGAATCTTTTGAAATTTCTATTTCATAAGAAAAACCTGTAACTAGGGATTTTTCTCTGCAATAATTTATATCAGCCTGTAAATTTTCTATCTCTTTTCTTTCTTGAAGTTTTGGAATTACGCCTGATTTTAATAAAATTATGCTAGAAATCAAAGAAATTATAGCAAGACTTATTATTAATTCAATTAAGGTAAAGGCTCTCTTTTTCATAATCACCTCAAAATAAAGCTATAATATAAGCTAAGAAAATATAAATGCAAAATGGAATTTTAATTTTTGTTGACCTATTTTTAATGGCAAAAATAATAGCGAAAGCTCCTCCAATCCAAATTGATCCTAAAATTAAATATATGATTTTTTCATTTTTTAAAAACAAAAATAAGGCCAAATAGAAAAAATAATCCCCATCTCCTATATTTTTTCTTGATATGTAGTAAATGAATATATAGATTAAGGTAAAAATTGCTATTATCTTTATAAATTCTATTTCTATTTTTAGAAATATAATCCTATAGATAAGACCTATAAAGCCAAGTATATAAATATAAATCATGTAAATATTCATAGTTTTAAGGTCTATCATTGCTATAACAAATGAAATTAATAAGGATAAAAATATAAACATTCCTTCAATGAGATTCCTATCTTTCATTGCAAATATAAATAAAAGACCCCCTATTATTTCATAAAAAATATATGAAGGTGGGATCTTTTCATGACAAAACCTGCAACTTCCTTTTAAATTTATATAAGAAATAATCGGTATAAGGTCTCTTTTTAAAATTTTTCTCTGACAATTTGTACAATGACTTGGAGGAAATGCAATATTTTCACCCCTAAGGCTTCTTTCACACAACAAGTGTGCAAATGATCCAAATATTGAACCTAAGAAAAAATATAATACTAAAATCATTTCAATGCTTTTTCATCTGGATCTACTGTAATTATTGAATTTTGGGGATCAATTGTAACTTTGTAAGATTTTCCTTTTAATTCATCTACACCTTTTGGAACTTCAGGCCATTTTTCTACATATTTAAGTGAATCATCTTTTTCATTATTTTTATTACCTGTCCAAGTTACAGCTGGATCATTTGAATTTAATTCATTTAATTTTACACTCGCAGCAGTTTTTAACATAGATACATTGGCATTATGAGCAGTAATTGCTGCTTGTCTTTTTGTCTGTTTATATTTTGGTATTGCAATAGCCGCAAGCATGGCGATAATGGCAATTACAATTATTAATTCTATTAAGGTAAATCCATTTTTTTTATTTCTTTTTAACATAAATCCTCCTTAAAAATTAATGGTGTTAACCGTATCAAACATAGGTATAGCTACTGAGAAAACTACAAATCCTACAACAAAAGCCATAAAAATAATCAAAAATGGCTCAAAAAGACTTGAAATTCTTTTTAACCTATAAATATATTCGTTTGCATAATAAGTTGAAGTTTTTTCTAAAGATTTTGCCATATCTCCACTATCTTCTCCAACTTTAATCATAGCAATAAAAAGTTTCGAAAAAACATTTTCCTTTCCCATGGAATCTGACAAATTATTTCCGAGTTTTAAGCTATTTTCAACATTCGATAAAATCTCTCTTAAATATAAATTTTTAAATGATTTTTTTATGATATTAATACTTTCAACAATATCAACATCACCAATTCTTAGGATATATAAAAGTGAGCTTATTTGATATTCTATATTTAATACCCTAAATTTTCTGAAAACAAAACTTTTGAAGAAAAATTTATCAATTTTATACTTGTACTCTTCTTTTTGTCTTAATATGTAAAAAATAATAATTGCAAATAAAAAACCGAGCAAAATATTTATTCCATTTTTATTGAAAAAATTTCCTAAAGTTAATAGAATTTTGGTTGATAGGGGTAAATTCTTAGAACTATCTTCAAAAACTTCTATAAAAGTTGGCATGACTTTGGTTAAAATAGTTATTACAACTCCAATAGTCACAAATAGTAAAATTATTGGATAAATCAAGGCTTCTGTAATTTTATTTTTATTTTTGCTTTCTTCGGTCATATATGTTGACAACTCATCTAGTATTTTAGAAAGATTTCCACTTACATCTCCACTTTTAATAAAAGATGTTATTATCGGCCCAAAAGATTTCTCTTCTTTATAAAAAGCCTCGTAAGCCTCATCCCCATTTTTTAAGCTCAAAGATACATTGACCAAAGCCTTGTTTAGTTTTTTATCAAGTCTTTGGTCAATTATAATTTTTAAACTATCATATAAGGATACAGATGAGTCGGTAAGTAAGCTTAGTTGCTTTAAAAACAAGGATAAAATATTTGAATTTATCCTAACTTTTCCTATATCCTTATTTAAAATAGCTTTTAGCTTATCAAATTTTATTTTATTCAATTAAACTTCAAGTAATTCTTTATTTTTATTTTCAACAGTTTTTTCAATTTGATCTATATATTTTTTTGTGATTTTTTGAATATCATCTTCAATTGAAAATAAATCGTCTTCTGTTAAATCTGCTGCTTTTTCAGCTTTTTTTGCCTTATCCAAGGCTTCTCTTCTTATATTTCTAATTTGAATTTTGCTATCTTCAGAATATTCAGAAACTTGTTTTGTTAATTGTTTTCTTCTTTCTTCTGTCAATGCCGGGAAAGGAAGTCTTATAACTTCGCCATCATTTTGTGGATTAATTCCAATATCTGATTTATTTATTGCTTTTTCGATTTCTTTTATATTTGATTTATCCCAAGGTTTTATTACCAAAAGTCTTGGTTCTGGTGTAGATATGGTTGCAGCTTGGTTAATTGGTGTTTGACTTCCATAATATGAAAATGTAAGTCCATCTAATATTGAATCATTTGCTCTTCCTGCTCTTATTTTAGAAATTCTAATTTCAAATGATTCACAAGCCTTTTTCATCAAAGCTTCTGTATCTTTAATAATATTATCGTACATCAAAATTCTCCTTTACAATTGTTCCTATTTCTTTTCCTTCAACTATTTTAACTAAATTTTCAGGATTATCTATTCCAAAAGCAAGTATTGGCATATCATTATCCATACACAAACTTGTTGCAGTAGAATCCATAATCTTTAATCTTTTTTGTAAAATTTCACTATAGGTTAATTTTTCATATTTTACGGCATCATCAAATTGGTTAGGATCTTTGTCATAAATTCCATCAGTTCCTTTTTTACCTAACAAAATCATGTCCGCATCAATTTCTAAAGCCCTAAGAGATGCTGTTGTGTCAGTTGAGAAATATGGAAGACCAGTTCCTGCTGCAAAAATTACAATCCTTCCTTTTTCAAGATGTCTTACAGCCCTTCTTCTAATATAAGGTTCTGCAACTTCTTGCATATTAATTGCAGTCATTAGCCTTGTTTCAAGTCCCATTTTTTCAAGAGTATCTTGAACTCTAAGACCATTCATAACAGTTCCAAGCATTCCAATTGTATCACTTGTTGCTCGTTCAATATGTTGACCGCTTCTGCCTCTCCAGAAATTTCCACCACCAACAACTATGGCAATTTCAAGTCCCTTATCTCTTGCTTTTTTTATATTTTCGCAAATAAGATCAATGGTATCATCATCAAAACCAAATCCCTTATCTTTTGCAAGTGCTTCTCCACTTAATTTTAAAACTACTCTTTTTATATCTCGCAAAACTTTTCCTCCTATTAGTAAAATTATATACTATTTTTTAGTATTGATAAAGTTATAGCTAATTAAAATTTGTTAAATAGTTTACTATAAATATAGATACCCAAATCTAGGCAAATATATCCTATTTAAAAATTACATTTTCTTAATTTTTAGTTGATTTATCGAAAAATAAAAATTTATCTAATATAAAACTTATCAACAAAAAAATCACAGCAAATCCTAAAAGTACAAAAATATTTTTGAAAAATATTTCTTTTGTGAAATTATTTGCTATCATATTGTTATTTAATACGTAATAAAAACTTGGAAATATTCGTCCTAATAAAAGAGCATTTTTACTTAATATATCTTGAGGCACAAAAACTCCTGTTAAAAATGATGAGCCAAGAGAAAAAATATTCATCACAGCCATCATAATATTGCTATTATTTATTAATTTAGATATAAAAAGAGCAAGACTAACTGTAGATAAGGAAAAGACTAAAGAATTTATCATTAAATAAATGATTCTATTTGATAAGTCTATTTTTCTATTTAAAATGAAAAAAACTAGCATATAAAGTAGCCATGAGAAAAATGCAAAAGAAATATTTGCCAAAAATATTTGAAAATTTATTTTCGTTTTGCTCATAGGAGAAATTAAATTTCTTTGTTTAATATTCTTATTTTTATATGTTAGGCTTACTAAAGAAACCACCAAAATTATTTGACTTAAAAACACATAGGATAAAAAATTAAAGAAAAATAAAATCCTTTCTTCTAATACTGGTCCCTTATTTTTTCTTAAGGAAATTTTTGCTTTCTTTTGAAAATCTTTTTTCGTATTCTTTATTGCATCTTTTGTATCAAAACCTGATTTTTCATATACTGAAATTTGATCTAAGTATAAATTTATGGATTCTTTTACATATTGATAATATTTAGAATTTTGACTCTTTTTAATTTCAACTTTTCTTTTTTTATCAAAATTTTTTGGAATTTTTATATAAGCTGTTACTATTTCATAAAATAAATTATCGTCAATATTTTTTCCTTTAAGATCAACAATCTTATTTTCTTTTCCCATATATGTAATAAAGGATTTTGATAAATCACTTTGAGATAAGTCTTCTATATAAATTTTTGCTTTTTCTTTTTTATAAACATTAGTGTTGCTATTAGTAGAATTTGAAAAAATAAGTAATGACATAAAGATTATAGTATATAAGGCTATAGCCTTAGTATGACCTCTTATTATTTTGAAATAATTTTTAAATACTGTCATATTGCCTACCCCTTGTTAACAAATATGAAATCAATCCAAATAGCAAAGTTAAAAATAATAAATATTTAATATTTTCCCAATACCTGTCCAAAGTATCATAATAATAAAGGCTGTAAATCCCATCATTAATTAAACTTGCTGGATTTAATTTGTTTATTATAGGATAATTTTCTTGAATCATTATCTTTATATCAGAATTCATCATTCCAGCAAAATATGAAAATACCATGCTTATAGCTATCCCTATGCCATTTTTTACTTCTATGCTTGATTTATTTGATAAGGCAATTAAACTTCCAAATAAAACTCCAAACAAACTAGCAAGTCCAATAAGAAAAATTAATGAAACAAGCTTATTGGAAAAATCTATTTTATAAATTTTATTGAAAAATAAAATTGTGAATAAAACTATAGAAAAATTTATAATAAAACCTGCTAAGATTGAAGCTGAAAGGCTTATAGATTTTTTTATAGGAGATATTGCATTTCTTTTTGCAAGAGTTGACAGGTTTGCTTCATACCTATAAATAATTAAAAGCCCAAAACTAAAACCATACAAAGCCTGCATACCTATAAGAGCGTAGAAAAATGTATTAACAATATTAAGGTTTTTCTTTGAATTATCTTTTATATGGTTTGAACTTTCAGTCAAAATCTTTGAATTAAAAGTAGGATTTTTTCTAAAAATTTTTTCTGCCATCATCCCTTTTCTTAAATAAGCATTCATTATGCTTTCCACAATTGATTCATATAGACCGGATTTTTTAAACTCTACTTTATCATAATCTTTTATGTAAGCAATGATATTTTCATCTTCCATCTTATTTTCATCAAATGTCTTAAATATTTTTTCTTTTTCCAGTGTTTTTAAAAAATCATCAAAATATTTATCATCTCTCAAATCATCTTTTACACTAACATTAATAGGCTCAAATTTCATTGAATTTTTTATATTTCCAAGAGCAATATTAAAGAAAAATCCCAAGATAAGAGGAAAGATTAAAGACCAAAAAATAAGAGTCCTATCTCTAATTAAAACTTTAAAAGTATTTTTAAAACTGTGTAAAAACATACTAATCCCTCAATTCTTTTCCTGTTAGTTCGAGAAATACATCATTTAAACTAGGCCTACTAGAGCTTAGGTGGTCGTATTTTGTTTCAGATGAATTTAAGATATCGACAAGATCTAGGATATTTGAATCTTTTGAAAAACTTAATTTGCAATTTCTTCCCTTTATAGAAAAATCAATCAAAGAGTCCATAGCTTTTATTTTTTCTATTAAAACATTTGACAATTCATCAGATTCAAAAGAAATTTTTTCCTTTAAATTAATGGTATCTTTTAAACTTTCGGCATCGCCTTTAGCAATTATTTTTCCCTTATCAAGAATAACAATATAATCACAAAGACTTTCAACCTCATCCATATAATGAGAGGTGTAGATGATGCTTGCTCCTTCTTTGTTTAATTTTTTTATTCCTTCCAAAATATTATTTCTAGATTGGGGATCAACTGCAACAGTAGGCTCATCAAAAATAATCAAATCAGGCTTATGAGAAATTCCACAAGCTATATTTAGCCTTCTTAATAAACCTCCTGAAAGTTGTTTGGGCTTAAATTTAACAAAATCACTAAGACCAACAAGATCTATTGTTTTTTTTACGAGACTTTTTCTTTTATTTTTATCTTTTATGTACAAAGCGCAAAAATAATCAATATTTTCATAAACATTAAGCTCATCATAAACACCAACATCTTGAAAAACTACGCCAATTTTTTCTTTAATTTTAAAAGAATCTGGAGTCATTTCCTCACCAAAAATTTTAATAGAGCCCCCATTATTATTAAGCAAAGAAAGAATACAAGAAATTGTAGTAGATTTTCCAGATCCATTAGGACCCAAAAGCCCCAAAATTTCTCCCTCATACAAATCTAAATCTAAATTATCAACAGCAAGAAAATTTTTATATCTTTTAACCAAAGACCTAACTTCAATAACTTTATCAACCATAATCTTCTCCTTTTACTAATTCTAGCATAGATTAAGTAAGAAAAATATTATAGAAAAGTAAAGAATTTGTAAAATTGAGCACAAAAAAAGACGTTGTTTCCAACGTCTAAAATATTTGGTGCGGGATAAAGGAGTTGAACCTTCACGAGAAAATCTCACTAGATCCTAAGTCTAGCGCGTCTGCCAATTCCGCCAATCCCGCATATGGGGTGAGTAGAGAGATTCGAACTCTCGATCTCCTGGGCCACAACCAGGTGTCTTAACCAACTGGACCATACCCACCGAATAAATAACTTACTATATAAGTATACATCCAATCGAATCACTTGTCAAATAAACTTTAAATTATTCAAAATAATTTTTACATTTATAGTGGCCTACTACTTTCGACTTAAATATATTACCACGAATATTATTTTTTTGCAAATATTTTTTTAAATTCGCTTAGTTTTACAAAAATTTCTTCTTATAGTAAAATACAGGTAAGAAAGATAGATTTAGAGGTGATTTAATGAAAAAGAAATCAAAAAGCAAAATAATTTTAAAAGTTTTTGCTGTTGTTGTAGCTCTTTCAATGATTATTCCTATAATTATGAATGCTGTTGAGTCCTTATGATTGTTGAAAAAATAGAATATTCTGACAAATATAATTTAGTAAAATTAACTATATCAAGGGAAATTTTTTATATTTCTTACGATTTTTTTGTTGATTTGAACTTATCTTGTGATGAGGATTTGGATTTTGAATCTTACAAAAAAATTTTAAAGGAAAATGACTTTAATAGGTGTAAAAACGAAGCCTTAAAGCAAATATCTTATAGAGCTCATACTTCTTTTGATTTAAAAAATAAATTAAAAGAAAAAAAATATGACCAAGATACTATTGATAAGGTAATCCAATTTTTAGAAGATTATAACTTAATTGATGATGAGCTTTATGTAAAATCTTTTGTTAATGATAAATCGAAAATTAATAATTGGTCCAAGGGTAAGATTAGGTATAAATTAAAAGCTAAACACATTGATGACAGTTTAATTGAAACTTATTTAAATGAAATTTCAGACGAAGAGGAATATGAAAAAGCCTATGAAGCAGGTCTTCATAAAAAAGAAAGTGTTGATGATAAAAACAAGGTATACAGATTTTTGGCTTCCAGAGGATTTTCTTACGATATTATAAGAGATGTTTTGGGTGATTTGTTCAAATGAAAAAAGCCTTTGTTTATATATTAAGATGTTCTGATGGCACTCTTTACACTGGTTGGACAAATAATTTAAAAAACAGACTAGAAAAACATAACAAGGGACTTGGAGCAAAATACACAAGATCAAGAAGACCATGCAATATAGTTTTTTTTATCCAAGTTTCAAGTAAAAAAAGAGCAATGCAAATTGAATATAGAATAAAAAAATTAAAGAAAAAGTACAAAGAAAATATAGTAAGTAATTTTGATAGAAAAAAATTAGAGCTTATCAATTGATAAGCTCTTTTTCTTTTAGTTTTTTTCTGAGACTTTCTCCCCTTCTTTTAATCGAAAGTTCAAATAGGCCCATTTTTGTAAAACCATAAATCGTATAAGTTTTAAAATATTTTTTTAAACTAAGGTCAATTTCTTCTAATAATTTTTCATTTTTCGTAGATTTTAAAAAATCAATAATTACCATGCCGCCAATATTTCTTTAATTCAAATTATAAAATATAAAGTCAATCAGATCTTTATTAACCTTATAATAAAAATCATCCTTATCCATAGTTGATTTTTTCTTTGATGAATTCACATCTACAAGGCATAAAGTTTCCAGATCATTAATAATAATTGATAAATCATCCTTATAAATTTTATTCTCACTAATTGATTTAAAAGCATCTGAAATTATTTTATTATTTCTAATGTCAAGTTCCTTAACTTCTAATCCACTATTTTCTTCAAGATATAAGTCTAATTGATTATACGATTTGAGTAATTTAGGTGATGGGGTAAAATTTTCTTCATTGATCAATGAATTTTTAAGTTTAATCAATTTATCATAATTTTCCCTATTCTTTTTTCTTCCCTTTTTTAATTTTGGAAAACCCTTATTTTTAAACCTAAAAAGATAATAATCTTCATTTTCTATCCTAAAATTCGCACTGGCACTAGCCAATTTATCATCAAATTCTTCTTTTATTATTTGACAAATTATACTATCCCCAATTTTAAATTTTTTATTAGTTTTTAAAAAAGCCTTCTTATCATCATCGTACAATAAAAAATATGCATTAATTGAATCAATTTTTCCAACAACTTTTGCCCTATAAATATTGAACAAGTAGGGTGAATAAAATTTCAATTCAAAAAGCTTATCGTCGATAATTTTTCCAAAGGCTTTTTCTTTCTTATCTACAAATATAAATGATTTCATTGGGCTAATTTCTTCTTTATTTTTTCAAAAAAACCGATTTTTTGAATATCTTCATTCTTATCTTCTAAAATATTTGATATTATTTTATCATAAGAAGAATCTTTTTCTTTTAAACCTAAAAATTTAGAAGATTTTCCCAAAATTTCATCCCTATATTCTCTAATATCAAAATATTTATCATAAGAATTAATGAAAAAATAGTCAGATTTTATCTCTTCTTTTATTTGATTTTCACTAATAATTTGAATTTCTTTTTTCTCATCAATTAAAGATTCATCTAGTCCATTAATGATTAAATAATCGTAAGTATTTATTTTTTCTAATAATCTAGAAATATCTTCTTTTTTTATTTGATATTTTGAATTAAGAAGGGGTGGAATTATAAAATCTATATTTTCACAAGCTTTTACAATAATTTTATCAAGGTCAATAAGGTCAAGGAAATAATCACATATATCATATGTAATCATTCCTCCCCTTTCATATAAATCTTCTATATTTTCATTTTTATCCCTAGTAAAAGATAAGAGTAAGACAGATTTATTTTCTGATAATTTTTTTGAAAATTCATCTATAAAACCTAGATTATTATTTGAATTTATTAAAAATACTTCCATTTTACTCTCCCCCTGTATTTTCTTGATTATTATTTTCTGTATTTGTACCAGTAACTAAGCTTTGATTTTCTGGGTTTATTTTTATATCAAAATATTTACATATTATATCTCTAACTACGGGACCACAATTTATAGATGTTCCAGCTTGTACCATAAAAACTGTTACTGCAATTTCTGGATCATCATACGGTGCAAATCCAAGCATCCAAGCGTATGAATCAAAATCTGAACCATCAGGATTTTTTCCTTCAACCTCAGCAGTACCTGTTTTTTCACCTACTTCTATTGGTAAATCTTTAAAAAATTTAAAGGCTTGGGCTGCTTGTAAAGCTCCATATTTAATATCTTCAAAATTTTTTGGATCTTTTACATTTATTTTTGACCTTTGAACTTGATTTTTAAATAAAACATCTTTTGAATTATGATTTGTCACCTTATCAATTAAAGTGTATTTATTTAAATATCCTCCATTTGAAAGCGTAGAAATAACCCTATTCATTTGAAGTGGTGTATAGGAGTTTTGTCCTTGACCAATTACGATATTTAACATATCTGTAATATCCCATTCTGCTTGATTTAAAAATGTATATTTTATATTGTCAGAAAGACCAGCTCTTTCTCCTTCAAGAATTTCTTCAGGCTTATAGCCCATTTTATCCAATATTTTAGTAAGATCTTTTCTATCAATGGATTTAGGCCTATCTGCTAATTTAACAATTTGTTCTATATCCTTATTAAAATCTGTTTTTGACTTTTTTGTTTTATCTTTTAAATACTTATCCAAATTTTCTTCAAGATATTTTTTTAATAAAGCTTTTGTAACTTCTAATTTTTTCTCAGTAGATGGAATATTTCCACTAGACTCACTTGGAATATTAATTTCAATTCCTGTAGTTTTGTCAAGGCCTAATAATTCAGCTGTTTTTCTTATATCATTAAGCTCTAATTTAACTCCGATACTCTTTCCGTTAGATGGATTTTCACCCAAAGCAAGAGTAAAGAAATAGTAGTTACATGAAACTTTCAATGCATCATATAAAGTTTCTTCACCGTGTTTTATTCCATATTCAGTCCAAGCCAGACATGAAAATCTTCTATTTCCTATATCCATAAAACCATTACAATAATTTAATCTTTGAGGATCTAATCCTTTTTCCAACGCTGCCAATGATGATACCAACTTAAAAGTAGATCCTGGCATAACGGCTGTTTGACTTGCCATGTTTAGCATTGGTCTAGGGGTTAATACACTAGCTTTGTCATCAGCTTGTAAACTATCCCAGTCAGTTTCAGAAATTCCAGTTGAAAATAAATTGGGATCATAATTTGGATATGAAGCTGATGCTAGCACTTCACCAGTTTTAACATTACTTACTACAACAGCTCCACTAGCGGCATATTTGCATGCAATAGGAGGATAATAGTTTCCATATTTAGATTCATGAACTGTTCCAGTTCTAATAGCTTCAAGCATAGCTACTAAAGATCTCTCTGCTTCTTTTTGTAAATTAGCGTCAATTGTCAAATGTACATCATTACCAGGCTCAGAAGGAGTTTTTGATAAGGTTTCAATTCTATTTCCTGATGAATCAACTGTAACTATACTCTTTCCATTTTTTCCCCTGAGCGTATCTTGATAAGATTCTTCGATACCAGTTTTTCCAACAATTTCATCTCTTAAATAAGAATCCTTATTTACATACTTTTCTACTTCTTCATCTGTTGCAATTGGACCCATATATCCTAAGACATGACTTGCTAGGTTTCTATTTGGATATGATCTAATAGGAATTGTTGCTACACTTATTCCCTTAGATTTTTCTATATTTTCTTCAATTCTTAAAACCGTTGCCTCGTCCAAATTATAAACCAAATTAATAGGTCTAAATCCAAAAGATCCTTGTCTATTGATTAAATTATCAATCGTTAAAATCCCACAAGCTTCGTAATCATTATTATTTTTGATATTTGAAATTGATTTAATATAATCAAGAATTTCTTTAGCATTTTTCTTTTTTAAATTCTTAACAATTTTATCCCTATTTTGACTTCTATCCCTGCTTGCATAATATTCAAAAAAGTCCTTTTTGCCTACATTAAAAGTATAATCCCATTTACTAGGCTTATCTTCAGAAATATCTATTGAAGGATATACATTATTTGTAACATTAGCGTTTTGTGCCAAATATTTTAATTTTTTATCTAAAATTACACCCTTTAATAGATTATGTTTATCAGCAAGATTAGCCAGTTCTTCAGCTGGATCCCCTGCTTGAGGATTTTTAAAATTAACATTTACTGAATAAATATTTTTTTTATTTTTACTTTCAGTTTTTACTTCAGTTGTAAAATTTGCATAAATCCCTTTATTTTCTAATTTTTCTATCAAAATATCAGCAGGAATTAAATATGATCCATCATCTTCGTTTAAATTTGCTGATTTCAAAAATTCCTTTATTGAAGATTTTTTTACTATTTGATAAAAGTCATCGCTTGCTTTTGTTTCTAACTTTATTTCTGGATATCCATTATTTAAACTAGCTTTTTTTTGAATAAATTTCTCATCAGCAGTCAAGCTATAATCTTTTAAAATTATATTGGATTCTAGATTTTTTTCTTTAATTACCTTGTATGTTAAAAGCCTTGCTTGATTGTTTTCTAATATATTTTTAATAACAGACTTATCTTCATTTACAGAACTAACAACTACATCAATAGGATCTTCATTTGTATTATGGCCTATTGATTTTAGCTTGTCTTTAGCATTGTCTTTGTAAACAACATTAAGGTTATTGTCTTTTTGACTAACTAGAACAGGAATATCAATTCCTCTTTTTTTCAAGGCAAGAAGGGCGGTCTTTAAAGTTTCATACTTAATCCCATCCTTATTGCTAGTAGTTTTTACAATTTCACCCAACAAATCATTTTCAACTATTATGTCTATAATTTTATCTTCTGGAGATTTTTCTTCCTTAAAATAATCTTTTGTTCTTTTATATTGGAAAGAGTTTAACCTAATGTCAAAATCATTTTGATAATTCACTCCAGCCTCTTCCAAAATATTAACTAAAGAATTTACAGCCTTTATCCTATCTTCATCCTCCAAACTTGTAAGTTGATCTTTGTATAATTGAACAGCAAAAGATGGAACGGTTGTAGCTAGGACATTTCCATTTCTATCTAAAATATCACCCCTGCTTGCAATTTCATCAACCTCTTGAACTTTTCTATTATCAGATAGGTCCCTATAATGCTCCCCTTGATTTATCATAAGAATAAATAATTTAATAAAAATCGCAAGAAACATTATGCCAAAGATTATTTGCAAGATAGTTAATCTATTTTCTTTTTGTTTTCTCAAATCTTACACCCCTATATCCTATATGTTGGAATATACATAATTTTTTTAATTATAAAATGATAAATAAAATAAATTAATGTGTTTAATAAAGCCTCTACTAAAAGTGGTATAAATAAGTAATTTTTTATTACAACGAGGTCTGTTTTAAAAATATATGTTATCAAACTTACAAAAGCAAAATTTATTATTGTACATACAAAAGTTAAAATAAAACCTGTATTTTTATCGTTGTTAAATCTAAACTTTTTATCTCCAACAAAATGTCCAATTAAAAAATATGATAAGGCTCTAACGCCTATAATATTTGAAAACATCAAGTCTTCGAAAAGTCCGATTACAAGCCCAGCATATGCCCCACTTTTTGACCCAAGTGTAAGTGATAAACAGATGATAAAGGCGATTATAATATTTATATTAGCTCCAAATATATCTATTTTAGAAAATACACTAATTTGTAGAATAAAAGATATAAAAGCTATTATAAAAGTTTTAAATTTATTCATATATCCACCTTACTTTCTAAGAATTAAAACCCTGTATAAGTGGGTGAAATCTGCTGGGGAATCTACTGTAACATTCTTTCTCAATGAGTCCTTACTCATATTAACATTTGAAATTTCTCCCAAATATAATCCTTTTGGATAGACTCCTCCAATACCACTTGTAATAAGAATATCAGAGTTTTTAACATCACTTGAAACTTCAAGCATGTACCCACTTATAGTTTTGTTTTTATAATCATCAATAACGCCATAGTCCCCGCTTCTTGAGTTTATAAATGATACGTCATTTGATGAATTTTTTATAGTTTCAATCTTACTTGTATTTTTGTTTACTTTAACAACTTTACCAATAACTGCAGATGAATATTCGCTATTTCCAATTGCTTGCAATACTACATCATTAACTTTGATTCCATCTTTTTTCCCCTTGTCGATAAAAAATGATTCTTGCATGCTTTTTACATCTGAATTTATAACTTGAGCTTTCAAATATTGGTACTTTTCATCTTTCAAAGCATCATTTTCAGCTTTCAAGAAATCTTTCCTATTAATAATTTCCATTAAATTAGCATTTTCCTTCAAAAGATTTTTATTTTCAATTTTCAATTTTTCTACTTCAGATCTTGTTTGTTTTGACCCAACTGTATCTTCAATAGCCTTGATAACTTCAGATGATACAGAATATGATATTTTATTTATAGGCCTAAAAACTGTATTCGTAATATTATTTCCAGCCTCAGCCAAACCATCAGTTAAACTTGAAATAAATATCAATAAGACCAACAAAAAAACTGTTATAAAAAAATATTTATTATTTTTTTTCTTTCTTCTATAAGCCATATTTACCTACTTTGAAATTTCAAAAATCTTTCAGGATTTTCCATTATTAAACCTGCACCCTTGATGGCATCAAATTCTGGTTTTTCAGAAACTTTTGCCTTCAAATTTGTTATTTTTTCAATATATTCTCGAAGCCCTTTGACATTTGCCATTCCACCTGTCATTAAGAATCCATCATTTTTTATATCACTAGACAATTCTGGTGGAGTCTTTTCCAAAACCAAATAAATCATATCAACAAGCAAATCAGCATATTCACTGATACATGTAGCTATTTCTTCACTTTTTATCTTGATACTTTTAGGTTGACCATCTTTTAAATCTTTTCCCTCAATTTCCATAGCAATTTCTTTATCCTTTAATCTAAGAGACAATAATTCTTTTTTTATTATCTCTGCACTATTAAGACCAATTTCAATTTTTTTATTTTCTCTTAAAAATGCTTGGATATTTTTATCAATATCATCTCCACCCATTTTTAAAGTTTTGCTAGAAACAATCCCATTAAGGCTAATTACACAAACCTCACTGGTACCTGCTCCAAGATTTAAAACCAAAATCCCCCTTGGATCTTCAGGACTAAGCCCAACACCAAAGCATGCTGCAAGAGATTCGTCAACCATAATTACATCCCTACTTCCAGCATGTAAAGAAGCATCTTCAACTGCCCTTTGTTCAATATCAGTAATTCCACTTGGAACACAAACAACAACCCTTGGTTGAATAACTGAAAAACCAGGATTTATTTTTTGGAAAAAATAATTCAACATTGCCTCAGTCAAATTAAAATCCGATATAACTCCATTTTCAATAGGTCTTTGTACTATAATTTCATCAGGAGTTTTACCAACCATCTCTTTTGCCTCATGACCAATCGCCTTAATAGATTTACTTTGGTGATCAAGGACCAAAACTGATGGCTCTGATATTGCCACTCCCTCGTTTTTCTTAAAAACTTTAATATCGCTAGTACCTAAGTCAATTGCCAGGTCTTCTGCCATAATCCTAAAATTCATCTTTATCTCCTATATAAAATTTTCTTTTCTAAAACTAAAATATTCATTATTTCCAATAATAATATGATCCAAAACACTTATATTCAAAATTTCACCAGCTTTAACTAGCCTTTCAGTAATTATTTTATCATTACTTGAAGGTTTAGGATTTCCGCTTGGGTGATTGTGAACAAAAATCACAGAATTTGCACTTTTTCTAACCGCCCTTGTAAAACATTCCCTAGGATTAACAATAGAAGAATTAAGGTCTCCCGTAGAAATTAATTCCTTACTAATAATTACATTTTTAGTATTTAATAATATAGCATAGAAATGTTCTTTTTTTGTGTCTAAAAACATATTTTTCACCAAATGAAAAACATCATCACAAGAATTAATGCACTTGATTTCTTTGTTTATAATTTTTTCACTAAGTCTTTTACCAAGTTGTATAGCTGCAATAATTTTACTTGCCTTTGCAAGTTTAATACCATCTATTTCACATAATTCCTCAATACTAATAGACAAAAGTTCTTCAGCAGAAAATTTATTTAAAATTTCTCTAGAAATTTCTATTGCATTTTTCTTTTTAGAGCCTGTTTCAATTAATATAGCAAGTAGATCCTCATCACTTAAGGTTTCATAACCATAATATTTTAATTTTTCCCTAGGTCTTTGACTAATATCTAAATCTTTAATCTTTTTATTCATTCAAAACACCAATTTTCTTTAAATGTTCAACAATAAAATTTGAACTTAAACCAACAAAAAATCCAGTAAAAATTCCTATAAAAACTAAAACTGGAAAATAATAAAACATTTTAATATTTTGCATAAAAAATATAGCCACAAGAATTTGACCAAGATTATGAAAAAAAGCTCCAATTTCACTTACACCAATTAGTGAAAAATCATCATTAATCTTTTTAAGCGAAAAATACATGGCAGTTGTAGAAAAAATAGCACCTACAAAAGAATAAAAAAAACTCATCACAGATCCAGTTATTAAAACCAATAAAAAAGATTTCAATATACTTACACAAAGAGCTTTTTTAAAATCATACAAATAAATACTTACTAAAATAATTATATTAGAAAATCCAAGCCTTGCACCTGGAATTGGTACAGGCATAGGAATAGCAGATTCAATCAAAGAAATCGCCAAAGATAAGGCAAGTAAAAGTGCTAAATTTATATAAACTTTTAATCTATTATTTTTCATCCAACCACCTTATCAATTTCTTGATCATCTTTCCCATCATCACTTGAAATAATTTCCAAAATCAGCCTGTGTGGTAGACAAACTATAGTTTCACCAATCTTTTCAATACTTGGCATATGAGTGCAAATCAAATCCCTACAATTTGCCTCTCTCATCTTTACCTTTCCATTTTTTATCTCAACAATATTATACTCATCTTCGTCTATCTTAATTTTAAAAGTTTTATCTTTATTTAAAGGGTATGTGCCATATTCTTTTCCATTAAGTTCAACTCTCAAATAATTTCCATTTTCATTTGACTTAATTTTTTGCACAAAAAAAGCCATGCCAATACTTAAAAATAAAAGTAATATAACAACCAATATATCTCTTTTTTTTAATTTCATATCTACCTCTTATAAGAGTTTATCATTTAAAATAGATTGATGTCAATTTAAAAAATCCGATAAAAAATGACCACCGATTATTTCGATGGTCATATATTTATCTTATTTTTTATTCAACATCAATACATTTTGCTGGACATTTTTCAGCTGCTTCTTTTAAAAGATTTAGATCTAAATTATCAGAAATTGTTTCTTTTGATAAGAAATTATCCATTGTAAATCCTTCAGGATAAGTTCTTGCACAAATTGAACAACCAATACATCCAACTTTACAATTTCCTCTAACATCTTTTCCTTTATCGTGTGAAGAACATTTTACAATTGCTTTTTGTGAATAAGGAACAAGCTCAATTATATTTTTAGGACAAGTTTTAACACAAGCACCACATGCTACGCATTTTTCCTTGTCAACCACGCTTACTCCATTGGCCATATGTATAGCATCAAATTCACAAGCCTTTACACATGAACCACAACCTAAACAACCATAGTTACATGCTTTTTTTCCTCCAAATAAAGCAATTTGTGCTCTACAATCTTCAAGTCCTGCATAATCATATAAATCTTTTGCATTTTCGCAAGTTCCATTACATTTAACTACAGCAACATTTTTTTCTCCAGCTCCACTAGATTCTACTCCCATAGCACTTGCAACTGCATCTGTAACAGATTGTCCACCAATAACGCAAGCTGAAACTGGTGCTTCACCTTTTGCTATTGCATTTGCACATCCATCACAACCAGGATATCCACAAGCACCACAGTTTGCTCCAGGAAGAGCGTCTCTTACTCTTTCTACAATTGGGTCTGTTTCTACTTCAAATTTTTTACTAATAACACCTAATAAGCCAGCTAGAATAAATCCTAGAACAGCTAAAACAAGTGTTGGTATTAAAATATTATTCATGAAATTTCTCCTCTATGCTAATCCTGCAAAGCCCATAAAGGCAATTGACATTAGACCTAGAGTAATTAATGTTATAGGTCCACCCTTGAAAGCTTCTGGCAAGTCGTTATCTTCGATTTTTTCTCTTATAGAAGCAAGTATTACTAATGCAATTAGAAAACCTACTGCAGCTGCTGCTGAGTTTACAGTTGTTTCTAATAAATTATAGCTTTCATTTATATTTTTGATTGCAACACCAAGTACTATACAGTTTGTTGTAATTAGTGGTAAATAAACACCAAGAGCTTCATAAAGATTTGGCATTGATTTTTTCATAATCATTTCTACTGTTTGTACAAGAGATGCTATTACCAAAATAAATACAACAGTTTGTAAATATCCAATATTTAATGGATCAAGTATGTAGTATTGGATTATCCAAGTAATTATAGAAGATAAGGTAACTACAAAAATTACTGCAGCTCCCATTCCCTTTGCTGTTTCTACCTTACTTGTTACACCAAGTGTAGGACAAATTCCTAAAAATTGTCCCAATACATAGTTATTTACAAAAATTGATGCAATAATAATTGAAAATAATTCTGACATAATTCCTCCTACTTATTATTTTTCTTCTTGTTTGAAATAGCTGCTGCTACTGCAAACATGATTCCTAGGATAATAAATGAAGATGCTGGTTGAATTAAAAATCCAATTGTATAATCTTCAGGAATTATTCTATTATCTAGTAAAGTACCATTTCCAAATAATTCTCTTATAGCTGCTAGAATTGAAATAGCAATAGTATAACCTAACCCTTGACCTATACCATCAACAATTGATGCTATAGGACCTTGTTGAGAAGCAAATCCTTCTGCTCTTGCAAGAATTATACAGTTTACAACTATAAGTGGGATAAAAATTCCAAGTGATTGGTCAAGTGCTGGCAAATATGCCTTGATAATCATTTGAACCATAGTTACGAAACTTGCAATTACAACTATAAAAGCTGGAATTCTTACTTCATCTGGTATGAAATTTCTTAGTAAAGAAATTACTAAGTTTGAAAGTGTAAGTACAAAAATTACTGCAGCTCCCATTCCAATTGCGTTTGAAAGTGATGAAGAAATAGCAAGTACAGAACACATTCCAACCATTTGTACGAATACAGGGTTATTTGAAAATATTCCATCTTTAAAAACTTTTCCCAAGTTTACAGATTTTTTCTTTCTTTTTTCTTTTTCTTGTTGAACATCTATAGGTTTTCCGGTTTGTCTTTCCATATTTATCCCCCTACTTAATATCTTTCAATACTTCACGAGCAGTATTTATACCATTAAGGATAGCATTGGTTGAATATGTAGCTCCTGAAATTCCTACAATTTCATTTTCAGATCCAGCTTCAGATGCACCAACTTTTTTGTCCATGCTTACACCCTTAACTCCTTCTTTAAACCAATCTTCTTCCATTTGAAGACCAAATCCTGCTGATTCAGAATGTTTTAGAGGGCTGAAACCTGTTAATTTATTTTCACTGTCAACTCCAACTATAAATTCGATGTCACCACCGTATCCACCTTTAGAGTTTACATCAAACACATATCCTTTACCTCCGTCAGCTTTGTAGACTCCTTTTACAGATTCAGGAAATTTTCCTTTTACTTCTTCAAAGTCTTTTCCATCTGGATAGGCAATCTTTAATGATTCATTTAATTTTTCTTGTTCAGCTTTTTTAATAATTGGTTCTGTAACTGAATTTGTAAAGGCCAATACCAAAGCTGATACAGCTGTAATTATTAATAATTTTATTCCTAATTTTAATGCTTTATTCATCTTTTGCCCCTTTATTAGCTACACCAAATACCTTAGGCATTGTCTTACTATCTATGAGAGGAACTAACAAGTTCATTAGTAAAATTGAATAAGAAACACCTTCTGGATATCCACCAAAAACTCTTATAAGTGAGGTGATAAGACCACAACCAAATGCAAAGATTATTTCACCTTTTTTGGTAACTGGACTTGTTGTATAATCTGTTGCCATGAAAAATGCTCCAAGCATTAGACCACCTGACAATAATTGTTCAAGTATTCCATCTACAGATTTATTAAATACCATCAATAAGATGGCTGTTGTTAATATGTATACTGCAGGTATTCTTAATGAGATAACTTTTCTAAATACTAGGTATGCTGCTCCAATTAATATGGCGATTGTTGAAACTTCTCCAATACAACCTCCCATATTTCCTATAAACATATCTAGTAAAGCAGGTTTTTCTCCTCCTGATAAAACTGTTGCAGCAGAAACTGCTGAGACTTTTCCAGGTGCTACATAATTTGACATATTTTTTGACCAAGATGCAAGTAAAAATGCTCTTGCTCCCAAAGCTGGGTTTACAATATTTTGTCCTATTCCACCAAAAAATTGCTTACAAATAACTATAGCAAAAACTGCACCTATTACTGTTTGCCAAATTGGCATTGTAACTGGAATATTGTAGGCTAAAAGTAAACCTGTAACTACAGCTGATAAATCACTTATTGATGATTGTCTTTTCATTACTTTGTTAGATATAAATTCTGCTATCACACAACTTAAAACTGATGCTATCATCAAGATTAAAGCTTTCATTCCAAAGAAATAGATTCCTACAAGACCTGTTGGAATGAGGGCAATAATTACATCTAACATTTCTTTAGTAACAGTTCTCTCGCTTCTCATATGAGGAGAGGATGATACTAATAATTTTTTTGCTTCCATTTATTTCTCCTCTACTTTCCTGCTTGACGAATTTGTCTTTTTCCAAACCTAATAGCTTCAACTAAAGGTCTTTTTGATGGACAAATATATGAACATGATCCACATTCTATACAATCAAGTATATGAAGATCTTGAGCCTTATCAAATTTTTCTTTTAATGAAAATTTATGTATTAACAAAGGCATAAGTCCAACTGGACAAACATTTACACACTTAGCACATCTTATACAAGGATTTGTAATTGGTGCTTTTGATTCTTCTTGGTTTAAAACTAATATACAGTTGCTAGCTTTCTCTACTGGTTGGTTTATATTTGGTTGGGCAATTCCCATCATTGGTCCACCATTTATAACTTTTCCAGCATCTTCTGTTAGTCCACCAGCTTCTTCTATCATATGTTCAAAGCTTGTTCCAATTCTTACAAGAAAATTAGATGGATTTTTGACACCATGACCTGTTACTGTCATATATCTTTCTATTAATGGTTTTCCATAATATACTGCTTCATAAACTGCGTTAGCACTTGAAACGTTTGATACTATTACTCCAACATCCATTGGAAGTCCACCTGATGGTACTTCTCTATGTAATACAGCATTAATAATTCTTTTTTCATCTCCTTGAGGATATTTGGTAACCATAGTTGCTACTTCAAGTTTTGATGAATTTTTCTTTGCCACTGCTTTTTTAACTTTTTCGATTGCTTCTGCTTTATTATCTTCGATTGCTATAATTCCTTTTTTAGCATCTACTGCTTTTACAAGAAGTTCTAAAGCATCAACAATAACCTCTGCTTTTGTTTTTAAAAGTAAATCATCGCAAGTAACATAAGGTTCACACTCTGCACCGTTTATAATAACTGTATCAACTGGTTTATTTGGTGAATATTTAATATGTGCAGGAAAAGCTGCCCCTCCCATACCTACAAGACCGTTTTCTTTAATTACCTCAACTATTTTTTCTTTAGTAAGGTTTGTAACATCTTTTCTTTCGTAGTTAATTTCTTGGTCATAGCCTTCAGTATCGATTACAACAGCCTTACTGTTTTTTCCAGATGCTGTTTGGATATCGATTACACTTGTGACTTTACCGTTAACTGATGAGTGAATATTAGCAGAAAAATTACCTACGGCTTCACCGATAAGCTCTCCTATTTTTACTTCATCGTTTTTCTTAACTAAACATTTGCTTGGAGCTCCAATATGTTGAGTAAGAGGAATTGTTACAGTTTTTGGAATTTTTGCAACAATTAAGTCTTTATTTTCACTTAATTCCTTATACTCTGGAATTTTAACTCCATTGTCAAATGACAAATTTTCTAGAGCCATAATCTCTCCTTTCATTTAATACGTATATAAGCATTATAAATTATTTGAAAATATTATTCAATGTTTAGAGGACATCAAATAATATTTTTTTAACAAATTTCTTATAATTTTTTATAGCAAGTTTTTTTCTATCCTTTAAATCATTTTTACTTGGAAGGCCTTCATCATAAAAAACTTTCATTAAATCATAATTTGAATTTATTTTTATTACATATTGTCTTGTTTCTTCTGTTGGAATTTTTGTAGGATCTGGATTGTGCCTGTCTATTTTTTTATCAGCCAACCACTTATCTACATTTCCTATCCCACCATTATAGGCTGCAAGGGCCAAATCAGTATTGTTATAATATTTATTCAAATAATTAAAATAGCCTACTCCCAAATTTAAATTATAATCAACATCTTTTAATTTATCAGGATAATATTCTTCTCCAATTATTTCTGCACTGTGTTTTGCTGATGAATCTAAAAGTTGCATTAGACCCTTTGCATTTTGATTTGAATGTGCTTCGTTATCATAATCACTTTCTACTTTTATTATTGATGCAACTAAAAGCGGATCAACATTGTATTTTTCTGAATATTTTTTTATTTCATCTTGGTAGGCAATTTTTTGCCTTGATGTTTGGTAGGCTACGATTGAAAAACTTATTATTACAACCATTACCATTGCCAAAACTATTATTCCTATTATTTTAAAAATATTTTTTAAAGCTTTCATTTTTTCTCCAAATTTTTTAAAGCTATTTCTACTTTTTTTTCTAAATCTTCTAAACTTGTGCTATTATCGAAAATAAGATCTGATTTTTCTTTCATTGACAAATAATCTTGACTTTCTATTTTTTTTATTGCAAATTCTATATCAATTTTATCTCTTTTCATAAGTCTTTGAATTTGCACTTCTCTTTTTGCACAAACTAGCCGCACATAGTCGCAAGGAAATTTTTCTTTCATCTGAAAATATAAGGGAATTTCTACAAAAATATTTTTATCCTTGCTTTTTTCTATTAAAGAATTTATATAGGATATTATATTTTTGTGGGTAATTTTATTTATTAATTCTCTTTTTTTAGGATCATTAAAAATAATCTTTGCAAGTTTTTTCTTATCAAGTTTATCCCCATCAAAAGCCTCGTCAAAGGCCTTTGATGATAGAATTTCCTTGTAATTTACTTGATCTTTTTCTAATAATTTCCTATTTATTTGGTCACTATCTATTACCTTGTATCCTTTTTTTCTCAAAATTTCCGAAAGGGAAGATTTTCCACTTGCTATAGTTCCAGTTATTACGATTTTATTTTGATTCATACATGCTATCTCCGCTATCTATGTCAACCAAGAGTGGTACTCTTAGTTTTACTGCTTCTTGCATGGATGATTTTAAAATTTCCTTTGCTTTTTCTAAATCTTTTTTGCTTGCTTCAATGATTATTTCATCGTGGATTTGCAAGACTATTTTTGCATCAATCTTTGATTTTTTTAGATTTTCGTATGAATTTATCATGGCAAATTTGATTATATCTGCTGCTGATCCTTGGATTGGAGTATTTAAAGCAACTCTTTCTCCAAAACTTCTTACATTAAAGTTTTTAGAATTTATTTCTGGAACATATCTTCTTCTATTAAATATGGTGTTTACATATCCATCTTCTTTGGCCTTTTTTACTATATCTTTCATATATTTTTTAATTTCAGGATAGGTATTAAGATAATTGTCTATATATTCCTTAGCTCTCTTTCTTGAAATATTTAAATTTTGGCTTAGGCCATAATCGCTTATTCCATAAATTATCCCAAAATTTACAGCCTTGGCTTCACTTCTTTGTAATTTTGTGACATCATCTATTGGGGTATCAAAGACTTCTGAGGCTGTTTTTGTGTGAATATCAATACTATTTGAAAATGCTTCTTGCATTTTTTTGTCATTTGCAAGATGGGCTAGGACTCTTAATTCGATTTGTGAATAATCTGCATCAATTAAAACTCTTCCTTCATCTGCCTTGAAGGCTTTTCTGATTTTTCTGCCTTCTTCGGTTCTAATTGGTAGGTTTTGTAGGTTTGGTTCGGTTGATGAAAGTCTGCCTGTTGATGTAACATTTTGCTTAAAAGTTGACCTTATTCTTCCATCTTCATCAATACATTCTTCCAAACTTTCAAGATAGGTAGATTTTAATTTATACATCTCCCTGTATCTTTCGATTTTTTTGATTATTGGGTGTTTGTCCCTAAGCTTTTCCAAAACTTGGGCGTTTGTAGAATATCCAGTTTTTGTCTTTTTTATAACTGGAAGTTCTAAATCTTCAAACAAAATTTTTGAAAGCTGTTTTGGTGAATTTATATTAAACTCACTACCAGCAAGCTCATAGATTATATTTTCCAAATCTTCAAGTTCAAGAGAAACTTCATCTTTAATTTTTTCAAGCTCATTTTTATCACAGACAAATCCTGTTATTTCCATATCTGCCAAAACTTTGGATAATTTTATTTCACAATCCTTGTAAAGATCATACATAGAAAGATCTTTTAATTTTTGGATTAATATATCCAAACTATCCTCAATAGCATTTACAATTGAAGCCAAATATTTTCCAAGATTTTCCGTTTCTAAATCCTTGTATGATTTTTTACTTTTTCCCTTACCAAGCAAATCTTCTTCATTTGAAACTTCATATTTCAAAAAAGCCTGACTAAAGGTTTTCAAATCATAGGACGACCTGGAAGGATCTATAAGATAGTGCATAAGCATGGTATCATCATAAGGAAGGGATAAATTTATCCCAAGCTTATCAAATAAAACAATATCTTCTTTTATATCAAAAGAAACTTTTTTAATCTTTTCATCTTCAAAATATTTTTTGAAATTTTCAACAAATTCATCATTTGCATCATAAATATGGGTTCTTGATGAAGGGGTTTTTATTCCAATTTTAAAAGCTTTTGAATGGATATAATTTTCTCCTTCATAAAGACTTTTAAAATAAAATATTTTCTCTTTTTCTATATCACTGGTTAAAGAAAAATCATCATAGACAAATGAAAAATCTAAATCATCTTTTTTTTCTTCACTTGTATCTTCAAACTTTTCCATAAATTTATTGAAATTATATTTTGAGAATTTTTCTCTCAAAGATTCCAAGTCTGGCTCTTTAACCTTTAAATCTGAAATTTTTATACCAACAGGAGCATTTGTTACAATAGTTCCTATTTTTTTGGACAAAAAGGCAATTTGTCTTGAATTTTCTAGGTTTTCCTTGGTTTTTTTACCTCTTATATCATCTAAATTGTCATACAAATCTTCCATAGATCCATATTGTTTTATAAATTTAATGGCAGTTTTCTCACCAATTCCATCTACTCCAGGAATATTATCAGACTTATCTCCCATCAGACCTTTAACATCAATTAATTGCTTTGGACTAAGGCCATAATCTTCTTTAATTTTTTCCTCGGTTATTTCTTCCATTTGAGAAATTCCCTTTCTTGTAAGATAAACAATTACATCATCATTTACAAGTTGAAAATAATCCTTATCTCCTGTAATAATTACAGTTTCAAGTCCCTCATCTTTTGCAATTTTTGAAAAAGTACCAACAATATCGTCAGCCTCATAACCATCTATATCCAAATATTTTACATTTAATGAATCTAAAATATCTTTTAAAATTCCAAATTGATAATTTAATTCGTTTGGAGCCTTGTCCCTATTTGCCTTATAATCTTCAAATTCCTTATGCCTAAAAGTTTTTGTTTTTTTATCAAAGGCAACCAAAATGTAATCAGGCTTATACTCTTCAACAGCCCTAAAATACATGATCAAAAATCCATAAACGCCATTGGTCATAACCCCATCAGCGTTAGTAAGATTAGGAAGGGCAAAAAAAGCTCTAAAAATCAAACTAGATCCATCAATTAGCATTACTTTTTTACTCATATAAATCTCCTTTCTATTAGTATAACATATTTTATTTTGCACAAAAAAATAAGTAGAAAAATCTACTTACTTAAAAAATATTTTAAAATTTTATTTTAAATTTATGCTTACCCACAAAAAAACATTAAAAAAAGCCATACCCCTTGGTATAGCTCAAATATGAAAAAAATAAAAAAATTAATGGTGCTGGTGGTGGGACTTGAACCCACACGTTCCGGAGAACAACAGAGTTTGAGTCTGTCTCGTCTGCCAATTCCGACACACCAGCATTAACATTACCTTCATATTATAACACCATTAATCATCATATGCAAATTTTTTTACATTTTTCTTAAATCTTTGAAATCAAAATTTAATTTTTCTAGATTTTCTCTAAATTTAAATCCTGTTTTTGAAAAATAAAATTTTAAAGTAAAAATCGAAGTAAGAACTCCAATAATTATTCCACAAAAAACATCCGATGGAAAATGTACGTATAAATATAGCCTTGAAAATGCAATTAAAACAGCAAGTACACTTGTAATTATTTTTAAAGGATTAGATTTCGAAAATAACAAAATAACTGTAAGCATACAAAAAGAAATTGCAGAATGACCAGAAGGAAAGGATGGATCTTGTGGTTTTAAAACTAATAATTTTATTCCATCAACAATTTCAAAAGGCCTATCTCTTCCAACAGCAGGTTTTAAAATTAAATTTACAATTATAGTATTTACCAAAAGACAAATAAGCATTAGTTTTCCTAATTTTTTGTATTCCTTACTTGTCAAAAAAATCAAAATCAATAAAATCCAAAATATCCCCATATTCCCAAGAGCAGTTATAGTAGTCATGGTTTTATCCATAAGAGGACTTTTCAAATTTTGTATTAGATTTAAAATTGCAATATCTATCTTTGTAATAAAATTCATACTTTCTCCTTTTTCTTAGGATTATAATACCATATAGGAGAAAAATAAAAAAGACTGCACATTGCAGCCCAGACTGTTGACAAACTATATTTTCATCCATTTCGAGCAGATAAACAACCGTCGGTTGAACTGACCCCCAAAAGTTGGACTTAAAAACCAACTTAAGGAGGTCAGTTTTTTAATGACAAAATACAAAACAGAATTTAAGATTAAAGTAGTAAAAGAATATCTAGAAGGAAATATAGGCTACAAAGGATTAGCAAAAAAATACTCTATCCCAGATCATTCGACTGTTAGAACTTGGGTTAATGCTTATGAATCTAGAGGTTATGAAGGATTAAAATTATCAAGAAAGAGTAATAGTTACTCTTTAGATTTGAAACTAAATGTAGTAGACTTGTATTTAACAGGAGAAATGTCCTATCAAAGCCTAGCAAATGAATTTAAAATCAACAATCCATCCATGATAGCTAGATGGGTAAAAGAATTTAGGAAAGAAGGAATTGAAGGACTAAAATCAAAAAAGAAAGGTATGCCTTCAATTATGTCAAATACAGATAAAAATAAAGATCTAAAAAACAAAAGTAATAAAACAAAAAAAGAAATAAGTGAAATAGAAAAACTAAGAAAAGAAAACTACTATCTTCAAATGGAAGTAGAAATTCTAAAAAAAAGATTCAATTCTCTCAAATGACATAGGAAGAAATAGACAGATATCTGAAGTCATTAGATTACTAAGAGATAAATTCAAACTGAAGGACTTGTTGGAATATTTCAATCTAGCAAAATCAACATACATGTATTGGCAACAACGTTTAGACAGACCAAACACAGATGAGCAAGTAGAGAAAAAGATACTAGAAACTAGAAAAGACAATCCAAACTATGGATATAGAAGAATAACAGCAACGCTAAGACAACAAGGACTATTGATAAACAAAAAGAAAGTTCAAAGACTAGTACAAAAACTAAAACTTCAAGTAACAAGTTTCTCAAGAAAAACAAGAAAATACTCATCATACAAAGGACAATAGGAAAAGTAGTAGATAACAAAATAAATAGAAAATTTAAAGTAGATAAACCCTACACATATATAACAACAGATACAACAGAATTTAAGTATCTAGAAAGAGATAAATCAGGAAACTACCAAGTAAAAAAGCTTTATCTAAACTCATATCTAGACATGTATAACAGTGAAATCATAAGTTATGAAATATCAAAACAACCAAGGCTAGAACCAATACTAAAAGCCTTAGACAAAGCAATAGAAATAACAAGCACAAACAATGATAATAGGATATTTCATTCAGACCAAGGATGGGCTTATCAAATAAAACAATATACATCAAGACTAGAAAAAGAAGGGATAAGCCAATCAATGTCAAGAAAGGGCAATTGCCTAGATAACTCCCCAATGGAGAACTTCTTCGGGATACTAAAACAAGAAATGTACTATGACAAAAAATTTTATTCATATGAACAATTAAAAGAAACAATAGAAGAATATATCAAATATTACAATAAAGATAGGATAAAAGAAAAATTAGGATATTTAAGTCCAATAGAATATAGAAAGTTAAATGCAGCATAAAAATTCCACCCCTAGGGGTGGAAAGTAATAAAATAATACCAGAACAGGTAGTTTACTAGTTCTGGTATTAGGTACAACTTTATGGGGTCACCACAGGTTTCTGTTGTTTATCCCGATTTATCGTGTGCAACGAGCGGAGAAATCTCATGAGATCTCTCCATGCGTTCGTTTCACTCACTCTAAAACACGTTTGCTTCGCATACTTTCTCGTGCTTTCGCACTTTAAATATGCCAAATCAAGGCATATTTATCTAGTCGAGATGGTACTTAGCTTAATTTTTATTTCTAAATAAAATATTATCTAAATTAATACTTTATCTACGCTCTGGACTGCTCATAGCAGCCTTATTCTACTTTAGTATTTATAGTTTTTGTAATCATATCATCACAAGTTTTTATTCTTTCTCTTTGACTTTCATCTACCTTGTTATAATATTTTCCACCTTTAAGAAAATCTTTTGTTCTAAAAACTTTTGCCAAATATCCATATTCATCATTCCAATGACCATTCCAAATTGGATAAAAATCTACCTGACCGAGTCTTGCCTTTCCAGTTTTTTTATCTTTTAAAATATCAATATCAAAAGCAACTGATTGTTCAGTTCTAATATCTCCCAAAACTTCATAAGATTGACACGAAACAAAATTTCCACAAGAATAAGCAATATATCCCTCTCTACCGTCTTTCGCTTTATATCTTTCAGCAGGTTGACTTACGTGAGGGTGATTTCCAATTACTAAATCCGCTCCCCAATCAATCATATCTCTTCCAAGTTTAATATGTTCATCAGTAGGATAAGATTGGTATTCAACTCCCCAATGAGGATACACAATTATTAAATCAGCATCGTTTTTCTTTGCCTCTTCAATATCTGCTTTTATTTTTTCAGAATCCAAATAATTTATTATCTCTTCAGGCTTATTTTTTTCAATCAATCCATCAAGCCCATTTACCCCATAAGTGTAGGACATAAAAGCAACTTTTAATCCCTTAACATCTAGATAAATAAACCTATCTTCTCCAGCCTTATGTGTTCCAGCGTGTGCCATCCCGTATTCATCCATGGCCTCAATTGTATCAAAAATACCTTCTTCAAAAGAATCTACTGAATGGTTATTTGCAGTTGACAAAACATCAAAACCTGCGTTTTTTATATCCCTAATATATTCTTTTGGTGTTGTAAATTGAGGATATCCTGAAGGCGCACGAGTTTTACTAACACTAGTTTCAAAATTTCCAATACTTAGATCTGAGTCTTTGACAAAGTCTTTTATATATTCAAATTGGTTTGAATAATCATACTCACCATTTCCATAATTTTTGGCATAATCGTTTTGGTCCATATGGGCCATCAAATCCCCAAAAGCCTTAATATTAATTATCTCATCTTTTGTTTTTTTATCGAATTTTTTAGGTCTTTTCTTATCAATTGCAATTATATTTTCATCAGCTAATTTTTCTGATTTTTCTTCACTTGAAACATTTTGACTAATTTCATTTGAAAAAATTTTATTATCAGAATTATTTTTAAAATCTATACATGAAGTTAAGCTTACTGATAAAATAAAAATTAAAACAACTGATAATATTTTTTTAAATCTTTTCATTCCTACTCCTTATAAAATTATATATTTTAATTATATATTTTTTATAAATAAAGTCACATTAGAATGAAATTTGATATCTTATTGCAATTATACAAAGAATTACTGCAAGTGGAACATATAAATATCTTCCCAAATTGTACCAGCCATCTCCGTGTTTCTTTTTTGCACTTTTATTTATTTCATCAAGCAAATCTTCTTTTTTCATAACCCAAAACCATGAGATTGCTCCCATAATTGCAGAAATTGGTAGGATATAGATTGTTACAAAGTTCATCCAAACTCCCCATTTTGCTATTGGATGTAAAAACAATCCACAAATAAATACTATTGCCATTAAAGCCATCAAAACATGGATTCTCTTTAAATTTTCAAATTTTGATGTTATTGCTTCTACAACTGTTTCAATCATAGATTGAACTGACAAAACTCCTGCAAATACAATTGCAATGTATAAAATAATTGCAAAAACTCTTCCACCAGAAATTTCTTGTAAAACTTTTGGTAATACAACAAATATTAGTTTTGGTCCTTCTGACTGAGAAAATCCAAAGGCAAAAGTCGCTGGAAGCATTACAAAAGTTGATAGCATAGCTGCAACAGTATCAAGGCCAGAAGTTATTGTTGATGAGTGAACTATATCTTCACTTTCTGGAAGGTATGAACCATATACAACCATAACTGTTGAAACAATTGATAATGAGAAAAATGCTTGACCCATGGCAGCAATCCATAATCTTATATCCATTAATTTTTCAGGATCAAGACTAAAAATAAATTTATAACCTTCAAAAGCCTTGTCCAAAAAGGCAATTCTTATCGCAAGGATTATAAATAAAACAAAAAATAAGGGCATCATAAATGAATTTGTTTTTTCAATCCCCTTTGTTCCATAAGCAAGAGTCAAAAATACAATTATAATTAATAAAAAATGTTCTTTTGCAAGGGCAAAATCATTTGTAGAAATTGATTCAAACCAAAGATTTGGGTCTTGTGTCAACAAAGTTCCTGTTATTGAATCAAGTAGGGCTTTAAGTACATAAGTTATTACAACCGTATATCCAATAGCAAGCAAAACTACTCCAACTAGAGGAATCCATCTTAAAACTCTTCCAACTCCTTCTTTGTTTCTTGATTTCCATACTTCCCTAAAAACTCCCATAGGACCCGATTTATATTTTCTTCCAACTGCACTTTCAGCAGAAAGTCCTACTCGTCCAAATAAAAATACAAAGAACAAATAAGGAATTAAGAAAGATAGTCCCCCGTTCATTCCTATTTTATAGGGAAAAGCCCAAACGTTGGCAAGTCCAACCGCACTTCCAACGCAAGCCATAATAAATCCCCATTTGTTAGTAAATTTCGAATTGTTTTCCATTATTTTCTCCAATCAAATTAAAATGTCACCTTAAATACTAAGGCTAAAATTGATAAGACAATGGCAATTGGAACATATACATATTTTCCAAGCCTGTGCCATCTTTCTCCAACTTTTTTCTTTGCTCCCCTATTAACTTCTTCCAATTGTTCTTCTTTTTTCCAAAAATAAAACCAAGTTATAGCACCGATTGACGCTCCTATTGGAATAATATATATAGAAACAAGATCCATCCATGGACCCCACTTTCCAATTGATTCCATGTTCATACCAACTAAAAATGTAATAAGACCAATAATTATCAAAGCGTGTGCCCTTTTAATTTTTTTATATCTGTGAATTATTGATTCTACAATTACCTCAAACATATTTTGTAAAGAAGATATTCCTGCAAAAACAACGGCAGTATAAAGAATTATAGCAAAAATCCTACCTCCCTTAATATTTTGAAGAATTGTTGGCAAAACTTCAAATAAAAGTCCAGGTCCACCAGCTTGAGAAAGTCCAAAAACTAAAATAGATGGAACAATTACACAAGATGATAAAAGGGCAGCCAAGGTATCAAAAAAAGCAGTAGATTTTGCTGCTGATAAAATATCTTCCTTCTTGTCAAGATATGATCCACAAACAATCATACCACTTCCCGTTACAGAAAGAGAAAAGAAAGCTTGGCCCATTGCATTAACAATAGTATTTAATGATAATTTATCAAAATCAAATCTAAACATAAATTTATAACCTTCAAGAGCATTTGGTAAGGTTAAAATAAAAATTGCAATAATTAAAAATAAAATAAAAAATGCTGGCATCATAATTTTATTAGATTTTTCAATAGTATTTGCTCCATTTAAACAAGTTAAAAGAGTAGCCAAAATAATTATAAAATGGTAAAAAACTACTGAATAATCCTTATTAGCAAAAGATTCAAACCAATCTTTAGTATTTACAACCATAAGCTCTCCCGTAATAGAATCAACTAAGGCTTTTAAAACATAAGAAACTATAACAGCATAGCCAATAGCAATAAATAAAGATCCAACCAAAGGTAAAACCCCTATATTTTTAGTAAAAAACGAATGAGTTTTTTTATTATTTTTTGAATTCAAGGCATATTCATAAGAGCCCAAAGTTCCAGTTTCAGCTCTTCTACCTATTGCAAATTCACTTGATAAACCTACATAAGCAAAAAGAGCTACAAAAACTAAATAAAATAATAAGAAAAACATTCCACCATCTTGGAATTTGTAAGGAAATCCCCACACATTCGCCATGCCTACAGCACTACCAACAGCAGTCAGGATAAAACCTAACCTCGATGAAAATTTTTTTTCTTTGTCCATATTTAACTCCTTTTTACTTTAGCACACCAAGGTGTTGGTGTCCTATTGAACTTGTTTCATTATATCATAAATCTAATATTTGTAAAACAAATTTTTAAAAGAATTTAAATATAAAAATAAATCATAATTTCATAAAAGTAAATCTTCCAATTGCAATCAATTTTTTCCTATCATCAAACACATCACAATCAATATTAATAACTTTTCTACCAACTTTTTTTGCATTACATTTTGCATACAAAAATTTAGTGTCCTTGCCCGCTCTCACAAAATTTACATATCCATCACTTGTAACAAATTCCCCATCAAAAAATTCCGAAGCCTTCTTGCCACAAGCAGTATCAATCAAAGTCATTGTTACCCCGCCGTGAATAATTTTATTAATATTTAAACAATACTCCCTAATAGGAATTCTTGAAATGATTTCCCCATCATCATCTTCTATATATTCAATTTCCAAATAATCAACAAAATTCATAAAAAATCCTTTCTATTTATAAAGTAATTATAACATTTTTTCAATAAATACTTTAATCGTGTTATAATAATTTACAAGGAAAAAATTATGAGAAAAATGTTATTTATATTATCGTCCAAGGCAGGAAAAACCGAGTTCGATATTAGCAAAAAAGATATAGAAAAAATATATAAGAAAAAAGATTTAGAAGAAAATATAAAAATAATAAAAACATCCTACAAAAATCACGCAATAGACGCGGCAAATAATTTTATTGAAAAATATAAAGATTTAAAAAAGACAATAATAGTCGGAGGTGGAGATGGTTCATTAAATGAAATCTGTAATGTTATCTACCAAAAAGATCTTAAAAATACAAGTCTAGGCCTAATACCAATGGGAACAGGCAACGATTTTTCAAAAAACTTCTCTTATAAAAACTTTAAAGTCGAATCTTTATTAAATTTAAGAGATGAAAAAATAGACCTAATCAAAGTCAATGATAAGGTGGGAATAAATGTCTTGTCCCTTGGATTTGATACTGTCGTTTTAGAAAAAGCCTACGAATATTTGAATAAAAAACCAAATTTAGGAAAAAAAGCCTATATACTTGGAGTTTTTAAGGCGATGAAATATTTATCATACAAGGATTTATCCTTTGAAATTTTAGATAAAGATAATAAAAAGATAAAATTTGAAGATAAATTTTTATTGGCTGCTATTTGTAATGGTGGATTTTACGGTTCAGGATTTAATCCAGCCCCAAGTGCAAAAATAGATGATGGAATTCTAAATTTAGTTTACGCAAAAAAATTACCAAGTCTATTATTACCCTCATTAATTATAAGGTACAAATTTGGTTTGTTAGAAAATTCAAAATATTTAGATGAAATCAAAGTGAAAAAAGGAAAAATAAAATCAAAAGAAAATATTTTAGCAAATATTGATGGGGAAATTTTCAAAAGCAAGGAAATACATTTTGAAATTTTAGAAAATTCCCTCACCCGGACTTATTTTGATAGAAAATAAAAAAATGTTAGATTTTTAGTCTAACATTTTTTTATTGGTCTTATTTATTTTTTCTTTTTTTCTTTGAAAAGCCTAAAGCTCCCAATGAAAGTCCTAGACTTGATAAAACTGTGGATAAACTTGAAACCCCTGTGCTTGGATTTTTATTAGCATTTTCTTTATTACTTACTATCTTTGTTTTCTCCAATTTTCTTGATGGGTTTATTTTCTTATCTTTTTTATCTTTAGGTTTTTGAGGAGTTTCAGATGTTTGTCCTGGTTTAGTTGGATCTTTTTCATCAGGTTTTCCTGAATCGTTTGGTTTTTCTTCACCTGGGGTTTCTGGATCTTTTGGATCGTCTTCGCCTGGTTTTCCTGGTTTATTTGGCTTACCTGGTTCGCCTGGTGTACCCGGTTCATTTGGTTTTTCTTCGCCTGGTTTTTCTGGATTTTTTGGATCTTCTTCACCTGGGTTTGATGGATCTTTCGGATCTTCTTTACCTGGTTTGTTTGGATCTTCTGGGTCCTTTTCACCTGGTTTTTCTGGATCTTCTGGATCTTCTTCACCTGGTTTATTTGGATCTTTTGGATCTTCTTCACCTGGTTTTTCTGGATCTTTTGGATTCTCTTCACCTGGTTTTTCTGGATCTTTTGGATCTTCTTCACCTGGGTTTACAGGTGGGATTTCGCAGACATTCTTTGTTCCGATTTCTATAATCTTATCTTGTTTTTCTGTGATTGTCTTAGTATCCCTAGAAACTTCCTTGCTGTTTTCTATCTTAACAGTAGTTTCAGTCTTGCCTGGCTTACCTTCTTGAATTACATTAGTTTTTCCAGCTTCAAGGTCTGGGTTTTCTCTTATGATAATATCGTAAGCTTTTTCACTTTCATAAGTAAACTCACCATCAGTCTTAGAACCATACTCTACAACTTTGTTTGTTGGTTCAGTTCTTTCTTCTTTTACTTCAAGCTTACCTGTTTCCTTATTGAAAGTAGTTGTATATTTTACAGAACCCTTAGAACCTTCTTCGATAACTTTTTCTTCACCAGCCTTTAGCTCTGGGTTGTGTCTATACTCAGTGTTGTTACCAAGTTCAGTTTCCTTAACAACTGGTTTCACACCAATTCTAACTATCCTATCTTCTTTTTCTGTGATAGTTTTCTTAGAAATTTCTGGATCTCCAATAGGTTTAGAATCCTTAATCTTTTGAGTAGTTGTGACTTCCTCTTCTCCAACTCTACCCTCTTTTTCAATTATTTGAGATCCTGCCTCTAGATTTTCATCATAGATAACCTTAGTATCAAAAGGTATTTTATTTCTATGAGTTTCAGTAGTTTCACCTTCACTTGGCTTTCTACCAATCTTGATTAATCTTTCTTGAGGCTCTTTAGTTGTCTTAAATTCGCCTTCTTTAGTTTCTACAACTTTTCCATCTTTAATTACAAGAGTGTTTGTTCTTTCTTGCTTTCCTGGAGAACCTGGAGTCACTATCTTTTCCTCGCCTGGTTCTAATGAGTCATCGTATTCGTATCTAGTTTCGAAAGGAAGTTCTTTCTTTTCAACTATTTTGTGAGTACCGTCATTTGTACCTTCTCCAACTAAGATTACCGCATTTTTAGCTTTCTTAGTTACTGTTGGCTCAGAAGTCTTTGTTACCTTAGAGTTTTCTATAGTAAGGGTTCTTTCTTGCTCTCCCTTTTCTCCCTTTAATTCATTGCCTTCATCATCTTTGGCGTATTTCCATTCGCCCTTCTTAAGTGATGGGTCTTTTCTAACTTCTACTTCAAATGGAATTTCTTCCTTAACTTTTTCAGTTCCGTTAGTTTTACCACCGATTTTTACAACTCTGTTTTGACCGCCTTCTTCTTTTTCAGAAGTTACGACCTTCTTTTGGTCCTTGTCATAAGTTGTTGTGATAGTAACCTTGCCATTTTTACCTGGAGTTGCTTCTTCAGTCTTACCAGCTTCAAGGTTTTCATCAAATATATATTCTGTGTTAAATGGTTTTTCTACAACTTTTGTTACTGGTTTTGTACCAATTTCTATGATTTCATTTTGAGCTGCTACTTCGTCAGTTTTGCTTGTAGTAGGGGCTCCATCAGCTTGACCATTTTTAATGTTTTGTGAGAAGTTTAAGGTATATGATCCGTCCTTACCTTCTTGAACCTTCTTTGTTTGTCCTGCTTCAAGGTCAGGATTATATCTGTATTCCACTTTAAATGGTGTTTCAATTTTTTCTGTGTGAGTGATTGTACCTGTGTAGTTCTTTTGACCAACCTTGATTACTGCATCAACTGGTTTTTTTGTTACAGTTTGATCTGGTCCTTCTACAATTTGAGAATTCTTGATAGTCCAAGTAGTTGTTTTTTCTCCAGCTACACCTTCAGTTACTACCTTGTAGTTGTCTGTTGCATCTGGGTAATTTTCGTGGAATTTTGGATCAAATTCTACTTTATAGCCAAATGGTATTTCTTCTTTGTGCTCTACCTTACCTTCAGTGTTTGCGCCTACTTTAATAATTTTCTTTTGTGGTGCTTTGGTTTCGGTAAATTCTCCTACTTGAGTATTTGTAACATTACCATCTTGGATTGTGATAGTTGTTGTTCTAGTCTTTTCTCCAGGAATACCTTCTTGAGTTACTTTTTGTTCACCAGGTTTTAGAGTGTCGTCAAACTGGATTTCAACTTCAAATGGAACTTCAACTGTTTCTTTGATTTCATGATTCCCATCTTCAGTTCCTTCACCAACGTGGATAATGCGAGGTTTTGCTTCTTTTAATTCCTCTTCTTGTGTATCTGTGATTTTTGAATCTTTTATAGTATAAGTTACTTTCTTAGATCCTACTTCACCTTCTTGAACTACCTTGATTTCACCTTTTTTAAGCTCAGGGTCTTTTTCTACCTTGGTTTCAAAAGGAACATCTAGTATTTTTTCAACTTTTTCTTCTGTACCTGACGCTACAAATTGGACTTCTGTTTGTCTAGTGCCCATTGAAACTTCTTTTCCATCTTCCATTTCGAAGTAGTGAGCTGTTACAGGAACGTTTAGAAGGGCGCCATCAATTGACTGACCTTCTTGTGCATTTGGTACTGTAGCAGTTACTTTACCTGTTTTTTCGTCGATTGTGACATTCCAAGTATTGCCCTTGTCATCTGTAAAGGTATCAGAATCTAGGGTAAACTTAGTTGGTCTTCTGTTATAGGTATCTTCTGTATTTAAGATAACATCAGAAGATAACTCATCGCCAGACTTACCTGCTTTTGCATTATAACGAGCAGTCATGTTAGCTTTTTCTTTGATAACAAAGTAAGCATCTACATTTTCAGTAATATCTTCGCCTGGTTTTTGTTTATCGACATAGTGGGCGATAACTGGTACTGTTAGCTTTTCTCCACCAACAAAGTCTTCAGGTTTTACAGGTTTTGCAGTGACCTCTCCTGTTTTTCCATCAATGGATACAGTCCATTCATGACCAATATCGTCTTTTATAAGTTTGTTTCCTTCTCCATCAGTTTCTAAGTTGTCTGGAAGAGTATAGTGGTCTGGTTTTATCCTCTTATGATCATCTTTAACTGTGGCAGGTGAAGTTTGTTGTCTAGTTGGGTAGTTAACTTGGGTTTCATATTCTGGTTTGATGTAGGTTGACTCTTGGACAACAAAGTGGAACCAATGAGTATCTGTAGATCCGTTTGTATAGGTATATTTTATAGCTACAGCTACAAAGTCCCCTGCCTTGGCTGATGCTGGGGGAGTTATAGTAAATTTAGAAATATCATTGTCTTTAATATCTACTTTCCACTTATCTTTCTCTGCCTTACCCTTGTTTTCTTTTTCAATAAAATCTAGTATTAACTCTCCAGCAGCTTCTCCCCTGCTTTCTGCACCATTCATATCTGCAGCTGACTTGTCAGTTTCACCAGGGTTAGCTGGTGGAACAATTTTAACTTCAAAAGGCTCTTCTGGTTTTACAGCTGATGAAGTTACCTTTGTAGTATCATCATCGTTTCCATCTTCAAACCTTTGGTCATAGTACATGGTGTCATCAAGGTTAATCTTAAATTCACCGACTTTGTTGTAGTGGTCATATCGGGCAATACCTTGCTTGTCGATTGTGACATTATTTCCCTTGTGGTTGATGGTTTCAGTACCAGCACCTGTTGGTGTGTAATAATCTAAACCTTCATACTGTGCCGCAACAGCAATTTTTCTAAATTCCTCTTCTGTTCTTGGACGAGCAAAGAATTTTACATCCAGGCTTTGGATGTTTTTATATCCGGCTTTGCTAAAGATAGAATCTTCATTGATTACAGTCTTGCCATTGTCATCTTTCTTTAGGGCTCCTTCTGGCATTTTAACTACAACCATATCATTTTCATCGATATAGGCTTCAGCTCCCGGAACAACATCACCTGAAACCGGATGGTAGACTTGGCCTACTAGTCTTTCTCTAGCATTGTCATCAAGGTTTTCTACCTTTATGCCGGTATTAATAGTTTGGCCTTTGACAAATTCTTTTTTGTCATAATCTCCATTTAAATATATTAAATCAAGTTGATCATTTTCATTTGGCCATGGGTTGACTGTGAAATTAAATGCAGCAGAACCTCCCTCAGTAGCCTTGAGTCCATTAGGATTACCTTTTTTATAATGACCTTCCCATGCCATGACTGTATTCTTGTTATCTACATTATTGATATGCTCAAAGTCTTTTTTATCAGCATAAAGATTTAAATTCCTTAGAGCACGACCAGATGCAGTAATATCAATTTCAGATTTAGATTTATAATTTACTTCCTTAAAGCTGTCATCAATTTTTTCTCCTAAATCTTTTGAAGAAATAGTACCAGTATTAAGCACCGTTCCTAAGTTACCAGTGTTCGTAAAGCTAAAGTCAGTATAGGTTCTTTGACCTTGGTCTCTGTCAAATTCTATCTCAAAACCCCAGAGAGTTTTGTCAGGACTGGCTGCAGATGGTTCAAGAGTCTTATAGCGAAATCCATCTATAAACCTATCCATTTCGGTAGGTGGAGTATATGTGGCAGCTGGGCCGTTCCCTCTCTCCAATTGGGTTTCTTTGTAGTTACCTACATTCTTTTCATCTTCTGCATAGTTTGGATCAGTTACTTCTTGAGGTGCTTTTTGAGATTCTGGTGTTTTTTCTTCGGATAATTCAAGATTTTGAATTTCATCTGTGTTAGAATTATTTACTACTTCTGTGACATCTTCATTTTCTTTGTCTTCAATTTGATTTGAAGATTTATTTTCATTTTCTGTAGGTTGTTTTTCACTTATATAGCTTGTAGTATCTGGATTTATTTCATCAGCGTGGGAAAGACTTGCGCCTCCAATTACAAATGAAACAGATAAGGCTAAAGCTATAATATCCTTTTTTTTGTTCATTTTTTCCTCTCTTTATTTTATTTTTAATTCTTTTCGCATTTTATCACATTATACCATAATAAAATTTAAATCATAGGTTTTGACTGTTTTTTTTAACAATATTCATTTTTCAATTATTAATAAAATATTACAACCTTATATTTTTATGAAGTAAAAATCCCTCTTTAAATTTATTTGTAAAGAGGGATTTTTCTCATTTTCTATATTTTAAATCTCTTTGTATCAAATCTTCTAGACATTGTCTTTTTACTGCACAATAGTCTTTTCCGCCTCCAACAAAAACAACGGCTGGTTAGGGCAATTTATTATAATTTGAACTCATGGAAAATGTATATGCACCAGAATAAGGAACTAATAATAAATCATCTCTATCTGCATTGGGAAGCTTTACTTTTTCTGTCAAAATATCTCCAGACTCGCAAAGTTTTCCACCTACCCTATAGGTTTGATTTTTTTCACAATCAAGTTTATTTGCAAGAATGGCAGAATATTTTGCCCCATATAGACCTGGTCTTATATTATCTGTCATTCCTCCATCAACAAAAATTAAAGGATAGCTTTCCAAAGTTTTTTTCTGTGACCCAATCCTATAAAGAATTGAGCCTTCTTTTGAAATCAAAGATCTTCCTGGTTCTATTGAAAGATTTTTAACCTCTAGTTTATTTTTTTCAAACAAATTTTCCATAAAAATAATCAAATCTTTGAGGAAATTTACCAAATCAAGGTCTTGGTCATCGAAATTTTCTTTGCAGCCAAATCCTCCTCCAAAATTTAGATGAGAAAAGTTTACCTTGAACTTTTCTTGGATATTTTTTGTAAAAGCTGTCATGATTTTTGCCTCTTCCTTGAAAAATTCCAAATTTTTTACCTGACTTCCAATATGGGCGTGAAAGCCTACAAAATTGATATTTTCATCTTCAACAATTTTTCCAATGATTTTTTCAGTATTCCCATCTCTAATATTTAAGCCAAATTTTGAATCAGCATTTGAGGTCTGGATATATTTATGGGTTTCGGCTTTTACATCTGGATTAATTCTTATTAAACAATCTATTTTTTTGTTTTTTTCTTGCAAAATTTCTCTTAATAAAAAATATTCATCTTCAGAGTCTATAATTATTAGACTTATATTCTTGTCAATTGCATAAATCAATTCTTCTTTTGTTTTATTATTCCCGTGAAAGTGGATCTTTTTTGATTTGACTCCAGCTTCTAATGCCACAAAAATTTCTTTTGATACACAATCAAAAGAAGAAATTTTATATTCATTTAAAAGTCCCAAAACATAAAGATTTGAAAAGGCCTTGGTTGCATAAATTATTTCTGTTTCAAATTTTTCCGACTTAAAATTTTCTACAAAACATTTTGCCCTATCTTTTATAAGTTTTTGATCATAAATATAAAGTGGGGTTTTGTATTTTTGAGCAAGTTTTTCTACACTCACTCCTCCTATTTCTAATACTCCCTTATTATTTTTAAAGTTATTTTCTAACATAAGGCCCCCTTTTACTTTCATAAGTAAAATCATAAAGTAATCTCCCAAAAAGTCATGAAAAAAAAGTCACGGGCATTTCGGTGGTTATGCCTTTTATAATTTAATAATCATAAACAAAACCTATTGAATATATTATTATTTTAAAGTTCGTATCAAAAATCCTTAATGATACCAAATTTAGTCAATTATATGATTAATTTTATTCTTGGATATTTTTTGAAACAAATGGATTGTTTTTTATAAAAAATCTATAGGGGAAGTCTCTTGCTTCTTTAGCATAATCGATTCCTACTCTCCTGTCGATATTTATTTCAAAATTATAATTTGAATCTTCAATATAAAGATTTTTACCAAAAATATTTTTCCCGTTAAAGGACTTGTCAATTTGTAAAGCCTTGGTTAGTTTTGCAGGTCCATTTGTTAGGTTGTTTTTTTGATATGTTGACAAATTTTTGTAAGGTTTATCAAACCTATTAATACTAAAAATATCTAAATCTGTAATCGGCTCAACCGCTCTTATCAAAACTCCCTCAGGAACATTTTCCCCAACACTAGAAATATTTAATAAAAAATGAATCCCATATGTTTGATAAACATACAAAGTCCCACAATCCATATATAAAATTTTGTTTCTTTCAGTTTTATTGTTATTAAAGGTATGACAAGCCCTATCACTGATTCCAAGATATGCCTCTGTTTCAACAATTTTTGCCTTCATCACTCCCTTATCGATTTTTCTAACTATAATTTTTCCAAGTAAATCTTTGGCAAGACTTATAGTATCTTTTTTAAAAAATTCTTTTTCTAACATTGATCATCCTTTCAATATTTCAGTAATTCCAATAGTAGGAGAAGGTCTAAGAAATATCATAAAAAAATAAGGCTGTTACAAAAATATAAATTAATCACTTTGCAACAGTCCAAGATTCTTACTTTAATTTTTCTATAATATTTATAATTTCATAAGGAGAATTTGCTATAAAACTAGCTTTTTCAAATTCTTCTTTGTTTCCATAACCATAAGTTACAGCTATAGTTTTTATCTCAAGATTATTCGCCGCTTCAATGTCATAAGACCTATCACCTATCATTATAGACTCTGAAGATTTTAAATTATTTTCTTTTAAAAGATGGTCAATAACTTTTTTCTTGGTATTTTTATTATTTTCTGATCCAGAAACATAGGAAAAATAATCCAAAATCCCAAAATAATCAAGAATTTTTTTAGAAGAATCTTCACCCTTGCTTGTGGCAAGATAAATTTTATAGCTTCCTGAATTTAAATTTTCCATTAAATCTTTGATTCCATCATAAATTTCGGTTTCAAAAAGTCCTTTGTTAAAATAATACTCCCTATAAAAATCTACTCCTTGATCTGCCAAGTCCTCTCCCAATTCTTTTACAAAAGAATCTCTCAAAGGAGGGCCAATGTATTTATACAAATCATCTCTGGAATATGTTTTTCCCATTTTTTCCAATGCATATTCGAAAGCATTCAAAATTCCAGGGGCGGACTTTGAAATAGTTCCATCAAGATCGAATATAATATTTTTAATCATAAATTATCCTTTCTGCTATATTTTCCCTACATTTTCAAAATAGATTCTATTTTCTATTATTTTATAAAAAATATTATAGAGCTATTTTTTTCCATTTCCTAATTTTTGTCCTAAAAGTTCCAAAAGGTGCAACCGTATTTATATGAATAAATTTATATACTTCCCAAACTGCCGTTTTTGTTGCATCATCTGCCCATTTTCTCATATGTGGTTTAAATAATTCATCATCACTTAATGAATCAATCATTATATATATTGATTCAATATTTTCTCTTAATTTTTCCTTTAATTCTTTTAGTGATAAATGAGCATAAGTTTCAGTAAAATATTGATATAAATCTCCAAGATTATTCCATTTAAAACCTTCTAATGGAGTTTTAACTTCAAGACCATTTTTTTCATCCTCTTCCCACTTTATAACTAAACTTGTCCACCCAACTTGATAAGCAAGGTTTTCAGCTGGAGTTCTATCAACTTCTTCAACTCTTTTATCTTTCAAATTTTCTGGAATATCATCAAATTCCGAAATATATTTTTCAAATTTCTTATTGATTTCAGCTTTCAACTCTTCTCTATTTCCATAAGTTCTCATAAATTTCTCCGATTTTTTAAAACTCTAAGTTTCTATAGAATTAATTATATCATAGATACTTATTAATAGCTTTTTGCAAGAAAAAATTATCAGTATTTAAATTTTCCAACAAAAAAAGGCTGATTACTATCAACCTTTTAATAATTTTATTAATATATCTTAGCCCCTGCTGGGATATTATTTTTTAATATTATTAGATTTAATTGCTCTTCGCCGTCTTTTTCATGAATTGCTGATAAAATCATTCCTTCTGAATTTATTCCCATCATTTTTCTTGGTGGAAGGTTTGTAATAGCAAGAAGTGTTTTTCCTACTAATTCTTCAGCACTATAATAAGCTTTTATTCCTGATAAAATTGTTCTATCCTTTCCGCTTCCATCATCAAGAGTAAATTCTAATAATTTTTTTGATTTTGGAACTTCTTTGCAGTCCAAAACTTTTACAGCCCTGAAATCTGATTTTGAAAATGTTTCAAAGTCAACTTGATCTTCAAATAAATCTTCTACAACAACATTAGTAAAATCATAATCTTCTGCTGCTTCTTCAATAGATTTTGCTTTAATCTCACTTGCTTTTTTCTCTTCTCCAATTGGCTTCATTGTTGGGAAAATCCCCTCTACCTTAGATAATTGTCTAAATCTCTATAAAAGTCTATTTTATGGTACTCCTCCATTTACGACAATTTGCTAACTCTCTATAAGTGCCTATAGATTTCTAGCAAATTGTCGTAAATTTGTCGTAAGCTGTCGTAAATTCTAAAATACAAATTTCATCGCTTTTTCAAATTCTCCCATCTGTTCTATCTTAAAATCTTCTGTTGCATCTACATATATATCCATTGTTGTACTAATATCAGAATGACCTAGAATAGACTGCATTGCTTTTGTATTTATATTTTGTTCATTAAGCCTTGTAGTAAAGGTGTGTCTGAAAATGTGATTGCTTAAATGTGGAACTAATAGAATATCATTAGAGCTCGATTTATTTTTATCCATTATACTTAAATTGCAATCTCTAACAATTCTTCTTAAAGCTTTATTAAGTGTTCCATTATTGTGAACCTTTCCGAATCTATTTAAAAATACAAAGTCTTTAAATCCATCGATTGAATCACAACATTCGATTCCAAAAGTCTTGTGTAACTCTCTTTCCATAAGAAAAGCATCTTTTACTTTTTGAACCATAGGAATACTTCGCTTACCTGATGCTGTCTTTGGTGTATTAATAGCATATCTATTGTTTAATCCTTTACCTTTACTATAATATACCAAAGTCCTATTTACACTTATAAGACCATTATCAAAATCTAAATCGTCCCATTGCAATCCTGTGACTTCTCCAACTCTCATTCCCGTCCAAAGCATAACAATGAATATTGGATACCATTTTTTATATTCATCACTATTAGATAAATATTCTTCAAATAGCACCTGTTCTTCTATTGTCATGGCTTTTTTCTTCGGGGATTCATTTCGATAAGCTACTTTCAATTCTTTCAAAGCATTGTCAGATGGATTAAACCTTATATATTCGTCATCCACTGCTAATTCTAAAACCTGATGTAAGACAGTATGAACACAATCTATGGTAGAAACCATCAATCCCTGATCTTCCTTTAATCTGTTATAAAAACTTCTAACATCAGATCTTTTAATATCAGATAGTTTAATGCGACCAAAAGTCGGTTCTACAAATTGTTGATACATATAGATGTAATTTTTAAAGGTATTATCCTTTAAACCTCTTTTAACCTTTGTCCATAGCTTAAAAGTATCATTTACAGACAAGCTACTTCCTTCGTTGTTGATTCCATCTATAGTATTGCGTAAAATATCTAATTCCTTTTCTCTTAATTCTTTTAGAGTTTTCGCATAGATAGATTTTCTACGACCTATTTTGTCTTGCCACTTAAATTCATAAGTGCCATTTGACCTTTGATATTCACCGTCTTTTAAAACAACCCCTTTACTATCTTTGCGTCTTTTTACCATAAAAATTCTCCTTTTTTGATAAAAGACACGCTATAATTATTATACCGCATTAAGCGTGTTTTATATATAGTTTTAGATTAAATAGAGAACTGTCTATTTAAATATTCTTCCATTAATTTTTTCTTAATAAGACGCTTACTTCCATTAAATAATACAAAATCGCAATCATTTTCATCCGTTAATTGTCTAACTTTATCTTGACCAATATTAAAATATTCAGATGCTTCTTTTAATGTTAGAAATGCTTTCTCAGAAACACGTACACCTTTTATATTTTCGTTAATCATAAATACTCCAAATAATATATTTAAAATATTTATTTTAATATTTTTAAAGTTTTTTGACATTGACAAGTGCCTTGGATTAGCAACATAGGAATCTCACCTCCGCCTCTGTTCAGGATGAGCCGGCTTCAACCTTAGAAGTATCATTATCCTCATTTTCTTCTTAGCGGATAGGGTATCCCTCCCTATATTCAAACTCTTACTTATCGCTCCCTTTCTTCTTCCCTTGCTTTTAGCTTAGCAGTACTTGTTTTGCCGAATTATTCAGCAGAAAGATCTTGGCGGATAGGTTATTACGCTCTAAAAATGATTAATGTCTTGTCTTGGTCTATTTAATTGTTATGGTTCAAATATTGTTTAAATTTCTTTTAAAATAGAAAGAGGACAAAACTCCCCTCACTTTATAAAGGAAAATTTGCCCTCTTTGGTAACCAGAATTTATATTTCTTCTATAAATTTCTTTAGTTTTTCTAAAATCTTATCTCGCCTTTTTATTAAAGCAGGATGTGATATATTTTGAGTCTTTGCTACTGCACGAAGTGTTTCATCATTGAAATATAATCTTTCAATTATTTCCCGTTCCTCCTCATTTAACTTTGACATAGCATTTCTTAGTGCTTCAATCATCATTTGTGTTGCGACAACTTTTTCTACATCAACATTTTTATCTTCTAGATTATTTTCAAAATTCCCATCATGATTTAGAGACGAAAAAAAGAGCAAGTGGTTTTTCTTGTCCACCTGCTCTAAATATTTTTCATGTTCTCTTTCTTGCCAGTAGACTTTGTATATCTGCTCGCTTACTTTGATTTTTTGCCCACCAACATAAAGGTAATATTCTTTTGTCATTTATGTTTCCTCCATTCTTTTTTTGTCTTTATGTTTTCAGACAAAAAAAGGAGGACTCCTGCTCTTGGGCATGGTTAGTCCTCTAAAATGAACGAAATTATTTTTAATATAGATTCTTTTTGGATTTGCTATATTATTTTTAACAGATATATTATATAAATATCGTCTTTCGATGTTTAAGTCTATTTTCTCCTTGTTTTAATATATGATAAGTTGAAATATTACATTTGCTCAATAAATTCAAATATTTTCTCTTCATTATTAAATAAGACAAACCTATCATAATTATTTTTATCTAGAGTTAAAGCAGAATTACAACACTTAAAAAGAAATTCCAAATCATGAGTTATAATAACTATTGAAATCTTTTTAGAATACTCATTTATAAGCTTAGCCATAATTTCCATATTCTTATAATCAAGTCCTGATGTTGGTTCATCTAATATGATTACTCGTCTATTTGATAGAAAAGCAGTAATTACAGCTAGCCTTTGTTTCTGACCTCCTGATAATTTTTGAGGATGTGATGTTCTTTTATCCCAGAGATTTATTTCCTTTAAAAGTTTTTTAATTTCCTCTTTATCAGATGATATAGACAGGAGTTCATTTTCAACTGTATCTAAAAATATTTGAGAATCTACATCCTGCTGGACTAGGTAAGAATTTTTTAGTCTTTCTTTTTCTCGTACACCTATACTTGTATCTTGATTTTTCCCAACAAGTCCAGTTATTATTCTTGATAGAGATGTCTTACCCGATCCATTTTTTCCAAGTATTCCTAAAACTTCTCCCTTCTTTAAATCAAAAGAAATGTTTTCTAAAATGCTTTTCTTACCAACACTTACATATATATTATTAAAAAATTCTACAGAATCTTTTTTCAAAAAAATTCTTTCAGCTTTTAAGTTTCTTTCTTCTAAAGTCCTAAGTCCTAATTCTTTAGCTAGATTATTGTTAAAATTTTCTCTTGTAAAAATTTCATTGATTGTTGCACCTTTCATAAACACAAGTCTATCAAATAAGTTTTTTAGATAATAAAGTCTATGCTCGGCTACTATTATGGTTTTACCCATAGATTTTAATTCTTTTAAAATCTCTTTAAAGCTTTCAATAGAATCATAATCTAGAGAAGAAGATGGTTCATCAAAAAATAAAATTTTACTATCTTGAATAAGAGCTGAAGCAATAGCTACTCTCTGTCTTTCTCCTCCTGATAGTGAAAAAATAGATTTATCAAGCAGTTTTTCTATTTTAAGCAATTTACTTATAGACTCTATCTTTTCTATAATCAAATCTCTTTTAATTCCCAAGTTTTCTGCCCCTAAGGCAATTTCATCATAAACATTTGTACAAAAAAACTGATCTTTGGGATTTTGAAAAACAATGGATAAAATTTTTGAAAGTTCTCCTTTTTTATATTCATTTATATCTCTTCCAAAAATTTCAACCTCTCCATCTAATTTTCCTTCATAAAAGCTTGGAAAAAGACCCGTAATTATTCTTATTAGTGTGCTCTTCCCACAACCAGAATTACCTGTTAATAAAATAAACTCTCCATCTTTGATATTAAATTTAATATTTTTTAAATTCTCATTTTCTCCATAAGAAAAAGATTTAATATTAACACTAATCACATTTTCCATAAACTTGCTCCTAGCATAATAATTGTGCTAACCCACATAAAATAATCAAATTTTGAAAATTGCAGATTATATATGGATGTTTTTTTACAATCTATTTCAATCCCCTTTAAAATAATTGAACAGGTTAATACATCGCTTATTTCAAGACACTTATAAAGTAAAGGCACAAAATAAAGCTCAAAAGTCTTTATTGGGTGAAATATACTAGTCTTAAATCCTCTTATCTTTTGTCCATCTTTTATTTCTTGGAGCCTTATTTTTATTTCAGGTATAAACCTAAAGAATAAAGCAATAGGAAGTCCAAAGCTTGTAGGCATTCCTCTATTAGTAAAAGAAGCTACAATAAAAGATGCCGAATATAGACTCATGACTCTTGCCATAATAAATATAGGAGCGTAAAGAAATATAATTCTAAGCATGAGATATATCGAGCCAATAAAGACACCACCCAAATAATTTTCTAAAATCCTTATTAAAATAAAAATTACAATCAAAAATAAAGTAAATTTAAAACTTAACTTTAGTGAATAAATGGATAATGATAATAAGCTTAATAGTAGACATGTAATATAAAAAGCTTCATCTCCTATTGTGAGTATTATAGAAAAGATTATAATTAGCCCAATTATAGTAATTGGGCTAATTACTTCCTTTTTCTCTTTTTTACTTTTAACCAAGAACACTTTTTTTATTCCTACTGGCAAAAAACTTATTATAGATATATGATCCAAATTTTGCACCAATGATTGATGCAATTATGGAAATAACAAAACAAATTCCAATATTTGCAGGTGTGTAAAAGTTTCTTAAAAAGTCAAAGTAGTCTGCTCCCATCATTTCAAGCATCGCCTTAGATTTTGAAAAGAAAAACACAATTATCATAGGATGAAGTGAATATACAAACATACCCGCTCCAAAAGCAAGACCAACCTTACTATTGCCTCTATCATAATTTTCACTACTTCCCACTACAAGTTCAGCTAAGATTCCAGCAATGGTATTTATAATTATAATAGGCCACATCCCCATAAGAGTGTAGAATAGTCCTATCAAAAAGAAATATAAAAATGCGGTCCCCCTCACCTTTACACTCCTTGCCAAAATTACAAATACTGGTGCTACTACAATCGTAGCAAAGGCACAAGACAAATATAAACTAGGCATTACACCTAAAGCTCCTGTAGCATAACCAAGTCCCATTGTTAACACAAATCCTATAACTGAAAAAACAGCAATTTTTACAATATTTTTTAAATTCATCTTCTCCTCCTTATTTAATTTTCCAATTTTCAGCTTTTTCTCTGATTTTAATGAAATCAGAATATATACCTTCTTCTTTAATTAATTCATCATGTTCACCTTTTTGAACAATTTGACCCTTTTCTAAGACGATGATTTGATCAGCGTTTTTTATGGTATTTAATTTATGGGCTATCATAATCACCGTCTTCTCTTTCATTAATGAGTTAATCGCAATTTGTAATTTGTCCTCATTTTCTGGATCAACATTTGCAGTTGCCTCATCTAAAATTATAATTGGTGCATCTTTAATAATTGCTCTTGCTATTGATATTCTTTGTTTCTCACCTCCCGAAAGATTAGCACCCCCTTCTCCTATTACTGTGTCATATCCCTTTGGCAAAGCCATAATAAAATCATGACACGCAGCTTTTTTTGCAGCATTTATGACTTCCTCATGACTTGCATTAGGATTTCCAAATTTTATATTGTTTTCAATAGTATCATTAAATAGATATACTGATTGAAAGACTATGGAGATATTATCCATCAATTCTTCTAAACTAATATCTTTTATATTTACTCCACCTATTGTAATATCTCCACTATCTACATCCCAAAATCTAGCAATGAGCTTTGATAGGGTTGTTTTCCCAGCTCCTGATGGTCCTATAAATGCCACAGTAGTTTTTTCAGGAATTTTAAAAGATACCTTATCGATTATTTTTTTATTTCCATAGGAAAAAGAAACATTATTAAATTCAATATTTCTTTTACTTGTTAACTTTAGACCAGACTTCGATTTCATCTCACTAAGCGACATAATATCATCAACTTTATCAATAGAACTTGCTACTATTCTTAGCTCTGACATTGAAGATCCTGCCTCCTGAATCTGAGAAAATATCATATAAGACATAATCAATGTCATCAAAGAGTTTGTTAAATTCATAGTTTGATCAAAATAAAATCTAATAGCCAAATACATCAATATAAATGATGCAACATTTAAAATTAGAGAAGAAAAAATTGTAAAAGGAGTAAATCTTCTCTCTACTTCTAAATTAGTTTTTTTACTCTCAAAAATAGCATCTCTTGTGTTTTTATCTCCCTTACCCGTTAAATTAAATGATTTAATAACATGCATGGCTTGTATATGTTCTAAAACTCTATCAGATAAATTAATTTGGGCATTGGCTCTTTTGGGAGCAACTTTAGCTGAAACTTTTTGCATTCTATCACTAACATAAAGGTATATTAATGTTGCTATTGCAACTACAATCCCAATTCTAATATCAAAAATAAAAACCATGATAGTAAAAACAAAGGCTGTTAAAAATCCAGTAAGCATGGTTATGAGAATTGAAGGAACAGTGTTTTCTGTTTCGCTTAGCCCTGTTGTTAATATCCCTGAAATATTTTCCATTTTTGAATTATTTAGTAAACCCATTGGAATTTTTTTCAACTTATCTGTCATTTTAATTCTTGCATTTGCAACCATAAAATAACCTGCATGAGTTTGTCTTAACTGTGCGTAATAATTTGTTATCATTCGTCCAAATATAGATGCAAGAATAATAGCAAAAGACATTAAGGATGTTCTTAATTTTTCTCCATTATTTACAATACTTAACAAAATAAAATAAACGGCTCCCATTTGCAAAACATAAAAGAATGCATGAATTACTGATATAACTAAAGATTTATTTAAGTTTGACTTCTCCTTAGCTGAAAACCTCCAAATTTTACTTAAGGTTTCTAACATATTAATCCTCCTTTCCTATACTTGTTTTCCAAAGCTTCTTATAAGTCTCTGAAGAATTTAGAAGATCTTCATGCTTACCAGAGTCTTCAATTTTTCCATTATTTACTACAAAAATCTTATCCGAATCTTTTATTGTATATAATCTGTGTGCAATCACGATTACAGTTTTATTTTTAATTAATTCATTTAAAGAATTTTGAATTAAATATTCATTTTCTGGATCCATATAGGCCGTTGCTTCATCAAATATAACTATAGGGGCGTTTTTTAGCATTGCTCTAGCTATAACGATTCGCTGCCTTTCGCCTCCAGAAAGACTTTCTCCCTGTTTTCCAACCCTAGTTTCATATGCATTTTCCAAATGAGATATAAATTCATGACAGCCAGCTTTTTTTGATATCTCCTCAACTTCTTTATCGCTCGCCTTAGGGTCACCCATTCTTATATTTTCCCTTATAGTATCATCAAATAAAAAGTTGTCTTGGGACACAAAAGAAACCTGATCATAAAGTTCTTCTAAAGGAATGTTTTCATAAGGAATATCGCCCATCTTAATCACACCCTTCTTTACATCCCAAAATCCTGCAATTAATTTTGCAATAGTAGATTTTCCACCACCTGACAAACCTACAAAAGCATTTTTAGTTCCTTCTTTTATTTGTAAGGAAATATCTGATAAAATTTCTTGACCATCTTCGTACTCGAAACTCACATTATTAAGCTCTATATCATGATTTTTAATAACAATTTTTTCTTCACTGTGAATTTGCTCAGTCGAATTAAGAACAGACTCCACATTTTCTACTAAAGTGCCTACTTGAGCTCCTATAGTTGTAAATCTCATCATAGTATTTAGTAATCCTTGTAAGGAAAAGGATAAAATTATGGAAAGTAGATATCCTGTTAAGGATAAAGATCCATTCTTATAAAAGATATATCCCAATGGAAGTATAGCTAGAAGAGTAGTTGGGGTGATTGCTTTTGACATTGACATTCCAAATTGAGTTTTTGTCATCCAGTCATAATAATATTTAGCATTAGCATAAACTTTGTCGGTGATTTTTTTATAAGTTTTATCCGTCTGATTATATGACCTTATCACTTCTAACCCATTTACGTATTCTACAAGAGAAGAATTCATTTCTCCTCCGATTTTCATCGCACCAGCAAAATTATCTCCATAAGATTTAAAAACACTTGCCATAAAAAACATACCTATTGGAAATGATACGAGGGATAAGAGTCCCATTCTCCAGTCTACAAATAAAAGATATAAAAATACAAAAACAGGACCTAGTAAATTTGCTGTCATTTCAGGGAACATGTGAGCAAGTGGACTCTCCATACTTTCTACCTGATCAACTATTTTTTGCTTAAAAGCTCCACTTGGAGTTTCGCTTATTGTTCCAAGAGAAAGTTTAGGAAGTTTCTCTATCATTTTTATCCTAATATCAGCAAGTATAGAAAAAGTAGCCTTGTGGGAAATAGATAGAGACCATGCATATAATAAAGTTTTTAAAGCATAACCTAGTAGTCCAGTTAAACACCATAAGATATAGTAATTTTTATCAGTATCATTTGATATAAGTCCTTCAGCAATTTTTCCTCCACTTATAAAGGGAAGTATTCCAAAAATAACTCCAAGACTTGCGAGTAGCACTGACAGATTTAAACTTGACCTATGATTGTTCGCCAATTTCATTAGTTTTTTAAATTGATTTTCTTTTTTCAAAATTTCCACCTCCATAAAAAGATAACTTAGTTATCATATTTTTAAAAAAATTAAGGATTATAATCCCCTAATCTTTTTCCAACCATCATTAAAAAATCCCGCTATAATCTTTGCATTATGAACTGCTTCTTCCTTACTATTAGAATGTACTACTAATTCTGATAGTGCATAAATGTAAGCATGGTTTATAAGATGTAGTCCCTCATCAGTAATAACGCTCCTATATCCATTCTTATAAATTAGATTTAAAATTTTTTTATGATTTTCATCTTCAAATCCTATAATTTCATCAATAAAGTTCTCGTATTTTGTACCATATGAAGAAAAAATCAAAAGCTCAAAAATATCTTTATTATCATAAAAGAAAGATACGGACTTTACAGATGCTTCTTCTTTCATTTTCAGTATTTCTAATAACTTATTTTTACTTAACTCTTCATCAGATTCATAAGTTTTAAGACTTTTGTCTTCATAATTTTTATAAATATCAAGAATCTGACTTGCAAAAGGTTCTACCAAATTTGTAAACAAATTTTCCTTATCATCAAAATGACGGTAAAAAGCTCCTGTAGTTACCCCAGCTTCTTTGCAAATCTTTCTTAAGTTAGATTTCTCATAACCATCTTTTAAAAAGTTTTTTATACCACTTTCTAAAATTTTGCTATGAGTAGCATCATACCCACTTAAACTCAACACTCATTCACCTTCTTCCTACTACAAAATCCAACCATGATAACTTAGTTATCATTATATATACTCATCTTCTTTTTGTCAATACGCACAGTGGAAAATAATACTTAAGTATGATATAATTATTAATAATTAAATACACGCTTAACGCTTATAACTTTAATAGCAAGCACAGTAAGTGAGTACCCACTTACGAAAAATTGATGAAGCAGAACCTTTATGGACTGCTTCTTTTTTTATCAATTTTACCTTGTTAGGGAGAGCCCTAAGACCCCAATATTTTATGATAAGGAGATATACTATGGATAATAGAAAAAGAAATAATCAACTAAAAATATATTTAACAGATGAAGAAAAGGAAGTTTTTGAAAAGAAAATGAGACTTGCAAACTGCAAAACTATGTCCCACTTTCTTAGAAAATGCGTATTAGAAAAAGAGATCTACGTTGTAGATTTAGAACCATTTAGAAACCTACAATGGTTACTTTCAAATGCAACAAATAATATAAATCAGATTGCAAAAGCTACTAATACAACTGGTGTTATTTACAAATATGAAATTGAATCTATGAATAATCAGATAGAAAAATTATCAAGGGAAATATGGCAGATTCATTCCCTACTTCTTAATAAATCAAAAGAAAGTTCTGGTGATTAGTATGGCAATTACAAAAATACATCCTATAAAATCAACTTTAAATTTGGCAATAGACTACATTACTAAGAGTGAAAAAACTGATGAAAAAATCTTAGTATCTTCATTCAAATGTCATCCATCTACTGCCCATATTCAATTTATAAAAACACGAGAAGATAATGATACTAAGGGTACAGTTTTGGCTAGACATTTAATCCAATCTTTTCTACCAGGAGAGGTTGATCCTATAAAAGCTCACGAAATTGGAATGGAATTATGTAAGAAAATTTTAAAAGAAGATTATGAATTTGTTCTTGCAACTCATATAGATAGAGGGCATATCCATAACCATATTATTTTTAATAATGTTAATTATAAGACTGGTAAATGCTACCAATCTAATAAAAAATCTTACCATAAAATTAGGTATCAAAGTGATGAATTATGTAAAGAAAATAAGCTTTCAGTCATTGATGAATATTATGAAGCTTACAAAAGAAAATATAAAACTTCTGGTAAATCTTGGTATGAATATGACCAAAACAAGAAAGGTAATTCTTGGAAGTCTAAGCTACAATTTGATATAGATAGAATGATTAATAAGTCTAAATCATGGGAAGAGTTTTTAGAAAATATGAAATCTCTTGATTATGAAATTAAGTTTGGTAAACACATTGCTTTTCGTCATAAAGATAAGCAAAGATTTACAAGATCTAAGACTATCGGAGAAGATTATACTGAGGAAAAAATCAAAGAAAGAATAGATTTAGCTATCAAAAATAAAGTTAATCCTACTAAAAAGCGTGTAGGAAATGTTATTGATATATCTACTAATAAAAAAGCTCAATCCTCAAAAGGTTATGAAGTTTGGGCAAGAAAGCACAACATCAAAACTATGGCTGATTCAATAATAAAGTTAAGAGAACAAGGAATAAATTCAATTACACAGCTCGATGATCTGATTAAAAAATCTGCTGATGATAGACAAGACTTATTAGATAAAATAAAGAAAATTGAAACTGAGATGAAGAGATTATCACAAGATATGGAAAATATAAATACTATAAATAAATATCGTGAAATCTATAAATACCACAAAGAAAATCCTGAAGATACGCAATTTGCAGAAGAATATTATAGTGAACTTTCCGTCTACAAAATAGCTGCTAAAGAAATTTTAGAAAACTATAAAAAGCTTCCAAATACAAAAGAAATACTATCAAATCTCGATAAATTGCAAGAAAAAAAGAACACCCTCATGCAAGAGTATTCTTTAAATAAAGAACAATTTTCCGACCTTGTTCAGTATAGGAAAAACTATGAAAATTATTATGGAAAGGAAGTAGAAAGATAAAAAATTAGGGGAAGTCAATTCTTTATATAAACTATTACTCATAAAAGTTGACATTCCCATTTTTTTACAAAGTATATATATTATCTGACAACATAGCTATATTATCTTTAGTCTATGAGTAATCATTACAACAGTTAAATTTGAATCTAAAAACAATTCTTTCTCTATATATTCTGAATTTTTAATATCCAAATTTGCTGTCCCTCCATCTATAAAAATCAAATCCCTTTCTGAGTATAATGCTCTTGCTAAACAAATTCTTTGAATTTGACCTGCTGAAAGGGTAAGATTGTTACTTTTCAGTTCTGTTTCCAAACCTCTAGGTAAATCTTTTATAAAATCTTCAATTTTTGTTCTTTTGATTACATCATAGAGTAGTTCAGCGTCATACTTTTTATCCAAAATGATATTGTTTCTTATACTCATATTAAATATATAATCATCCGAACTTACACATGCTATTGAATTACTTGAAAATTCTGAAACCAGCTTCTTAATAGCAGCACTTCTCAGATCAGTACAAATTTTTTGTGTTAGAGTCTCTTCTTTAATTCTACGAATATAATTTGAGAATAAACCTGATATCCAAGCAATAAAAGACAATAAAATATAGTATAAAAATTGATAAAAATTCTGTTTTAATAAAAAATCAAGACTTTTAGCTATTAACAATGCACCTACCGTACTAGCTAAAACAAAAAAACTATATAACAATGTAAGAATAATTGTTTCTTTAATATTTTTTTAATATTTTTATCATCTTTATACCCCTAATAAAATAATTAGCTTATATTTCTTAAATAAAATTCTTCCAATGTCTCTTCTTTTCTAAAAATTTCATAGACTTTTATGCCATTATTAACTAATAGACTAACAACCTCTGAACTGTCTTCTATATTTTCTTTAACTCGAATCCTGCTATTTTGAATATCAATTTTGGAGATTTCCTGTTCTTTTAATATTTCTACAGTTCTACCAATATCTGAAGTGTAGATTTCTATATAATTAAAATCTCTGCTATACAAATCATCCAAACTTAATTTATCTATCACTTGACCGTCATTAATAATCGCTATTTTATTTACCAAATTTTCTAATTCTGGAAGTACATGACTAGAAATAATAATAGTAACTCCATTTTCTTCATTTAGTCTTTTTAATAAGCTTCTTATTTCTACTATACCTTTAGGATCTATTCCATTAATAGGTTCATCTAAAATTAGAAGTTCCGGTTTTCCTAAAAGACATACAGACAAAGCTAATCTCTGCTTCATACCAACTGAATAGTTTTTAACTACCTTACCATCATCGTAGTTTAATCCAACTAATTCTAAAGATTTCTTTATAGTATTCTCATTAGTAATGCCTTTTTGAATGGCAAAATATCTCAAATTATCTCTAGCTGTCAAATTACCAAACAAGGTTGGATTTTCCAAAATTGCTCCAATTTTCTTTCTTCCTTCTGAAAGATTCTTTCCTCCAAACAATTCATAATCACCTTGAGTTTTCTCGGTAATTCCACAGAGAATTTTCATCAGTGTTGATTTTCCAGCACCATTTTTACCAATTATACCATAGATATCTCCTCTATTCACTGTTAGCGAACAGTTATTTAATGCGTATTTATCACTATATTTTTTTGAAAGATTATCTGTTTTAACTATAGCATCCATAATCCACCTCAATTGATTTCTTTTCTACCAAATCTTACATATCCACTCATTAGATAAATTACAAAGACAAAAACAAAACTAATACCAGCTGTCTTCATAAAGTTATTTCCAATTTGCTCTGTAGCCAATCCTAAATCTAATAGCTTGAATGGTTGTATAAGAAGAAGGTTATTAAATACATCGTAGATTTTTCCTTCAGTCATATACATTCCTATTTGAAAAACTGATGGAATTATAACAAAGGAAGTTGCAATGCCTAGAGCCACATTGTTCAATAAATAAGTTAATCCCATGACACCATTGTTTACATTTATCATCAATATTATCATTCTAATCAAGAAAAAGACAAATCCGATATATGATCCTCCAGTGTAATCATATCCCACTAGATTTTTTAATAAACTGAATAATAAAATCAATCCTCCCATTATTACTATAGAAAAAAGAGTAAAAATTTGTAAAGTAATAAGGTCGCATACAAATACATGCTTTCTACTAAGCCCCATTGATAGTAGCTCTACTTTTATATCTTTTTTCTTAAAAATAGTCACGCTGAAAAAAATTGAAATTATAATACTAACAATCTTTAAAAATGTTTCCATAGATTCGAAATATTCTTCCGAATTAGAGTCTATGGATGAATAAATCATACTTCCTAGTAATATCAATGTAATAGCAAAGATAAATTTAAGATAATTTCTTGTATGAAAAATTCTAAAAATCTCAGCTTTAATATATTTCATGAACTTTTCACCTCTCATTGATAAATTCAAATCTATTTAGTTTACCTTCTAATTTTATTTTATTGGGCGTATTTTGATTAAATATCTCATCATAATTTTTTAAACCAAGTTCGCCTTCAACAATAGAGAAATTCAATATATTATCTCCTTTAAACTCATTTTTTTCTCCAAATATTCGAGATTTATTTAAATTTAGTTTACTATCACTAATATTTGTAGAGCTCATACTTAAATCTGATAATTCTAAATCAAGATTTAATTTGTTAATCGTTGAATCAGTAAGATCAATATCGATTGCATTACCCTTAATGCTTACATTCTTAAGCGTTGCATTCTTAATACTTATTGAACCAACTCTATCATTTATAGAAATCTTATCTATGTTTTCGATAGGTCCTTCAATTACCAATTTCAATTTAGATGATTCTTCGTCTAGTATTCCTATTGGTTTTTGTTTTAATAGCTTGTTAGAGATACTAATTACGCCATTTTTTTCTTCGACCTCTATAGGACTCACATAGTCTGATTTTAAATTTTCAATCTCTACATTGTAATTTTCACTTGTATTGGATATTAACTCTATATTTGTAATATTTGTATCAATTTGTAATTCTTTGATTTTTTCAAATGTTTCTGTTCCTGTATAACTAGATGCCACTACAGGATCTAACCCATTTTTGTCAATATAATATTCATCTTCAGATAATTTTAGGTTCAGTTTTCCTCCCATATTGCATCCGACAAGAGTTAAAACCATACCTAATGCCAAGGTAATCCATAATTTCTTTTTCATATTAAAACCCCTTTCTAACTATTGATATTTCTTTCCTTGATTCTTTTTATTATTAATTTCCCAATTAGGTTAATTATTTCAATCAATATCCCTGTTGCTGAAATAACTAAAAGTATTACTCCCAGTAGCAAACATAAACTTGCTATCGAAAATCCACCTAAAAAGAAATTTTTTACTGTTACAATAACCAATAAGATTACCGTGAAATAAGTAGCAGCTATTAAAAAAATAGCTGTAAACAATAAAGCCAAGAATACTATTAATCCTACCAAAATTGTTGGTAGTGATAAAATACTTAAGGTAATTATTGGTATCCCTTTAAAAATTTTCTTAATCGAACTATTTTCATCTTCCCAGTTATCTATTTTCATAGATAAATTTAAATCCCTAGCAATTTTATTTACATCATATTGATTTGGTATTTGATCTTCATCCGCTAAATTCATTTCATCAAATATCTCTGAATAAAATAGAATTGCCTCTTCTCTTTCCCTATTATCAAATTTCTTTAATTTTTTATCCAAAGTTTGTAAAAAAGATTTCCTAATCATCTTTACCCTCCTTACTTTTCATAATAAAATCATCTACTGTATTTTTATACTTTGACCAGCTTTCTAATTGCTTCTCCAATTCTTTTTTTCCATCATCCGTTAATGTGTAATATCGTCTATTTCTTCCATTTATGGATTTATTATATGTTGCAAGATAATTGGATTTTTGCAACCTTCTTAATACTGGATAAACGGTAGATTCTGAAATATTAAATTCATCTGATAACTCTTGAGTCAACTTGTACCCATATGTATCTTCTTTATCAATTGCTATTAAAACACATAGCTCTAAAACTCGAGTATCTATTTCAAACAATCCCAATCACCTCACTTTTAAACTTATTATGCTATATGTCATATAGTATCCTCGTCTATATTATATGTCGTATAGTATTAGACGTCAATAGCTTAATTGTATTTTTCTAAGTATTCTTATTTAGACTATTGATGCCTCTATATAATCATCTACTTATTACATTATATGTTATATAACATCAAGATTTCTTGATTTAAATATATTCAGATATCCTAATCATGAACTAACAAAATAATATCTTCAACATTTTCCTAAGTCGACTTATGACGTCATTATACAATCTGTTTAAATATAGCAAAAAAAATAAAGGCAGTCCGAAGACTGCCGATATTTATATCTCTGTACATTTATTATATTTTCCCTTATTTTACATGTTCTATAATCTGTCTCAAAGCTAAGTCATCAAAAGTTAGTGGTCCTTGAAAAAAAATATAAATTCAAAACTATGAATTTTTCAGCAATTGAACCTAAAACAAAGAATTCAATCACATAACGCAATGGGCTAACAAAAAATCTGCTGATAATAGGCAATAATTATTCGGTAAAATAAAGAAAATTGAAACAGTAATTAAGATTTTAATTATTGATGTTACATCATTTCATATATTCCATCCGCTACCGTATTTAGAAACTCATAATCATGCGAAACAACAATTACAACTTTATTGGATTTTTTCGCCAAATCTTTTATAGCTTCTGATACAATTATCATATTTTTGAAATCTAAACCACTTGTAGGCTCATCAAAGATTATGATTTCTTTATTTGAAAGTAGAGCTAAGGCAATTGTTAACCTTTGTTTTTGTCCTCCTGAAAGCGACATTGGATGCTTATCTTTATATTTATCTAATCCAAGCCTATTTAGAACTATATCTACCTGATTTAATTTATCCTCAGGTAAATTTAATTCACATTCTTCTTTTACGCTTCGAGTGAATAATTGTGAATTAATGTCCTGTGTTACAAAATATGTGTTTTTTAATCTATCTTTATTATTTAAGAGTTTATTGTTGAAAAAAACACTTCCTGTATTTTTCTTTATAAGTCCTGAAATGCATTTTAATAAACTTGTTTTTCCTATACCATTTTTCCCAACTATACCTAATACTTCACCTCTATTCAAAGAAATATTAATATCTTTAAATATGAAATTTCCATTTATTGTATACGATAAATCTTCGCATAAATACTCATCATTTTTATTAAATTCTTTTTCAAGAACTTCCAACTTCGGAGTAGATAAGGTTCTAATTTTGAGATTATCTTCTTTTTTTGAATTAAATGATTTTATCTCTTCTTGTGTGAAACAATCCTTAATTATGCCTTTGTCTATATAATATGCTTTATCAATTATGTCTTTTAAATAATATAGTCGATGTTCTGCAACTATAATTGTCTTCCCTTCTTTTTTAAATATTTCAATATTATTTTTTATCGTTTCAATTGTATCCATATCAAGATTTGAAGATGGTTCGTCCAATACGACAATATCTGTGTTTAATGCAAAAATAGATGCAAAAGCTAAAATTTGTTTTTCCCCACTCGACAATGAGATGACATTTTTACCTAATAATCTATCTATATTTAAATTATTGATAGTTTTTTTAAAGCTTTTTTTTATTAACTCTGGATCAATTCCCATATTTTCAAGACCGAATACAATTTCTCCCTCAACATCAGAATTAAAAAATTGAGATTTTGGATTTTGAAATATCGAACCAACTTTTTCTGAAATTTTATATTGTGATATATTTCTAGTAGATTCTCCCTCTATTAAAACTTCACCAACAAAATCAGTTTCTTCTTCAAAATGTGGTATAATTCCATTTATTAATTTAGTCAATGACGTTTTGCCTGAACCACTTAGTCCCATAAGTAGAATACATTCGCCTTTTTCAACATTTAAGTTGATCCCTTTTAATATTTTATATCCCGTTTTAGAGGTACAAGATACATCATTTATATTTACATAACCCATTCTAACTCACCTAAAATATAACCATAATTAAAACAACAAATAAAATAACTAATACATCATAAACAGTGAATTTAAAATCAATTATAGTTGTTTTTCTACCTGGATTCTCGACTCCTCGTGTTACAGCTGCCTTAGATAACTCTTCAGACATATCAATTGCAGAATTTATTATAGGTACAACAAATATATCCATGTTTTTAATCATACTAATCCCCCTAATCTTCATTGATTCTCTAACACAATGTATATCTTGTCTTAATGTGGGAAAATATCTATAAGTTATCATAAATGCTAAAATAAAATTTTCTGAGAATTTAAATTTTCTAAAAACTCCTGCAATTCCTCTTACGGTCACCGTTTTGTATAACAATGTTCCTGCCATTATGCAAGGAAAAATCTTCCTTGCATAAGAAACAGGTACAATAAATGTCGTTACAATCCACTTGGGCGAATGGGGAAAAACAAAATAATTTATTATTAAAAAAGTAATAAAAGTTAAATATACTTTTAATCCCGGTTTAAAATTTCCGCAAACTGTCAAAATAATCAACAAATAGCTCATTAAAATTAATTCACTTGCCAACGATCTACTTTTAAAGAAAAATATATTTACTAATAAAAGCAATATTATTGAGGTTCTAGGATCTAATTTTAATCGCTTGAACATTTTAATTTCTCGCCTCAAAATTTTTATATAGAAATGATTTTAAAATCCCACAAGATAATAATCCAAAAACAAATGGTGTTACAATTAATACAATTAACATCGGTGTGTTAATAAAAGTTTTTAATATATTAACATAATCTACTGGCATCCCCATTTTAAGAATTTTTGATATGAATTCATCTTTTAGAATCCATACTTGTGCTGGAGAACCTATCATACCTAATGAAAAGAAAGCATATGAAAGTGAATTCCATTTATAACTGTCATACTTTGATAGGTATCTTATCACTTCTGCCAAAATACTAGCAATTGCTAATGATGCAATTATTATTAAACTAAACTGACCAGTTAAATAGTATATTATAGCAACAATAGCTCCCATTATTATGACTGCTCCTGTTTTTTTTACTTTTTGAACCATAATCATATATGGTATAGATCCAACCAAAGCTATAAAGCCAGGCATAAGTATCCACATTAATGGATGAAGACCGCCTAAAACCATAAACCCAAAATTGATTGCAAAATATATTGCAGTAAATATACCTATCGTAATAACGTCTTTTCCTTTTAACTTTTTATTATTCATTCTAATCCTCCTAATAAATAAATTCTTCTGCCATTTTTGTTTTTTCTATTAAATTCTTGTAAACTTTTGATTTTTGTAAAAGCTCTTCATGCTTACCTTCGCTTTCTACTCTTCCGTTTTCAAGAACTACTATCTTGTCAGCATTTTCTATGGATTTCATTCTGTGTGAAATGATTACAACAGTTTTATCTTTAATTAAATTATTTAAAGACTCTTGGATTTTCTTTTCATTGTCCACATCTAAACTTGCTGATATTTCATCTAATATAAGTATTGGTGCGTCCTTCAGAAAGGCTCTAGCTATAGAAAGTCTTTGTCTTTCACCACCAGAAAGCTCTGACCCATTTTCTCCTATAACTGTATCTAACCCATTAGGAAGTTTATTAATAAAATCCATACAATTTGCAAGGGTAGCTGCCTTTACAACTTCTTCATCGCTGGCATCTTTTTTACCTATACGAATATTTTCTAATATAGATGAGTTAAATAAAGTAACATCTTGAAAAACAATAGATATTTTCTTAAATAAAGAATCTGTGGAAATGTTTTTTATATCCTTTCCATCTATTAAAATTTGACCTTTATCATAATCATATAATCTTGATATTAATCTTAATATACTTGTCTTTCCAGATCCAGAAGCTCCAACTAGAGCCGTTACCTCTCCCTGTTTCGCAGTAAAGCTAATGTTCTTTAAAACCTGATTATCATCATAAGAAAAAGCTACATTTTTAAAGACTATATCAAACATATTCAGTTCTACATCTTTACCCTCTTGAATTTTTGTTTCCTTAATCTCCCTAATCCTTTCAACACTTGGATCTATATAGAACACTTCTAATAATCCTTCTTTTGATAAATCGAAAATATCTTTTATCTTTATGGCAGCCATTAAATAACCTAAGAGATATAAAATGTCAATCTCCCCAGATAGAATAAGGCTAATCCCAACAAAACTAACTACTGCAATACTTACAAAGCCAAGAGCAGAGGATAAACCCATTACAAAAAGAGAGCCTTGTTCAACTTTAAGATGTATTTTTTCACTTTCATCCATCTGCATATATAACGAAGACCTCACTTCATCGGATAAGTTAAAACTATTTATTTCTTGTTGAAGTTCAATGGTTTCTTGGAATTTTTCTGAGTTTTCTCTAAGTACCTTGTGATATTTCTTGTTTCCTTTTACCTGCGACTTTTTAGCAATAGGTATTAGTATAAAACTTAAAATAGTTGGGATCATTACTGCAAGCCCCATCTTAAAATTACCTATCATTAACATAATTCCAATTAGTGGGAAAAATAAAACCATTCCTCCTACTTTAGGTATTGAATGACTCATAGCGTGTTCTACTTTTTCCACATCTGCCATAATCGTTTGAGATATATCTGATAAATTATGTTTTGAAAAGTAGGATAGGGGAAGTTTTGATAGAGTTTCTGCAATATCTATTCTTAAATTAGCACTCTCTTCATAAGTTGTAGTATAAAGATCATCATATTCTTTGGCTAACAAAACATACATTAATACTAATGTAACAACAGAAACACCAAAATATAAATAAGGGCTTTTAACATTTTTCAAAAGAAGCTCATCTGTTAACATCATTAAAATAAAGGCAGGAACCATATTAATACAGTAGACCAAGAAACTTGATATAGTAGATTTAGTGAGATCTTTAGCCCCTTTATCAGTCAGACAAAAGCGTTTTTTATAAAATTTCCTCATCTTTAACCCTCCATTGATTTGCACTGTCATAAAGCTCTAATAATTCCTTATATTTTCCACCTTTTGAAATAAGTTCTTGATCACTGCCTCTTTCAATTATTTCTCCATTCTCTAAAACTAAAATTTCATCAACAGAACGAATACTACTCATCCTATGGGCAATCATAATAACTGTTTTATCTTTCATAAGGTTTTTAAAGGCCTTTTGAAGCTCATACTCATTGTCTGGATCAATAGAAGCACTAGCTTCATCCATAATTACAATTTTAGATTTCTTGAGCATGGCTCTCGCAATAGCAATTCTCTGTTTTTCTCCTCCTGATAAATAGACTCCTTTTGAGCCAATCATGGTATTCTCCCTTTCAGGAAACTTATTTAAAATAACATTACAACCGGCAAGTTCCATAGCCTTCATAACTTCTTCTCTACTTGCCTTTCTATTAGCAAGAGCAACATTTTCGTAAATAGATGTCTTAAAAAGTTTGCTATCCTGAAAAACAAAAGAAATTGTGTTTATTAGAGCATCCTTACTATAAGATTCTAAGGGTCTCTCTCCAATCTTTATACTGCCACTATCTACTTTGTAAAAACCAGATAATAGCTTTACAATAGTCGATTTACCTGATCCTGAATGACCCACCAAAGCATATTTTTTTCCTTCTTCTAATTTAAAAGATAAATTTTCTAGTACTTTGTTTTCATTATAAGAAAAATTCACTTTTTCAAACTCTATATTATAGTTTTTGAAATCACTAATCTCTCCATAACTTAATTTATCTTCATTCATTTTTTTATATAAGTCTTCTAAAGTATCTACAGCATACCTAGCGTTAAAGATGTTCATACTAGCCCACATAATTTTCATAAATGAAACCATCATTACTCCACTTAAAAACAAAATCATGAATAGTTCAACAATAAGCAAATTAGCATTATTAACTTTATTTATGGTAAAAACTAAAGGGATAGACAAAATTGCAATAATTCCAAAAAATATCCATTGATATAGAACATAAGGTTTTTTAGAACTAATTGAGTAATCAAGAGCATACTTAGAATAATCCTTAATCGCCTTATAAAGAGTTTTAAAAGACTCTACAGTAGCTCCGAATATTTTAACAACTTGCATGCCTCTGACATATTCAACTGTTTCACCACTTAAAATTTCTAAGGATTTTTGGTAGTATTCCATGAACTCTCCTCCACCCATCATGTTCTTTAAAATAAGAGCCCCTACTATTGTTAGTATAAGAATAACTAATCCCACTCTGCTACTAATAGAAAAGGCAAGTATTAAAGATAATACTGGAATTAAAAAAGCTTGAGAGTTATCTGGTATCATATGTGCTACTGCCGTATGAGTTTTAGCTGCATTGTCATCAATAGTTTTTCTTATAATTCCAGATGGGTTTAAATCATAAAAGCGAAAACTTGCTCCTGTAAGTCCATCTATACCTTTTTTTCTTAAATTAGTTTCTAAGTGAAATCCAAGTTTATGAGAAAAAAAGTTTGACAAAAAGTAAACTAGTGCCCCTATCGTCAAATATAAGACAGCTTGAATGGACAAAGTCCTAGCTACTAATAAATCCCCTTCAACAATTGAACTTCTTAAAAGTTTATACAGTAACGAATATCCGTACACCATTAGAAATGCAGATAGTGCTGATAAAAAAACTGCTATATATCCATTATGTTTTTCTTCAGGCACATAGGAAAAAAGCCTTTTATAAATTTTCATATTTTCCTCCTTTAATATTCCTATTAGATTCAAATTCGCCTGAACGATAATAATTATCATTGCATTTTTATTATACATCAGTTATAATTACTAATACAATAGTTTTGAATTAATAAGGCTAATTGGAATATTGTCTAAAAGGGATAGTGTATTATGACATATTATGATTTTGTAAAAGAATATATGAACGTAGATGAATGTAAAAATAATAAGAAATATTCAAGTGCAGGGCATACATTTTGTTGGAGTAAAGATGATTCAATTAATGCAGAAGGCCTATATTGGTTTTATGAAGGAAATGGATTTATTATTGATATCCACGATTTTTATATCAAAGAAGAAGTTATTCAAAATAGTACTTATAGTATGGAAAACTATGTTTCGATATGCTCTAGCTATATTGTAAGTGCAAACGGTGAAAAATTTAACCCTTATCAAACTTTGACGCCAAACTCCTTATATACTCTTGATTTTGACAATATAGAAGATGACTTTCTATTTTTATTACACGAGAATAGTTACTATCTCACTGTTTCTGTTGGATTTAAAAGAGAACTTTTAGAAAAGCACCTGTCATCCATTAATATCGATCTTGAATCCTTTTATAGGGCTTTACTTCAAACAAATCAAATAATACTTACAAAGTCATTAGAAAAAGTAGCAATGGAAATATTAAATTGTAAGATGGACGCTCCTGCCGCTGATTTTTTCTTTAAAGCCAAGGCAAATGAGTGGATAAGTATAGTAATCGATACCTACTTAAATAGAAAAAAATATAAAATTGAATCTGATGATAATAAAGCACTTGAAGATGTATCCAGATTTTTAGATGATCATTTCGCCATGAATGTAAATCAGGAAACTCTTGAAAAAATATCTAAAATGAGCGGAACAAAATTAAAAAATTTGTTCAAAGAAAAATATGGTCAAAGCATTACAGAATACACCCAAAGAAAAAGAATGAATGTAGCTGAAACTCTTCTGTTAAATACTAAACTTCCTATAAAGGAAGTAGCAGAATCTGTTGGATATACATCCCATAGCAAATTTTCCATTTATTACAAAAGATACAAGGGAAAACTTCCTAGTGAAGTTCGTCATTTAGCTTGCAAGGATCACAAGTTAAAATGCGATTACTGTGACTAAAGTAGTTTTTTTACAAGATATGTTTTCATATGAGTTTAAGTGTATATGCATATCTGACCTAAATATATTAGATTAAAAAAATGAGCAAAAAAAATAAAGGCAGTCCGAAGACTGCCGATATTTATCTCTCTGTACCTTTGCTATGTTCTTTCTTGTTTGACTTAGCTTTGTCATCTGTCTTAAAGCTTTTTATTTGCCCTAATATGGACTTTTTATCCTTATCTTGACTCTTTACTTGTTCTTTTGCTTTTAAGAGCTTAGAAGATAAAATACGAACATTTTTATGTTCCTTTCCGTTGTTATCAATACTTGTTTTTACTTGACCAAATATTTTAACAAAATCTCCTTGTTTTAGGTTCTCTAAATCTTTTGTCTTATCTCCATAGGCTGAACAATTGGTATAAATTTTATTTCCATCGTCATCTTTTGAAACTATAGAAAAATTACTTACTTTGAATTTTTCTCCATTAGCATTTTCTCGTTCAAGATTTTCTACTTTTCCAGCTATATTACCAACGAGATTTATGAGATCGTCTTTTTCTTCAAGTTCATTGGTATTTTCAACAATCTTACCTTGTTCTTTCATATCATCAATCATATAGTCAAAGTCATCATTTAATAGACCTGTTGTGTCTTTGATCATAAATAAAACATAGACTTCCTCAAGTGCCTTTTCATCATTAATGCCCTTTTCTATGCTCACAAGTGCTTTTATAAAGTCCTTGTAATTATCATTCATCATTTCTTCTAAGTTTTCTCTAATATCTTTGTATTCCATATTTTCCTCCTTGTACTAAATAAGGAGAGCCTTTCGCCCTCCTTTATCGTTCTTGTCCTTTTTCACTTTTTTCTTGATTTTTATCTTTTTCTTCTTCAGATTTGAATTTTGATATTTGTCCCAATATTGATGGTTTCTCTTCCCTTGAGTGAAGATTATCCTCTACATCATAAGTTGATTCAAAGTAATCACTATCTTTAAAATCATTGTCATACCTATCTGGTATTCCGTCATTATCAAGATCTTTTGCAAGTGGATCATAGAAGTTTCCGTCATCATCTATTTCTAGTCCTAGGGCTTGTTTTAAATCTTCTTCATCTACTGATACCAGATCATCAAAACTTGACATCTTTATGGCTTCAGTCATATCTTTAATAGCTTGTGAATTAGATATATCTTCTTCTACAAAAGATTCTGTTCTAATAGCAACATTATCTACATACTGAGTCCATGTTTTTTCTTCCAAATTTACCTCATATTGAATAGAGTGCTTCCCATCAGGTGTTTCTGTATAAGCAAGTCCTATATGGCTTAAATCAGGGTATAGTTTGTCAAAGTCTTCATAGCTATTAGATTCTGAAAACTCGTAGTTAGAATAATCAACTATTGCCCTCTTTAAATCTTCTAATAGTGGTGATTGGTTTTCTAGTTCTTCTACTTCTCCCATATCTAAAAGTTTATTAATCTCAGCTAGTCTTAGTGTCTTACCCCTTAACTCATCAGCTTTTTCAAATGGTTTGGTTAATTCTACTTTGGCATTTTCTAAAGATTCTTTATAGTTTTCAAGATTTTGATTTAATCTTTCAAGCCTTGAAGGCATTTTTTCAATGGCATTATCAAGTCTTGTTATATTGCCATCAGTAGAGTTTGAAAACTCTCCGAAGTATTCTGCTTTTCCTAAGAGTTTAAAGGTGTGATTATTAGTCATAAAATTATACGAAACTTGTAAGTCTAAATTCCTATATTTACCAATGACCTTGCTATCATTTATATTTACTTTTTTTATTTCTTCTAATAATTTCTCTCCAGCTTCTTTCTTATCTAAAATTTTATTTTCTCTAAGACTGATTGAAGTGAATTTACTATCTCCTTCTCCTAATTTCTCAACACTTGCAATATCTTCTTTAACTGCTTGTATTTCCATTTCAGTTTTTAAAATACTTTGAGGATAAATCTTATTTACCTTATCTTCAAGCTTATATTTATTAGACTTGTAGTTTGCTTCCAGCATTTTTAGTTTTGTAACTTCGTTATCTAAGTCCATTTTTTCTTTAATCAGAGGATTACCAGTAGCTAAAGCCTTAATTTCTGAATAAGATAGACTTGCTTCATCAACATCTTCTGCAACACGCACAGGCGTCTTGCTTGTCATTATTTGGGATATGAATTTCTGCTTGTTCTCTATTGTCTGCCATAAATAGGCATCAAACGTATTTTCTGTTACATATCTAAAGATATTTACCTTATCATTTTCATTACCTTGACGAACAATTCTACCACTTCTTTGCTCTAGGTCAGACGGTCTCCATGGGACGTCTAAATCGTGTAAAGCTATTAATTTATTTTGTACATTTGTACCTGCTCCCATTTTTTGAGTAGAGCCTAATAATACTCTTACTTCTCCTCTTCTTACCTTAGAGAACAATTCATCTTTTTGTTTGTCTGTATCTGCCTCGTGAATAAAGGCTATTTCTTCTTTTGGTATTCCCATATTCACAAGCTTATTTCTAATATCATCATAGATATTAAACTCTCCATCTCCTTTTGGTGTAGACATATCTGAAAAGACTAATTGGGTTGATGAATTTTCTTTTGTCTTATCCCAGATTGAAAATATATTTTTAACACATACATTTACCTTTGAATTAGGATCATCGGGAAGTAATGGATTTATTAATCTTTGGTCAAGGGCAAGTTTTTTACCATCATTTGTAATCTTTAGCATATTATCTTCTGTTGGCTCTACTTGGTTATTTCTAACTGCATCCGCTCTTTCTGAAATAGCTTCTAATATTTCTTTTTGTTCCTCAGTAGGTTTTGTTTTAATAACTTCAAAATTTGCTTCTGGTACTGGCAAATTTAACATATCTGAAGTCTTTATATCTGCTACTTCTTTAAACATGCTCATCAACTCTGGCAAGTTATAAAACTTTGAAAATCTTGTCTTTTGCCTATATCCAGTACCTTCTGGAGATAATTCAAAGGTGTTTTCTGTTTCTCCAAAGGTAGAAGCCCAGGCATCAAAGTGTTCTAATCCTCTTGCCTTTAAATCGTCATACTGAAGGTATCTTTGCATAGTATAAAGCTCTGTCATTGAGTTTGATATTGGTGTACCAGTAGCAAATACAACTCCCTTTCCATCTGTCATTTCATCCATATACCTACATTTCATATACATATCTGAAGACTTAAAGGCTTCACTTTGACCGATACCCGCAACATTTCTCATCTTTGTATGCAAAAATAAGTTTTTGTAATTATGAGCTTCGTCTATAAATAACTTATCTACTCCTAACTCTTCAAAGGTTATTACATCATCTTTTTTAAAGTCATCATTTAGCTTTTCAAGTCTTACCAAGAGTTTCTTCTTTGTCTTTTCTAGTTGTTTTACTGTGAAATTTTCTCCTCTGTTTCTTTTATTCTCATCAATAAAGGAAACTATATCATCTATTTGGTCTTGTATATGTCTAACCTGGTATTCCTTAGACATTGGTATTTTTTCAAATTGAGAGTGTCCTATGATGACTGCGTCATATTCTCCCGTTGCAATCCTACCAATAAATCTTTTCCTATTTTTTGGTTGAAAGTCTTTTTTATCGGCCACCATAATATTTGCTGACGGATATAATTGCATAAACTCTCTACCAATTTGAGTGGTTAGATGGTTAGGAACTACAAATAACGACTTACTTGCAAGTCCTAACTTTTTAGATTCCATGGCAGAAGCTACCATTTCAAATGTTTTTCCTGCTCCTACTACATGGGCAAGCAGTGTATTTCCACCATAAAGAGTCCTTGCTATGGCATTTTTCTGATGTTCTCGAAGTCTGATTTCTGTATTCATTCCATCAAAAGTTAAGTTAGAGCCATCAAATTCTCTATTTCTAATTGAATTGAATTTTTCATTATAAATCTTTTCTAGCCTATATCTTCTATCAGGATCTTCAAATATCCAATTCTTAAATTCTTCTTTTATCAGTTCTTGCTTTTGACTTGCAAGCATAGTTTCTTTTTTGTTTAATACAGAAGTCTTAGAACCATCATCATTTATTACTTGGTCAAATACCTTTGTATCTTTTAAATTAAGAGCATTTTCAATTAACTTATAGGCATTTACTCTACTTGTACCATAAGTCATGTTAGCAAGGTCATTAGTTGAGTCAACACTTTTACCTTCAATATTCCATTCACTTGTATGTGGTGAGAACCTAACATTTATATTCCATCTATCATAACCTGGTGTTTTTAAAAGATTGAAAGTAAAGTCTTCTATATCTTTTTGAGGTATCCATGTTGCTCCTAACCTTACATTTATATCAGAAGCAGTGAGTTCTTCAGGCATAACTTCTTGTAATTTTTCTCTTTGATATTTGAGCTTGCCTAACTCGTTTAATAATGTGTCTTTCTTTTCAGAAGGTGCTAAATCTATTACATTTTCAATTTCTCCGATATATGAATTGAGATAACCAATCTTTTCTCTAATATTACCACTTAGATACTCATCAGCCGATACATATGAAAAATGAAATGGATCGTCATTGTTAAAGTTTTCAAAGGGCATTCTGTTATTTATTAGGTCTGTATCCTTAATGTCTAAAAATATCTCGCCCTCAAGCTCGCCAATTAAGGTGTCCCTATCTTTACTTGTGATAGATTCCATATATTCAAAATCTACATATCCCTTTTGTGAAACTGATAAAACCAAAGCTTCAAGAGAAGTGTCTACATGGTCTACTACTTTTGCCTTTGTTATTGTTCTTTTTGAGAATATATCACTCTTAGCTTTGAAATTATCCTCATCATCAAGTATTTCTATTGATGAAACCAAAGGAAAGTTCGAGTCTTCCTTTAAGGCTCTAGTGTTTGATAGGGAGTTAATAAAGCCATGTTTCTTTGAAAAGTTATCATAGACTTCATTTAACTTTGCTTGTGATTCTTTTATTTCCTCGTCAGAAAAATCATCCTTTTGCTTTTCTATTACATCTTTTAAGGCATTCAGTATATCAAGATAATCTTTTATTTTTTCTTTATTTTTATCTGATATATTCTGCTTAATTAAGACTGAGTTTTCTCTTAGGTAGACTTCTTCATCAATAATGGTATAAGAAAAATTCTTAACATCATCTGTTGCTGGAAGACTTAATTCTTCATCTTCCAATAGTTCGACCTCTTCATATTTTGAATTTGAAGATATTTCCTTACTTGCAAGATCCATTAAGTCTTTTAACTTTTCATCTTCTTTTTCGTCACAAGTAATAGTATTGCCAAATCTACCAGATACTTCTTTCATATCCCCTAATACCATCTGAGGATTATCTACAAAATATTTGTTGTAAGTCAAACCATTTTTATCAGTTGATAGATGAATCCAATCGTCATCTCTTTCTATAACTGAATCTCTCTTTTTTAAGAAAATAATATCTGAAGTAACTTCTGTACCAGCAAGTCCTTTAAATGTTGTATTAGGAAGCCTCATAGCTCCTAAAAATTCACATCTAGCATTAATATATTTTCTAACAGATTCATCTTTTTTATCCATAGTTCCAGATGAAGTTATGAAGGCAATAATTCCTCCATTTCTTACCTTGTCTATTGACTTTGCAAAAAAATAATCGTGAATCAGAAAGTTATTTCTGTTATATTCACGATCGTTAACTTTAAAATCTCCAAAGGGAACATTTCCTATTACCAAGTCAAAGAAATTATTTGAGAAGTTTGTTTCTTCAAAGCCTTTAATTTGAATGTTAGCTTCAGGATAAAGTTCTCTTGCTATTCTTCCGCTTAGACTATCTTTTTCTACTCCATAGACTTTAGAGCCTTGTATTTCACTTGGCATATTACCAATGAAATTACCTACTCCTGCAGATGGTTCAAGGATGTTCCCAGTCTTAAATCCCATATCTGTTAGAGTCTTATATATTCCATCCATTACCTCTCTAGGTGTATAAAATGATGTAAGAGTGGACTCTTTAGCATTCAAATACTCTTCATTTGTCAGGTTTTCTTTTAAAATATTTCTTGCTTCAAGCCATTGTCCTCCCTTTTCTTCATCGAAGACATCGGCAAGACCACCCCAACCTAGATAGTCTACAAGGTAGGCTTGTTCATACTCTCTTGGACTCCTATTTTCATTTTCAAGTCTTTTTAGCATTTTAATAGCTTTTATATTTTTATCTAGCTTTTCTGATGGTGTTAGGTATTCTGAGTAAATATGATTTTTTAAGTCATAATTTCTAGCAAAACTTAGTCTTTCCTTATTAGGTTCATAACCTAGATTCTTTAAATCTTCTTTACCTCTCAATAAGTTTTCGGCTGCTTCTCTTGGGATATTATATCTATCCATCATTTGGTCAATTTCGGAATTGTGGTTATAAATAAAGCTTTCTTGCTCTACTTCTGTTTCAATTTGATTTTCATGGTCAGATAATTTGTATATCTCATAATTTCCACTATCTAAAAGGCCATCAATCTTTCTACTTTCTTCAAATGTTTCACCCTTACATAAAGGAAATTCTTCCCCATTAACTTCTACATAAGTTCCAGTTTCAATTAAATTAATTCCATCAAAGGTGTTCTCATCTTCGAAAATAAATTCTTTTCCAACCTTTACTGCTAGTTTTTCTGATGTTTGACTTAGATTTTCAAAGATTTCTTCAAGGTATGAATCATTTCTATATGGAATTACTTCCGAACCCCTAATCATACCTCCCATATATTCCATATTATCTCTAATGGTTACAGTTTTAAGTCCTCCACTTAGTTCATCAAAATCTGTAATGGTAAATTCTTTATCTTTATATCTAACCTGATCACCTATCTTAAATTTAGGTTCTATTTTTTCCTTAATTTCTTCTTGTAAAGATTTTTCCTCACTTAGTGCAACTTGTTCTTCTAAATATGAAAATTCACGCTCATTTACTTCTTCACCATCACCAAGGTCAATCCTATAATGTTCGACAACTTCGCCGTCTACATAGTGGTCAAAATAGAATTTGAAATATCCGATATAATCATCAGTCATTTCTCCAAATTCATTTTCTCCATGAGTTTGATTATAGTCTTTAACATCTATATCCTTTTGTCTTAGAACATTAATTAAATCTTTAGTTACTATCTGCCCACTATAATCGGAAACTAATTCGTGGTTTTCATTAAATTCTACAATCCAATAATCTTTTCTATTTTCAGTGTTTTTGTCATCAAAAAAAGAAGCTTCCTCAGCTTCCTTTTCTTGGCTTATTTCATTTTCTAAGCTTCCACGTATTCCTTGATTGCCATTTTCTTCACTGTTGCCATCAAGTTGTTCATCTGTCCTTGGTATTCCTCTGGATTCTCTCTCATCATCTTCTCTGTCAATCCTTGTGCTTTCATCATCTTGACTTTCTCTCTCTTGATAAAGTCCACTGCCTGATTCTGAATTTCTTTCAGATGGTTCAAAAGTGTTTTCTCCTCGTACATCTCCTGAAGATTCTTCCAGTTCTCCATGTCCTCGCTCCCTACTAGGTAAGACAGTCTTAGAACTGCGTATGTCGGATTCGGATATCTCTCCATAAATTCCAGATCCTTCTCCATCATGTCCAAGGTTTTCTCTTCGATCTTCATCGCTATTTCCTCTGTCGCTTCCATCTGTGAAAACTCGTCCATCTCTACTTCTTGACCTATCATCTCGTCTATATAAATCATCTTGACCTCCTCTATCTTCGTTTATATTTTCTATATCTCTATTATAGTCGGCAGCGGCCCTTTCTGTCAGCAGCCTAGCACGATCCATTTCCTTAGATTTTTCTATTGTGCTATCTATAATATCTTCACTAACCCTTGATATTACAAGACCTATCTGTTCTAAAGAAATTGTATTAATCCTATAAAAATTATTTTTTAAATTTTCCATATCCATAGGATAAACTGTATTAAACCTATTAGCTACCGCATAAGATATTGAGTCTCTCATAAACTTTTCAAAGCTAAGTCTATCCTCTATATCTATCCTCAAATCAGCAAGAGCCAAATTAATATATTCATCTCCATAAATTCTACTTAAAGAAAATATATTTTCATTGAGTGAATCACTAGCTTCAAATGAAGAAGCATTTATTATTTCTTTTAAAGTCTCGTTATGGTTTTCGTGATCAAACTGCCATAAGCTAACCTCATTGATATTCCTATCCATTGATGTGGTCTGACTAATATCGAAAATATATGAAATTCTTTGATTTACATCACTTCCAACTAAAATTGGAATACCCTTTTGACCTCTCATAACAACTCGACCAAAATATTTTTTCCACATATCAAAAGTCGCACAAGCTCTAGCTTCAGGTTCTTTGTTATATATACTTAGTTGGCTAGAAAAATCATATTTCTGATTATTGCCTATAACTTTTAAGAGTTTTAAATATTCTTTTTCATCTTGTAACACTTCATACTTTATAGCTTCTTGTATATTCTTAAAATCATTTACTTGCATTTCCTACCTCCATTCTATGAATTTCTTTTATAATAGCCATTAAAATATCAACCACAATAGAATTGCCAGCCTGTTTATATAGTTTACTTGATGTGCAATTTTTTCTTCTTGGATGTACTTTCTCTAGTTTGTCAATATCACTATCATCAAAACCCATGAGCCTTAAACATTCTCTTTCTGTTAAATACCTATATTTAGCATTTCCAATATCTATTATTCCAGAATTAGGTACTCTCATTTGTTTTGTAGAAATAGTATAAGAAAAATCTTTAATCACTTTTAGTCGCCCTCTAAAACTATTATCTATGCCTTTATTTAAAAATTTCAGCATATAAGGTTGAGTCATGGTATAAAGTTCACTTACATTCTTTTCTAAAAATTCACTTAGTGGTCTAGTTTCTTTCCTCTCTAATTTATTAAAAGAAAAGTTATTTGCTCCAAGACATGAAACAACAAATATCCTCTCCCTTTTTTGAGGTATCCCAAAGTCCATTGCATTTAAGATTTCATACTTACTCTCATATCCTAGGTCTTCTAGATTCTTTAGATAAATAAAAAAGGAGTCCCTCATATTTCTATCAAGGACTCCCTTTACATTTTCCCAAATTATCCATTTAGGTTTATCTTTCATTTCTTTTATTATTCTAATTGTTTCAAATAGTAAGCTTGATCTAGTTCCTGAGTTTTTCACTCCTCCCTGCTTTTTTCCAATTCTTGAAAAGTCTTGGCAAGGACTTCCATGCATAATTAAGTCTATCTTTTCATTAGAAGCTTTATATCTTACTACTGATTTTTCTTTATAATCTTCTCCATAAAGTGCATTGTATGATTTAACACAAGCCTTATCTATTTCTACATAATCAACAACTTCATAAGGTATCTTTAAATTAATAAAAGCCTTTCTAATAGCACCTATGCCACCGAAAAGCTCCAATATTTTTACCTTATTCATTTAGATTATTCTTGTACCTATCTACAAGCTCCCTTATACTATCTTCTATTTCTCTTAAAAAGTCTTCTTTATCTACTTCGCCAGAGCTAATCTTTGCAAGTTTCATTTCCCATTCAGATGTTGTTTCAGCCGACTTGAACTTATCCTCTACAATCGATACAAGTCTATTGCCTTTTTCTGTTACAAGTAGATTTTTCTTATCTCTTCTTATGAGATCCTTGTGGATAAGATTTTCAATAATTCCTGCCCTTGTAGCTGGTGTTCCTAAGCCTTTTCTTTCCACTTCTATATCTTTATCCAAAGACTCTACTCCTGCATTCTCCATAGCCTTTAAAAGTGTATCTTCGTTATAATGACTTGGAGCTTTTGTAAATTTCTCTGATATATTTTTAGAAGTTAGTTTAATATTATCTCCAGTATTTACATCTGGTAATTCATTTTCTTTTCTTTCCTTTCCATAAGTCTTTAGATACTTGGTATAACCCTCATCGATTACAGTCTTGCCACTTGCATTGAAGTTAAATTTATCATATTCATATCTGATTTTTCTGCTAGATTCCTTTAAGTTATCCGAACATGAAGCAAGTAATTTATTCTTAATTAGATTATAAATTTTACTTTCTTTGTCAGATAAATCTTTAACTTTTCCAATACCTGATATAGTAGGAATAATCGCATAGTGGTCTGTAACCTTAGATGAATTAAAAATAGACTTAAAGTTTGATTCGTTGATTTTAAAACCTTCTTCAAGTCCTTCTAATAATTCTTTCATAGTAGTAACCATATCATCGGTTAAATACCTGCTATCTGTTCTTGGGTATGTGATTAGCTTTTTTTCATACAGACCTTGTGCCATATTTAAAGTGTCATTTGCTGAATATCCAAAATATTTATTTGCTTCTCTCTGTAAGGTAGTGAGATCATAAGGCTTATCTGGTTTTGTGCTTATTTCTTTATCCTCTACCTCTGTAATAACTATTTCATCTTCTATCAAGTTTAAAAGTTGCTCTGCCACTTCGATTTTATCAATCCTATCTGATACAAGTTTCAATCCTTTATAAGATAGGTCAACTGTATAATATTTTTGCTTCTTAAATAGATTTATTTCACTATCCCTTTTAGCTATTAAATATAGAGTTGGTGTTTGTACTCTACCAACTGAATATGTTTCCTTGTAAATGCAAGAATAAAGCCTACTTAAATTCATTCCTACCAGCCAATCTGCAATAGCTCTTGCACTTGCCGATCCATATAAGTCTTCAAATTTTTCTCCGTCTTTAAGATTTCTAAAACCATCTTCAATAGCTTTGTTTTCCATTGAAGATATCCAAAGTCTTTGAATTTTCTTCTTACATTTAGCTTGATTATATACAAGCCTAAAAATAAGTTCTCCCTCTCTTCCAGCATCACAAGCATTTATAACTGTGTCGATATTCTTATCGTTTAAAAGTTTCTTTAAAACTCCATATTGTTTTTTAGTGCTTTTAGATACTTCATAAATATATTCTTCTGGAATTATAGGAAGATTTTCTATTGTCCATTTCTTCCATTTTTCGTCGTGTCTTTCTGGACTTGCCATTTGAATTAAATGACCGACACACCAAGAAACAATGTATCCATTCCCCTCATAATATCCGTTTTTTCTTGTTCTTGCTCCAATTACTTTTGCAATTGTAACTGCTACACTTGGCTTTTCTGCTATTACTAACTTCATTCATACCTCCATAAATAAAAAAAGAGCGAAAGATTTCTCTCTCGCTCAAAGTATTTCTCCTGAATATTATATTTTTTTCGGAAGAATTCGATTTACTTATTAATTTCTTTTTCTAGTTCTTGAAGAACTTTTATAATCTCTTCAAAGTTTGGATATTCTCCATATATCATTTCTGACATAGCCTTATAATCTTTTTCTATTTCAGAAAATCGGAATTCTCTTGGGACTAACCTTAGTCTACCATTTAGTGCTTCTTCATATTTTGCCCACTTCCTAGGATAAAATTTCATTTTAAATTCAGTCACTTTCTTTAGTAATTCTTTATCCTCTAAGGCTTTGTTTTTAAAATCTGAATTTGCTATTTTATATAGGTCATAAAAGTGTCTTGCATACCTATGTGGCATAGGAGAAGATTCTGGTCTATTTGCTTCATGATGAAGTATAGTTGCCTTTTCCCAAAAGGTTCTCTCTGCTGATACTGTTCTTATATTAGTTTTTTCTTTAAATACATTTGGATATGCTTCACTAATTATCGGCAAGATTCCCACTTCAATTGCAGGTGTCCATGCTGCAAGGCTTCCTATTTCAAGCCTTATATTTTGTATTAAATAATTAGATTCAAATATTTTAGGATATTTACATAGAATTGTTTGTGGATCAAGAGTATCAACCCAAAATTCAAAGTCCATGTCTTTTAAATCTTCTTCTAAAACTTTTACAAATTCATCTCTTAAAAATACTTCTGTCTTTTCATTAACTGCTTTGTTGAATTTATCCTGTTTAGTATTTGATCTTTCTAACCAAGGTTCTTTTTCTTCGTAACCTAATACTCGCCAATCTAAGATTAGATCTATATCTTCAGAAAATCTTTCTATAAGTCCAAAGCATTTTGAAAGTGATGTTCCTCCTTTAAAGGTAAAATATTCCCTCCATTTGTTTTCATTAAATAGATAATCTAAGATAAAAGTAACCCAGTAGTCTTTTTCAATGACTGCTTCAGATATATTTTTCTTTCTGGCTGTATTGACTATTAAAACTCTTAAGTCTTCTTTGTTTTCTATATAAAACTTATTCATTTTTGCCCTCACAAATTTCCCTTATTACTTCATATATCCATGCAGGAACTGATTTTGATTCGTTCATTAAATCTGTTCTTTCTTCTTGAGTTAAATTTTCTCTTATCTTTTGCATAACTTGGGCATTGATATTTTCTTTCCCTAAAGACTTAATTGCTTGAATTACAGTCGCTGTCTTTAAGGACATATTAGCAATCTCTCCTGGATTTACTTTTTTAAATTCTAAAACCGTATCTCCAATTTTATATTCCTTATATCTTCCACTAGATATATATTTGTAGTGAGTTGGAACTTGTGTGGATAGTCCTAATAAGTTTAAGGCTGTACTATTATATGGTGCAATATTCCAATTGTATTTTCTTGCTATGGCAAGCGCTAATTCGTGAATTGATACTGCTTCGTACTCTCCGATTAATTCACTATATCTTGGATTGTAATAAAAGCCATCAACGACACGCTTAATTTTTCTTTCATTAACCATTCTATTCAATGTCTTTCTAGCAGTTTCATAAGAAGCAATATCTAAAAAGTCATTAGCAAAAAAGACTTTATGTGAGTCAAAATCTTTTATTTTATCTGATATTTTTTCTGTATATGAACTCATTACAATCCTCCTTTGTCCCAAATATCATATCATATTTGGGACAAAAGTTCAATTGTACTTAAATTTAATATCCTTATAATAGTTCATCATCTTCATCTAAAGACTCTTCATGACTTTCTTCATTGTCAGATTCATCTTCTGACTCACTAATATAATCTTCATCATCTTCTTCAAAGTCTTCCAACATTCTATCTTCTTTTACTTTGACTACCTTAAAATAATATCCTGCTCCTATAACTCCTCCAATTACAAGTGCAACAATTAGAAATGAACCTATCCCGCTTTTCTTTTCTTCTTTTACTGGAACAACCGTAGGCTCTTCTTTTTTTACTTCTTCTTTCTTAGGCTCTTCAACCTTTATAGTATTTTTATCTTCTGATTCAATCATATTAAGTAGGTCTTGCTCTCCTACTTCTGTCAATAACCTTACATTATCTTGATTTGATGAGTGATCCACTATTAGGTGCATAGTTTTTCCACTTTTAGTTTGAAATGTTAAAAATTGTCTTACATCTACTGGATTTTCTTTATCTTTTTCTGTATCTCCACTTGGTGTAATATCTTTTCCATTCCTATCTACATTTTCAATTACTGAACCTCTTGCCTTATTTTCTTGTGTCGCAAGATTATTTACTGCCTTTGTATTACCACCTTTTACAAGTGGTGTTTTCTTAGGAGGATTATTTGAAGGCTTATTTGCTTCACTTGTATTTCCTGGTATTCTTGGAACATCTTGATAAGGAATTTCTTCTTTTGACGGTGTAAAAACATCATCTTTCAACATTTTCTCAAATTCTTCTTTTTGTGGTTCATAGATTGATTCGTTTTGACTTTCTATTTGCCCTTCATTTGTCATTGCAAATGTAGTTGCTGGTACTGTAAATGTAAAAAGGAGTAACGCTATGGCTACTCCTAGTTTAATGCTCTTATTCATTTTTCTATCCTTTCTTATTTTACATTTTTAAATACATAGACTGCTTTTCTAGCATTGTCCCATTCTATTGTTTGGTTTTTGCCATCTTTAATATCTCCATGACTTGCTCCAAAAGCTTTAGCAATATTTGAAATTGAAGCATGAATTCTTCCATTTATAATCACTGGCTTAACATCTGAATTGTAGACCTTTCCATCTGAATCTTTCATAACACCAGTATCAATATTTAGTCTTAATGTCTTTTTTGCTAGGATATTATTCTCTTTATTTGAGAAAATAGCTTCACGAGTAGAGTTGTCATACTCAACATTAAAACCTAGAGTATAAGCAATATATCTTACTGGAATCATAGTTCTTCCTTGGTCTACATAAGTTTTTACATCCATATATACTGTTGTCTTACCATCTTTGTTGATAATGTTATAAAAGTTTTTGTCTACTTGGAAAACTGCAAATTCTTTTTCATCTTTAACTTGTTTTTCATCTTGTTGTTCCTCTTGCTTTTTCATTTTATTAAGATCAAATTGATTTAGGATATTCTTATCATCAGCTTTCAAATGTTCGTCCCATTTTTTATCTTGAGATTTCTTATCTTCTTTCTTCTCTTTGTTTTCTTTTTGAAGTTTTAGAAGTTCATCTAATTTTTTAGATAAGTCTTGGTTTATATTTTTTTCTTTTTCATCTTTAGCTTGCTTTTCAAGATCTTCTTTAGCTTTTTTATTTGCTTCCTCGATTAACTTCTTTGCTTCTTCAATTTTCTTATCTAATTCTTCTTTTAGCTTTTTAATTTCTTCTTCAGAAGCTTTTTGTTTTTCTTCTAGTTCTTTAATCTTCTCTTCTAATTCACTTTTTGTATTTTCAGAAGTTTCTTTTAAACTATCAATAGCCTTTTGAAGCTCTTCAATCTTCTTAAAGCATTCTGACTTAGAATTTTCTGTTTTTTTCTTTTTATTCTCTAATTCTTTTATCTTATTATCTTTTTCATCAAGGGCTTTTTCTAAGTCCTTAATTTTATTATCTTTATCCTCTATTTCTTTAGTCTTCTTTGCTAGTTCTCCTTCTAAAGACTCGAGCTTTTCTTGCATTTCTTTGATTTTATTTTCGTTTTTGTCGGTCTTTTCTTTTTCAGATTCTAACTCCCATTTTGTAGATGAATAATCTTCTTTTAGTTTTGCATTTTCATCTTGTAATCTTTTTAATTCATCTTTAAGCTGAGTAATTTCTGCTATTAGTTCATCATTGTTAGAATTTTTAAGTTCCTCAATTTCTTTATTCAATTGGGCAATCTTATTATCTTTATCTCTAATCTCTTCTTCTAGCTTAGACTTTTCTTGTTTTAGTTTTTCTCCATTATCTTTGCAAGATTCTAACTTTTTCTTTAATTCATCTATCTTTGATTGGTCTTCTTGTTTCTTATCATTTAAGTCTTTGATCTGATTTTCTAAGTCCTTAATATTTTTAGTTAAATCATCAATCTTATTGTCCTTTTCATCAATATCTTGCCCTGTTAAATCTGTTTGAGTATCAACGGAATATTTATTTGGATTGTAAATAGTCATCTTTCCTTGATACATATCATTGTTATAATCAAATTCAAGTTCTACACTATCTACATTCTTATCAAAGACAAACTCTCCATTTTCAAACCTTAATCCATTAGGAATAGATTTGAATCCTTGATTTCCGTTGAAACCAAAATGATTTTCGTAAAATGGATTTTGTTTTGGTCTATACTCAACTTCTTGATTATGGAATACTCCCTTACTGTTAATATTTGGATTGCCTAAAACTTTTATAGTGTGCAATTTATTTCTTGAAAAAGCGTATTGTTCAATTGTCTTTACAGACTTTGGTATAGTTATTTCTTGGAGGTTATTTCTTTCAAAAGCATTATGTTCAATATTTACCAAAGTATCAGGTAAAGTCACTTCTCTAAGTCCACAATTGAAAAATGCTAAACCACCAAGATAAGTTAGACTATTTGATAGTTTTACCTCGTCTATACTCGCTTCGTAAAAGGCAGCATAACCTAAATGCTTAACAGAATCAGGAATAATTACTTTATCCCAATGTTTGCCACGTCCAAATTCTCTTTTATATCTAAGTTCATCGTTTGAATGACTTAAGGAATAATTTCCATTTATAGATTTCGTTCCTTCAGGAAATACTAGAATATTTGTCTTTTCTTTCTTTTCTAAGCCCTTATCACTAAAGGCTATTATATTTCCCTCAGAGGAATACATAAAATCATCTTCCGTCCAAGTAACATCAGACTTTGCAAATGCACTTGTATGCACAGTTGATGTCAAAATTAATAAAAGAGCCATAAAAAAGGCTCTTAGTTTGTTCGTATTAAATTTCTTCATTATGAATGTTCTCCTTTTCTTTTAATTTTTCTTCTCTTTTTCTATCATTGATTTTCTCCATTAATTCTTCCAAGCTAATATTGTTCCTCCTAAGAGTTACAATTATTTCTTCATTTTCAACTTGTATTTCTTCATCGCAAATTTCCTTGTATTTTGCATTTAAATCTTTCAATTTCTCTTCTATTTTTTTCTTTTTGTTTCTAATACTAATAAGTTTTCTGTTCACATAATATCTCCCTTCTATCTTGGTCTTCCAAAACCATAAAAGTGTGATTTCCAATATTTTGAATTTATTGATGTGTATTGAATTGGATCTCCTGCGTGAATCATCATTCCGTTACCTGCGTATATTCCCACGTGAGATATTGGTGTTCCACTGTTATATGTTGAATGGAAAAATATAATATCTCCAGGTTGAGCTTCACTTGGACTTACTGGATTACAATAGTCTTTGTATATTCTCCATGCAGTTGTTCTTGGCATTCTTTTTACTCCTGACTTTGTAAATGACCAACATACAAATCCTGAGCAGTCAAAGTTAGATGGTCCACTTGCTCCAAACACATATCTTTTGCCTATATGTTTTTCTGCTTCATTAAAAAGAGCCTTGGCAGTAGCTGAATCAAAAGCAAGACCAGGATTTCCAAAGTTTGGATTATCTACTATTTCTCCTAAGTCCCCATTACCTGATCCAAAAACATCACCCATATTCCCCTTAGCTTCAAGAAGAGCTTCATAATGAACTACATTGTCTGGATAATCTTTAAATATTTCCCTAACAACTTCATCCATTTCTTTTTTCTTTAAAGTTACAATTAACTTTTTATATTCGTACTCTTCTTTTTCATAGCTAGTATAAGGATTGCCACGACTATCATATCTTGTTCTTGCTACTGTTCTTGTTCTAATTTCAATTTCTTCCTTAAAATCAAGCTTATACATCTTATCGAAAAGTTCTTTTAAAATTCCTTTTACTTCAGATGCTGATTTTACTTCTCCACATCTTGAAGTTATATAGGATAAAAGTTCATGGGTATTATGACCAATTTCTCCTTCTTTGTTTATGATATATTCGTCATATCCAGGATGACTTGTTTTTACACTTTCGATTTGTGATTGTAGGTCATATTCCATTGATGAAAATTCTTGATTAACTTCACTTAGAACTGTATCTTGTGATAGGTATGTTGTTGTCATTACTGAGTTTACTAAATTGCTTAGCCCACTCATACCAACACTTTCACCACCAATCATGATTGATAGCATAAGACCTAGTCCTATTACTACAAATAGAACCATCTTACTTTTTCTTACGATTAACTCTTTAGAAGCTTTACCTAAACTTAAAATAGCTTTTTTAACTCTATCTACCAGTCTTGTTTCGTGTTTTTTAGCTATCATGCTCTTCATTTGCTTTCTCTGGTAAAACTTCTTAAATCTATTTTTCTTTATATAGGCATCTGACTTTTTTAAATCTTCCAAGCCACTTTTAAACTCCAACTTGCTTTTTCTCTTTCTTATTTTTTTATCAAGTTTAGATAGCTTTTTTAAGGACTTTTTCTTTTTGTCTAGCTTATACTTCCTTATTCCATGCTGGAGTTTAGAGCTTACATTAGCGACTTTTTCTCCAGATTCTACACCAGTATTGTCAGATCCTGAACTTAGATAATCTCTCACTAACTCTGATGACTTAGCTCCAGATAATAAAACCCCAGAGGATAGACTTCCTTTAGTTTTATTCTTTAAGATATTATCCTTTAGCTTACTTTTAGACTTTTCAAGTTCTCCAATCTTTTTATCGGAGATAAAATCTTTAACATCTTGTGCTTTCTTAGAATCTTTAGTTGTAACTTTCTTAGATTCATTTTTTAAGTCATCGATTTTCTTTCGAGTGAATTTATCACTTTCATAATTTTTTCTCTTGTAGTAAGTCTTCTTCTTGTTAACTTTATTTTGTTCTGAAGCTTTAAGGCTTGTTTCCTTTTCGTCTTTTATAGATTCAAGATTATTGTCTTTAATCTCAGGATTATCAAAAGTCTTATCTGTATCAACTTCACTTAGCTTACTTTCTTTATCTATTTCATTAGAAATTTTTTCCTTATTCTTAAACTTCTTTTCTTGATAAAGTTTCTGCTTTTGCTTTTTATCGATATTAGTATTACTTTCGTTCTTACTTACTTCATCTTTAATAAGCTTATCTTTTCTATATACTCTCTTGCTTTTCTTTGCTTCGTTAGGTTTATCTTCACTTGTCTGGATTCGCTTAGACTCTTTCTCGTTGATTTTGTCTTGGAATTTATCCTTACTATGGATAAGTTTATCCTCGTAATTTTTGATAACTTGTCTTTTACTTGATGGCTTCTTATTGTTTATTGGTTGAGCCTTAGCTGAAATATCATCTGTTGTTAGTTTATTAGAATTAATATTTCTACTGTTTTCACTATCAAAATTTACCTTTTTGAAATCTACATCTAAGTCTTCATCAAGTTTAAAGCTTTCATCTATCCTTATTTCAAGATTAGCTTGTTTTGTTTCTCCAGCCTTATCCTTATTATCTAAAACTTCTTTTCTAATTCTTTCCTTGTTTTTAGCCTTCTGAAAATCTTTTAGTTTATCTTGTTTTTGATCCTTAGCTAATACATTCTCATGAATAAGTTTAGATTCTTTTTCTGAAATTTTATCTCCGAACCTATCCTTAGTTTTAATTATCTTATTGGTATAATCATCTGAATGAACAAGTTTACTATCCATATTTTTTTCAGGAGCGTCCCTATTTCGTATAATTTTCTTTTGAAAATCTTTTTTTAGTTTTTTATCCATATCACACCTACTTAGCTTCTTCTGGTTTTGTTGTCATTAGCTTATATAACATGGTGTCTTTAGGGAATTTATCTATAAATGGAACAATAGTATTTCCAAAGAATAATAGTCCCTCACCTGCGTTTGAATTAGTAATATAGTTTAACTGATAAGGCGATATTTTTAATTTTTTAGCAAGAATATCTCTATCTCCAGATGCTTGATTTAACATTAGAACAAAGTCTGTATTATCAAAGATATTTTCAATTTCCTGACTTGTTAAAAGGTCTTTTACGTTTTGTGTTATACCTGTTGGAATACCGCCCCATTTTCTAAATCTTTTCCAGATTTCTACTGAATATGAAGCAGTTTGTGGATCTTTTAATAAAAGGTGGAACTCATCTATATAGTATCTTGTAGACTTGCTTCCTCTATTTAGGGAAACCTTGTTCCAAACCTGGTCTTGAATTACAAGCATACCTATTTTTTTAAGTTGTGTTCCTAGCTCTTTTATATCAAAACAGAGCAGTTGCCTATTTAGGTCAACATTTGACCTATTATTAAATACATTAAGACTTCCCTTAACATAAATTTCCATTTCTGTTGCGAGCTTTCTACCAACTCCCTCTTCTTGAGATAGGAGCATATCGTATAAATCTCCTAATATAGGCATATTTTCTGGTTTTGGGTCTTCAAAATACTTTTGATATATCTTTGGTAAGCACCTATCTATAACAGATTTTTCTGCAGCAGTAAGACCAGATCCTCCTACTACAAGTTCAAGCATAGACATTATGAAATTTGCCTTATCCTTTAAAGGTGCGTCCCCATCTCCATAGTTCATATTAATATCTAATGGATTTAGATAGTCCTTTGACTTTGCCGAAACTTTAATAACTTCTCCATTAAATTGTTTTACAAGGTTTGAATACTCGCCTTCAGGATCACAAATAATTACATCATCGTCTGTTACAAGAATTGCATTTGCCATCTCTCTCTTTGCTGAGAAAGATTTACCAGAACCTGGTGTACCTAATATTAGTCCGTTAGGGTTCTTAAGTTTCTTTCTATCTGCCATAATCAAGTTTTGGCTAAGGGCATTTAATCCATAGTACAAAGAATTTGCTGAATCAATAAATAGCTCTTCTGTTGTAAAAGGCATAAAAACTGCCGTTGATGATGAAGTTAAAAATCTTTTTATCTCGACTTGATTAACTCCTAGAGGTAAGACAGAAACAAGTCCTTGCTCTTGTTGGTGAGATAATCTTTTTACCTGACAATTATGTCTGTTAGCAATTGATGAGATTTGAGCAATAGTATTTTCTAATTTTTGATTAGTCCTAGCAAAATTCATCATTGCTATGGTAACTACAAAGAGCCTTTCATCTCTATTCTGTAAGTCAGATAACATGGACTTAACATCCGCACCAAAGGTATTTATATCTGAAGGAATAATATCCATATCATATCCTGCTCGAACTGCTTTCTTTTGTTCTTCGATTTTCATTCTGTCCAGGTCTGTGTTTTTTCTCTTAATGAGTTTAATAGCTTCTGCTTGTTCAACTACATCTATATGAAAAGCTACATAAATATTGTCATCAATATCTAAAAACTCAGATAACATTCTGTCTGATAACTCACTTGCAAGTATTTGAAAATGGCTTACTGCTCCAATGAATTTCCCAAATTTAAAATTATTTGCTGGTGCAAAATTAAAGATATCGGGAGTTATATGTGACTTTGTAGACTCTTTCTTCTTCAAATCTTTATATGAAAAATCAAAGTTTTTGTCTGGATTTAACATATCATGAACAAGTCTTAGTCTTTCTTCGCCATAAAGACTTTCTGCTCTAACTCCCATAGATTTAAAGTTGGATAAAATATCTACTTCAAGTCTATTTAACTTTGCTCTTGCTTGCTCTAGGTTATCGGCTTCTGTTGTAAAGGTTATATACTTCATCTTTTTAAGTCTGTTATTTCCCTTTGCAAGTTGAAGCTTTAACATCTCCCTAAACTCTTTTCTTACATCGTCATAAAAGTCTCCCTTATCAGCAATTTTAATTGCATCTTGTAGGTCTCTATTTCTTCCTAATTGATTTACATATGAAAGTTCAATGTGGACACTTGGATCAAAAGAATTTAAAAAGTTGGCAAATTGGTTAAAGATTAAATCTCTATCTTCTTCCAATGCCAACTGGTAGTTTATATCTTGAAATGAAATTGTCTTTGAATAATTTTTTTCATCTAACTGGCAAATGCCCTCCGGTAACATTCTTATATAGGGAATAGTATCCTCAACAGTAAATCTCTTTTTCTCTTTCTTTAAAATTACACTTAGAAGACTATTTGTTGGATCTTTCTTTGTTTTTAGCCTTCTTACTTCCTTTCGGTCTTTTTTTAATTGTTTTTCCCTTAGATTTAAGTCGCTGATTTGCTTTTTTCTTTGCTTCAAGGTATTCCTCCTTTCTTATTCTCTTAGTTGGTTGATAAAACTTGTGAAGATAGAAAAATTTAAAATATTTTTCAAAAGTTAAAGTGTCTTTTTCATATAAGGTTATAAAAAAGATTGGCAGGGTTACTATTAGCATTGCAATGATTGAAACATCATTAGGTAGATATTTCTTCATAAATAGATAGGTTGGTATGCCAATTAGTCCTGCCACAGAAAAACCTATAAGTTGTCTTTTGGTTAAGTTAAAGGCAACCTTTGTTTTAATCTTGTCCAAATCTTTTGGTATTGGTACATACGCCATTTTAATATCCCTCTACTTCTTCTTTGGAAAGTTCAAGTATATGGTCATAATTAGATGTTGTTTCCTCTTCTAGGTAGCTAATTCTTTCTTCTAATTCTTCTTGTTTTTCTTCATTTCTGTCATTATATTCTCCTTGATAAATAACAAATTCATTGTGACATCTTCCGAGTCTATTTATTCTCCTCTTTAAGTTTCTAATCTCTTCATTTCTTTTTTTCTCTTTTAAAATTTCATAAGTTCCTCCCAATAAAATTCCAAGTCCCAATAAAGCACAATTTTTCTTTTTTAACATTTATTCCTCCTAGTGCGTATTCATAATACTTTTTGCAACTGTTCCACTCTTAAACATCATAAGTCCAAGTAGTAGAGCATATCCTAATATACTAAACAAGCTTGCGTGAATATCTGTAATCTGTACCGTTCTTATTAAAACGGTGTAGATACCTAAACATACCATCAAAAACAAACCTTGTAGTCCCAAGGCAAAAAGTCCCTTGATATAATTTGTTCCAATCTGACCCCATTCTTTATTTCCCATAGTCGCAAATGGTATGGATGATACTGATGAGTAGACATATATTTCAAACATACGCCCATATACTATTAGGGTAATAGTTAAAGATATACATTGAATTGCAATCCTTACAAGGCTTGTTTCAACTAATATCATTATTAATGCACCAACATCTTTTTCTTTCAATGTATCAACCATTGCAACTATCTGATCTCCTGAAACAGTGGCAGAAGTAGTGATTACCCCTGCCGCTTTGTTTACAAGATTTTGTGCCACATCAAAGACTGCCATTGAAAATTCAAAGGCATGGCTTGCAAGGTAGACTGCAATAAACATCTTTATAATGTATTTGAAAAACTCAAAAGTATCTGTATCATGCATATTATTCTTCTGCATAACCATATTTATGAGCTCAATACATAAAACTGCCGTTATGATAAGACCTGCTATTGGAACAATCACATTATCATTAATGTTTTTTATGAAGTTATACACTTCTCCATTCCAACCCATTGGTGTCTTTCCAACATCAGTTGCAATAACCCCTACCTTGTCATTTATATCTAAGAACATGGACTCTAGATTTGCTTTGATACCTCCGAGTAGCATATCCTTAAAGAATTCAGTTAGCTTGTCAAAGATACCAAACATAGACTTTCTCCTAATTTAATGCATTTGCAAGTAGTGGAATTAATTTGATACCGATTAGTACAATTCCCCCACCAGCCATAAGCTGCTTAATACCTTGAGATTTAGCACCAGGGTTATCATTACCATAACCTTCCATTAAGTTAATAACTCCCCATGCTCCTAAACCTGCACCAATTGCAGTTACAAGTGTCTTTAAAACTCCAACTCCAGCTGTAAAAAATTCCATATTATTCCTCCTCGTTTTCTTTCTCTTTATTTTCTATTTTGTTTAATGATTTAACTATAAAATTCTTGTAGACCTTATCTCCTTTTTTGTTTTCTTTGAAATATCCAAAGACATGGATTAGATTTCCTTTTTCAAATTCTTTTACTATTTCTACCTTTTCTCCATATACTGAGCAATTTGTATATTCTTTGCCCTTGCCATAATTTTTTACAAGAGCAAAATTTGCTACTTGAACACTTTCTCCATCTTTTTCAAATTCTGAAAATTCAGCTTCCTTAACTAAATTTGCATTAATATTTATCATTTCTCTATCCATTAATTTCTTCTCCTTAATCTATAAATTTCAATTAAAAAAGCGACTGAAAAGTTAATTCCAGTCGCCAAGTATTTGTATATTTAGTTGTCTTTTAGGTAGGGCTTCTTATCCTTATCATCTTTTCTCCTTTCATATTTAAGGTAACTAGCATTTTGTTGTGTATATATTAGTGAGAGGCATTTGAAATACTAGTTAGCTTCTCTGCGAGTTTTCCCTATTTATTGATTGCAATATAAATTGAAAATAGGCATGAAAAAGACGATAGATTTTTACTTTTCTATCGTCTAACATGATTTATAAAGTGAAACAAATTATACTAATTAAATTAAGATTCAATATATTTCTTTAAATAAACGAGAAATCAGTACTTGTGCATGGTATCCACCATTAGTTCCAGTACCGGTAACCAATTTGTAATTTTTGCTCAAAATATCAAATAAATCAGTCATATCATAACATGAGTGTTTCTCAAAATTCATAAGGTTAAATATAAACTTATCGTCAGATAATTCGTATACCACTCCTTCATTAAATTCTAATTTACCTGAACCTATATCTCTCATTCCCATAATGTCACTGCTAAAATCTCTTTTTACAAAATATATCTTCCATTTTCCTCTATACTCTAATGCATATTCATCATTAAGAAAATCAAGAAAATCAAATTTTTCATCCATCGTTTCAGAAAGAGAAAGAAACTTTCCGAAAATTGATTTTATGATTTTAAGCCTAGTTATTTTATTAAAGCCCTTTACGATCTTTGGTTCTCCATTTATAGAAAAAAACTTTAAATACGCTTCATCATATTTCCCTAAAAAAGTATTGCATTTTCTACAAAGTGTTCTAGCAGTACGTCCATTTGGATATAGTTGCAGAGATAATTCATTGTCAAAAATATCATCAGAAATTTGTCCTATACTTTCTCCTTGCAGATATCTTTTTTCAATTTTTTTCATTCCAGCAGGCTGAAAAGAATCTATCATTTTAACAATATCTAACAAAACAATATCTTCATTACCAACACTCCTAGCTGGATAATGTTCTTCACTCATTTCATCAAAATCAAATAACTTATGACATAACTTACATTCAATCTTATTACGACTCAAAAAATCACCACCTAAATTTAAATAGAGAACTATATGCTACACTAATAGCCATCTCAAATTAGCAACTAGAATAATTACAATATTTAATCATTCTATTCTCCTCTCCATTTTTAATGGATTTGAAATAAACTCCAGTTCATTATTATTTGCTAAAATTTTCCCTCCTATAAATTCTTGTATAGGAAAAATAGTTTTAACATCAGTATATAATTCTATATCACCTAATTTCTGTAAGTTTATAAGTATTGACTCGTATTGTTTACGATAAAATTCATTGTACGAAGAATGTGATAAGCTCGGAACAGCCCCTTTAACAAAGTCTCTATTATATTCTGGTTTAAAATAATTAATTAGTAATGCCTCAACAATATTAATCATTTGTGCTTTTGATGGAAAATCCTCATAAAAATTATTTTCAAACTCCAATTCATAGTGAGAATCTTCTTTCTTTCCTAAAGTTGTGAATAAATCTAATTGATTTAAATCTAATAGCAATATCTTAACGTCATATTTCAACTTACTAGAAATACAGTCTGCTAAAATTTTTTGCAACTTATCATGATTCTTCAATCTATCAATAGCATCCCTCTTGTTTTTACTTCCTCCAAATGCTTGACCGATATACAATATTCTAAACTTAGGAATAATATCAAGGTTATTTAAATAAAAATAATCAACAGGATACTTATCTACGCCATTCACTTTCATAACTCTCTTATCCATAGAAATTTCCATTGTCAAATTTTTAAATAAATTTTTTTCTTGATCAACTACTGTCCAATTACGTTCAATAATTTCCCCATCTTCCGATTCCAATTTCACAAATAATTTACCATTTTTTTTATCTATAATTTTAGTATCATTAGAAAAATAATATTTTTTAATCCCTAATATAAAATATAAATTAGGATTAAATCCATCAATCATTTTATAATCATTAACATCGCTTGGGTTTATTAATTCGCAATAATTCAACATAAATTCTGATAAGCGATTAGCTTGTATACTAGACATTTACATAAACCTCCTCGTATTATAAATCTATTATAATATACCCATACCGTATAATGCCATAACAGAAAATATTACAATCTTGTAATTACTGTATTTCTATTGAGCTTAACTTTCCCTTTTTTCTTAATATAATCTTCTATATCAAACACATTCTTTTTATCAAAATCTTCAAGAAGCTTATAGTTTTTGTGGTTTGTAATATCAAATTTATCAGATAAGAAAGGTCTTACTCCTCTAAGCTGGTATATACACTTACCACCATCCATTACAGTTATTTCATCTTGGCTCATAAGTTCTTTGCCAGTTTTTTGATAATTTAGACCAAAAGATTTTTGGTTGGATCTTGTTTCTGATGTGTTATATAGATCTATGGTTTCTTTTCCTAAGGTTTCTGATAATTCTTTTACTGTTGTTTTTTCTTTTCCTCCTAAAAAGAGTGTAGAGTCGCAGTTACCAACTATTGTATCTGCATGGTCTTTATAAATTGCTTTTAATTGAGATTGTGCTTGCAGTATTATACTTGCTGATATTTCTCTTGAACGAATTGTTGCAATTAATTTCTCAAATTTAGGAATTAAGCCAATATTTGCAAACTCATCAAGTAGACACCTAACATGAACTGGAAGTCTTCCACCATACACATCATCTGCCTTATCACATAGTAGATTAAATAATTGGGAATACATTATTGATACTACAAAGTTAAAGGTATCATCTGTATCTGATATTATTACGAACAAGGCAGTTTTCCTATCTCCAATTTTATCGAGTTCTAATTCATCTTCACTCATTAGTTCTCTAAGCTCTCTTATATCAAAGGGTGCTAGTCTTGCTCCACATGATATTAGAATTGACTTGGCAGTTTTTCCTGTAACAACTTGTCAAGGACTTTCTAATCATTTTTATCGCCTTTTTGATGTTTTTCCATCTCCATTTCTCTAAGCATGATGCGTTTTAATTTGTCTTGCATGGTTTCCGTTGCATTTTCATTAAAGTGGACAACAACCTCATAGGTTACTTTCCCAATTTTCTTTATCGTCTTTGTTCCTGTATTCTGTTCATTTTTATTTTCTTGCATATAGTTTTCCTCCTGTTTGTTGCAATTAAAAAAGACGATAGATTTTTACTTCTACCGCCTTGCTTAAAGCTCATATAACTGTCTATTCTGTTATCTGCATATTAAATTTTCAAATTCTTATTGTTTAACATTCCACCAAACATTGTATGATACATATCCTTAGAGGATTCTTCTATCTTGGTAATACTTGATATTTTATTTCCTGCGTCCTTTGATGAAGCTCCGCAAAGATAAAAGGCTTCATTTTCTGTTCCATAGTCTATTGCAATATATCTATCGTGATATTTTTTGCCTGCAACCTTCATTTTTAAGTTGATATTTGGATAATCTCTTCTAAAATCATTTAGGATGTTTTTTGTAAGCATATCTTTATTTTTCACATTGTCGCTAAAGACTATAATTTCAACATTGTCTTTTGCAGCTCTTAATAATTCTAAGGTTTTCAAGCCTATATAGTTATCTATTACATAAATGCTTTTCTTTGCTGACTTATATATTTTTGTATAGGCAACATCCGCTTCAATCTTATCTCCATTCATCAAAAGGAAATGCTTGTAAGTGTCCGGATCGATAAAATTATCCATTACTTTTTTCAAATCTTCTTTAGTAGCCATTTGAGATTTTATTTCTGCAATATCATTTGTGTTTTGGTTGGTTTGAATAGCTATTTGGACTAATTCTTTTGAACCGATAAAATCTTGATTTTCAATAATGAAGTCTTTCATCTGCTTAAATGTTCTAATTAAGGCTCTGCTTTGCCTAATCGCAAGTTCTCCCCTTAATACAGTCATAAGCATATAAATACCTTGTTCCGTAAAGGCATTTGGTAGGTACCTTGAGCCGCCCCAACTTGAGGTGAAATTTTTGCACCTCAAGTTTTCAAACTCATTCTCGGTCAATTGAAACATAAAATCTTCGCCTTCAAACTTTTCAATATTATTTTTTACCTGTCTATTAAAGTTTTTAGTTTCATAACCATATATTTCAGCTAAATCTGCATCAAGCATTACTTTTTGTCCACGAATGAAATATATTTTTTCTTGTATAGTTTTATCATCTACAATAACTATCTCTTTATTTTCATCTGCCATGAAATGCACCTCCAAAATTATCTAAATATCTTTTCCAATCCGCCACGCACTGCGTAGCTTTTTGAAATAAGTCTCATATCTTTTTATATTTTTCTACTCCACTTTCAGCTTTTCCGATGTGTTCTACATTTTTCACAAGTCCCTTATTTACATTTTCATAAAACCATCTGCCAATCAAAGCCGGCGGTGTTGCTATTAACTCTCGTAAAACAAATTCTTTGTCTTTCGGCAAAAAGCTTATTTTATTTAGTAAGGTATTATATAAGTCAACATAACTTGTATTTTCTTGTAAACTGCTACACTTACAATATTCACTAATACTTGGGTAATTACCCTCTATAACTTTTTTAGTTAAAATTTTCAGTTCTTCATCGTTTACTGTAAATTGAATTCGCATTTATATATCCTCTCTTTATAACTGAGTTTATTATCATATCACTGTCATTTTATCATAAATACGATGATTTTTCCATACTGCAATTTTAAGCCCTCACATGATGTTTTCACACTTAGCTATATTCTGATACCTCTTTTACCATTAACGCTCTAAAAAAGCCTCTCCACCGTCTTATATGAGATTATAAATGTTCTCCCTTGTCATAATCTTCAAGGGTATATACTGTTGATTTACTGCACTCCTTTAATTTCCCTTTATCTTGTTCATACCAATGAATTAAGGTCGCATAATGGTCTTTGTAGTTTCTTCCTGTGCTTTGCATATAAGTCGAAAGCTTTTCTATCATTTTCTCCCTATGACCTTGCATTTTATCCTTTAACTTTCCATATTCTTCATCTGTTAAGGAAACATTTTTATATTCTCCGTAAAAAACGGGGGATATTTTTTCTATCTCCCCCTCTTTTTCTAACTCTATATCTATTTCTTTCTCTATCTCTTGTATCATATAGTTGTAGTCATTCTATGGAAATTTACAATAGAATATTATACACTAAACATAGTGTTGTGGAATGTTTGATATCTCTATAGCTTTGACTATTTCATGGAGACTACAACCACATAGCTATGTTTTTTTGTTTATTAGTTAGATAGCGCTTGACGCTTTATTGTACAAGGTTACATGACATTTCTTATGTGGATGCACAACTATTTTTTTCGGAGGTTTTTATGATTTTTTTGGGAATTGATGTTTCTAAGTTTAAACATAACTGTTTTCTTTCTGATGGGGATAATTTTGATATGGGGGAACATTTTGAAATTAAGAATTCTAGAGAGGGTTTTGATTTTTTAATTGATAAACTTTCTTCTTATGATAGGGATAATATTAGAATAGGATTAGAATATACTGGTAATTATCATCTCAACTTATCTAGATTTCTTCTTGATTTGAATTTTAATATTCACTTTTTTAACCCTTTTCAAACTTGTCTTTTTAGAAGAGCTGATAGTTTTAGAAATACTAAAACTGATAAGGTTGATGCTTTCTTCATTGCTAAGCTTTTAAAAACTACCTGTGATTCTAATCCTACTCTTTTTGAATTTTATCATAATTATGATCTTAAGTCACTATGTAGGTATAAGTCTATTTTGAAAAGGGATAGGTCTAGATTAAAAAACTCTATTGTTTCTTTTTTGGATATTGTTTTTCCTGAACTTTGTAATGTTTGTAATGATGTTTTTTCTAAGTATGTTCTTGCTATCCTTTATGAGTTTTCTTCTGCTTATGAAATTTCTAAGGCTAATATTACTAGGCTTTCTAATTTAATTAAGAATGCATCTAGAGGTGCTTATTCTAAGGATAAGGCTTTGATTATTAGGGATGCTGCTAGAAATTCTATTGGGTATTTTTCTTATTCTGTTTCTTTTCAATTGAAACAGTCTATTGATTATTTGTATTTTTTGGATAGGAAAATTGATGAGATTAATGTAATGATTAAGCCTTTACTTGATGATATTAATAGTCCTATTATGAGTATTCCTGGTATTGGTATTGAACTTGGTCCTACTATTATTTCTGAAATTGGGGATATTAACAGATTTGATTCTTCTTCTAAGTTGTTGGCTTATGTTGGTTTGGATCCTTCTATAAGTCAATCTGGGACTTTTCATTCTTCTTTTAGTACTATGAGTAAAAGAGGTAGTTCTTATTTGCGTGATAGTTTGTTTAAGGCTGCTTTTATTATTAGTCAAATTGAACCTGTTTTTAAAGAATATTATTTAAAAAAGAAGGCTGAGGGAAAACATCATTATGTGGCTCTTACTCATGTAGCAAGAAAATTGGTTAGGGTAATATTCTATTTATTGAAAGAAAATGAAGTATATGTGAGTAAAGTTTAAAAATAATATTAGAATATTTTAAACCATCAAGCTTGATGGTTTGTTTACTATGCTCATTTTTATGTTATTTTATATTTAAATCTCATATTTAATAGAAAAATAGGTTCATATTTAATGAATATTCATAAAATATAAACCTATTTTTATTAGTTTGATTTTTTTATTTTTTTCTTGACATCCGATAGTTAGTCTCCGTTGCACTTTTGTTGCTTATGTGTTGCATTGGTGTTGCATTGCAACGCTTTTTGTCCTCTCGATTTTCTCGAACGCCTTGTAGACGCTGTTTCTGAACCTATAAGACTTGGGATTTCTGTTAAAAAATACTCGTCATTTTCTGTGATTATCTCCATCAATCCTTGTGCCATAAGATAGTTTACTGTAACCATTACATCATCTTCTGTTTCATCAATCGTTAAGGCAAGCTCTTTGATAAAGTCTGTTTCTACTCCGTCATAATACAGTTTTCCACTATCTTTTAGGCTAAGCAAAAGCAATTTGAGGTAAATGATTGTATAGGTATCTCCTCCTGATATTCTTCTTAGTCTTTTTATTCTCTTGTCTGTAAAAAAATCTTCTTTCAGCTTTAACCAATAGTATCTTCTGTTATCTGCCATTTTTCTCTCCTTTCGTTCCTCTTATGCACCGAAACAGTGCGTCTGCTTATCTTATTTACGATGTTATCCCATTTTGGGACTTCATCTTTCCTCATTCCTGTAATAGTTCTTTGTCTTTTCCTTTCGTTTTTCGTAGGCTTCTTGTTGCTCCTGATATTTCTTAATCTGTGCAATGACACTTTGTTTTTCTCCTCTCTTGATTGCCTTGTCAATCTCAATGGATAAATCTATTCCATAATCCTCATTGACTGTCTTGACGGCATACTTGATATGGTTAATACTTTCGTATTCCTCTTTGATTGATTGAGATTGTCTGTTGAGTTTCGATATTTCATCTTCAAGGCTTTGGATTTCTTTTTTCCAGTCTTTAGACTTAATCGCCGATGAGCCTGTTATCTTTTCAAGAATTGCCCTTGCTCTTTTATATTTATCTATCTCGTCTTTATGGGAATTGTAAAAGCTGTCTTTGAATAGGGATTTACTGTTCCATTCCTCAAAGACTTTTTTGTTATCCTTGATGATGTCCGCATAGGCAAAGCATTTATTTAAGTTTTCTATTCTTGTGGTTTTCGCCTTAATGTCTTGACTAATCTTCTTATTTTGGGATTGTAATGTGCTTATCTTTTCTTGTAGGTCGGCTATGGTTTTAAGATTGTTGTCTTTCAGATATATTCTTGCTTTGGAAAATCGTCTTAGGTCTGCAACTATCTTTTTGTTGCTTGCATAGGGATTTAACTTTCTTGCTTTTTCTCCCTGTAAGTCATAATAAATACTGATGTACTCATAGAGATTAAAGAGTTCCGCCTTGTTCTCATATTCTTCTTTTTTCTCCTGTTTGTATTCATCATATTTTACTTGCAGACTTCCAAGTAACGAGCCTATCCAAGATGTAAGTTTGGATAGCTCCTCTTTTAATTTTCTAAATTCTAAATTCAAGGCGATGATTTTTCTGTTTTGGTTTCCTCTCTCTGTCTGTATGCCTTTTTTCTCCATCTGATAACTGCTTGTGCCTAAATGGATTTGCGGGAGTTCTTCTCTGCCTTGTTCTTTAAAGGTGCGTGGATCTATCCTTTTATTTATGTTGTTACTTGCCAAGTATTCGTTTGCTTTCTTTGAAAAGTTTTCTCTCCACTCTTTTGCTTTGTCATGTTCGTTCCAATCGTTCAGATTTACTTTTCTTGATTTATAGTTTCCGCTTTTCAGTTTTATCTTTTCTCCGTTTTCATCAAGGATATATTCTTTTCTGCATTTCGGTTTCCAATTCCCTTTTTCGTCTATTTCTCTAAGGGTAAGTAGGATATGGGCGTGTGGTTGTTCTTCATGATCGCTTGCCGGCGGATTATGAATATTACAGTCTGCTATCATACCTTTAGAAGTAAAGTTTTCTTCTATAAATTCGCTGATTAATTTTATTCTGTCCTGTTCATTTAATTCTCTTGGAAGTGTAAAAAGCAGATTTCTTGCAAGTTGTGAATTTTTACTTTTCTCTATTTTTTCAACACTATTCCATAGGTATTCTCTATTTGAAAACTCTTTCGGGATATGTTCCGGCAGAAATATTTTTGAGAATACAAGGTCTTCTTTTTTAGAATAGTCATGTGTTTTTCCATAGTATTCATCTTGTAATTTATCTCTTGCATTGTATGCAGCTTTTGCAATCACGCTATGCCCTTTTGACCTTGCCACAATATCTACATGGGTATGCAAACTTTTGATTTCCATTGTCTTTTCCTCCTTTATCTGTTTTCAATTTTGGGATTTTACTATCCTAATGTTCAGGTCGTATCTTCGCTCCCTTTTTCAAAGGGCGCAAAGATACACCGTTTGACTACGGTGCTTTGCGTTCCTGCGGAAAGCTTATAGCTCCGCTAAGGAAACGAAAACGCTAAAGCATTTTTATTTGTTCAAGGGGGCTACTCCCCCTTAGACCCCTGTGAACTTTGTTTTTTGTAGATTTTTCAAATCCACAAAAAAGCAAAGTGTTAAAATGTTCTCACTTTGCTCCATCTCAGTTTCTAATACATTTTCTGTTTTCCTTATTCTTCCTCTGTCAGTTCTTCAAAATCATCATTTGCATTTTCCTCTTTAAGATTTGGATTTTCTTCTAAAGAGATTTCTTTTTCTTTTAAATGAATTTCTGTAAGTTCTTTTAGCTTTTCTCTATTTCGATTATCGGAAAGTACATAATCTAAAAAGGCATAGATTAAATCATTGTCGGTACTTTCTTCTGCTCCGGTTATCTGTTTTTCAAATTTCTCAAACACGCCTCCTTTTTCTACTTTTCGTTTCGTGTCCGCCTTTCTTTTTAGCTGTGATTTCTTTTGTCTTAGTTGCTTAATTTTGTTTTCTACCTGTTCTTTTTTCTTAGTTTCTTTTTCCAACTGGCTCATTACATTTTCTAACTCTTTCATTTTTCATTCCTCCATTTCAATATTGTTGTGTTCCAAACAAAGAAAGGCTAAGCACCTTTCTTTGATACTTAACCTTTCATCATTTTTTAGATTTTATCTTCTAAAATCTTTCTTAGTTTTTCTAAAATTTGATCCCTCCTTTGTCCGATTGCCTGATGTGTAACTTTCTCTTTTCTGCTGATTGACCTAAGACTTTCTTCTCTGTAGAAGATGGCTTCCATTAACTCTCTTTCTTCTTTTGTCAGTGTAGCTAATGCCTTATGCAGTTCTTCAATTTGCATTTTGACTTCTACAATTTTTTCTAAGTCTATTTTTTCATCTATGATGTTATCTACAAAGTGTCCATCATGATCTAATGATGAAAATGGAATAACTCCATACTTGCAATCCTTTTTCTGAAGATATTTTTCATGCTCTGTTATCTTCCAATAGGCTTTGTAGACTTCTTCACTTATGGGTATAGCTTCCCCTTTGACATAAAGGTAATATTCCTTATTAGGCATTGTGTTATCCTCCTTTTTAAGTTCTCTGTTTTGCTTTTTGAGAATAAAAAAGGAGGACTTCTACACTTTGACGTAAAAAGTCCTCTCGGCTTAAAAACTAATATTTTATATGATTTTCTATTTTGTTGTTTCTGGTAAAGTGTTATTGCTACGTGTAAGCAATTCCAAGCATAAAAAATGATAAATATATCTTATGTGAATAACAAAATTTAGTGTTTTCATTATTTATCCCTCCATTGCTTAGCTACATTTTAACCTCCATTCTTTGATTCTGTACTTAACCAAATTACTCTTTTACAATCCAAATATCATCTTGATTAACAACACAATTCGAGCATCCCGAACATTGACTTTGGCATTTACTTGTTGCAGACCTTTTAGTTTTTACCAAATATCCATTATTTTCGAGATATTCAATTTTCATTTTTACACTATCTAAATCCTCACCTGTCAGTTCAGCAAGTTCTTGCAAAGTGCAAGTCTTTTTCTTTTTCAATACTTCTAATAGTTGTATAAGCATACTTATCACACCTTAAAAAATCAGTTGTCCAATATGATATGCAACACAAGATATAATTAGAGCCGATAATATATAATACAGTGCTATTTTTATCGTCCATTTTTTTGAATGTGTTTCTTGTGCGGTAGCTGCAAGAGCCATCAAACAAGGCATATTGAAGAAAAAGGCAAAAGTAAATGCTAAGGCTTCCGGCTTTGAAATCATTGTCAACATATTATTGCTTAGAATAGCGGTATCTACTGTCCCTTTAACCTCAACTGCATGCCATATTCCTGAAGAAGTAAATAATGATGCCATTACTCCTAATGCCGATTCTTTTCCCATTGCAGAAGCAACAAAAGCCATAAATAATTGCCATGGTAACCCAAACAATTTTGTTACAGGCTCTATAAATGTTCCTACTTTATAAATAAGGCTGTTAGCTATATTTCCATCAGGCGTATAGGCAAGAATCCAAAATATAACAGAAATAAGGATAATGATACTCAATGCCCTTTTCAGTACATTTCCCATCCTATTCATTACAGAAGAAAGTAAATTTTTCCAATGTGGCTTGTGATATGGTGGAAGTTCCATAATCATTCCAAAATGTTCACTTCCCTCATAAAGCGATTTTCTGAAAATCCTATATGTGATTAGTAAATGTAGAAAAGCAACTGCAAATAGGCTTAATATCACAAATACTGCCTGTTTTCCGAAGAATGTTCCTGTAACAAGCCCGACTACTCCCCATGTTGACCCGCAAGGGACTACCCAAGATAATGCAATCGTCATAACCCTCTGTCCCCATGAATCAATTACTCTCGTTCCTGTGATTCCACCTATATTACAGCCGAAACTTAACAAGAACGGCATAATTGCTTTTCCTTGCAATCCTAATTTCGACATAGTGTTGTCAAAGACATAGGAAACTCTTGCCATATATCCTACATCTTCCAAGAATCCAAATACTAAGCTAATTCCCAATACATAACTTGCCATTTGCAATGCAAAAGTAATTGCAGTCATTACGGCTCCACACAAAAGTGAAATCAGCCAATTTGATACTCCAATGGCGACAAGCCCCTTTGCCAACAATGTTGATATTTTAGGTATAACAAACCCAAATAACCCCATTAGCGGAAATCCGATGAGCATAGAAGCAACTAATCCTAAAATGATAACTCCGATAGCCATAGGTTTTCCGAAAGCTTTACTTGTGGCTATACGATCAAATTTGCTTCTCTTAAATACTCTCTTTTTCTGAATAACATTTGCATTGATAAGTTTATCTATCCATTCAAATTTACAATTACCGGTTATTAAATTGCCATTTTTTATGCTTTTTAATACGTTCTCTATTTCTTCAAATTCGACTTTTTCAACATTATCTTTTACTAACGCAATTACTTTTGCATCCTGATCTAATAATTTTCCGATAATCCACGACTTTGAAAATACACCTATACCTTTATCAGGGATATGTTTTTTTAATAGCTTATAGTTATCTCCAACAATATTTTCATATGCCCTTTCTAAATTTTCGTCAGATAAAATTTTTCCTCTATCTGAATGCTCCAGAAAAGCATAAAACTCTTTGTATTCCTTTTTATCTGCCGCAACGATAGGAATGACAGGTATATTCAAGGATTTTTGTAACCCCTTTATATTTATATTTTTCCCTTGACTTGTAGCAACATCCATCATGTTCATGATTAAGACAACCGGAATATTTATTCCAATGTAGTCAGAGAGCATAAATAGACTTCGATTTAATTGTGAAGCATCTGCCATAATAGCAATTAGGTCTGCGTTCCCGGTTTCTATATATTCTCTTGTTATAACTTCTTCCTCTGAATTTGCTGATAATCCGTAAGTTCCTGGTAAATCCACAATCGTATAATTGGTATCTTTATACGAAAATTCGCCTTCTTTTTTCTCAACGGTTTTACCCGGCCAATTTCCAACATGTTGATTTGAGCCTGTCAACCCATTAAACAAAGTCGATTTTCCAGAATTAGGCTGCCCCAGCAAAGCAATCGTTATTTTCTTCATATCTCAAAGTACCTCCATCATTATTTTCTCTGCCTCTATCTTATTGACAGCTATCATCGTATCTCTACAATAAATGAGAATAGGTTGCTTTTTATAATTCTGGATAACTTCAACATCGCTTCCGACAGTTATTCCGATAGATATTATTCTGCTTTGAAAATGTGTATCACCAATAATTTCAACAACTTTACCTTTTGTCTTTTCTTTCAAAGTACTAAGCCTCTCCATAACTATTCTCCTTTATTATCCACTTTTTCGCTCTTTCCTGTGTATTTACCATTTCATAGTAATGTCCTTTTTTTCCATAGAGTTCATTATGATTTCCTTGTTCTTCAATTCTTCCGTTATTTATCAAAATAATTTGATTAGCGTTTTTAATGGTATTCAATCTGTGGGCAATAACAAAAACTGTCTTTCCTTGCATTAAATGCTCCAAAGCATTATTGATTTTAGATTCATTATCAGGATCAAGAGAAGCTGTAGATTCATCCAACAAAAGAATTGGTGCATCCTTCAGAATCGCTCTTGCAATAGCAATCCTTTGTCGTTCACCGCCGGATAATGTACTTCCTCCATCTTTTATTTCCGTTTCATATCCATCCTTCATTTTCAAAATAAATTCATGGCAACAAGCTAATTTTGCAGCTTGATAAACTTCTTCCTTTGTTGCATTAGGTTTTCCAACCCTGATATTGTTATAAACAGTATCGGTTAACAGTACATTATCTTGAAAAACCTGACTAACATATTTAAGCAACACATCAGGTTTTATGGATTTTATATTTTTTCCACCAATTATAATTTCTCCACTATTTACATCCCAAAATCTTGCAATCAAATTAGCGATTGTAGTTTTTCCTCCACCGGAAGGACCAATTAAAGCTGTAGAAGTTCCTTCTTTTGCTTCAAAAGAAATATTGTTCAGAATCGTCTTATTTCTATCATAAGAAAAATTTACATTCTTAAATTGAATATCAAAATTTTCTAATTCAACTTCATTTTCAGAATAAGGCAATGGCTTCGTTTCATAAGCTTTCTCAAGATTACTTGCAGCTAATTTCAAATCTTTCAATAGTCCATAGGAATGTTGAAAGGCAATAAGAAGTGCAGATAATGCTAAACTCATAAGCATAAAAGCCACAAACTGTTCAGTTCTAACACTACCATTTATAAGCAAATATCCTCCTATAAGAAGAACTATCGGAAGCAAAAAGTTAACTGTGATAAAGTACATACTTGTAGGTAACGCCATTTTCTTTTCTGCGTTTACGCTTGTCTTTCTAACATTTTCAAGTGTATTTATCATTCTTTCAAAATGTTCACTTGTCATATTAGCTGACTTAAACGCTTTCATACCTTGAATGTACTCTAAAATAATAGAAATCATCTTAGAATTTAAATTTCTTTTTCTTGCCCCGTATTTTTCTATCAATTTGTTGCCCCATATCAACATAGGATATGCGATAAGCAATACTAAACACTCTAATAATGGGAGCTTCCAATCGATAAAAAATGTGCCTAATAAAATCAATATTGCTGTAACTGCCGTTTTAATAACCGATGGTAAAGTGTGCGTTATGATCAGTTCAAAACTACTCAAATCCTTTGTAAGAGTTGATAATAGATAACCACTACTATTTTTTTGGAAATGACCAAGGCTCAAACTCCTATAATGATTTGCTAAATCCAAACGCATATCTCCACACATTTCAGCTCCTCTTGAAAAGCTCAAATAGTATGCATGCCTATAAATCAGTATCCTTGCAATCATACTGATGAAACATATTACCGTATATTCTATGATTAAGGTTTTAGTTAATGTATTTTGCAATATATTAACAACGGTAAAATAGAGCATTAAATACAAAACAATGCTTCCTATCGAATCAATAACCATTAGAAAAATCGGTAAATACAATTTTTCTTTTTTATCTTTCAGAAGTGTTCTAATAATCTTAAGCATTTGCACTTACCCCCTCTCCAAAGTAATCTTTTGTGTATGTGTTCCACATACTTTCATAGACCCCTTTTCTTTCTAAAAGAGTTTTATGTGTTCCAACCTCTACGACTTCCCCTTCATCAAATACAACAATTTGATCTGCATTCTTAATAGTATGCAAACGATGAGCAATCATAATGATTGTTTTATTTTTCAACAAGTTTTGAAGTGCTAACTGTATCTGGTACTCATTTTCTATATCTGAATAGGAAGTTGCTTCATCAAAAATAATAATTGGAGAATCTTTGAGTATTGCCCTAGCGATTGAGATTCTTTGTTGCTGTCCACCTGACAATTTCACCCCTTGATCCCCGATTCTTGTCTGATATCCATTCGGTAAACTCATAATAAAGTCATGAATTTGTGCTGCTTTTGCAGCCTCAATAATCTTATTTTCATCTGCATCTGTTCCCATACGAATATTCTCATAGAGAGTGTCCTCCAAAAGAAATACATCTTGAAAAACAAATGATGTAATGTCCATCAAATTATCTATTTTTAATTCATTGATCGGTATGTCGTTAATTTTAATTGCTCCACTTGTTACATCCCAGTACCTCCCAATCAATTGTGCAGCAGTTGTCTTGCCTGCACCGGAAGGTCCCACAAAAGCATTTATTGTATTCGGTTTTAAGGATAAATTTATATGTTGTAATGCTTTATTTTTTGTTTCTTCATCGTCATAACTGAAAGTAACGTCTTTAAAATCTATTTTCATACACTCATTCTTGTTTATGATTTTTGTTCCGTCTTTCAATTCATCCATATCCATTATTTTTTTTATGTTATCCAATCCGCTTCCAAGCTCCATAGATTGCATAAAGATTGTTACCATATTTAAGAACGAAACAAAAAAGCACATTGTAAGCATAATAAATAGCAAATAGGATGTTGCTGATAAAGAATTTCTCAAAAAGAAATATCCTCCGAACGGCAATGTAAATAAGATTGCTGAATCCAAAACCACTAAGGTTATTGATAAAGGATAGCAAGAGCTCATACACATCTTTTTCCAACAAGTAATATACGCATTCAATGAGCTTCTATATTGTTCAAATTTTTCTGCTGTTAAATGATACATTTTTATTACAGGCATAGCCTTTATAAATTCGTTTGCCGAAGCATTTAAATCAGCAATATCTTCGGATAGCTCCGTTGACATATCCGGATAATTTTTCATTAGCATCATAGGAATTCCTAATCCCAAAATCATAGGAATAAGCATAACAAGTGCCATCATCCAATTTAATTTCAACATGAAAATGAACATAATAACCGGAACAACTGCTGCCTGAGCTAATTCCAAAGTGCTATGAGCCAAAAAATTTTCAACTCTATCTACATCATCAAACAACAATGTTTTAATTTCTCCGGGGGCATGCTCTTGAAAGAATCCCAAATTAAATTTTGAAATATGATTTACAACTTTCAGCTTAATTCTGTGTATTGTGTTAAAAGCTGCTGTATGAGATAAAATGCCCGCAAAGGACATTAGTATTGCTTGCAAAACAGCACTTATAATTCCTATACCTGCCCACATTAAAATTTCTGTATACGAAATATTCTTCTGGAATATCATTAGTAATATCTTATAAACTACAAAATAAGGAACTAATGATAAAGCCGCAGAAATGACAGATAAAAACATTCCTAAATGTAGCTTTTTTCTCTCATCTTTTGCTAATTGGAATACATAAGATATCCCTGTCTTCTTTTTTTCCATTAGTTATTCCATCTCCTTTCCTGACCGTTAGCTATATCTAACTAACTACATTTATTATAAAGCTAATTTTTTATAACTCAAAATCTAACTATGAATTTTGATATTCCTTATAATCCCTTTATTTGTAAGCTTTTCATCAGTATTTCTATTTACAATTTTATAAATTTGTGATATAATTAAATAAATTTGTGATATTAAAAGAGGTGAGCAGAATTGATGGATAGAACAGTTATTGATTATTTAACAAACTTAGTACATGACGCTCCTTTTATTCCTGTTCCAACTTTATCAACTGAAAACAAACAAATCTTTCAAATAGATCCCCATTTTGGCAAAGGTACTTTTCGCATACTAAAATTTGACAGCCGTTTAATTCTAATTTTAATTGCTAACTTTACTCCAAATGAAACAATGGAGAAAATAACCGAAGTATCTGAAAAGTATTTAGAGATTAGCCAATTTGAAACAGAAAGCAGTTCATTTAAAGTCGGTGGCAGAAAGTTAAATAATGTAGAAAAAGGTATATATTGTTACTTAAATACAGAAAAGAAAACTTATACCTATTGTGAGGCAAATAAGCCTGTAAAGTTTACGAAAATAATCCTAACCAAAGAATACTTTGATACTTTCTTAAAATTAAAATATGATGATTTTGAATATGAAAAAGCAAAGATTCTTAATTCTTATTTGTTAAAAACTCAAAATTCTCCGCAGTTGAATTTTATATTTCAACAGATAAGAGAATCCCAAGCTGAAGGAAAGATTTTGCCTTTATATTTGGAAAGCAAAGTTATGGAACTATTATCTATCATAATTACAGAGTTAGAAGAAAAGGAAAAAAATATATCCGTTGTCTTAACTAAAAAAGATAAGCAAAATCTGAAAAGGGCTGTATCGGCTATGAAAAAAGATTTATCGGTTCATATTGACGGACTTGAACTCTCTAAAATTGCTTTAATGAGTCCTGCACGATTTCAATTAGCTTTTCGCAAATACTACGGTGTTCCTCCCTACGAGTACTTAAAAGAATTAAGGCTTAATAAGGCATTATTATTGCTGAAAAATCCTGAGTATAAAATATCTACGATAGCAGAAAAAGTTGGCTATACACACACAGGACATTTTGCTAAAATATTCAAATCAACTTATGGTATCACACCAAGTAAATATAGAAGTATGCTTAACTAAAGAAATTTATCCCAATATTATAAAACATAAATTTAGAGCGTGTAATTTTTACACGCTCTCTTTAAATGATTCCTTGTTTTTATAATCCTTCATCAGTATACCTGCCCTTTTCAAAACCTTTAACTTCTCCTGTTTTTTCTGTTCTCTCCTTTCCTTATACCTTTCCTCATACTCCTGTTGTTTTCCATTTGCTTTACGCTTTAGATAATTTTGATGAAGTCTGTCTCTTCTCTCATTAATTTTTCGTTCTTCTTCCTCAAGTTTTGATCGTTCTTCTTCGCTTAACTCTTCTTTTGGCACTTCATAATTTCCTATGAAGTTAAAATATATTTCTATCTTTTGCTTTGATGTTTGACTGCCTTTCCTATCTCTTTCATGAATGATTATCTTCTTTACAAACTCATTTATCATTGTGTTTGTGAGATTATCAAAGTTTTCATAACGACTAATAAGGGATATGAATTTTCTTGCCTTATCTGTTTCCATTTCATATCTTGATATTACAAGCTCTAAGTCTTTAATCTCTTTACTTAACGTGAGTTGCTCAGTTTCATATTGGTTATTTAAAATTTCATAGCGATTATTCGGTATCTTATTTAAAATCATATCTTCATAAATTCTGCACATCAATCGTTCCAGCTCTTGAAGCCTGTTTTGGCTTTCTGTTAATCTTATCTTTTTCTTTTCTATATGTGCCTTTTCCTTTTCTTCCATTTCATTTTGAATGGAATGAATAAATGCTTCATTATCTTCACCAAGATAATTTTTTATATCTTTTAATGTTTCTTGGATAAGGTTTATGACTACTTCTGCTTTTATCCTATGAGCTGATGGACATAGCGTTCCGCAAGGTACTTTCTTATAATTACTGCAAACATAATAAGGAATATTCTTATAGTTATTTGTCCTATGAACATACATCTTGCTTCCACAATCTGCACAATACATTAGTCCTGTTAGTGGGTGATATTCGCCCCAACCATCAGGATACCTTTTTACATTTCCTCTTATCCTTTGCACATTATCAAAGGTTTCTTGGTCTATGATTGCTTCGTGAGTATTTTCAAAGATGAGCCATTTTTCTTCGGATACATATTTACTTTTCTTATCCTTGAAATGCTTTCTTGTTTTAAAGTTAACTGTATGCCCTAAGTATTCTTTTTTCTTTAAGATACTGGCAATTGTTGAACTACACCAACGATAAGGATATTCAAAGTTTTTGCTTTGATGTAATCCATATCCCATTTTTTGCTGATGATAAGCGGGTATATCTATCTTGTCCGCTTCCAGTATCTTTGCTATTTTGTATGGTCCTGCTCCGTCCATTGTAAGATTAAATATTCGTCTTACTATCTCGGCTGCCTTTTCATCTACAATCCACTTATCTTTGTCTTTTTCATCTTTGATGTAGCCATAAGGTGGAGTGCTTGCCGTATGCTTTCCGCTTTCTCCTTTTGATCTAAATGTAGATTGTATTTTTCTTGAAGTATCTCTTGCATACCATTCATTCATAATATTTCTAAAAGGGGTAAAATCATCTTCTCTGTAAAAGCTGTCTACATTGTCATTGATAGCAATCAGTCTTACGCCCTTTTGTCTTAATATCTCCATACATTGACCAACTTTGAGATAATCTCTGCCGAGTCTACTCATATCCTTTACGATGATACAACCGATATTTCCAGTATTTACTCCATTCATCATTTCCATAAAGCCAGGTCTATCAAACTGTGTCTCGCTTATTCCGTCATCTGTAAAATGGACGATGTTGGTTAAATTATTCTTACTTGCATATTCTTCAAGGATTTTCTTTTGATTAACGATTGAGTTACTTTCTCCTTCAAGTTCATCATCTCGACTTAATCTCTCATAGAGTGCTGTTATCTTTTCAAAATTCCTCACTTTTTCCTCCTTCCTCTTAATTTCTTAAATAAAAAAGAATTAAGAAGTACATATTTCACTAAAACAGTGATTAAGTGTTCTCCTTAATTCTATTACTCCTGCTGCCAGTTTATATTTTTTATATTGCTTAACCGCAAAATGAGTAGGGTCTTTCTTTTCAAGTGCTTCAAAAAGCCTATCAATTGGATTCATATAGGTTTCGTCATCTTCTCTAACCTCACTAGCGTCAATCATATCTAAAAGCGTCTTAAAGTTCTTTTCTTCTTCAGGTGCTTCATAATAAATATAACCGATGAGGGCAGTGTAATATAGCTTTTCAGCCTTAACCCAGAAATCTTCTCCTGCCTTTTCTCCGTCTCCCTTGGTGTTGGCTATAATTGTTTGGACTAGCTTTAAAATATCTTTTTCACTTCTCAAATATGCAAAGGGATTGTATTTCATAGATTTTTTAAAGTTTATTGTGTTTAAAATCTTTATGTCATATCCATTTTCATAAAGCATTTTTCCACACTCTAACACAAGTGTGCCTTTAGGGTCTGTTACTACATAGGAAGAGTGCATTTGCATTAGATTTGGCTTTACATAAAATCTTGTCTTACCTGATCCAGAACCACCAATCACTAACACATTTTTATTTCTAGCGTATTTAGGGTTTTTAGGTCTTGAATTCATTGTTAGTCTTTCAGTATTAGTTATTAGTACATTGTTTTCAAACTTAGGGTCAATGTATGGAGCAATATCCTTGCTTTCTCCCCATCTTGCAGATCCATATTCCTTACCTTGCCTGTATTTCTTTTTATTTTTACCTTTAATATAAACAATTAGCTTAACAAGAGCAGCAACTGAAACACCTACTAACAAGTCCCTTGGATTAAGGCTTGGTATATAGGATAAAGTTCCTATATCAGAAATTCCCACCATTATCCTATCAATAATATCTCCTCCAACATAAGAATTTATGTGCTTAGAAAAGATATTTCCAATGTAGAAAAAGGATAGGTAAGGAATGTTTGCTAATATAAATTTCTTTGGGTTGTCTATTTTAATTAAGTTTTTAATATCAGAAAGAATGGCTTCTAATACCTTATTCATCGTAGAAACCTTCACTATCTAATAAAATTAGTAGGTAGTGTCTTCCTTTTGGTGTTATAAATGTTTGTATTCCTACAAGTGTACCTAGTGGATCAACCCATTCCTTTACTTCAAAATATCCCTTGTTCTTATCTGCATAAGGTAATAGCTTCTTTTTCTTATCTCTATAAATTAATCCCTTATCCATTAGAAAACTTATAAATTGATTTTGTGGTATTCCTAGCTCTTTAGCAGTATTTCTAAAGTTTGTAAGTAGGTTATAATCTACTAATTTGTCATAGTAATCTGCCTTTGGTCTTAATTCTTCAATTTCTTCTTCTCTTTCGGCAATAATTCTATTGGCTACTAGAATTGCATCTGCAAGTAACTCTTCATTCGTTTTCTTTTCTTGCCCTACTATATATCCTCCATTTTTTCTAATACTTGGTAAGACTTCTCTAGTTACCCAAGCTTTGAATATTTTTGCTTGTGGTAGTTTTGATGAGAGGATAAGTGAATACAATCCTGATTCGTTAATTATTGAAATATTCTGTATTCCTCCAGGGGTGTTCCATTTCGTTACACCCTTATCTTCTTCATCTACATGGTCACAAATAGCTTTTCTTGGATTGACATATCCTAACATAGTTGCTACTTCATTTGCTATAAAGAAAAACTCACCATCTTTTTCAATAACAGTGAGTTTCCCAAAATTCTTATTTTCAAATGTTTTTAGATTACTTATCATAAGCTTTGCTCCTTATGTTTATTTTTAACTTTATCTTTACTAATGGTGTCCTTAGCCATATCTTTAAACTTATTTATAGTCTTCGTTATTGAATCTTTTCTATCGGCTTTTCTTTCGGAAGCCTTAACTGCTTTTTTAAAGGCGTGTTCCATTACCTTTATATCCTTAGATTGAAAAAACACAGAGTGGTTACCAGTTTCCTTATCTTTCATAACAGAAAACTTCACTCCGTGTTTATTTAAAATTTTCTTTAGTTCTTTTAACTCAGGATCTTTTAGATTAATTTCTTCTAACTGTCCCTTTTTAACCATATCTTTTAGTTTTACTTCTTCTCCATTATTTTTTATTACATTTTTTAAGCCTCCTTGTTCTTCTATTTGCTTGTGTACTTTCTTTAAGGCATCAAGAATTGCTTTACTTGTTGCTTTTGCAAGCCTTACTTCAAGATTAAGACTTGACCTAGATACTTCTTCATTAATCATCTATTCCACCTCCATATAAAAGTAACTCTTTGTATTTTCTTAACTTCTCTTGATGGATTTTTCTTCTAAAATCTTCTCCCCTAACTTTAACTGGTATTGTCATTTCAAGTATTCTTGAATATATTCTCTGATACTCAAGTTCAATATTAGGATTTTGAATAATTTCCAATGATAAGTTTGTAGTGAAAATTGTCGGCCTGCCTTTTAAGTATCTTGAGTTTATAATGTTATATACTTGTTCTCTTGCGTAAGATGTGTCCCTTTCAATTCCAAGATCATCTAATATTAACAATGGAATATTTGATAGGTTATCTATAATTTCGTTTGAATCAACCTTAAATGCAGATTTTTGTATTTGGTTTATAACCTGAGATAAATTCATAATCTTAACTTTAACTTGCTTTCTTTCGATTAATTCATTTGCAATTGAACAAGCAAGGTAAGTCTTTCCACTACCAACATCTCCATAAAATAAAAGTCCAACATTGTCTTTCTTCATTTGTTCAAAACTTTTAGCGTAATTAAAGGCAACCTTGTAGGCTTGACCTTTTTCATTTAAGAATTTCTCAAAAGTATATTGGTGCTGGAGCGGCGATGAGAAGCAATCTCTTTTCAATGATGATATTCTCGTTAATATTTCTCTTTCTGCATTTTCCTTATCTCTTTTTATTTCACATTCACATTTAATTCTGGGAATAAACTTTGTAAAGCCAAGGTCAAGTAATTCTCCATCTACTCTTTTACCACATACCTTGCAATAGATATGTCCATTTCTTTCAATATCATTTTCTCTTAATACAAAATCTTTTAAGCTTATCATAAACTCTCTCCTATATCGTAATTCATTTTCCTTGTTGTATTATCATTAATGTTTTTTGCCTGATCATTAAGATACCAATTGATTATCGTTGCCTTGTGGTCTTGATATTCTCTGTTATTTGCTTTCATATATGACGAGAGCCTATCAATGTATTCATTAATTCTACTTCCTAACTCATTTGTTAAGTCCTTATATTCTTCATCAGTCAAAAATATATTTTTATATATTCCATAAGGTTTTTGCCCTTTACTAAAATCATTATTTCTTAACTCATTATTACTAATATTGTTATAGTTACCTTCCGATTTTCGAAAATCTTGACTTTCGATATTCGAATCTCTTGAATTTCGATTATCGAACTTCTGGAATTTTGTTTTTCGAACTTCTTGATTTTTTATTTCCACATTATTAAATATGCTCATAAAGTCTTTAACATAAATTCTGTTAGGCTTTCCCAATCCTTGTCTTTTCTTTTCAATCAGTCCTATTCCTGATTTAATATCAAGTTCAGCTATTAATTTATTCGCTTTTTCACTCGCACAATTAAATTGATCTTTTATGCTTTCAATTGTGTAATAAATAAAGACTTTTCCATCTTCATCTATCCAGCCATTTTTATATGAAAGACCCATTCGATTAAGCATATATGAATACAAAACTTTAGCTTCAATAGAAATGCTCTCAAAAATCTTATCTTCCATTAATACCATAGGTAACCTAATAAAGTTATACATCTCAGATTGCCTATTATAAAAATAATCAAAATTCATCCTTACCTCCTTTCTTTGAAATAAAAAAAAGACGACAGAATTATTACTTTCTATCGTCTACGATTGTCTAATATTTATTTTTCTTCAAATTGAGTTTATTGTATATTTTAATAATTCTAATAATCCAATAACATATATACTTAATTTAGGTAATCCAAATGGACTAAATAAAAATGCTAATATTAGTGCTTCAATTACAATTTGCTTATCTCCTTGAAATATGCTAGCTAATCCAATTATAAAAATTAAAGTAGAAACTACGCTTAACAACGCAGTACTCAAACTTAATATAAAAGTGAAAAAAGCTATGAGCAAACTCAACACTAATCTTATCGGTAATAAAATTATTCTAATTATCCATCTCATACATACCCCTAAAAATTAAACTGGGATTCGTAACAAACCCCAGTTTCATAATTAGCGTGTTCTTTAATATAATTTTGATCCTGCTGGAATATTATCATCCAACACTATTAAGTTAAGTTTTTCTTCTCCGTCGTACTCACAAATTGCAGATATAATCATACCTTCTGAGTCGATTCCCATCATCTTACGAGGAGGAAGATTACAAATCGCAAGTAGTGTCTTTCCAATTAAGCTCTCTGCGCTGTAATATTCCTTAATACCAGATAAAATAACTCTTTCTTTTTCAGAACCATCATCTAATGTAAATTTCAATAGTTTTTTTGACTTAGGAACTTCTTCGCAGTTTTTAACCTTTACAACTCTAAAATCAGATTTTGAGAAAGTTTCAAAGTCTACCATATCTTCAAATAATGGTTCAACTTTCACTTTTGAAAGGTCAATTTCTTCTGTCGTAAGTTTGTCGTAAGTTTCGTAAGTTTCTTTTGACAAACCCCCATTTTCTGCCTTTTCTAAGCCTATTGGCTTCATTGTTGGGAAAAGTAGTACGTCTCTAATTGAGCGTTGACCGGTTAGAATCATAATTAACCTATCGATTCCAATTCCAAGTCCGCCTGTTGGAGGCATTCCTACTTCTAGAGCATTTACGAAATCATAGTCCATCATATGAGCTTCGTCATCGCCTGCTTCTCTTTTCGCAACTTGATCTAAAAATCTTTGTTTTTGATCGACTGCATCATTTAATTCTGAGAAGGCATTGGCAATTTCTGCTCCATTTATAAAGGCTTCAAATCTATAAGTTAGGCTCGGATCGTCATTTTTTCTTTTTGCAAGTGGTGAAACTTCTACTGGATAATCGATTATAAATGTTGGTTGGATTAATTTATCTTCAACAAATTCATCGAAAAATTCTGCAATTATTTCGCCTCTTGTTGATTTTACTTCAACACCTTTTTCTTTTGCGATTTTTACTGCATCTTCGTATTCTGTAATTTCATTGAAATCTACTCCATAATGTTCTTTTATAGCATCAATCATAGAAATTCTCTTCCATGGAGCTTTAAGTTCAATTTCTTTTCCATCAAACTCAACTAGACTTGTACCTTTAACTTTATTTGCAACAGCTTCTACCATAGTTTCTGTAATTTCCATCATATCTTCGAAATCACCATAGGCTTGATATAATTCCATAGTCGTAAATTCTGGGTTATGAGTTGCATCCATGCCTTCATTTCTAAACATTCTGCCTATTTCATAAACCTTATCGAATCCACCTACTATTAATCTTTTTAAGTAAAGCTCTGATGCAATTCTCAAATACATTCCAATATCTAAACTATTGTGGTGGGTTATAAATGGTCTTGCGCTTGCTCCTCCTGCTATTGTATTTAAAATTGGTGTTTCTACTTCCAAAAATCCTCTGTTTTCTAAGAATTTTCTTATTTCAGAAATTATTTTACTTCTAAGTACAAAAACATCTTTTACTTCTGGATTTACAATTAAATCTACATATCTTTGTCTGTATCTTATGTCAGGATCTTTTAATCCGTGCCATTTTTCTGGTAAAATTTGTAAAGATTTTGTCAAAAGATCTGCATGTTCTGTTTCAATTGAAACTTCACCTTGGTTAGTTTTAAAAACTTTACCTTCAATTCCAATTATATCTCCAATATCATAGCCTTTTGTTTCTTTAAAATTATCACCCATGATATTTTTACGATTTACAACTTGGATTTGTCCAAGTGAATCTTGAACATCCATAAAACTCATGTTACCATGACCACGTCTTGCCATGATTCTTCCTGCAACTCTTACATTTTTTCCTTCAAATTCTTCAAAATTATCTTTAATTTCTGTTGATAGGGTTCTGTTTCTAAAATTAACAATTTTGTGAGGATTTTTTCCTTCAGCTTTTAATTTTTCTAATTTTTCCCTTCTAATTTGAAGCATTTCATTAAGGTCTTGATTTTTATTTGCCATATTTACTCCTATCTTATTTCTTTAATAGTATAGTAGCATTTTCCGTTTGGTGTTACAACTTCTACCTTGTCACCTTTTTTCTTTCCGATTAAAGCTTCACCTACTGGTGATTCGTTTGAAATAAATCCATCTAGAGGATTTGATTCTGCAGTTCCAACAATCTTGTATTCAAAGTCTTCATTAAATTCTTCATCATGAATCAAAACTTTGCTACCAACACTTACTTCATCTTTGTTTGTAGAATCTTCAAAAGTTTTGGCATGTCTTATCATATCTTCAACTTTTGCAATTCTTGATTCAACTTCACCTTGTTCGTTTTTTGCCTCATCATAATCAGCATTTTCTGAAAGGTCCCCAAAAGATCTTGCTTCTTTGATTTTTTCAGCAATTTCTGGTCTTCTTTTTGTTTTTAAATATTCAAGTTCATCTTGTAATTTTTGTAGGTATTCTTTTGATAGAATTACTTCTTTATTTTCTGTCATTTTATCATCCTTTCAGTGTGGACTTATATTTTTCTAGTTCATCCATCACTTCGTCAATTTTATTTATTTTATTTAACTTATCACGTATTTTACTGGAATTTTTTAGTCCTTTTATATACCATGATAAGTGCTTTCTCATTTGTGTAACTACTAATTTTTCTTCTTTATATTTTAATTCTATTTTATATTGGTCTATTAATTGGTCTATTATTTGTGTGGGGCTTGGTTTTTCATAGGATCCTGTTTTTATATAATCTTTTATTTCTTTAAATAAAAAAGGATTGCCCATAGCTCCCCTTGCAAGCATAACCCCATCTGCTTTTGTTTTATCAATAACTTCTATAAAATCTTCAACAGAGAAAATATCTCCATTTGCAATAACTGGAATAGAAAGATTTTCTTTTAATATTCTTATATGATCCCAATCAGCATTGCCTGAATACATTTGCTCTTTGGTTCTAGCGTGTAAAACCACATAATCAATTCCAGTATCTTGGGCAATTTTTCCTATATCTAGATAATTTATATGATTATTGTCAATGCCCAGTCTAAATTTTATATTGATTTTTTTATCGGTAGATTTTCTCAAAGTTTTACAAATTTCTTCAACTAATTTAGGTTTTGCCATAAGAGCACTGCCTTCACCGTTTTTTGTTATTTTTGCAACGGGACAGCCCATATTAAAGGAAATTTCTTTTGATTTTTCTATTGGGTTTATTTTATCTTTTACTACCTTTTCTATTATCTCAGGCTTTGAACCAAAAATTTGTATGTTACAATTTTTTTCATTATCTGAAATAAATAATAAATCATCAGTTTTTTTATTGTCATAAAAAAGGGCATTTACTGATACCATTTCTGTAAAAGTTTTATCTGCCCCATATTTTTCTGCAATTAATCTGAAACCAACATCACTGACCCCAGCCAAAGGAGCCAGCATTATTTCTTTATTTTTTAATTGTTCTCTCATAAATCAATCTTAAACCTTCAAGGGTTAGGTCGTTTTCAACTATTTCTATATATCTTGATTCTGATGCCAATAATTCTGAATATCCTCCAGTTGAAACTATTTTGATTTCATCTTTTGATATTTTTTCTTTTTTTATGATTTCTCTTATCAACTCTTCAATTATTCCATCAATTAAACCAATATATCCAAAAACCATACCTGCATTTATAGCTTCTGAAGTATTTTTTGCTATGGCTGAGCTTGGTTCGTGTAATTCAATTCTTGGAAGTTGGGCAGTCCTATTTATTAGGGCGTCAAGACTTGTTTTAAGTCCTGGTGCAATTGATCCTCCCAAAAATTGTCCGTTTTTATTTACAACATCAAAAGTTGATGCTGTCCCAAGATCTACTACTATAGTAGGTCCACCATACATTTCATAAGCTGCGACTGCATCTACAACCCTATCTGCACCAACTTCTCTTGGATTGTCATATTTTATATCAATTCCAGTTTTTGTACCGATTCCTACAATCATAGCTTCTCTGCCAAAAAATTTTCTATTTGCTGATTGCCAAGAATATAGGACGTCTGGTGCTACTGATGATATGATTGTATCTTCTATATTATCCTTATCAATTTTGTGGATTGCAAGAATATTGTATAAGATTTGAACAATTTCATCGCTTGTTACAATTTGATTTGTTGTAATTCTAAATTTTGTTTTTAATTTATTTTTATTGTAAACGCCAATTACTGTATTTGTATTGCCGACATCTACTACTAGTAGCATATTTTCTCCTAATTTTTTATTATCTAAACATTAACTCTTATATAATACATCTTATTGTTTGATTTTTCAAGCTATTTGCCTAATTTATACTTTCTTATAAGTCTATTTATTTCTTCAATATCTTCAAATTTTACTTGAGCAGATTCTTGACTTTCTTGGTGGTCTTTTTTTACAATTACAACCAAGCTTCCACGTTCTTTGTCAAATCCCCATTTTCTTAATTCTTTGTAAGTAAAAAATGAATCATTCAATAATATTCCATTTTCAGCTATATACATTTTTGTTCTTGTATTTAAGAAAAACACTAAACCCATAACAATCATTACTGAAGCAGTTATAAGAGCTGTTTGATTTTTCATCCTAATTCCTTGGAATAAATTAATAACTCCTGTTACAATCAAAAGAGCAAATAAAATATATTCCATATTTGTAGATCTTTTTCCAAAGCTTTTTATTTGGCCTTCAAGATCTTTTTTGGATTTTTTGCTTTTAAAAAGTTTAAACCCAAGCCATCCTATAAGTCCTACATAAATTAATATAATAAATTTGTCAAATTGTTTCATATTCCCTCCTATTTTTATTTAAACTTAAAAAATAAGGCTTTTTTCAAAAAATGAAATAAAGCCAAATTTAATAAGATTTTAACATTTTTATTTCTTTATTTTACTCGTAAACTTCTCTTTTTAAAACCCCTATAAAAGGTAGGTTTCTATACATTTGCATATAATCAAGTCCATATCCTACTACAAACTCATTTGGTATTTTAAAACCTGACCAATCTGGTTTGACTTCTATTTCTCTTCTTTCAGGTTTATCAAGTAGGGTAATTATTTTTACAGAATTTGCACCTCTTTTTACTAGAGAGTGTCTCAAAGCATCGAGAGTTCTGCCTGTATCAATTATATCTTCAACCAACAAAACTTCTTTTCCAGTAATATCTGTGTCCAAATCTTTTATAATTTTTACATTTCCAGAAGATTGTGTGCCATTATCATACGATGAAACATCCATAAATTCCAAAGTGCAATCTAATTTAATATTTTTAGCAAGTTGAGCCATAAACATGATTGAACCTTTTAGTATTCCTACAAGTACAAGTTCGTTTTTATCTTCATAATATTCATTAATCTGACTTGCAAGTTGTTTTATTCTCTTGTTCAAACTTTCTTCATCAATTAGTACTTGGTCTATTACTTCTTCTAAATCAACTTTCATATTTCCTCCACACTCACCATTAAAATATTATTATCATTTTTATTCACTTTAAAATCTTCACTCCTTCTCAAATTTACAATCCAAGAAAGTTTATCATTTATAAACAAAAGCGGAATCTTATCTCTTAAATTTTTATCGATTTTTTCATCAATAAAGAAATTCTTGAGTTTTTTTCTTTTTCCGTTTTTCATAGCAGTAAAATAATCACCATTTAATCTATACCTTATTTTAATTGAAATATCATCCCAATTTTCAAAACTATAAAAAACTTTATTTATTTTGCTAGAATTTTTGTAATAATCATAATTAACTAAAGAAGTTTTAAACCTATATTTTCCAAAAATCTTCTCATCCTCTGTTTTCATATAAATTTCTTCAGATTTTTCTTCAAAATTTTTACTTTTTATATAAAAATCATAAGACCTATAATTTTTTTCAAATATCAAATCATCTTTTATAATTTTCTTTCCATTTGATAAAGAGCATATTTTTATAAAATCTTCTATATTAGTTTTTGAAAAATCATTGATATTGCCATATAAAATTTCTATAGCCCTTCTTATAAGTCTTGCCTTTAAAGAATCTGAAATTGCTTCAAATTTAATTTTATCAAAAGAAAGATGATTTTTTTCTTTTTTTATTATAATTTTTTCAAGTTTTTTATCTTCAATCTCTCTTAAAATATCATAATCATTTTTTGCAATTTCTGATAAGGAAACTAGGGAATTTTTAAAATTCGGATTGATTTTTTCAATTTCTGGTATTATTTCAAGCCTAATTTTATTTCTTGTATAATCAGTTTCTAAATTTGTGTAGTCTATGTGATAGGGAATTTTAAATTCATCCAAAAATTCCAAAATTTCACTTTTACTAAAATCCATTATTGGCCTAATTACATCCTTATTTTTATAATCCATAGCTCTAAGCCCATCAAGTCCTGACCCTCTTATTATTCTCATAAGAACAGTTTCTGCCTGATCGTCCTTATTGTGGGCAACGGCAATTTTGGGATTTTTATACTTATTTTTTATTGACCTAAAAAATTCATACCTTAAAATTCTTCCAGCATGCTCAGAAGATATTTTATTCTCTTTAGCGAAAGAATCCATTGATTTTCTTTCAACAAAAGTCTCAAAAGATAAGGTTTTTCCAGTTTTAATCACCAAATTTTCATCATTGGTGGCATCATCTCTGTGCATATGATTAAGATGGGCAAGGACAATATTTATCTTATAAAAATCTTTGACCTCATTTAACAAATAAATTAAAAATTGGCTATCGGGTCCCCCACTTGCTCCAATAATTATGGTATCATTTTCTTTAATTAGATTATGTTTTTCTATAGTAGACTTAAATTTATTTATTATTTTCGTCTTTGTATACATATTCGTCTTTCTTAATCATGCCCAATTTTTCCCTAGCCACTTTTTCTTTGTACTCATCAGTATTTCTATTTTCATAATCTTTTTTTATAGTATCTATTTCATTCCTTAAAGAAGAAATTTTACTAGATGTCGATTTTATATCATTATTTAAAGAACCTATTTGAGTATTTATTTTATTGTTAAAAGATTTTGCTAATAAAAAAACTAATACAAAGGCAAGGATACTCATAATTAAAAATCTTCTATTATTTTTTGACCTATTTTTTAGGTATCTCTCATGCTTATTCATCTAAAACCTCATACATACAACTTGCATCATTTTTCTTTGCACCATCTATTAAATCAAGGACCTTGACCTTCAAATTGCTTTTTCCAAAGCTAATTTCAATTATATCGCCACATTCTACATCACTTCCTGCCTTGGCAATATTTCCATTGATTTTTACTCTTTCATTTAGGCAAGCATCTTTTGCAACCTGCCTTCTTTTTATAATTCTTGAATTTTTTAAAAATTTATCTATTCTCATTAAATCACCTTAATTCATTATAACAAATATGGACCCCTTTAGTCTATAAGAAAGAATTTCATTTATTTTTTATTTATATAGTATAATTATAATGGTGATATTATGAATAAAATCCTACATATAGACTGTGATGCCTTTTATGCTTCCTGCGAGGAGCTTAGGGATAAAAGTTTAAAAAATCATCCTATGGCAGTTGGCGGTCTTTCAAATAAATCAATAATTACAACAGCAAATTACAAGGCAAGAGAATACGGAATCCATTCTGCCATGCCAGTTTTTATTGCAAAACAGCTTTGTCCAAATTTAATTATGGTAAGGGTTGATAGAAAATATTATAAGAAAAAATCACAAGAAGTTTTTGATATTATAGAATCTTATTCTAACATAAAAGAGCAAGTTTCAATTGATGAGGCCTATATTTATGTAGATAATGATGAAGATAAAAAAATTCTTGCCAAAAAAATTCAAAATCAAGTTTTGAAAGAAACTGGAATTGGAGTATCAATTGGAATTTCTTACAATAAGTTTTTGGCAAAACTTGCAAGCGACTGGAATAAGCCTTTGGGAATAAAAGAAATAAACAAGGAAGATGTTCCAGAAATTTTAAAAAATTTAGATATAAAAAAAGTCCACGGGCTTGGAAATAAATCAGTTCAAAAATTAAAAAATATCGGAGTTTATAAAATATCAGATTTATTAAAACTTGACCAAGAATTTTTAAAATCACTTTTTGGAAAACAAGGATCTTATGTCTATAAGGTTATAAGAGGTGAAGATAAGAGAAAAGTCCAAAGCTACACAGAAAGAAAATCTATCGGAAGAGAATTTACTTTTAGAAAAAATACCAAGGATAAAAAAATTCTCTATGCCTACATTGATGAAATTTCTGAAAAAATCGAAGAAGATTTAAGAAAAAAAGATATAAAAGCCTACACTATAAATTTAAAAATAAAAACAGAATATTTCAAAATTCATACCAAATCTTACACCCTCCTATCTCCTCTTTCAAAAAAAGAAGACATTTCAAAAATTGCCAAGGAGCTTTTAGATCAAATTCTTTCAAATGAAAAATTAAGACTTATAGGAATTTCCCTATCAAATTTATCAAAAAAAGACCATACCCAATTATCACTTTTTGATTTTTAAATAAAAATCGCAAGCTAATAAAATTTTACTAGCTTGCGATTTTTTTATTCTTCTTCTTTTTCAATTTTTTCTTCTTCAGATTTTTTCTCATCTGTATTTATTGATTGTCTTAATTTTTCTTCTATCTCATTTAAAATATCTTCATTTTGCTCAAGATAATCTTTTACATTTTCCCTACCTTGACCAAGCTTTTCGCCATTATATGAGTACCAGCTTCCTGCTTTTTCAACTATATCTTCATCTACTGCTGAATCTAAAATTACTCCAGATTTTGAAATTCCTGTTCCATACATTATGTCAAATTCTACAACCTTAAAAGGTGGAGCAACTTTATTTTTTACAACTTTTACTCTAGTCCTATTTCCAACCATATTGTCGCCTTGTTGGATTGTTTTTATTCTTCTTATATCAAGTCTTACAGAAGAATAAAATTTCAATGCCCTACCACCAGTTGTTGTCTCAGGACTTCCAAACATAACTCCAATTTTTTCTCTCAATTGGTTTATAAAAATTACTGTTGTATTTGTTTTTGAAATAATTCCAGTTAATCTTCTAAGGGCTTGACTCATAAGTCTTGCTTGAAGACCCATGTGACTGTCTCCCATTTGCCCTTCAATTTCTGCTTTTGGTACAAGAGCTGCAACTGAATCGACAACAATTAAATCTACCGCCCCAGATCTTACCAAAGATTCTGCAATATCTAAAGCTTGTTCTCCTGTATCTGGTTGAGATAAAATTAATTCATCAATATTTACACCAAGTCTTTTTGCATATTCTGCATCCATAGCATGTTCTGCATCGATAAAGGCACAAGTATTTCCTAATTTTTGATCTTCAGCAATACAGTGAAGAGTTAGGGTTGTTTTTCCTGAAGATTCTGGTCCAAAAATTTCTATAACCCTTCCTCTTGGAAGTCCGCCAACTCCAAGAGCAATATCAAGATTTATTGCTCCAGTAGGAATCACAGTTACATCAACCTTTGGTGCTTCCCCCATTTTCATGATTGCGCCCTTACCATATTTTTTTTCAATATTTTTAAAAGCCTGACTTAGGGCTTTTTCTTTTTCCTTATCAATCTCTTTTGCCATTTATTTTCCTTTCTATTATGAAAATTTTATTTTAAATTTATATATCATCTAAGTTTAAAACTTTTTTATTTTTAACCAAATAATCAATTCCAGAAACAACTGTCAAAATTACAGCTATATAAAATATAACAAGACCAATTGAATTTAAAGTTTGATTATTTAATAAAAGCATAACTGTTGATACACATTGGCTCATTGTTTTTGCCTTTCCACCCTTGCTTGCAGCGATTGTTATGTTATTGCTTGCTGCAAGAGTTCTAAGTCCTGTAATAATTAATTCTCTTGAAATAATCAAAATAACTGCCCAACTTGGAATTATATTTGTTGATGTTAATAAAACAAATCCTGCCATGGTCAAAATTTTATCAACTAATGGATCCATAAATTTCCCAAAAGTTGTAACCAAATTTCTACTTCTTGCAAGATGTCCATCAAGAGCATCTGTCAAAGATGCCACTGCATATAAAATTGCAGCAACATTATACATTCTACCAAAAATTAAATATAATACCACAAAAACTGGTACCAAGATCATTCTTACAGTTGTAACTTTATTTGCTATATTCATTTTACTCTCCTTCTAAATAGCTATGATCTACCAAAACTTTTCTGGGCTTACTGCCCTCGTAACCACCGATTACTCCACGAGCTTCCAATTGATCAATTATTCTTCCAGCTCTTGCATAGCCAACTTTTAATTTCCTTTGAATAAGAGAAACCGAAGCTGTGTTTTCATTTATTATAATTTCTATTGCATCATTAATTAATTCATCTTCATCGTCGTTTTCAATAACTTTTGTTTTTTCTTCAACAGTTTCCATAGCTTTTTTGTCATATTCTTCTTCACGAGTTTCTTTTATATAATTTACAACTCTCAAAACTTCAGAATCCGAAACAAAAGCTCCTTGAATACGCATAGGTTTCATTGCATCTGATGGAGCAAATAACATATCTCCTTTTCCAAGTAAGGTTTCTGCTCCACTCATATCAAGAATTGTCCTTGAATCAATTTGACTAGTAACTGCAAAGGCAATTCTTGATGGAATATTCGCCTTGATTGTTCCAGTTATTACATCAACTGTTGGTCTTTGAGTTGCAATTATTAAATGAATTCCACAAGCCCTAGATTTTTGAGCAAGTCTTGTAATATAATCTTCAACCTCGCCTGCAGCTGTCATCATCAAATCTGACAACTCATCAATTATTATAACAATATACGGAAGTTTTTCTATATTTTCATCGAGTTCACTCAATTGTCTATATGAAGAAATATCTCTAACATGATTTTCTTCAAATAATTTATAACGTCTTTCCATTTCTCTGATTGCCCAAAACAATGAAGACGAAGCTTTTTTGGGATCAGTTATTACTGGCATAATCAAATGAGGAATTCCATTATAAATTGAAAGTTCTACAATTTTTGGATCTATTAGAAGTAATTTTACCTCGTCTGGCGAATGCTTATATAAAATTGACATGATAATTGTATTTATACAAACACTTTTTCCAGATCCTGTCGCTCCCGATACAAGAAGATGGGGCATTTTTTCTATTGCAGAAACTTTTGGAGTTCCTGATATAGATTTACCCAAAACAAAAGGAAGTTCCTTTGTATTTTTTATAAATTCTTCACTTGCAATCATTTCTTTTAAACCAACAACTTCTTTTTTGGAATTTGGAACTTCTATTCCTACATGACTTTTACCTGGAATTGGAGCTTCAATTCTTATATCACTTGTCGCAAGGGCAAGAGAAAGATCATCAGATAAGTTTAAAATTTTTGAAACCTTGACTCCTCTTTGGGGTTTTAATTCAAAACAAGTAACACTTGGTCCTATATTTATTTGAACAACTTTTGATTTTATACCAAAAGAATCTAAGCATTCTTCAATTCTTCTCGCCTTATCTTTAATATCATTTTGGTCAACTTCACTCCCATTTTCCCTATCATCCAAAAGATCAAGCTTTGGAAATTTATAATTTAGAGTGTATTCTTCTTTAAAGGTCTGGTCAAAATCTGACAAATCTACTTGTTTTGACTTGTAAGAATTTATTTTTGCCTTTTCAAATCTTTTGTCAAAATCATCATTTGTATCTTTTTTCTTTTCTTCTTCTAATTTTATAATTTTATCAGAATTTATATCCTCTTTATTTTGGATTTTTTCTTTGCTTCTCTCATTTTTCTTATCTTTAATTTTTTTAAGCTTTTTTTCTTTAAAATGAGTTTTTATTTTGTTGGAAATTTTCATATAATTTTTTCCTATAAAATTTCCAAAAAGTATAACTTTTTCCTTAAATTTTATAATTAAATCTTTATAAGTTATGCCCACTATATTTTTGATTAAAGAAATCCAAAAAATAAGGTATAAAATTATAATTCCAGCACTTCCTATAAGAGATTCTAAATAAAAAGCAAGTCTTGTTCCCAAAACTCCTCCAGATTTTCTTATAAATCTTTCGGTTGTTTTTAAAGATATAGATAAATTATTTCCTATAAATTTCATAGATAAAATTGCCATAGTAAGTAGAATTAGGATAAATACTATATTAAATATCCTAAAATTCTCCTTAAATTTATCCATAAACACAAATAAAAAACTCATAAAAACAAAAAGAAAAATAAAATAAGACATAAATCCAAAAAATTTAAAATTATTATATGTAATAAAATCTCCAAGTCTTCCCGTATTTGGTAGTATTAAAAATATAAGTCCAATTAGAGAGATAAACATTAAAAATATAGAAAATGATTTCTTATTAAATTTAGCATTTTCAGATTTTTTTGAATATTTAGATTTTTTTCTTTTTCTATTCGTATTTGTATTTGCCATATTCACCTCATATAAATTATATAACAAAGGGGAAAATAAATAAACTGCCTATTAATTGGCAGCCTCTATTACTTCTACAATATTTTTAAGGGCCAAGCCAAAAGACTTGGCCCAATTTTGTAGTTAGTTATATATTCTAAAAAATTAGTCTTCTTTAGATTGATTTTTTTCTTCTTCAATTAATAGGGCTTTTCTTGAAAGGTTAATTCTTCCTTGCCTATCAATTTCTGTTACTTTTACCCTTACCTTATCTCCAACTTTTAATACGTCTTCAACTTTTTCAGTTCTTTTTGTATCAATTTGAGATATGTGTAAAAGTCCTTCTTTTCCAATTGCAATTTCTACAAAGGCACCAAAGTTCATTATTCTTTTTACTTCGCCTTCATAAATATCTCCAGCCTTTGGATCAGTTACAATTGATCTAATCATTTCGATTGCTTTTTTTCCGCTTTCTCCATCAAGGCTTGCAACTGTTATGTGTCCATCATCCTCAGTTTCAATTTTTACACCTGTTGCATCAATTATTTTATTAATTGTTTTTCCACCTGATCCAATTACATCCCTAACTTTTTCAGGATCAACGTCTATGGAAAAAATCCTTGGAGCATACTTTGACAAATCTTCTCTTGGTTTGTCAATTGCTGATGTTATTACATCTAAAATTTTAAGTCTAGCTTCGTGAGCATCAGCCAAGGCTTCTTCTAAAACTTCTTTATTTATTCCAGAAATTTTCATATCCATTTGAAGAGCAGTAATTCCATCTTTTGTTCCAGCAACTTTAAAGTCCATATCTCCAAGATGGTCTTCAAGTCCTTGAATATCTGTAAGAATTGAAATTGAATCTTCTTCTTTAATTAAGCCCATAGCAATTCCTGCAACAGTTTTTTTAATTGGAACGCCCGCATCCATAAGTGATAAAGTAGATCCACAAATTGAAGCTTGTGAAGATGATCCGTTTGATGATAAAACTTCACTTACAACCCTAATTGTGTAAGGAAAATCATTTGTATCAGGTAAAACTGGAATCAAAGCTCTTTCAGCCAAGTGTCCATGTCCAACTTCACGTCTTCCAGGTCCTCTTAATGGTCTAATATCTCCTACGCAAAATGGTGGGAAATTATATTGGTGAATATATCTTTTTGTAATTTCTTCTCTGTTCATTGAATCGATTACTTGCTCTTCACCAGGAGAACCTAAAGTTAAAACTGATAAAACTTGAGTTTGTCCTCTTTGGAAAAGTCCAGAACCGTGAGCTCTTGGTAAAAGACCAGCTTCTGCAGATAATGGACGAATTTCTTTCATCTTACGTCCATCAGGTCTAATTTTATCAATAGAAATCATTCTTCTAACTTCTTTTTTCATTATAGAATCTACAGTCTTGTGAATTTCATCTTCACTTTCTGGAAATTCTTCCAAGAAGTCTTTCCTACATTTTTCTTCTATTTCGTTTATATCATCTTCTCTTTGAACCTTGTCAGTTGTTCTTATAGAATTTTTAATTTCTTCAGTGTATTTATCTTTGATTTTTCTTTGAAGTTCAGTTTCAAATTCTTCTGCAACTTCCATTTTTTCCTTGCCAATATCATCAATAATTGTTTGGATAAATCCACAAATTTCTTTGATTTCAGAGTGAGCTAGCATCATAGCTTCAAGCATTTCTTTTTCTGACAATTCATTTGCACCAGCTTCAACCATGTTTATAGCATCAGCAGTTCCAGCAACTGTTAAATCAAGAGATGATTTTTCTCTTTGATCTTTGTTTGGATTTACAATAAATTTTCCATCAACATATCCAACAGAAACTGCAGCAACTGGTCCATAAAAAGGAATATCAGAAATTCCAAGGGCAATAGATGCACCAATTGTTGTCATACAATCAGGTTCATTGTCTTCATCTACTGAAAATGGAGTTGCAATTACTTGAACATCATTGTAGAAATTTTCTGGAAACAAAGGTCTTAAAGGTCTATCCATTTGACGAGAAATTAAAATAGCCTTGTCTGAAGCCTTTCCTTCTCTTTTAATAAATCCACCAGGAATTTTTCCAACTGCATATAGTTTTTCTTGATAGTCACATATAAGTGGGAAAAAATCTATCCCCTCTCTTGGTTTGTCGCTTGCAACGGCAGTAACCAATAAAATTGTATCGCCAGTTCTAATTAGGCACTCACCGTTAGTTTGCTCTGCAACTTTTCCAATCTTTATAGAAAGATCAGATCCATTTTGTGACTTATATTCATAAGTTTTTTCCATTTTTTCTCCTAACTACAAAAAAGACGGGATAAGCCCCGTCATATTTAACTATTTTCTTAATCCAAGTTTTTCAATAACTTCACGATATCTTTCAATATCATTTTTCATTAAGTAATTTAAAAGACCTTTTCTACGTCTAATCATTTTGAAAAGTCCTCTTCTTGAAGAGTGGTCTTTTTTGTTTTCTTTTAAGTGTTCAGTTAATTCTTTGATTCTTTGAGTAAGAATAGCAATTTGAACTTCTGCTGAACCTGTGTCTTTTTCGTCTTTTTGAAATTCTTTAATAATTTGTGTTTTTTGTTCTTTATTTAACATAAAATCCTCCTAAATATATTCGCCATAACCATGAAATAGTCTGAGGAAGCTTAGTCCATAGTTAAGGTATCTTTGATATTATACCAAATATCTTTATATTTGCAAAGAAAAAATAAATAATAGTTTGAGAATTATTTCTGTAAAAAAATTAGAATATATTTTATCTAAAATCCAGTAACATCATAATTTTCTGTATCTATTTGCATTCCTTCTTCGTTCTCAAGGCTTGTAGCTTTAAATTTCCATGTACCATTAGGTTCTATATTATTAACATTGTCTATAGCATCTCCAATTTTATTTCCTTGTGAATCTTTTACAGGAAATAATATTTGAATATAAGATTTTGGTTTATCAGTATTGTTTTTTAATATTCCAGTAACATAGGAAATTCCAAATTCATCAGTTTCTATTGCTACATCTGTAACTTCATAATCAGAATTTTCTTTACTTGTTTTTTTATTATTTTTTTCTGCTGAATTTGATGTTATTTCTTCTTGTTTCGTTTCATTTACAGCCTCTTCAATAACATCTTTTGTTTTATCTCCACATCCAACAAAAACACTCATAGCAAGTGCACATAAAATAATCTTTTTTAATTTCATAAATTTCTCCTATTAAAATTTTGTTTTCCTACTACAATCATATATATATATATTTTGTCAACATTTTTATATATGTGCTTTATTAAAAAATGCTTATCAAAAAAAGAGCAGTTTCCTACTCTTTCCTATATTTTTCTATTAAATTTCTTCCTGTTTTTTTGTCTTTTTCCATTTGATTTATCAATTCTTCAGGGGAATTAAATTTATAATCACACCTTAAATATTCTAAAAATTCTATACTCATATTTTTTCCATAAATATTTTGGGAAAAATCCATTATATATGTTTCAATTTTTACTTCTTTATTTTCAAATGTTGGATTTGTTCCTATATCTGTAAGGGCATAATAAAAATCTCTGTCTATATTAACTCTTGTAAAATAAACTCCCGATTTTGCTGTAACATATTTAAAAGATGGTTTTAAGTTTGCTGTAGGAAAATTTAAAAGTCTTCCTCTTTGAGCTCCTTTTATAACTTTTCCTTGCATTTTAAAAGGATGACCTAAATCTTTGTTGGCCCTTTTTATTTCTCCATCTCTTACCATCTGTCTTATATCTGTAGAATTTATAATTTTTCCATCATCAAGTTCAAAATCTACAATTTTTGTTTTATAATCAAAATCTTCTTCATATTTTTTTAGAGTTTCTATATCACCTTTTGCCATTTTCCCAAACCTGTAATTATCTCCAACAATGACATATTTGGTGTTTAATTTTTCGTAAAGAATTTTTTCTATAAATTCATAGGGTGATAAATTTTTAAATTTGTCTGAAAATTCTAACAAACAGAAACATTCTATTCCAATATTTTTTAAAATTTCAATTTTATCTTCAAGACTTGTTAGGTATTCTTTTTCTCCATTTAGGATGTTTTTGGTGTTTTCTTTAAATAATAGTACAGATGGTGTTAGATTTTTTTCTTTTGAAATTTTTATGTTTTCTTTCATAAGTTTTTGGTGACCCTTGTGGACTCCATCAAAATTCCCAAGGCTTACTGCCTTTGGCGATAGGTCAAATTCATTAAAATCTAGGTCAAATATTTTTATATTATCTTTCATAAAACACCTTCTTAATCTTTAAAGTCTTATTTTCATTTTTATATTCCCCAAGTCCAATGAATAAATCTTTAACATAAACTCTCAAATATCCCTCAACATTTTTGTCAACATCAACTTTAATAGTCATACCATTGGTCGCTTGTTTATAATAAGACTTATCCAAAATAATTTTTTCATATTGACCCAAAGCCTTATCTATGGGAATTAATTTTTTTATAATTTGATCAGTATCCATTTTTTCAAAATCATCAATTTTTATGGCATCTTTTACATCAAAATCCCCAACTTTTAACCTTCTAAGCTCTTTTACTGTAGCAAAAGTTTTTAAATTCTCGCCCAAATCATTTACAAGACTTCTTATATAGGTTCCTTTTGAACAAGTTATTTTAAGTCTTGCATATGGAAAATTAAAATCAAGAATTTCAAAATCATAAATTTTAATTTTTCTTTGTTTTCTCTCTACAGTTTTTCCTTCTCTTGCAAGCTCATAAAGTTTTCTGCCCTTGTGCTTTAGGGCTGAATACATGGGAGGAGTTTGTAGAATTTCTCCAGTAAAACTTTCTTTTATTACTTTTTCTAAATCTTTTTTTTCAAACGTTTTTGAAGATTTTTCTAAAATTTCTCCTGTAATATCTTGGGTATCTGTTTTTTGACCAAAAAATGCAAGAGTTTCATAAATTTTAACCTCATCCATTAAAAAATCTGAAACTCTTGTTGCTTTGTTAATTAAAAGTGGCAAAAGGCCAGTTGCAAGAGGGTCTAGAGTTCCTGCATGGCCTATTTTTTTTATGCCTAGTTTTTTTCTTGCTTGATATACACATTTTCCTGAGGATATTCCCGTACTTTTATCAATTAATAAAATTCCACTAGTCATTTATTGCCTCTTCTAAAATTTTTCTCATTATATTTAAAGCCTTATCCATTGAATCTGTATTTAATGTAAAACCAGAAGCTCTAACATGACCTCCGCCACCATTATTTCTTGCAATTTCTGAAACATCAAGATAATCTTTACTTCTTAGAGAAATTTTATATTCATTTTCTCCGTACTCTTTTACAAGACAGGCAACTTCAATCCCCTTTAAATCTCTAAGCATATTTACAACAGATTCACTATCTCCCATTTGAACACCAAATTCTTGGCACAATTTTTGGCTTACTCCAACCAAAGCATAGGGCTTTTTAAATTCAACCTTATTTAAAAGATGATTTTCAAATTGTAATTTTGAAATTTCTTTATTTTGATAGAGATTTTTATAAATCATTTCAAAATCTGCCCCAATCTTATAAAGGTCTGCTGCAGTATAAAAAGTTAGCTCGCTTATATTTGAATATAAAAATCTATTAGTATCTGTAACCAAGCCTGCATAAAGTAAAGTTGCAATTTCCTTATCAATTGGAAGATTTAATCTTTTAATAATTTCATAAACAAGCTCGCAACTTGCAGGAGAATCCGAGTAAATTATATTTAAATCTGTTTTTATAGATCCGCCTTCATGGTGATCTATTACAAGAACTTTATTAGATCTTTTACAAATTTCTATAGCCTTATCAATCCTGTCAAATTCTGAACAGTCAACAATTATAAACAAATCATATTCTTTTTCGCTTGGATCTTTATAATTTTCAAGTTGTGGCAGAAATTTTAAGTAATCATCCACTTGACTTATCTTTATTACCTCGGCTTTTTTCCCATAAAGCTCAAGAGACTTCCTAAGACTAAGAGCTGATCCTAGGGCATCTCCATCTGGATTTATGTGAGCTGAAATTGCAATTGTATTAGCCTTGTCAATAAAATTTTTGAATTTTTCTAATTCTTTTTGACTAATCTTCTCGATTTTTGGCATTTTCTTCATCCTTTTTTATGGTTTCAGCAATTAGCTTATCCATATATACGCCATGTTCGATAGAATTGTCATATTTAAACCTAAATTCTGGCATTGACCTAAGTCTCATTCTCTCGCCAATTAATTTTTTCATATAACCTTTTGCTTGGTCGAGTGCCTCTATTACAGATTCTTTTTTACTGTCATCTCCCAAAACTGAAACAAAAATATCAGCATAAGAAAGGTCATTTGTAACTTCTACATCAGTAATAGAAACTATTACATTATCTGATAATCTTGGATCATTAATATCTTCTGCCAAAATTTTTGATAATTCTTTTTGCATTTGCGAAGATATTTTTAAGGTTCTTCTTTTATCCATTCTATTCTCTTTCTTTTTCTATTATTTCATAGGCTTCAAGTTCGTCGCCTTCTTTGATGTCGTTGAATTTTTCAAGACCAATTCCACCTTCATAGCCATTGTTTAATTCTTTTGCATCATCTTTAAATCTTTTCATAGATTCAATATTTCCATCAAAGATTACAACATTATCTCTTAATAATCTTATTTTTGCTCTTCTTGGAATTGATCCGCTTGTTACAAGAACACCAGCAATCATTCCAGCATTAGGAATTTTGAAAGTTTCTTGAACTTTTGCACGACCAAGAATTTTTTCTTCAAATTCTGGATCAAGCATTCCTTTTAATGCTTTTTCTACATCTTCTATGGCTTCATAAATTACAGAATATGTTCTAATCTCAATATTATTTTCTTCTGCCATTTGAAGAGCACCTTGAGTAGGACGAACATTAAATCCAATTATTATAGCATTTGATGCTTGAGCAAGTAGAACATCTGATTCTGAAATTCCTCCAACAGCTCCTGCTATTACATTTACAAAAACTTCTTCGTTTGAAAGTTTTGAGAATGAACTTGAAACTGCATCTACAGTTCCTTTTACATCAGTTTTAACTATAATATTTAATTCTTTTAATTTTCCATCTTCAATGCCTTCATACATATCTTCAAGGTTAGTGTTAGATTTTTGAATTAGTCTTTCTTCTCTTTTTTGTTCTTTAGCACGGTCTGCATAAAATCTTGCAGTTTTTTCATCTTCTACAGCAAAAATTTTATCTCCAGCTTCTGCCACATCGCTTAGTCCTAAAATTTGAGCTGGCATTGATGGGCCTGCTTCTGAAATTGGTTCACCTTTTGAATTAAACATAGCCCTAATTCTTCCTGAAGATGATCCTGTAACTACATAATCTTTATCGTGAAGAGTTCCTTTTTGAACAAGAACTGTTGCAACAGCACCTCTTGCCTTATCAAGTTGAGCCTCAACAATAATTCCAACAGCAGCTCTGTTTGGATTTGCTTTTAATTCTCTCATTTCTGCAACAAGTAAAACCATCTCCAATAGATCTTTAATTCCATCACCTGTTCTTGCAGATACTTCTACCATTATTGTATCTCCACCCCAGTCTTCTGAAACTAAACCATATTCTGTTAATTCTTGTTTTACTCTATTTGGATCACTTTCTTCCTTATCCATTTTATTAATAGCAACAATTATTGGAATTTCTGCAGCTTTTGCGTGGTTAATTGCCTCAATTGTTTGTGGCATTACCCCATCATCACCTGCTACAACCAAGATTGCTATATCTGTTGATTGAGCCCCTCTCATTCTCATTTGAGTGAATGCTTCGTGGCCTGGTGTATCCAAAAATACAATTTCTTTATCATTAATATTTACAGTTGAAGCACCTATATGTTGAGTTATTCCTCCAGCTTCACCAGATGCGAATTGTGTATCTCTAATTGCATCAAGAATTGAAGTTTTACCGTGGTCAACGTGACCCATAACTGAAACTACTGGTGGACGAGTAGCCAAATCTTTTTCATCATCTTCAAAATCAAGATCTTTTTCTTGAACTTCAATTTCATCAACTTTAACTTCTTTTGAAATTTCTTTATTAAATTCAAGAGCAACAAGTTCAGCTTGGTCAAATTCTATTTGATCATTAAGTCCTGCCATTACCCCAAGTCCCATAAGTTTCATAATAACTTGGTTGGCATTTTCATCAATTTTTTCCGCAAAAGATTTTACTGAAATTGATTCTGGAATATAAATCCTTCCATCATCATTGTTTTCGGCCTTTGCTTCTCTTTTTGTTGATTTTTTTGATCTTTTATTTTGTTTTTTATTTTTTTTCTTTTCTTTTTTATTTGATTTTTTATTCTTTTTATTTGAAGATTTATTTTCAGAAATATTTTCATTATTTTCTGGTTTTTTTTCAGCCTTTTCTGGTTTTTTCTCTTCTTTTTTTTCTTTTTTATCTTCTTTGGCTTGATTTTTTTTATTTTCTGTAGTTTCGTTAAAATATTCTTCTACTATTTCTAGATCTTCACCACTAAGTACAGACATATGGGATTTTATTTTTAAACCAAATTCTTCCTTTAGTAGACTTAACATTTCCTTTGTAGTTTTTTTGTGTTTTTTTGCTAATTCATATATTCTTAATTTTTTAGCCATCTAATCACCTCTTTTATTTCATAGCAATTATCTCCTCGTAAAGATCATCACTAATTTCAGTTTTAAAAACTTTTTCTAATTTTCTTTTCTTTTTTGCTTCATCTATACATTTTTCGCTTTTGCAAATATAAGCACCTCTACCATTTTTTTTGCCGGTAGGATCTAGGATAATCCCTTCTTCTTTATTTTTAACTATCCTAATTAATTCATGTTTATCTTTGTTTTCTCCACAAACTATACATTTTCTTTGTGGTATTTTTCTTTGTTTCATTTTTTCACCATTATTAATAAGTTATTCTTCATCACTTTCTTCAATATCTTCTTTAATAATTTGGTCAAGGTCGTCTGATAAATTTTCTATATCATCTTTATCTAAAGACTCGCCTTCTTCTAAATTTTCATCTTCTGTATTAGAAATATCTTCTAAATCTTTATTTAAAACTTCTTCGCTTAATTCTACAGATTCTATCTCTTCTTCTGTTTCATTTAATCCTAAAATTTCATCTATTTGATCTTGGTCTAAACTGTCATATTCTTCTTGGCTTTTTATATCAATTTTCCAGCCTGTAAGTCTTGCTGCAAGTCTTGCATTTTGACCTTCTTTTCCAATTGCAAGTGATAATTGATCATCTCTTACAACAACAAGGGATTGTTTTTTCTTATCGTTTATATATACTTCGTTTATTTCTGCTGGTGATAGGGAATTTTTGATAAATACTTTTACGTCTTTGTCGTAATTTATAATATCAATTTTCTCGCCTTGTAATTCTTCAACTATTGAGTTTACACGACTTCCCTTAAAACCAATACAAGCTCCGATAGAATCTATTTCTGGATCATTTGAAAATACTGCGATTTTTGTTCTAGATCCTGCTTCCCTATCTATTCCATAAATTTCAATTATTCCATTAGTAATTTCTGGAACTTCAAGTTCAAATAATCTTACAACCAAAGACTTGTCTTTTCTTGATAGAATTATTTGTGGTTCTTTTGTCGTATTTTTAACTTCTTTAATTAAAACTTTAATTCTTTGATTTGGAGTATAAGTTTCACTTTCTACTTGCTCTTTTAAAGGAATAATTCCTTCAATTTTGTCAAGATTAATATAGACGTTAAACTTATCTTCTCTTTGAACAACACCTGTTATAATTTCATTTGCCCTATCCAAATATTCAGAGTAAACTGAATCTCTTTGGGCATCTCTTATTTTTTGGATTACAATATTTCTTGCAGTTTGAGCTGCAACCCTACCAAAATTTTTAGGAGCAATTTTTACTCTACAAATATCTCCTAAATCAAGTTTTGAATCAATTTCTTTTGCTTTTGTCTTAGATATTTCAGCTATCGGATCATTTACTTCATCAACTACATTTTTTAGAGAATATACTTCAATTTCTCCAGTTTCTTGATTGATATTTACATCAACATTTTCATTATTATCGTAGTTTTTTTGGTAAGATTTGACCAAAGCTTTTTCCAATGCTTCAAGGATTACTTCCTTGTCAACATTTTTACTTTTTTCAAGTTCCTCTAAGGCAATTATAAATTCTTTATTCATCTTTCCCCCTAGAAGACTATCTCGATTTTAATAGTCTTAATTTCACTTTTCTTAATTTCTTTTTCTTCATTTTCAAGTGCAAATATCAAGGAATCTTCTTTCATTTCTTTAATTTTTCCTATAAACTTCTCACCATCTTTAAGCTTTACTTCCAAAAGCTCATCTTTATTTCTTTCAAGATCTCTGTCCGTTTTTAGAGGTCTTGAAAGGTCAGGAGAAGATACTTCTAAATAATAAAATGATTTTATAAGGTCAATTTCATCCAATTTTTCGCTCAAAAAATTAGAAGTTTTTTCGCAATCATCAATAGTGATTCCCCCGTCCTTATAAATAAAAAACCTCAATATTTTATTTTTTCCTTCATTTACAAACTCAATATCCACAAGCTCATAACCAAGCTCATTAATATCTTTTTCTAAATTTTCTTTTAATTTACTTATTAAATCCATAACTTCCCCTTTACATATTAAAAGAGTGGATTTGTCCACTCTTCGCTTAAAATTATTATACTCTCTATGTCTTAATTTTCAATTTTAAAAAATACGCTGTATTATTTAAAAATAATATGAATTTTTCTTTTATTTTATCCTAAAAAACTTTTTTATTTTTCTTTCTGGAATTTGAGATAAAATTATTGCAGCAAACATAATCAAACCGCCTATAACTTCTCTTCCAACTGGTCTTTCATGTAAAAATAAAAATCCAAAAAAAGCAGCAAAAACAGATTCTAGAGATAAAATCAAACTTGCTATAGTTGGATCAGTATCTTTTTGGGCAACAATTTGAAGGGTATAGCCAAGTCCTGAAGAAAATATACCCAAATATAAAATCGCAAGCATTCCTTTCATTATCAAATTAATATCAGGTTTTTCAAATAAAATCATAAGAATTAAAGATACAAAACTTGCAATAAAAAATTGTATCATTGACATTTTTACGCTGTCGGCTTTCGGAGAAAATTTGTCGATAAATAAAATATGAAAGGCAAAGAACAATGATCCGATAAAAATCAAAATATCTCCCTTGTTAATTGAAAACCCATCCTCAACCTTTACTGTCAACAAATATAAACCAATTAAAGCAAGAATAATAGAAATTCCCGTTTTTTTCGAGATTTTTTTTCCCATAAAAATTGCAAAAATCGGAACAATAACAACATAAAGAGATGTTATAAAGCCTGCCTTTCCACTTGTAGTAAAATAAACTCCTGTTTGTTGAAAACTAACAGCAATTGCCATAACAAGTCCTGTGGCTATCGCCCCTCTGATAGTTGCAGTTTTTGTAAAAGTGTCCATTTTTTTTGCATTTTTATTTTTTCTAAAAATTGAATATACAAACAAAAATAATCCTGCAGTTAAATTTCTAAAAAAATTAAAGGTAAAAGGCTCAATATAATCACTTCCTAATTTTTGGGCAATAAAAGCAAATCCCCAAATAAAGGAAGTCAATAATAACAAAAGCTCACCCTTATGCTTATTTTTCATATCTACTCCTAAAATTTTCTTTAATCATTGCTTGTATTATATCAAAAAATTTATAATTTGTAAGATTTTTTTAATAAAAATAATTAAAAACTTATATCTATGACTTAACTTTGATAAATAAATGGATTTTCTTGTTATAAATATGCATATTTTTCTAGATTATTAAAAACAAATAAAAAACTCTAATAAAGAATTAATCTCTATTAGAGTTATAAATTACAAATCAAATAAAGACATTTGATTTTCTTCTTGCAAGCCTTCAATTATTTCTAAATTTTTTAAAGAATTTAGGGCATTTTTATTTAATGAAGTCCTTTTTTTCAAATCTTCAATTGAAATAAATTTAGATTTTTCTCTTTCTACAACTATATCTTTTGCCATAGCTTCTGAAACATCATCGACTGCTGAAAGTGGAGGTAAAATTTCTCCATCATCATCTAAAATAAATTTAACAGCTTCAGACTTATATAAGTCTGCTTTTTTTATTTTAATATCTCTTGCTGCCATCTCTTCTGCAACTTCCAACAATGATCTTAGATTTTTTTCTCTTTGTGTTGGTTTTTCCAATTGATTAATTTCATTTAAAGCATATTGGATTGATTTTAATCCTTTTACAATAACTGAATATTGAAAATCATTTAATTTTGTAGAAAAATATGTTGCATAAAAAGCTTTTGGATAATAAACTTTGTAATAAGCAATCCTATAACTCATAAGGCAATACGCAACTGCATGAGCTTTTGGGAAAAGATATTTTATTTTAAGACATGAATCAATGTACCAATCCGGAACTTTATTTTCTTTCATATAAGACAAAGTTTCTTCTGAAAGAGTTTTTCCCTTTCTTACTTTTTCCATTATTTGGAAAGATTTTTTCTTATCAAGTCCAAGATTAATCAATGAGTTCATTATATCGTCACGAGTTGAGATTATTTGATCAAAACCTGCTGTTTTTGATTTAACCAAATCTTGAGCATTATTTAACCACACATCCGTTCCGTGAGAAAGTCCAGAAATTCTTGTCATTTCAGAAAATTTGGTTGGGAAAGTATCTTTTAACATTCCTCTTACAAAAGATGTTCCAAATTCTGGAATTCCCAAAGTTCCTATTTCATTATTCGAAAAATCATATTTTATATTTAAGGGTTTTGTTGAAGAAAATATATTCATTACATTTTCATCATCCATTTGAAGCTTCAAAGGATCTGTTCCTGTCAAATCTTGCAAGCTTCTAATAATTGTAGGAACATCATGGCCCAATAAATCCAGTTTTAAAATTACTCCATGCATCATATTGTAAGTAAAATGTGTTGTTTTTATATCATCTTTTCCATCATCTGCTGGATATTGGACTGGAGAAAAATCATAAATATCTTTATCATTTGGAACAATCATAAGTCCTCCTGGGTGTTGACCAGTAGTTCTTTTTACGTCAAAAAGTCCCCTTTGATATTTTCTAATTTGGGCGTTGGAAAGATTTAGGTCATTATCTTCCATATATTTTTTTATATAACCAAAAGCCGTATTGTCTTTTATTGTTCCAATAGTTCCAGCTCTAAAAACTTTTCCTTCACCAAATAATTCTTCTGTATATTTGTGAATTGTTGGTTGATATTCTCCAGCAAAATTCAAATCTATATCTGGTTCCTTGTCCCCTTCAAATCCCAAGAAAACTTCGAAAGGAATATCGTGGCCGTCTTTATTCATTTCTGCCCCGCATTTTGGACAAGTTTTATCTGGCAAATCTATTCCAGCCCCAACACTACCATCAGTTATAAATTCTGAATGCTTACATGATGGACAAATGTAATGAGGAGCAAGTGGATTTACTTCTGTAATATTTGCCATAGTAGCTGCAAAAGATGAACCAACCGAACCTCTTGATCCAACCAAATATCCATCTTCATTTGATTTTTCTACAAGCTCTTTTGCAATTATATATAAAACTGCATAACCGTTTGAAATTATAGAATCAAGCTCCTTATCAAGTCTTGTTTTTACAATATCTGGAAGAGGATCTCCATAAATTGAAATCGCCTTTTCATATGTTGTATCTTTTAATTTTTTATCTGACCCTTCAATTTTTGGTGGGAAAGTTTCATGAGGAATTGGCATAATGCTTTCAAGGCTATCAGCAATTTTTATTGTATTATCAATTACAACTTCATTTTTTGTTTGATCGTCTAGATAATAAAATTCATCAAGCATTTCATTAGTTGTTTTTAAATAATATAGGGGATTATTTTCCTTGTAATGGAAAAATTGTCCCTTGTGAAGGATATTTCTAAGAACATAATCTTTCTTTTCCATATATCTTACAGAACCAGTTGCAACAACCAATTTATTATGTTTTTTACCAAGTTCGATTATTTTTTTATTTATTTCAATAATTTGATTTTCATCTCTTATTGATCCATTTTCTAAATCATCAGCAAATACACCAAGTGCTTCTATTTGGAAAAAATCAAAAAATTCACAGATTTCATCTATTTTTTCTTCTGAGTATTCATCTCTTATAGCCTTAAACAAAAGACCTTCCTTGCCTCCAGAACCTATAATCAAGCCTTCTTTATTTTCTTTTACCAAATCAAAGGGAGTTTTTGCTTCAAAATTAAAATATTTCATCCTAGATTCTGAAATTATTTTATAAAGATTTTTAAGGCCAGTATAATTTTTTGCAAAAATAATTGATGAGAAATTTTCATGACGAGCAAGAGGCCATTTTGTTTTTATAGAATTTATTTTTTCTAGACTAAAGTTTTTATTTTTTTCTTTGATTTTTTCAAATAATTTCATAAAAATCTTAGCAGTTGTTAAAGCATCATCGCTTGCCCTGTGGTGGTTAAATGGTCCAACTCCTAATTTTTTTGCAAGTTTATCAAGAGAAAATCTTCCCATTGTTGGAAAAATTGCCCTTGCCATTGGCAAAGTATCCAAATAAACTGGTTCAAATTTTAAAGATTGGTTATGGCATGCTTCTTTTATAAAACCAATATCAAAATCTGTATTTTGTCCTACAAAATATGAATCTTTTGAAAATTCTAAAAATTTTGGTAAAATTTCATCAATTTTTGGCTTATCCATGACCATTTCATTTGTAATTCCTGTAAGCTCAACTACCTTTTGAGGAATCATTTTTTCAGGATTTACAAGTTCATTAAAAACTTCAACAATTTCACCATTTTGAATTTTTACAGCACCAATTTCTGTAATTTTATCTGAATATTTGTAAAGGCCAGTAGTCTCCAAGTCAAATACAATAAAATTTTGATCTTTTAAATCACTTATATCATTAATTTTTTTATTGTAATTATTGGTTAAAATTCTTAAATTTTTATCAACTAACAAAAGCTCTGCTCCTGCTAGCATTTTTATATCATTTTTCCCAAGTTTATCATACATATCTGGAAGGGCTTGGAGAGTTTCTGTATCTGTAATTCCACAAGCTGTGTGTCCCCAAGTTTTTAATTTTTTAGAAAGTTCATCCATATCAACAAAACCATCAAGGTTGGTCATTTTTGTATGAATTTCAAGCTCAACTCTTTTTTTAGGATAGGTATCAAGTCTTTCTTTTTTTTCACATTCTTCCATAGAATTTACAGTAAAAACATCTTCATGAGAATATCCATCATAATTTAAAACACCTTGGACTCTTACAGCCATATTTTCTTTAAAATTATCAAGTTTATTTTTATTTCTTGGTTGAACAAACATTTTACAAGCTATGGCATCTGACTCATCTTCAAGGTCAAAAGAATAAATGAAATTTCCTCTTTTTGATTCAAATATGTCTATTCCAAAAACTGTACCTTTTAATGAAAGATTCATGCCTTTTTTATCATAAATTTCTTCTATTTTAAATTCGTCAGCCTTTATATTTCTTCCATATTTTAAAATTTCTGATGGATCTTTTTGATTTTTTTCAGAATTTTTCTTGTTATTTCTGGCGTTTTGGATCATATTTTCAAGCTCGAGTTTTTTTAAATCTCTAAGGCTTGATGGTTTTTCCTCTTTTAAATTTTCATCATTTTTATTTTCAAGATTTGGTAAATCGAAAATATCATTATTCTCAGAATTTTCTTTTATTTGTTCTTTATTATCTTCTACTATTTCTTCCTTATCATTTTCATAGCCTGTTTCGTAAAAATCTGGCAGTGGTTGGTTTTTATAAAATTCTTCTATTGGATTAACTTTTAAATTTTCATTTTTTAAATCTTCATATTTTAAAACCAAATTTACATAGGAAAAATGATTTTCTAATTTTTCTTCGATTTCCTTTTCTTTTTTTCCCACAATTATTAATTTTAATTTATTTAATTTTTTTGAATATATAGCATTTTTTATATAGTAATCTTTATCAGTATCAATAATTGATTTTAGACTAATTTTCATTTTTCTCATCTTTCAAAATTTCTTCAATTAGACTATCTACTATTTCTTCTTGTTTTACTTTTTTTATGGTTATTCCTTTTTTAAATAAAAATCCATAGCCTTTTGCACAAGCTATTCCATAATCAGCTTCTTTTGCCTCTCCTGGACCATTTACAGGACAACCCATTATGGCAACTTTTAAATTTAAATTTAATTTATCAAGTCTTTCGCTTGCCTCATTTACAATTTCATCTAAGTTTACACTTGTCCTTGAACAAGTTGGACAAGAAACTAAATCAATTCCATCTCGTCTTAGGCCTAAAGATTTTAAAATTGTTTTTCCAGCCTTCACCTCTTCTATTGGATCTCCTGTTATTGAAACCCTAATTGTATCTCCAATTCCATCTTTTAATAAAGATCCCATTCCAATTGATGATTTTACCAAGGCTTGATAAAGTGGACCTGCTTCTGTAACTCCCAAATGAAGTGGATAATCACAAAGCGAAGAAATTTTTCTATTTACATCAATCATTGTATTTACATCTGATGATTTTATAGAAATAACTATGTCGTGAAAGTCTAAATCTTCTAAAACTTTTACTTCATCAAGGGCAGAATAAACAAGGCTATCAACATTTACTCCATTATATTTTTCTATCATATCCTTATGAACAGAACCAGAATTTACTCCAATTCTTATAGGAATATTTTTCTCCTTGCATTTTTCAACCAAAATTTTAACCTTATCACTTCCTCCAATATTTCCCGGATTTATTCTTAAGCAATCACATCCATTTTCAATTGCAGCAAGAGCTAGTTTATAATCAAATTGTATATCTGCCACAAAAGGAAGATTGGTTTTCTTTTTAATTTCAGAAATTGCCCTTGCATCTTCAAGAGAATTTATTGCAGATCTTGAAATATCACAACCTGCCTTTTCAAAATCATTAATTTGTTTTACGACTTCTTTTATATTTTTTGTTTCTTTTGTTGTCATTGATTGAATAGAAATAGGAGATCCTCCTCCTATGGCTACATCTCCTACATAAACTTTTCTTGTTTTTTTCAATTTTTTCTCCTTAAAATAAGCTAATTAAATCTTTAATTGTAACTAGAAGAATTAAACTCAACAAGAGAATAAATCCTCCTATAGTAAATTTTTCTTCAATTTTTTTATTTACTCTTTTTTTTGTAATCATTTCAAATAAGGAAGTAAATATTTTCGATCCATCTAGGGCTGGAATTGGTAAAAGGTTAAAAAATCCTAAATTCACACTGATATATCCTAAAAAGAATAATAAATTCATTGCTCCAAGATTTGCCTGTCTTCCCATTTCTTTTACAACACCAACTGGCCCAGATAGGGCTGAAAATCCTAATTTTCCAGTAAACAAACTTTTTAATACTGTAAACATTAAGACTATCATGGACCCAACTTCTTTTATTCCAATTTTAATAGCTTCAAAAAATCCTACATCCTCATTTTTTGGAATAAAACCAAGTAGAGGTCTTTTATCTTCAAATTTAACCTTGACATTTTTTTCAATTTCTTTATCATTTCTTTTTACTTTCAAAGAAATTTCTTCATTTTTATCATGGTTTTTATAAAATTCTTCTAATCTTTTTGAAATATCAGAAAATTCATTAATTTTTTCGCCTGAAATTTCTGTTATTTGATCATTTATTTTTAAACCTTGACTTTCTATCGGGGAGTTTTTTGTAAATTCACCGATTTTTGTTGACGGTTTTCCAGTATTAAAAGATACGATGGCAAATAAAATTGCTGCAAAAATCAAATTTGTCAAAGGCCCTGCAAGAATTGTTAAAAATCTCTTGTAGGCTGGAGCCTTGTCAAAGGATCTTTCATCATCACTTTCATCATCTTCCCCTTCCATGGCACAATATCCACCAATTGGAAATAGATTTACAGAATAAAGAGTTTCTCCTTTTTGTTTTGAAAAAATTTTAGGTCCCATGCCAATGGCAAATTCATTAACCTTAATTCCACTTTTTTTCGCTATAATAAAATGTCCAAATTCATGAATCAAAATCAAAAATAAGAACATTATAATAGATAAAATAACCGACTTCATTTCTCTCCTAACTTATATTAATGTAAATAAATAAAGACAAGGGCTGATAAATAAGATTGAATCAAACCTATCCAAAATCCCTCCATGACCTGGAATTAAATTTCCATAATCTTTTATTTTACATTTTCTTTTTATAAATGATGCTACTAAATCTCCAGTTTCTGATAAAAATGCAGCAATTATTGTAAAAATAATTACTAATAATATATTTTTGTCAAGCTTTACATAATTTACATAAATCAAATTTAAAATCACAGCTCCACAAATTCCTCCGATAAAACCTTCTATGGTTTTGTGAGGAGAGATTGATTCTAATGATTTGATTTTGTGTTTGCCAATAGTTGAGCCTGTAAGATAAGCAAAAGTATCTGAGCCCCAAGCAATAATATATAACATATAAAGATATATTTTATTATTAATTCTTATCGCACTTGACATAAAAATAGAAACATAAGTTACTACAAATAAAAGTGCAAAAAAGTCTTCCATCCTATATTTTTTATTAAAAATCATATATACAAAAATTGCTATGAGTATAGATGTAAAGCCAAACATAAATAAATTTTGATGATTGCTAAAGGCATTTATAACAAAAAATAAATTTATTACCATAGCAAATTTTAAAGGAACATTGTATGACAAATTTTTCAGTGCATTTACCAATTCTTTTACAGCAATACACGAAAAAATCCCAAAACCAATTGCAAAATAAATTCCACCAAGATAAGTTATTGCAATTAATATAAAAAGAATTATTCCTCCACCAAAAAGCCTTTTAGCTAGGTTCATTTATACCACCATACCTTCTATCTCTTCCAAAAAACGCATCGACTGCATCATCCAAATCTTTTTTCGAAAAATCTGGCCACAAAATATCTGTAAAATAATATTCAGTGTAGGCCATTTGATAAATCAAAAAATTAGAAATCCTAAGATCTCCACCAGTTCTAATCAAAAGATCAGGATCTGGCATATTTGCCGTATACAAATAATTTGAAATGTATTCTTCATTTATATTTTCAAAATCTATCCCATCTTTAGCCATATCCTTGAAAGCTTTTACAATTTCACTTCTTCCCCCATAATTTATGGCCATATTTAAAACGAGCTTATCATTATTTTTTGTTAGCTCGCAAACATCAAGACAAGCCTTTATAGTTTTTTCTGGAAGTTTTGATATATCTCCAATAATGTTTAATTTTACTTCATTTTCAACGAGTAAATTTGTCTTATCTTTTATAAATTTTGCCAACAATTTCATCAAATAATTGACCTCTATTTTTGGTCTTTTCCAATTTTCTGTAGAAAATGCATAAAGAGTTAGATATTTTATGCCTTTTTCCTTAGCATAAAGAGCAATATCCACAACATTTTCAGAACCTTCCTTGTGACCCATAGATCTTGGCAAATTTCTTTTTTGAGCCCATCTACCATTTCCATCAAGAATTATGGCAAGATGGTTAAGTTCTTTTTCTTTCATACGTCCTTCCTTCTAATTTTATCTCTATATGATTATACCATAAGAAATTTAAGAATTAATAAGAAATATTTTAATAAAATACTAGAAAATCAGTAGTATGAATCATTCAATAAAAAAAAGATTGTAATTTATATTTTCATCTACTTTTAAAATTTTTATAATTGTATTTAACTTAATTTATATTTATTTACAAAATCTTTATTAGCTTTTAAAATCTCCCTATATTCTGTGATCATATTGTAAAAAGTAGCTTTTTTAAGCCCTGACTCTTCCATAAATTTTTTGGAAGATATTTCCTCATTATCCCATTTTTCATAAAGTTCTTCCCAATTATCTGGAAATTCCATTTTATTTCTTCCAGCATTAGATTTTTTATTAAATTCTAGTTTAACAATATTATTATTTAAAAGTAAAGAATCAAGTATTGTTTTAAGTATAGCCTTATTCATAGGCTGGGATACACCGTATTCATAGCTTGTTTTAATGTCAGCAATTAGCAAAAATTTTTTTCGATTTATAAAATATTCTAATTCATTTGCTATATCTATTTTGCTAATTCCTAAAGATTTAAGTGATCCAATAAGTAAGATATCAGTATTTTTCATCTCGTTTTTTATTGAATTTAGTTCTCTAAAATTTCTTTTGTGTTCAACACTTACAAATATATCCACATTTTCTTCTCTTATTAAATCAATTATGCCTTCAAAAATATTAATATCTTCTGTCGTTTTTGTATAAATATATAAAGACATTTTTTACCTCCTAAAAAACTTCACTAACTTATTAAATTTAAATCCTAATGCATTTTCAAGTTCTTTTCTATTAATTTTTACTTTTGACATTTCTCTATTACATGAGTACTTACATTCAAATTCCCCTGGTAAAGAATTGGTCCAACTCTCTAAAATTTTCTTAGAAGTTTTATCTGATCCAAACTTAATTATTACAATGTTTGTTTTTATTATAAAACAGTTAGGATCACTTTCCCATAGATTTCTTATTTCTTCTATAGCATCTTGTGAAATATATTTTGCATGGTAAGAAAAATCTTCATTCCAGTTTAGCTCTCTTACATAATCAGGCAAATCAAAATTATGCTCTTTAAATATTTGTATTAAAACATTTGAAGATATTTTAATAATATCTGGATAATAATCATCTGCTATATCATTCGAACCTATCATATAATCGATAATCCCATTAACTTCTTCTATCATAATTCTTAAATATTCTCTATAGAGTGCATTTGTTGCTCTTGACTTAATATTTTTACTTATACCATCATATGCTACAGGATCAATATCTTTTTTTAGACCCGAATTATATTTAAGAAACGGCATTCTTTTTCTTTCAGGTTCTCCAGGATCACATATTTCATTGCTTGCGAAAATAAAAAGTGCTTGTTCTTCTATTTGCCTATTTTCACATTGCTTACTATTTTTTATTTTTTCTTTAAGTCTTCCATAGTAATGTCCATCAATTTCATCTACAAATATTGGTAGACCCTTATATGTTTCTTGAATCATACCAATTTTTGCAGTTGAAACTTCTTTAGTTGAAAAGTGCTTTAAGTTCATATTTGTCATTAATTTTAATATCAACTCTGTCATAAAAGTTTTTCCTGTATTAGATGATGACGAAGCTATCAATGTAAATAAAGGAAGACTTGAAGTAGGAATATTTTTAATATCTGCGACACATCTTAGTTTTGCATTAAAAGGCGATGAAAACATTATATTTAAAAGTTTATAATGTGAATCTCTAAGTTTATCTACATCTCCTATAAAATCTTTTTTGTAATTATCCATCGTTTCAAATAAGAGCTCTATATCTTTTTTTACATCTTCTTTTTTTGGATTTAAATCTATAACTTTATCATTTAAAAATACTTTTCCATTATTATAATCAAAAGTTAGCTTAGGATAATCTGTTTGAATTTCTTTAATATCTAATTTTTTTCTTTTAATTTTCCTAGAGTTTACGCTTATCTTTTTAATTAAATCTGGAACTATTTCAATAAAACCTTTTTTAGAATTTGCCTTTATATTATTTACCAAGATTTTATTCTTTTCCATTATTTTATCTGCATCTAAAGTATATTTTATATGATCATAAAATTCTTCATTCTCAGCTGGTTTTTCTAATAATATAGTTTTTTGTGTTTTTATAGCTTTTTTAATTATTGGTATATCTTTTTCTGGATCATCCTTTTTTGAAGATGCCACTACCTCTTCAGGTATATCATCTGCCAAACTCCAAGCTGTTTCAAAATCTTCTAAATAAGCATAATAAGCATTTATTGTATCATCTATTTCATATGTTTCAATTTGATTTCCAGACCATGCGCCACTTGACATATTTGCAGAACTTATTATTACTCTAGTTTTCCCTTGATTAGATTTTAGTAGATAGAATTTCCTATGGTCTATTATGTATTTAGGAGATCTTATCGACAAAGATCCATCCCCAATTCTTTTTACCAAATCTTTTTCCTTCCTAACATAGTCAGCAGCAAGTTCTGATAAAGTCATATTTTCGGCTAATAAATAAGCTTCTGACCTTAATTTGTGTAGCTCGCTATCTCTTCTGACCATAAATCTTCCACCAAGTATAAGCTCTCCGTATTCGAACATATTTATAATTTTACTTATAAATTTAATATTATATGAGTATGTTATAGCCCTTATTTCATCGTATCCACTAAATAAATTCTCTAAAGTCTCATAACTAGTTTCCAAAAATCTTGTGTGATATATTTTATATTTATTTTCTATAAATTTTTGACTTGTACCATCATTAATCCTCTGTAAATTATTTTTATTTTCTTCCGTATTAAACAGTGAAATTTGTTTCATAATTCCCTCCAATTTTAATAGTCTATAAATATATCTCCATTTATGTACATTATAAATTTAGTCTATTAATTAGTCAATATTTTTATACTGATATAAAATTAATTTTTTCCAATATTTTTAAAGAATAAATAGAAGTTTTATTCCAGTAGTAAAAATTAATATAGCCCCCACCAAAAGGTGGAGGCTATATTAATTTTTTCGATTTGTTTAATTAAAATAATAAATTGAATCTAAAATTTCTTCAAAGCTTGTGACCCCATCTAAAACTTTTTTTAATCCATTGTAAGTCATAGACTTAAAATTTTTTTCTTTATTCAATAATTCTAAATCATTTTTGCTGAAATTTTTATTTTCAAAGAAAAGATTTTTGTAATCATCATCAAAATCTACAATTTCTTCAACAGCTTCTCTGCCTAGATATCCATCGTGACATTTTTCACAAGATCCTGGATCGTAAATATAAGTTTCTTCGTCTATATCAAAATAATTTTTTACAAAATTATATTCTTTTTTTGAAATTTTTCTTTTTTTCTTGCATGAGCAAAGTTTTCTTACAAGTCTTTGGCTTGCAAGGGTATTTACGGATTGTTTTATCAAATAATCTTCAACTGACAAATCACGAAGTCTATTTATTGATGCAAAACTATCGTTAGTATGTAAAGTTGTTAAAACTAAATGCCCAGTTATAGCAGCTCTTACTGCCATTTTTGCAGTTTCATTATCTCTGATTTCCCCAAGCATAATAATATCTGGATCTTGCCTCAAAATTGACCTAAGTGCACTTTGAAAAGTTAGACCTATTTTTTCATTAATTGAAATTTGATTTATACCCAAAATATTTATTTCTACTGGATTTTCTATGCTAATAATATTTCTATTTTCATCATTTAACTTATTTAATAAAGAATAAAGGGAAGTAGATTTTCCAGAGCCAGTGGGTCCAGAAAAAATTATCATTCCAGATTTATTTTTAATTGCATTTTCCAAAATTTTTTTTGAATCATCGGAAAAACCCAATAAATTCTGAGATTTTTTAAAATTTTCAATTGATAAAATCCTAAGAACTAATTTTTCGCCAACAATTGTGTTTAAAGTTGAAATTCTAAAATCAATGTGGGGAAATTTATCTAATTTCAAATATCCGTCTTGAGGTCTTCTTTTTTCTGAAATATCTAATTTAGAAGATAATTTAATTCTTGTCAAAAGTTTAATATAAGAGGAATAATCCATCTCAGTTATAACTCTAAGTTTGCCGTCAATTCTAAATCTAATTCTTGAAAAATTTTCATCCATAGGCTCAATGTGTATATCACTTGCATTTAATTTTAAAGCTTTTTCTATAAGCCCATTTATATACAAATCTATATTTGAATTTATCAAATTATTATCCATCACACACTCCAATATTTATCATCCAAAGACCTATATCTAACAGCTTCAAGAAGATGTTTTGCTTCGATTTTTTCGCTTCCATCAAGATCTGCAATTGTCCTAGCCATTTTAATAATTTTATTGTAAGATCTTACAGAAAAATTATATTTATCGAAAGCCTTTTGTCCGATTTCCTTTACATTTTTATCAAGTTTTATATATTTTTTCATAAGTCTTGTTGAAAGGGCTCCATTTGTAGAAATCTCTTCATTTTCGTATCTTTTTATTTGAATTTCTCTTGCCCTTTGAACTTCTTCTCTCATTTCTTTTGAAGATTTTGTTTTGATATTATCATCCAAATCTTTGTATTTTACAGGTTTTATTTCTATGTGAATATCAATCCTATCAAGAATTGGAGAAGATAATTTTGACAAGTATCTTCTTATTTCATTTTGAGTGCAAGTGCATTCTTTTAAAGGATTTCCAAAATTTCCACAAGGACATGGATTCATGGCAGCAATTAAAATAAAATCAGACGGATATTTTATACTTGCCATTGATCTTGAAATATTTATTTCCTTATTTTCCAAAGGCTCTCTCAAAGCTTCTATGGTTTTTTTGGAAAATTCTGGAAATTCATCCAAAAATAAAACTCCTTTATGGGCGAGAGTAATTTCTCCTGCCTTTGGAATATTTGCCCCTCCTCCAATCAAAGAAACCTCGCTTGCTGAGTGGTGGGGAGACCTAAATGGCCTATTATTTATCAATTTTCCACTTTCAAGAAGTCCCATCACTGAATAAATTTTTGTAACTTCAATTTTTTCTTCAAAATCCATATCTGGTAAAATTGATGGCAAATGTTTGGCAGAAAAAGTTTTTCCGCTTCCAGGAGGTCCAATCATCAATAAATTATGACCACCAGCAGCTGCAATTTCTAGGGCTCTTTTTAATGAGTCTTGACCTTTTATATCAGAAAAATCAAAAGGATATGTAATATTTTCACTTGTATTTGATAATTTTATTTTGTAAGGAGATTTTTTGGTGTTTTCGTTAAGGTATGAAACTAATTCTTCTAAATTTAAAAATGGAAAAATATTACAGTCTTTTATTATTGCACATTCATCTTTATTTTCATTTGAAATTATAAAATTTTTAAAGCCCTTTTCTCTCATAGAAATTACCATGGCAAGGGCACCTTTTACTGGGACAATTCTTCCATCAAGTGAAAGCTCCCCTATAAAAATAAAATCATCTTTTGAATTTTCAATTACTCCCATACTTTTTAAAAGAGAAATTGCAATTGGTAAGTCTAGTTGAGTTCCTTCTTTTTTTATATCTGCCGGAGATAAATTTATGGTTATTCTTCCTTGGGGAAATTTGAAACCAGAATTTATCAGAGCAACCCTAATCCTATCTTTGGATTCTTTTATAGATGAATCGGGAAGACCTACAATATTAAAAGCTGGCATGCCTGAAGTTATATCAGATTCGACTTCAATCGCTTTTCCATCAAGTCCCAAAAGACTTACTGTATTTGTTTTTGAATACATTTTATTCTCCTAAACCCAAAATTTTTTGATATTTTTTAAAATCTTTATGAACTTCTGCACAAAATTCTCTATAAAGACCATCTTTATCTTTAAATCCTAATTTGTGGCAATGAAGTAGTTGGTGGTCCAAATTAAATTTGTGTTTTACATTCCCATAAACAGGATCTCCCAAAAGTGGATGATTAATGTGAGTCATGTGAACCCTAATTTGGTGGGTTCTTCCAGTTAAAATTTTTATTTTAACCAAGGAATAGCCATTATTTTCTGAAATAACCTCATATTTACTAATTGCATCACGACCAGAATTTCTAACTGCCATTTTTCTGCGATTATTTGGATCACGGTCCATAAAAGTATGAATAGTTCCAGATTTTTTTTGGAAAATCCCATTACAAATTGCCAAATATTCCTTGTCAACTTTTCTTTTTTCAAAAAGATTTTTCAAATATTTGTAAGAAGAATTGCTTTTTGCAATTACCATAAGACCCGTTGTATCCTTATCAAGTCTGTGAACAATTCCTGGCCTATCATCACCTCCTATATGAGATAAATTATCATAGCCAAAATGATCCAAAAGTCCGTTGACCAAAGTTCCACTTACAATTGAACCTGCTGGATGGACAATTACATTTTTATCCTTGTCAATAATTGCAAAATCTTCATTTTCATAAATTATTTTTAAATTCATATCTTCAGCTTCAATTTTTGCTTTTTCAAATAATTGGTCAGAAATTTCTATTTCATCTTCTAAAATTAATTTGTAGGAAGGTTTTATTTTTTTATTATTTACTTTTATTTTTTCATCCTTGATAAAATCTTTCACTTTTTCTCTAGGAATTTCTTCAAATATATCTGAAAGATATTTATCAATTCTAATTTCTTTATTTGCTTTAATTTTCATACTTAAATTATAGCATTACGTAAAAATATATACAAAGTAGGATTATTTTAAAATTTTCAAATAAAAAAACTCTTGCAAAAATAAAAACTTTGCAAGAGCACATTAATTCTATTAAACTTTTAATCTTTTTTCTCCATTATAAACTTCATCTATAATGCAAGAACCCAAGCAGACTTCTCCATCATAAAAAACTGCGGCTTGACCTGGGGTTACGGCCTTTGTTTTATCGTAAGTGATTTCAACTTTTCCGTCATCTAAAATTTTCACATGAGATCTTATATCTTTTTGCCTGTATCTGAATTTACAGGTGCAATCAAATTCTTTTTTTAGTCCCTTAGCTGAAATTGATGATAAATTTGATCCTATTAGTCTATTTGAAAATAATTTTTCATTATTTTTTCCTTGGCAAACTATAAGTTCGTTTTTTTCTAAATCTTTTCCACAAACAAACCAAGCTTCTCCTTCTCCACCAATTCCAAGTCCTCTTCTTTGACCAATTGTGTGATACATTAAACCATAGTGTTTTCCCATAATATTTCCATCGGTATCAACAATATTTCCTTCTTTTGCTGGAAGATAGTGGGATAAAAATTCGTTGAAATTTCTTTCTCCTATAAAACAAATTCCTGTTGAATCTTTTTTATCGGCTGTTGCCAAATTATTTTCTTTGGCAATTTTTCTTACTTCTTTTTTATCCAAATCTCCTACTGGAAATAAAACATCCTTTATTTGATCTTGGGATAATTGAGATAAAAAATAGGTTTGGTCTTTGTTTGAATCAAGACCTCTTAGCATTTTGGTTTCGCCATCTTCCCTATCAACTCTTGCATAATGACCTGTTGCAAGATAATCTGCTCCCAAATCTTTTGCATAGTCCAAAAAGGCCTTAAATTTTATTTCCTTATTACACATTATATCAGGATTTGGAGTTCTTCCCTTTTTATATTCATCAAGAAAATATGAAAATACCCTATCATAATATTCTTTTTCAAAATTTATGGAATAGTATGGAATTCCTATTTGATTGCAAACTTTGACAGCATCTTCATAATCAACTTCTGCAGTACAAACTCCATTTTCATCTTCTTCGTCCCAGTTTTTCATAAAAATTCCGCTTACATCATAGCCTTCTTTTTTTAATAAGAGGGCAGCAACAGATGAGTCAACTCCACCACTTACACCAACTATAACTTTTATATCTTTTTTATCTTTCTTTTCCATCTATCCCCCTTAATTTTTTCAAAACTTCAAATGTATAGTCAATATCTTCTTTTGTATTTGTAAAACCAAAAGAAAATCTTACAGAATGTCTTGCCCTATCTTCATCGTACATATTTTTTATAACATTACTTGCTTCCACACTTCCTGCCCTACAAGCAGAACCAACAGAAATGCAAATTCCATTCATGTCCAAATATGTAAGAAGAAGCTCATTTCTTACCTTTGGAAAATATAAATTTAATATATGATCAGTTGAATTTTCCAAACTTCCATTTATTTCATATAAGAAATTTGATTCTTCTAATTTGTTTACAAAATAAGATTTTAATTCTTTAATTTTTTCTCTTTCACCAATAGCTTTTGGGAAAGATTTTGCCATTGAATATGCTCCCATGGTAAAAGAAGTTCCAGCACGCCTATCTTTTTCTTGCTCCCCTCCTTTAATGAGTGGATTTATTTTTTTATTACAATAAAGAACACCGAAAGAATTTATTCCACCAATTTTGTGCCCTGAAAGAGAAAGAGAATTGCAATGAAGTTTTTCTACATCAATATCAACATGAGAATAAGCTTGAACGCAATCTACATGAAAAAATACATTTTTGTCTTTTAAAAATTCTCCAATTTCATAAACTGGCTCAATTGCCCCTATTTCATTATTTACAAACATCAAAGAAACTAATTTTACATCATCTGTAAGTTTTTCTTTCAATTCATCAAGAGAAAAATATCCATACTCATCAACATCAAGAAAAATTGTTTTTTCCTTATTAACAGTATTTAAAATAGAATCATGCTCGATTTTTGAAGTTATTACTAAATCATCTTTGAAATTTGACAAAATTGTATTATTAGCCTCACTTGCAGATGAAGTAAAAATTATATGATTTGGATTTGCATTAATAGATTTTGCAATTTCTACCCTAGAATCTTCCAAAACTTTTTTTCCAGCCCTTCCCAAGGCATGCAAAGAATCAGGATTCCCATCAAAATTTTCCATGTTTTCAAAAATATCTTTCAAAATCTCTTTTCTTTTTATTGATGTAGCTGCATAATCAAAATATATCATCAAAATTTCCTTATAATTTATAAAAGACCTAAAAATTTAGGTCTTAGTCGTCAAATTCTTCTTTTAAAATTTCTTTTAAAACTTCAGCTTCTTCCTTTGTAAAAGTAATTCCCTTGCTCATTCTTGTATGATCTTCATTCCAATCTCTCAAATCATATTTAGGATCCCTATCGTTCCAAGAAACAAGATTTAATTCCTTTGTCCATCCCTTTGCATTTGTTGAAAGAACTCCCAAATTTTCTACTATATCATATTTTATTGCCATATAAACTCCTAACTATAATAATTCCTTGGCAAAGAGCCAAGCAAAACATATTCAATCTCACTTGCCGCCATTTCCATCTTGCGAATTCTGTTTTTTATTCTATACTTTTGTTTTATAATCTCATCATCATCTAAATTTTTAATATCTTCTAAACTTTTGAGAAAATTTTGAATTTTCCTGTCGTCAGTTTTATAGAAAAAATCACTTTCTTTAATTCTATCTATTTTTTCAACAAAATCATAAAGGTTATGATCTCTCAATGAAACATAAGAATCAACAAAAATCCTATCAAGTTTTTCCTTATCATCATAAAATTGACTAAGATTTTCATATCCAGTCAAATAAAAATTTAATTCATACTCGGCCTTGATAAGACGAATTTTTAAATCCAACAAATTTTTTTGATTTTGAGTTAAATTATTTTCATCAATAAGATCCATATTATCCTCTCCTTTGAGTATAATAACATAGAATATTTTCTTCTACAAGGATTGTATTACAAAGTTTTGAAAAATCAATTTTTGATTTTTCTTATATTTTTTATAAGTTTTCCAAAAAGAAAAAACCTAGTTTAATTTAGGTTCAGACTGTTGATAAAGTATACAAATCCTCATGCTAAGAATATCATACGGAAAAAATTGATTTGATTTCAAATTTTAAAATTCGTCAAAAAAACGCACTGTTTGAGCGTTAGCGAGTTTGCGTTTTTAGAATTTTGGAATTTAGAAATCAACAATTTTTGAAGTCCGATATTCGTGCTTGAGGGGTTGTCTACGCTCTGAACCTAGTTTAATCTAGATTTGGTTTATCTAACAAATCAATGTGGCAATAGCCATTTGGATTTTTTTCTAAATATTTTTGATGATAATCTTCTGCTTTTACAAAATTTTCTAATTTTTCTACTTTAATTTGAATTTTTCTATCTTCATTTTTTTGTTTTTCTTCTAAAAATTTTCTTGCAAATTCTAAATCTTTTTCATCTTTTGAAAAGATTCCACTCCTATATTGAAGACCAATATCATTTCCTTGCTTATTTATTGAAAATGGATCAATAATATAATAAAAATATTCCAAAATTCTTTTTAGTGATTCTTCTTTACCATCGTAGGTTATTTCTACAGTTTCAGCATGGTCTGTTAGGTATAAATTTTCATAAGTTGTTTTTTCACTATTTCCATTTGCATATCCAACTAAAGTTTCTTCTACTCCTTTTATATCTTTTAAATATGCCTCAACTCCCCAAAAACATCCGCCTGCTAAATATATTTTTTTCATTTTTTCTTTCTCCAATCATATTTTTTGCTCGGTTTTCTAAATTTAAAACTCATTAATGATTTTGATAATACAGATGCTAGTAAAATTCCAAATGAAATTGCTGAAGCTACTGCCATGGTATCAAATAAGGTTACAAGGGCAAGAGATTTTTGTCCATCTATAAAATAAAATAAGGTATTATATATTCCCTTTCCTGGTACAAGATTTATCATGCCTGGGACTATAAATAAAATTGCTGGCATATGACATTTTCTTGCAAATATTTCTCCCAAAATTCCAGTCAAATATGATCCAACAAGAACTGGAAAAAATAATCCACCATAAAAATCTTTAACTAACATAAAAACTAAAAAGCCTAAAGCTCCTGCAAGAGATGATAGTCCAATTGATCTTTTAGAACAGGAAAAAAACAAGGCAAATCCTACTGCTGATAAATATGAAAATATAAATCCCAATATGTAATGCATATTTCCTCCTTAAAATAATGTCATTGGAAAGGCAACTCCAATTGCAAGGGCAAGGGATACGAAAAATGACATGGCAAGACCCGTTAGGCCACTTGTCGAATCGCCACTCATCAAATCTCTTATAGAATTTGTTAGCAAAAATCCAGGAACATAGGGCATCATTGATGAAATAATTACATTTGCCATATTAAATCCACCTATAAATTTTCCAATTATGTGGGCAAAAAGTGAAACCATAATTCCAGCTGCAAAATTTTCTATAAAATAACCATACATTTTTTTTTCAATCCTAATAAATACAAGATATGTTAAAAGTGAAACTACAAAGGTTACTGGCAAATCCAAAAGATTTGGTGTTTTTGAATTAACTATCATTGGAAATGCAGTTGAAGCAAGGGTTGCTCCAATGATTTTTAATTTAACATCCGCCTTGGAAGTTTTTTTAATTTTATCAAGTTCTTTTAAGGCCTCATCAAGGCTAAATTCATGATTGCAAAATTTTCTTGAAAATGAATTAACCTTATCAACCACTATCAAATTATTTCCCCTGTTTTTTACTCTCTTAACATTTGCATAGGTCTTTCCATCAACATTAAAAGAATACATAAGAGCATTAAAAGTTGCAAAAACATCTATATCGCTTGCTTCATAAATAGACCTAATTATTCTTTCAACTGTATCTTCAACCCTATAAATTTCTGCTCCATTTTTTAACATCATAGCTCCTGCTCTTGATGTAATTTCAAGCAATTTATTTATATCATCTTCCCTGTATTTCATATCTCTTCCTTTTCTAATACAAAAGTAACTTTCCAAAATTGAAGGAAAGTTACTTTGAAAAATTTTACATATTTTTGTATTTATTAATATTATCTAAAGAAAGAAATTCGTAGGCATCATTTATTTTTTGAAATTTTTCTGTTGCGTCAGGATCTGTGCTTATATCAGGATGATATTTTTTGGCAAGTTTTCTATAGGCAAGCTTTATTTCATATTGATCGCTTGTATATCCTACTCCCAAAGTATCACATGCTTTTTGATATTTTCCCTTAAAACCAAGGTCATTTACAAAACCACCATTTTGGTAGGATCCCGAATTATATCCCCCATTAAAATTTCTTTCGTCAAAATCAAATCCTGAAAAATTAAAACCTTGAAAAAATTCCTCAAATCTTTGATTCATTTCTTCTTGTCTTCTTTGTCTTTCTTCTTCAGCCTGTCTTCTTCTTTCTCTTTCTTGGTCTAGCTTATATTTTTTTGCATAATCTGATAAGTTATCAAAGCCTTTTTTCTCACCTAGAATTAGGCTATCAGCTTTGTCATACATCCATTCTATCAAAGTATAATTTCCATATCTTAAAAGGGAAATAAATGATTTGCCTAGAAATGGAACTATTGCAATTATCAAAAAAACAGTAAAAAGTTCAGGCGGTATAGCTATAAAAAACAAAGGCAGTGCAAATATTACTGAGCATCCAATTAGCATTATAACTTGGCTTAAACCTTCAAAGACTGTAACTATTGCATTTAAAATATTTATTAAAAAATTAAATATAGAATTTAATACGCTTGCTAGTCCGTGGATAAATTTTCCAAATATTTTTTTCACGTTTTTTTCTCCAATCTATCATGATTATACCCAAGTTATTTTTATATGTCTACTAACCAAAAAGCTCCTCATTATTAGAATTATAAAGCTTATAATAAATTCCTTTTTTATCAAGTAAGTCTTTGTGAGATCCTCTTTCAACAATTCCATCTTCTGTTAAAACTAAAATTGAATCTGCATTTATAATTGTAGAAAGTCTGTGGGCAATTGTTAAAGTTGTTCTTCCCTTGGATAATTTTTCCAAAGAATCTTGAACTATAGCCTCACTTGTATTATCCAAAGATGAAGTTGCTTCATCCAAAATTAAAATTGGAGGATTTTTCAAAAATACTCTTGCAATAGATATTCTTTGTTTTTGTCCCCCTGAAAGTTTTACTCCTCTTTCTCCAACATAGGTATCAAATCCATCAGGAAGTTCCATTATAAAATCATAGGCTCCTGCAAGTTTACTCGCCTTAATAATTTCTTCATCACTTGCACCTTCTTTTCCGTATAAAATATTATCTTTGATACTTGCTCCAAAAAGATAAACATCTTGTTGGACAATTCCAATATTATTTCTCAAAGAATCCAAGGTCAAATCATTTATATCCTTATCATCAATTAAAATTTTTCCCTTATTTAATTCATAAAATCTTGGAATAAGTTTTGTAATTGTAGATTTTCCTGCTCCAGATGGACCAACTAGGGCTACATTTTCTCCAATACTTATATCAAAATTAATATCTTCCAAAATCCATGGATCTTTTTCGTCTTGGTCAGGATATTTAAAATAAGCATGATCAAAGGAAATTTTTCCCTTAACATCTGTAAGTTTTTTTGCATCTTTCTTATCCAAAATATCAGATTTCATATTAATTACTTCATTAAATCTTTCAATTCCTGTAATTCCTTTTTGATATTGGTCAGTAAATTCTACAAGTCTATTTACAGTTGCAATAATTATATTTAAATATAAAACAAAGGCTACCAAATCTCCAGGGCTTATCTTTCCTTTTATTACAAAATTTCCACCCATAATTATCAAAACTGCATACATACTTCCAGCAAATAATTGGTTAATCATATTGTAGGATGCCATATTGTAATATTTTACTTTTTTGATATCAACAAATTTGTCGTTTCCTTTTTTAAATTTCTTTTTTTCTAAATTTTCATTGGCAAAAGATTTAACTACATCTATTCCCAAAAGAGAATCTTCAATACTTGAATTTATTTCTCCAATTTGTTTCTTTTCACTTTTTACAGATCTTGAAAAAGCTCTTCTTTTTATTCTTGCTGCATAAACCATAAGTGGAATAATTATATACAAAACAAGAGTCAAAGGAATATTTATTGTCATCAAAACTACAAAGGATATTGAAAGTTTTATAAAACCAATAAAAAATTCTTCTGGACAGTGGTGGGAAAATTCTGTTATATCGAAAAGATCTGTCGTCATCCTACTCATAAGTTGTCCAATTTTTGTTTCATTGAAAAAAGCTGTGGACATTGTCAAAAAATGTTTGAAAATATCCCTTCTCATATCTTTTTCAATGTGAGCTCCCATTATATGGCCGTAAGATTGCATTACATATCTTCCGGCAACTTCTACAAGTTTTGTAAGAGTATATATTAATGTAAGTTTTAAAATAATTGAATAAGTCAGGCTAGAATTTGCTGCATGGTCTGTTAAACTTGATAAAATAATTGGTAAAATCAATTCACAAACAGTCGTCAAAAATGCAGAAAATAAATCTATAGCCAAAATATTTTTGTAATCCTTGTAATAAGGAATAAATTTTTTGATTAATTCTTTGTCAGAATAAGTTCTTTTTTCCATTTCTCCCCCTTTTTATTTATACTATAGTATTTTACTATTAATTTAAACTTAGTCACTTGATTTTTTCTTTGTAATTGTTAAAATATTAATGAAGATATAAATAGGAGGATATATGGCAAGAATAATTGAAAAAACAAATCTTAATGATTCAACCATTAAATTTGTTGTAAATTCGCCAGAAATTGCAAAAAGAGCTAAGCCTGGTCAATTTATAATTTTACGAATAGATGAAAAAGGTGAAAGAGTTCCTTTTACAATTTCTGAAACTGACGAAGAAAACGTAACAATTATTGTTCAAATAGTTGGTGGAACTACTATAAGAATGAATGAATTAAAAGCAGGCGACGGATTTTTGGATTTTGTTGGTCCTTTGGGAAAACCAACAGAACTTGATCAATATAAAGGAAAAAATGTTTGTGTAATTGGTGGAGGTTTGGGAACAGCTATTGCCTATCCTCAAGCAAAATATTTACATAAAATTGGAGCTCATACAGATGTAATCATGGGCTTTAAAAATAAAGACATAGTAATTCTTGAAGATGAATTAAAAGAATCTTCAGACAATTTATACATTACAACCGACGATGGATCTTATGGTAAACAAGGATTTGTTACTGAAGTTTTAAAAGAAAATCTTGAAAACGGAAAAAAATACGACCTAGTTTTAGCCATAGGTCCAATGATTATGATGAAAAATACTGCCCTTGTAACAAAAGAATATGATATACCAACTATAGTTTCTTTAAACTCAATTATGGTTGATGGAACTGGTATGTGTGGTTGTTGTAGAATTACTGTTGGAGGCGAAATGAAATTTGCCTGTGTTGATGGACCAGATTTTGATGCTTTTGAAGTTGATTTTGATGAAGCCATGAACAGGGGAAGAAATTACCAACAAGAAGAAAGAGAACACATTTGTAGACTAACAGGAGATATGAGAAATGGCAAAATTTAATATGAGTAAAGAAAAGGTTGGTATGCCTGAGCAAGATCCAAATGTTAGAAACAAAAATTTTGACGAGGTAGCTCTTGGTTATGATTTAAAAATGGCCCAAGAGGAAGCTCAAAGATGCGTTCAATGTAAAAATAAACCATGTGTTAATGGTTGTCCAGTTTCTGTAAGAATTCCAGAATTTATTCACCAAGTTGTAGAAGGTGATTTGGAAAAAGCCTATGAAATAATTTCATCAACAAATAACCTTCCAGCAATTTGTGGTAGGGTTTGTCCACAAGAAAACCAATGTGAAGGAGTTTGTACAAGAGGAAAAAATGGTGAGCCAGTAGGAATTGGTAGACTTGAAAGATTTGTTGCAGATTATAACATGAACAAGGATTATAAAAAACCTGTTGAAGTTACTGGACAAAATAAAAAAGTTGCCGTTGTTGGTTCTGGTCCTTCTGGACTTTCTTGTGCAGCTGACCTTGCAAAATTAGGTTATGAAGTTGTAATGTTTGAAGCTTTCCACACAGCAGGTGGAGTTTTGATGTATGGTATTCCAGAATTTAGGTTGCCAAAAACTTTAGTTCAAAAAGAATTGAAAAATGTAATAGGTCTTGGTGTAAAACTTCAAAGAAATACAATAATTGGAAGAACAAAAACAATAAATGAATTGTTTGAAGAAGGTTTTGAAGCAGTTTATGTTTCAACTGGTGCAGGTCTTCCAAAATTCTTGGGAATTGAAGGAGAAAATTTAAATGGAGTTTATTCAGCAAATGAGTTTTTAACAAGAATGAATTTGATGAAAGCTTATAAGTTCCCAGAATATGACACACCAGTTCATATAGGTAAAAAAGTTTGTGTAGTTGGTGGTGGAAACGTGGCAATGGATGCAGCAAGAAGTGCAAAAAGAATGGGCGCTGATGTAACTGTTGTTTATAGAAGAAGTTTTGAAGAAATGCCAGCAAGAGCTGAAGAAAGTCACCACGCCAAAGAAGAAGGAATTAACTTTATGAACCTCCACAATCCTGTAGAAATTGAAGGAGAAAATGGTTGGGTTAAAAAAGTTAAACTTGAAGTTATGGAATTGGGAGAAGAAGATCAATCTGGAAGAAGACGTCCTGTTCCTACTGGAAAATATGAAGAAGTAGATTTTGATTCTGTAATAGTTTCAATTGGTCAATCTCCAAATCCACTTATCAAACAAACAAATGATGATATAAACACCGAATCTTGGGGTGGAATTATAATTGATGATTCTACAATGACAAGTAAGGATGGAGTTTTTGCAGGAGGAGATGCAGTAAGTGGTGCTGCTACTGTAATTCTTGCAATGGGAGCTGGTAAAAAAGCTGCTGAAAATATCGACAAATATATAAAAAATAAGGCTAAATAATTAATTTTTTTACTTTTATTTTAAAATAAAATTCCGATATCACAAATTATATTATGATATGTGATATCGGATTTTTTTTATAAGAATATATAAGAAAGCTCTTTTTTATAAAAAAAATTTTACATAAAAAATATCAACCCATACCCCTTTTTTAAGGTTTGGGTTGATACTAAAAATTATTTACAATTTTCTTATTTTATTTTTTCAATAATTCTTGATTTTGTTTCAAAATTATCGCTTGTTCCTGTAATAGAATTATTTTCTTTAGCCAATTTTGACATTTGATCTAATACATCTTTAGCTTTTGTTATATCTTTTGATTTATCAGATAATTTATCTATTCCTTTTGTTTTATAATCACTTAGGCCTTTTTGGAATTTTTCAAATGATGATTCGTATTGATCACTTCCATTTTTCAATTGTCCAGTTGAATCACTTAATTTATTTATTCCACTATCTAATTGTTTAATTCCATTTGCCATTGGATTTATTGCTGTTTCGTTTATATTTTGAAGTGATGATAAAGCTTTTGATCTTTCTTGGAATTGATTTAAACCACTAGAAAGACTTGCTGACCCATTTCTTAACTCTTCAGAATTTGAATCAAGCTCATTTATGGCATTTGAAAGTTTATTTACTCCAATTTGATTTTGATTAGCTCCAGCTTTCAATTTTTCTGAACCAGCTTTAATTTTACCTGTTGCATCATCAATCATTACAACTGAGTCTTGTAATTTTTTGATATTAGCTTTTGACAATCCATCAGAAATTTGTTTGCTTGCTTCTGAAAGCTTAGTTGATGATGTTTGAATTTTTTCTTTTGATTGGTTTAATTTTTCGCTTACTTGACCAAGACCCTTGTTTTCTTGTCCGATTGCATTTGAAATGTCAGATGAAGATTTTGAAATTTCACCAAAACCTACTTTTATAGCAGAATTTCCTTGATTTTTTGCACCTAAAGCTTGAGCCTCAGCATAAAGTCCTTGTTTTATTGCATTTAAATTTTCAATTTCCCCTGACATAGAACCATCTTCATTTTTTGCTTGTAAATTTCCTATGACTTGATCAATTGAATTTATTTGTGCATTTAAATTTTCTATATCAGAGTCAAGACTTGGTAGGTTTTGAGCATTTTGATTTAGATTTTCTATTCCTTGATTTAAGGCTTTTGATGACTGATCAATTTTTGCAAGTCCCCCACTTAATTGACTTAGGCTATCTGCAAGTGGACTTATTCCTTTTGATAATTGATCTAGCCCATTTGATAAGTCACCCATTGAAGATGTAAGTTTTCCTAAATCATTATTATTTGAATTTTGTGTTAAAGTTTTTCTTAATGAACTTGTTCCCTTATTTAGTTTTTCAAGTGATGAATCTATTTCACTTGCACCATTGTTTAAGCTTTCTGCTCCTTGGTTTAATAAGGCCATATTCTTATTTATTTCGCCAACTGCCCCTGTATATTGGTTTACTCCAGAATAAAGTTTTGATCCACCATTATTTAATTGACTTACTGCAGAATTTACTGTTTGAATTTTTCCTGGTAAGCTTGAAAATCCATTTGCTAATTGGTCAAAAGAGCTTACAATTTTACTTGATCCTTGGGATAATTGTCCTGCTCCTTCATTTAATTTTCCAATTCCATCGTTTAATTTTTTGCTTCCTTCTCCTAATTTATTTGCTCCATCCACAAGTTTTGCTGCATTATCTTCAAGCTCATTTATCCCATTTTCTAATTCATCGATTGAAGAAAGCTTAGTTTCATCTTGGAAAAATTCGTTACTTATTAAGGCATAAATTTCTGTAGGCTCATAATCTTTTACATCCATTTCCATTTGTATTTTATCTTTAAAAGAATCTATTCTGTCGTTTTCAATTAAACCCTTGAAATTTTCTTTTAAACCTGGAGTAAGGATTCCTGCAACTATTTGATTTTTTCCATCTTTTACAATTTTTCCATCATCTGTTGTAAGATTTTTAACCTTAGCTGAGTCAAAACTTATTTCTGTAAGAGCGAGGTATGGTGAATAAACTTCCTTTTCTTTGCCATTTATTTTTGCATTTGTTTTTATTTTATTCACTGCTTCTATTTCAATTTTTAAATGACCAGATTTTCCCTTTAATTTATCAAAGGTCATTTCCTTTCCATCCAAAATATATTTCACATTAATATCAACTGGTAAATCTTCTTTTGTTTTTCCTTGGTAGTAGATATCCTTGCTATCTTCATTCCAATTTATATATCCATTTTCAAGATCAACTTTTTTATCAGTTTTTAAATTTTTTACATCTTTTAAACTTGTTTTATCTTTTACTTTGATATTATTGTCAGAGTTTATCCAGATTGATCCTGTTTTATCTTTAATTTTGTCAGCTTCTTTTGTAACATAAATTGTTTCGTTTTTTCTAATATTTGCTTCTTGTGCATAGGCAACATTAGTCATCAACAAGCTACTTGCAAGAACTAATGAAAATCCTTTCATGAATTTATTTTTCATATCTTCCTCCTAATTTAATCCCTTTGTTGTTTTTCTTATAAATGGAAATGCTATTTTAATTAATGTTGGCAAAAATAGGATTATTGCAAGCATACTTATTATTGCACCCCTTGCCAAAAACATACAAATTGTTGATACAATTTCCATTTTTGAATATAAACCAACTCCAACAGTTGCTGCCATAAATGATAAGGCTGAAGTAACTATTGATTTTGATGTTTCTTTTACTGTCAATTTTAAAGCTTGGTCTACATCATTAACTTCCTTGTATTCTGCAATAAACCTGTCCATCATTAAAATTGAATAATCTATGGTTGATCCCAATTGAACAACTCCAATAATTATTGATGTAACGAATGGAATAGTTTGACCAAAATAAAATGGAATTCCCATATTTATTTGAATTGCAAGCTCGATTACAGCAATTAAAGCCACTGGAATTGCAAATGACTTAAATACTATAGATATAATTATAAAAACTATAATAATTGAAGCTATATTTACCATTTTAAAATCTCTATCAGATAAAATTGTCAAATCTTTTGTTAAAACTGCTTCTCCTGTTAAATATCCTTTTTTATCGTGATTTTTTACAATTTTATTTATCTGGTCAACTTGCTTGTTTACCTTATCAGAAGCTGTCTGATATTTTGAATTAATCATTATCATTTGATAGCCGTTTTTAGTGAAATTATCTTTTAATTTATCAGGTAAAACTGAATCTGGTATGGTTAAACCTGTCAAAGAATTTGCACTTAAAACACTATTAACTCCATCAACATACTTTAATTCATCTACAAGTGAATTTATATTTTTTTTGCTCAAATCTTCATCAACTACAACAAAGTGAGTTGATGCCATATTAAAATCTTTTTTCATTTTATTTAAAGCAACTATGGAATCCAAATCTTGTGGCAAGGACCTGTCCAAATTGTAATATAAGTCAGTATTTCTTGCTCCATAGATTGCAGGAATAAATAAAATCAAAAAGGCAATAAATAATCCATTTTTATGATTTAGGACAAAATGTGAAGTTTTTTCAAATGTAGGAAGAAATATTTTATGATTGAACCTATCAACTAATTTTTCTGCAACCAAAATCATTGGTGGCAAAACAACTATCGTTGACATAAGTCCAAGTAAAACACCCTTACTCATAACAAGGCCAATATCTTTTCCAAGTCCCAAACGCATTAGGATTAATACTATAAATCCAGCAAAAGTTGTAAGTGAAGAAGCAAAAATTGATGATATAGTTTTTTGGATTGCTACATCCATTGCATCATTTTTATCTTTATTGATTCTCTTTTCTTCAACATATCTGTGATACAAAAATATTGAATAATCAGTTGTAACAGCAAGTTGCAAAACTGCAGCTATAGCTTTTGTGATGTAGGAAATTTCTCCCAAAAATAAATTTGTACCAAAATTATATAAAATTGCATAGCCAATGTTTAAGATAAATAAAAATGGAATAATTGTTGATTCATTTGTAAGAGATAAAACAACCAAGGCCAAAACAACTGCCAAAGCAACATAAATTGGTGTTTCGTGATCTATTAAATCTTTTGTATCTTTTACAAGTGAGCTAATTCCACTTAAAAACTTCTCTTTAGATTCAATTTTTTTAATATTTTCTATAGCCTTCATTGTCCTAAAAGATGAAGAACTTTCACCAAATTTTACCATTAACAAGGTGCAATCTTTTGAATAAAAAACATCCCTTATCTCATCTGGCAAAAATTCATTTGGGACACTATCTCCAAGAATAGATGTTTTTGATATAACATCCTCTACACCATCAACTTTTAATATTTCATTTTTAAGTTTATCAGCATCATAATCATCACCTTTCAAAAGCAGCATGCCCGTGGCAGCATTTTTGAAATCTTTATCAAGAATTTCTTGACCTTGGGTTGATTCTAAGTCAGCTGGCAAGTATGACAAAATATCATAATTTACACCAGTATTTTTATAAGCAAACCAAGAAGGTATTAATAATATAGTCATTATTAATAATACAAGTCTAGGATGATGCGAAATAAACTTCGTTATTTTTTTCATTTATTCTCTCCTATTCTATTAAAAATTTTTCTAATAATAGCAAATAAAACTGGTTTCATTTCACCAATCGTTAAAATTGAATCCTCTAAAACAGCGCTTTTACAAGTAGACATCATGATTTCAAGAGTAAGAGATAAAATATATAATTTTTCAGACTCAGTGTGGTTTGTTAAAAATAAATTATCGTATTTATTTAAAATAAATTGCAAGGTAGAATCAGCCTCGCTTAAACCATAATCATTTTCAATTTTTGTATAAAGAGTCCAAGTTATATTTTTACTCAAAAGATCAAGCTCAAAAGGATGAGAAATCAAATAATCAATAATGTAATCCACGAAAGAAATATATCTTTCTATAGGATCTTCTTGAACACAGGTTTTTTCAGCACTTAAAATAATATCTGTTGCTAAATTCAAAACCATTTTTTCCTTTAAATCATTTTTATCCGAATAATACAGATAAAAAGTTCCAAGTCCAAAGCCTGCTTCGGCCATAATATCCCTAACAGAAGTTTTCTCCGCTCCTTTTTTTTCAAATATTTTCAAAGCTGCTTGCATGATTTTTTCTTTTTTATTTATTTGATCACTCATTATACCTACTCCTAATTTTTTAAAATGAACACTGTTCATTAATTGCTACAAATATATGATACAACTTTCTGAACAATGTTCAACTATTTTTTTTAAAAATTTAAAAAATAAAAAAATCTCTGCAAAGAGAGATTTTAATTTATTTTTGAATTTTTTATTGCATATTTTATAATATCAAAACCTGTAGCTATTTCATCCAAACTTAAATTTGCATAGCCCATAATAAAATAATTTTCTTTCTCAAACTTATTATATGTGAACTTATTTAAATTTACTAGCCTTACAGAATTTTCAATTAAAATTTTCGTAAATTTCTTTATATTTATCGAATCATCAACTTTTATTAATAAATTTAGGGAATTTGATTTTGAAAGAAAAGAAATTTCATCAATCTCACTTATTTTTTTAAAAATAAAATCAAATTTTTTATAATAAATATTTTTCATCCTATTGATGTGTTTTTCAAATTCACCACTTTCTATAAAAGAAGCTAGGGCTTTTTGCAAAAAATTCGAAACTGTATTTGAAAGATCTTTAAAATTAATTTCATATTTTTTAAGCAAATAATCTGGCAAAATCATATAAGAAATTTTCATTGATGGAGCTATTAATTTAGAAAAAGATCCAAAATAAATAACATCAGAATTTTCATCCATTGCCTTTAAGCTTTCTGTTGGATATCCCTTAAATTTAAATTCGCTGTCATAATCATCTTCGATAATGTACCTATCTTTTGAAAGAGAAGCCCAATTTAAAATTTCTATTCTCCTTTGAATCGACATAACTGTGCCCGTCGGAAATTGATTGAAAGGGGTCACAAATAAACACAAGGCATTTAAATCTGATAACTTATCAATTTTTACTCCCTCATCATCAAGTTCAAGAGGAATTGGATTTTTAAGATCATAAGTATAAAATTTATTGCCAAAGGCGTAGCCTGGGTTTTCAAAGGCAAAAAGTGTTTGGTCGGTGAGAAGTTTTTTTATCATGGAAAATAAATGCTCAGTTGATGATGAAATAATTATATTTCTGGCATTAGTTTCTATATTTCTTGAATTTTTTAGATATGTCTTTATAGCTTCTCTTAAAGGCGGATATCCCTTATAAGATCCCTTATCTAAAATTTTTAAATCTTTTTTATTTACTGCCTCTTTCATATATTTTTGCATGATTTTATAGGGAAAATTTCCATAATCAACACCACTAATAGAAAAATCATATTTTATTTTTTCATCTTCAATTTTATTTTTATTTAATTCTTTTTTATCTAAAATAATTAAATCATCAATTTTTCTACAATAAAATCCGCTCTTATCTTTTGCATAAATATATCCTTCTTCTTCTAATTTATAATAAACTTTTTTTACTGTATTTATTGATACATTAACATCTTTTGATAAATTTCTTATTGAAGGAAGTTTCTCACCTTCTTTGATTTCTCCTATTATTATTTTATTTTTTATTATTTGATAAATTTTTTCATAAAGATATTTTTCATTTCTTGGCAAATTTAAATACATCTGTACCCCTTATTTTTTTATTTTTTGTTACTTTTATTAGTTACAGTTTATCATATAATATAATCAAGAAAAAGCTTAAGGAGATAAAAATGACTGAAAAAAATATAAATGCTAAATTTGAAAAAAAGGTTATCATGGACGTTATGAACGTTGAGCAAGCAAAAATCGCAGAAGCTTCTGGTGCAAGTGCTGTTATGGCTCTTGAAAGAGTTCCTGCAGATATTAGAGCTGCTGGTGGCGTTTCTAGAATGAGCGATCCAAAAATGATTGAAGAGATAATGAATGCCGTAAAAATTCCTGTAATGGCTAAGGTTAGAATTGGACATTTTGTTGAAGCACAAATCCTTGAAGCCTTAGGAGTTGATTATATAGATGAATCTGAAGTTTTAACTGTAGCAGATGATTACAACCACATTGATAAAAAGAAATTTAAAACCCCATTTGTTTGTGGAGCAAGAAATATTTCTGAAGCTTTAAGAAGAATTTCTGAAGGTGCTTCAATGATTAGAACAAAGGGTGAAGCAGGAACAGGAAATGTTGTTCAAGCTGTAAGACATATGAGAGAAATAAACAGAGAAATTCAAAGAATTTCTGTTTTAACTGATGATGAAATTTTCACATATGCAAAAGATTTGGCAGTTGACGTAAATCTTTTAAAATATGTAAGGGATAACAAAAAACTTCCTGTTGCAAATCTTTCTGCTGGTGGAGTTGCAACTCCTGCCGATGCTGCTTTGATGATGCAACTTGGCGCTTATGGTGTTTTTGTTGGAAGTGGAATCTTTAAATCTGGAAATCCAGAAAAAAGAGCAAAAGCTATAGTAAAAGCCGTAGAAAATTTTGATAAACCTGAAATTATTTTAGAAGTTTCAAAAGATCTTGGCGAAGCTATGGTCGGAATAAATGAAGACGAAATAAAAGAAATTTTTGAAAATAGATAAGAAAAAATCAAACAATATGCCCCATATTAAAAAAATTCTGCATTAATTTGCAGAATTTTTTTAATATTTTTTACATTTTTCCAAGTAAGTCTTTTAACCACTTTTCATCTTCTGGGTCTGATGAATATCTTTTTTTAAGGTCAATTGATTTTATCGCTTTCATGTCTTCATCATCAAGTGAAAAATCAAATATTTCTATATTTTCTTTTATTCTTTTTGGGTTTGTTGATTTTGGAATTGGCATTGATCCTCTTTCTATATGCCAACGCAAAACTATTTGAGCTGGGGTCTTATTATATTTATTTGAAAGTTTTTTTATCACAAATTCTTCCAATAATTCACTTCTTCCCCTAGCGATTGGTGACCAGGCTTGGTGGATTATATTATTTTCTTTTAAAAATTTTACGGTTTCGTCATTCTGAAAATGTGGGCTAGATTCCAATTGATCAATTGCAGGTTTTTCTCCAATTTCTAAAAGTTTTTGTAATTGAGATAGCTCAAAATTTGAAACTCCTATTGTTTTTACAATCCCTTGTCTTTTGTAATCTTCAAAAACTTTCCATGATTTATCAAAATCTTTTCCAAACCAATGAAGTAAAACCACATCCAAATAATCTGTTTGTAATTTTTCTAGAGACTCATCCAATGATTTTTTTGTTTTATCAGATCCAAAATCACTTGGCCAAACTTTTGTAGCTATTTGGTATTCACTTCTTTTTTTGTTAGAATTTTTAAGTTCATCCCCTATCATCTTTTCATTATTGTAAATTTTTGCTGTATCTAAATACTCATAAGAATTTTCAAAAAATGACTCGATTGCATTTGCCATATCTTCTCTGTCGGTAATTCTATAAGTTCCAAAACCCATAGCCGGTATTTTGTTTCCATCATTTAGTTTATAATATTTCATATTACCCTCCTATCTTAAATTTTACCCTTTAATATATGATATAATCATGATATGAAAACTGTATTAATAACGGGCGCATCAAGAGGAATTGGTGCTGCTATTGCAAAAAAATTAAATATTACCTACAATTTGGTTTTAACTTATAAGGAAAATAAGGATAAGGCTTTAAATTTATTAAATGAATTAAGGCTTACAAATCCTAATGTCATTGCCGTAAAATGTGATGTAAAAAACGAAGAAGATGTAAATAATTTATTTGAAATTTCTGAAAAAAATTTTTCTCATGTAGATATTTTAATAAATAATGCTGGAATTTCTTATTTCGGCCTTTTGCAAGATATGGATTTTGCATCTTGGAATGAGATTATAAATACAAATTTATCTTCAATTTTTCTAACTTCAAAAAGAGCAATTCCAAATATGGTTGGTCAAAAATCTGGAGTTATTATAAATATTTCATCTATTTGGGGAAATTTAGGAGCAAGTTTTGAGGTTGCTTATTCTGCAAGTAAGGGCGGAGTTAATTCTTTAACAAAAGCTCTTTCAAAAGAACTCTTACCTTCAAATATAAGAGTAAATGCAATTTCTCCGGGAATTGTTGATACTGATATGACTAAATTTGATTTATCTGAAGATGATAAAAAATCTTTGAAAGAAGATTTGATAGAAAAAAGATTTGCAAAATCCGAAGAAATTGCAAATCTCGTTGAATTTTTAATATCTGAAAAAGGCTCTTATATTACAGGATCAATTTTTGATATTAATGGTGGTTTTTATTAACTTGTTCAAATTCTTTAAAATTGTACCAATAAATATAAGATGATGTAACTTTATTTCCAAGAGCTTCTTCTATGGAGTCCTTGTAAATTTCAACTTGCTTATCATAAAATCCTTCTCTTTTTATTGAATCTGTTTTAAAATCCATAAGAACAATTTCATCTTTGAATTCAAACATAATATCAATCTGTCCATTTACATAAAAATTATCAATTTTTCTAAGGAAAGATTCTTCTTTACGAATTTTTGGTGATTTTTTTATTATATTTTTAATTATTTCTGAGTTAAAAAATCCCAAAATATTTTCAAAATTTATATATGAAAGGTAGTCCTTTTTTATTTTTCCCAAGTCAATTAATCTATTTATTTCTTTTTCTAGTGAATGTAAATCATAAGATTTCACTTCTAATTCTTGGAAAATTTTGTGGATCAAAGATCCCTTATCTGTTGGTGATAATTTTATTTCTTCAAAATTTGGTCTTCTAAAATCATAGGAAATTTCTTTTTGATCAAAGGAAGATTTCTCGTAGCCTTCATTTGATAAATCATAATTTTTAGCGATTTCTGTTACAGATTTTTTCAAAGATTTATTAATATTTTCCTTATTTTTATAGGAAAAATTAAAAATTTCTTCTATATTTTTATAAATTTTCTCATTGTAGGTATCTGAATTTATTATTTTATTTATATCAGTTAAATCCTCATGTGAATTTTCTTCAAATTCCTCTACATATTCAATATCTAAAAATCCTTTATTAAATGCGTCAGTTTTAAAATCAACGTCAACAAAATCACTCATGATTTTATCATTGCATAATATTTTTAAAATCCAATCCATGTATGATGATAAATCCAAAAGAGAATTTGCATTCAAAATATTTTCAAGGCCCTTTTCATTTAGGTCTTTTTTCCCAATAATAGAAATTTTTCTTTCAGCTCGGGTTAGGGCGACATACAAAACTCTCATTTCTTCCTTTTTATCATTTAGGTTTGATTTTTCCAAAATCAAATCTCTTTTTATTGAAGAAATTTTTATTTTATTTTCCCAATCGGCAATGTTAATCCCAATTCCCAAATCTTTATCCAAAACTATATCTTTTGAATTGTCACGAGTGTTAAATCTTTTGGAAAAATCCGGCAAAATTACTGCTTTAAATTCAAGACCCTTGGATTTATGAATGGTCATAATTCTAACTAAATTTTCATCATCAGATAGGTTTCTTGAAGCTTTCAAATTATCCTTTTTTTGATTTTTCAAATTATCGATATAGGTTAAAAATCCAAACAGGGAATTTTCATTATTTTTATCATAATCATCCATCAAATCTATAAAAGCCTCGATGTTTTTTATTCTTTCATCTGCCCTGTCCCTTGCCTTTAAAAAGTCATAAAGTCCAGAATTTTCAAAAATAAAATTAGCAAAATCATACATATTTGAAAAATTTAAAATATAGGAAAAATCTGTAAAAATTGTATTAAAATCTGAAATTTTTTGGGATAAACCGCCCTCATTTTCTTCTTCGTAATCCTTAAATTTTTGGTAAAAATAAGATTTATTTGATGAAAGACTAATTTCTGCCAAATCATCTTCAGAAAAATTAAATATCTCACTTCTTAAAACTGAAAGCAGGCTTATATCATCGTTAGGATTTGCTATATATTTTAAAATATTTATAAAAAATTCTACCTCTACAGTTTCAAAGGAAACTTTTGAAATATCAGATGAAAATGGAATTCCTGCTTTTTTTAGTTCATTTTCATACAAATATGCTTTTGAAGATGCCCTTAATAATATTGCTATGTCCTTGTATTCAAGTCCAGAATTTACTAGATTATTTATCTCTTTTACCAAATAAGCTTCTTCATTTAAATTTTTGGAAAGAGCCTTGATTGAAACTTTTGGATAGTTTTCATCAAATTCAAAATGATAATTTAATCTGTGATTATCATCCTTATAGGCTATATCAGAATTTTCTCTTGTCATAAGCCTTTCAAAAATATAATTATTAAAATCAATCAAGTCCTTGTCAGTTCTAAAATTTTTGGACAAATTTATCCTTAATGAATTTTCATCTTTTTCATAAGAATCTAATTTTTCCAAAAATAATTCAGCTCTTGCATTTCTAAAACCATAAATTGATTGTTTTACATCACCTACAAAAAATAGATTGTTCTCATTTTTTAATTTTTCTACAATATAATTTTGAATATCATTTGAATCTTGGTATTCATCAAAGAAAATATATTTAAATTGTTTTTTTAATTTATTAGTTAATTCTTCATTTTCCAATAAATTTATAAATTCATGTTCCATATCAGAAAAATCCAAATAATTTTCTTCTCTTTTTTTCTTTGTATAAATTTCTTCAAAGGAAAAAACCAAATATTTTAATTCTTTTAAAATTTTATCTTCCAAAGGATCAAAAAATCCCCTAGTTATAGAATCCGTGTTTCTTATCAAATCTTTTATCAAATTAAATTCATCTTTGTAGGCATTTTTTTTAGCCTTAACATATAAATTTTCGTTTGGATCATCATTTTTTTTTGACATTGTAACCATTCTTGAAAGACTTTTCCCAAAGATTTCTATAATATAATCCCAAGATTTTTCATCTATTGAATTTTTTATATATTCAAAAAAATTTAAGTCACTTTCAATCATTTCTACATACTTATCTCGCATAGACCTTTCTTTTATAAAAATTTCCAAATCCTTTGCACTTGATAAAATATTTTCTATTCTCTTTTTTATATAAGCCTTAAATTTTTCAAAATCAAAATTCGAACTTGTTTTATCTTCCAGCCATTTGTGAGGGTCTATTTGACTTTTTGAAAAATCATATAGGTCTAGAATTATTTTTTTTGCATCATCATCTGACCTATTTGATCCGAAATTATGCAAGAAATTTATAAATTCTCCATGGTTTTTTTCGTATTCTTTTTCAAAAAGCTCATCAATGGCATCCTTTCTCAACAAAGCTTGTTTGGAATCGGCTGCTATTTTAAAAGATGGGGAAAGATTATCGGACAAATAAAAATTTTCCCTCAACATATCTGCACAAAATGAGTGAAGAGTTTTTATAAAAGCATCATTTATAGATTTAATTTGATTTTTTATAAAAATTTTGTCAGACTTTTCTTCTTTGAGTAAATCATTTAATTTTTCCCTTATCCTATCTTTCATTTCAACAGAAGCCTTGTTGGTGAAAGTTACAATAATCATATTTTTTATAGGAATTTTTTCTTCAACCATCAAAGAAATTACCCTATCAACCAAAACCCTAGTTTTTCCACTTCCTGCAGCAGCAGACACAATAATATTTTTACCCCTAGTTTCTATGGCTTTTTTTTGATCATCAGTTGGCTTAAATTTACTCATCTGATAGCTCCTTTTTTATATCATTAATAGAAATTTTATTATCCACATCCTTAAACTTATCTTGGTCATTTGAATAATCAAATTTACAAATTGACTTGTAAGGACAATGGGTACATTCATAAGTGTTTTGGTTTATTCTAAGAGGATTTAATTTTATATTTCCATTTTTAATTTCAAAAATATATTTTGAAATTAGATTTTTAATAAATTTTTCCAAAATTTCTTCTTCTTCAAGAGAAAAAATATTGGCATTTCCCCTAGAAATTTTAAATATATCAGATTTTTTCCCATCAAAATCCTTGTCCAAAAGTTTTAAGACTTCCTCATTTATTTTTACAATAAGGCCATTCATTTTTGTCTTATCATCATAGATTTTTTTTATTGCATCCTCATCATAAGCCTTGTCAAGCTTTTTCACTTCATCTTTTAAAGGAAGATAAAAGCTTGCAATTGGTGATAAATTTTCAGATTTTTTTTCTTTTATTGATAGCATATAGACAAATAATTGAAGCTCAAAACCATTTAAAACATTGGCAATTTTGATTTCTTTTGCTCCAGTTTTATAATCAATAATTCTTATATAATTTTTAAACCTATCAATCCTATCAATTCTTCCTTCAAGATAATTTTTCTCATCAACATGAACTTGGGGATATTTCTCGCCCTTTCCATATTTTTCCTCAACCCCATCAATTTGAAACCTACCGTTTTTTATTTGGTCCATGATTTTTTTTGAAGATTTTTGAGTTGACTCATAGATATTTGAAAGGATAAATTTATTTTTCTTATCCCCTGCCCTGTCCCTATCAAGAGAATTTTCAATAGCTTTTTCAAAACTTTCATTTACAATTTTTTCTAAATCTTTTTCATCTATTTTTTCAAGATCTATTCCTTGCAATTTTTTTGAAATATCTTCCATATTATAGTGGACAATATTTCCAATTTCTAAATTATCAACGTCTAAATTTTTATTTTCTTTAGCCCTAAGTCCATAATTTACAAAATATTTGTAAGGACATTTTGCATAAGTTTCAATTTCTGAAACTGAAAATTTATTTTTCTTATAAAGTTTTTTTGAAATATCTTCTCTTAAAGGAAATTTTTCATTTGAATAGGTAAATCCTTTTAAAAATAAATTATATGAAGAATTTTTGGAATAATTAAAATTATCATTATGGTCTTTTTTATATTTTAAATATGATTTTACAAATTCTTTTTCATTTTCACTTGTATTTTTCTTATTTTTTATATTCCACAAAATTTCGCTTGCCTTTAAATCTAAAAGATCAGTCGAATATTTTATATTGGAAAATTTATTTTGAGTGATTTTCTTATAAGTTATATTTGGGAAAATATTTATAATATCAGAAATACTTGTTGCCATATTCATTGGATCATTGGCCTTATTTATAAGAGAATAGGAGAAAAATATTTTCTCTGATGAAGTAAACATCCTAAGTAAATTCAAAAGAATCTTATCATCCTTTTTTTCCTTATAAATTTTAAGGTCGTAGCCCTCTTTTTCCAAAGCAGTTTTTTCATTTTCTGAAATTAAGATATCGCTATTATTATTTCCAGGAAAATAAATATCAGTCATTCCCACAAAAATTTTAATCTTTCTATCATTTATCCTATCTCTTGAAAAATCACCAATCAAAACTTGGTCAATTGCTGGAGGAATAATCCCAATTGATGAAGCTTCACATGATTTTTCTAATAATTTATAAATTTTATCAAGGCTTGTATAAGAATTTTCCAAAATTCCTGCAATTTGTTCCAAATTCGTCAAAAATTTATCCCAAACTTGGCTGTTTTCTTCAAAAATATCAAGTTTATTTTCCTTAATATTTTCTTGGAATTGATTAAAACCAGATTTAATTATATCGGTATCAAGAATTTTAAAAATTTCTTTAACAAAATCAATAGCTTTTAATTTTTCATTTCTAATTTCATACAAGTCTTTGACCAAAGAGATTATAATCTGTCTAATTGAATTTACTTTTTCAAGTTCTTCTTTTTTCTCATTTTTCAATTTTTCATCATTTTGATAAAATTTTTCATCTAAAGTAAAATATTTATCATCAAAAATCATAGTGCCTTTGATTTTTCTTGTATTTATATAATTTTGAAAGGCCAAGACTCTTTCAAAAGAATTTTCTCCAAAATCTAGAACATTTGACCTTACAAAAGCCTCAAGATCTGTTTTTCTAAAATTAAAAACTACAAGCCTAATCAAGGAAAACCAAGTTTTTACTATGTGATTATCAGATAATTTTTTTGACTTATCAATAAAAATAGGAATTTCTGCCCTTGAAAAAATTCTTTTTATAAGATTTTCATACTCATCCGCATTTGCCATTACAAGAGAAATTTCTGAAAAAGAATGACCACTTCTTATAAGCTTTTCAATAATTAAGGAGGCATTTTCTATCTCATTTTGAGATGAAATTGATTCAATTATATTTATATTTGAAGTTTTTTCCTCATAAATTTTTGGATTATATTTTTCAAAATTTTCATAAAGGTGCTTAATATCAGAAAGCTTATTATTTTTTTCAAGATTTATGATTTTAATTTGGTCGATTTCTTTTAAACTTTCAACAAATCTCATACTTTGGTTAAAAATATCCATATCATTTGCCATATTATTTTCATAATATTTCCAGTCCATTGAAATTGAAATTGTGATTTTCGCCCCAATTTTAATTAACTCTTTAATAAAATCTAGTCTTAAATCTGATAAGAGATCGAATTTATCAAAATAAAAATTTACTCCCTTAAAAAAATCACAATATTTTAAAATATTTTTTATAATTTCAAGTTCGTCTTCCTTGTCTATATATGAATTTTCAAGCTTTTTTATATAAGCATCATAAATTAATTTTATTTCCTCAAATTTTAACCTAGTCATTGGATCTAGATTTTCATTTTTATTGATTGAATCAAAAAAATCATCATCAAAATAATATTCTTTTATGTTAGTAAAAAAATCAGAAAGATTATTTACAAAATCTATATCAAAAGATTTGTTTGAAAAAAGTTTTAAATTTTCATTTATTTCATCAAGAACGCTTGTTAGTAAGATTGCTTTTGAAACTTGATTTAAATTTTCTTTCTTTTTTAAGCTTAACCTTTGAGAAATATAAGAAATTAAAGATGAAAAAGATAAAACTTTTGCATCCATAACTGATTTATATTTTATTGAATCTATAAAATCCATATCACTTTCTAGGGTGTATTGTTCAGGAACAATTAAAAAAGATTTTTCTTTATTATCCAATTTTTTTTCTATTTCTTTGTAAATATATGATGAATTTTCCTTGGGAAATTTGCTCATTATAATTTTTATCATACAACCACCTTCAAACTTGATCCTTGTGTTTTTGAATATAAAACTTCAATTTTTGCATCAATTGCATCTTTTAATTCTTTTACGTGTGAAATTAAGCCGATAAATTTATTATCGTAGGATAATTTTTCAATCGTTCTAATAGCTTTTTCCAAATAATCATCAGACAAAGTTCCAAAACCTTCATCAATAAATAAGGTGTCGATTTTTATTCCACCATTTTCCCCGCTTATTTCATCAGAAAGTCCAAGGGCCAAAGCAAGTGATGCAATAAAACTCTCCCCACCAGAAAGAGAAGCTTCGCTTCTAATTTTTCCCGTATTTGCATCCAAAATTTCTATATCAAGACCATAATTTTTTCTCTTATCGCTTGTTTGGGTTTTTCTAATCATTGTAAATTGTCCATCAGTCATCTCTCTAAGCCTTATATTTGCAAATTTTAATATTTTTTTAAAATAATAAGAAAGAACAAAGGTTTCAAAATTTAATTTTTCCCTACCAGAAACCTTGGACATGGACCCGTCTGCAATTTTTGAAAGTTTATAAAGAATTGCATCATCATTTTTTGATTTGCTAAGCTCTTTTTGAATTAAAATTATTTGGTCTTTGCTTTCTTCTAATCTGGTCTTTTTTATTTTTAAAGAAAATAGAAAATCATTAATTTTTTCCAAATCTATTTTGATTTTTTCTATTTTTTCTTTTATATTTTCTGTCTGGTATTCTTCTTTATCCTTGTATTTTTCAAGGCTTGATAATCTTATTGATAGGTTATTTAAATTTTCAAAATAATCTTCTATCTGGTCTTTTTTATCTAATAATTTTTTTGAAATTTCCAAATACTTTAAAAATTCATCAAAATTCTTAAAATTTTCACTTATTCTTTCATCTAATAGCTTTTCATTTTTTGAAATTTTATCCTTAGTATCTTCAATATAAGACCTATAACTTTCAATCAAGGAATTTAAAGAGGATTTTTCTTTTTCCAGATTTTTTATATTATCATCAAGATTTTTTATTCTTTCTTCTTCTTTTTTTACAAAGTCTCTATCATTTTTTATGGAAATTTCTATATCTTTTTTATCAAAATTATCGACTTCTTCTTTTTTTATCTTGTATTTGTTTTCTAAATTTTCTATATCATCCAAATTTTCAAGTTTTTGTAACTTATTTTTTAAATTTTCTATGGATTTTTCAAAAGCAAAAGATTTTTTTTCATAATCATCTTTACTTCTTTTTTCATTTTCAAATTCATCGTAAAGATCTTCATATGAAATTTTAAGATTTTCTAATTTATTTTTATATTCATCAAGATTTTTCTTAATATGATCTGATCTTTCCAAATTTTCATCTATAGATTTTTCCAAATCTCTTATTTTTTCCATTAAAAAATCAATTTTGATTTTAAGATTTAAATAATCTTCCCTTGCCCTATCGCCATCAATTTGGGAAGAATCTAAATATTCAATTTCCCCTTCAAAAATCCTTCCACAAACAGGACAAATTCCATTTTCATTTAAATCTTTCCTAAAATCATTTATTAAAAGAGCTTTTTTGTTCAACTCAGCCCTTTCCAATAAATTTTTGCTTATTTCAAAATCTTTATTTGACTCTTCTAATTCTATTTTTAACTTTGATAAATCTTTAATTTTTTTATCATTTAAAAGAGATTTCTCATAAATATTTTCATATTCAAAAACTTTTTGGCTTATCTTGTGCTTATCTTCATTTATTTTTTCTAGTTTAAAAGATAAATCTAATAAGTCATTTGATTTTTCTCTTATTTTTTTATCTATCATATCTTTTTTATTTTTAAAATCTTCTATTTGATTTTTGTAAGTTTTTCCATCCTGAAAATCTTTTTTATTTTTGTCCAAATCCCTTTTTAAATTTTCAAGATTTATAAATTTATCCAAGACTGATTGATTTTTTACTATACTTTCTTTTTTTTCACTAATAATTTTTTGGCTTTCTTCCCTATTACCAAGATTTTTTAAATTTTCCTCTAAATCTTTCTCTATTTTTGAAAGTTTTTCTTTTTGATTAGATAATTTATTTTCAAAATCTTTTTGACTATTTTTTAAATCAAGAAGACTTTGGTAATATGGTTTAAATTGAATTGACTTTTCTGCAAAAAATAAGTCTTTTTTCAAATTTTTAAAGTATGCTTCATCTTCTAAAAGCTCAAGTCTTTTTTCATTTAAATATTTATAATTTTTGATTTCTTCATTTTCTTTTTGGTAAAAATTAAGCCTAGAATTTTCTTCTTCCAAGTTTTTTTCTAATGATAATTTCTCTTTATTTTCTTTATCAATATTTTTTTCAAGTTCATCATTTATTTTTTCTATTATTTTAAAAATTTCTTCAAAATTTTTAAGCTCTATTAATTGAGAGTCTATATTTTCACTTAAAAGATTATTTTTAGTGATTTCGCTTTCAAGACTTTTTGAAATATTTTCCAAATTTTTCTTTGAGTCTTTGCTTGCTTCTTTTAATTTTTCTTCAATATTCTTATAGATAAAAGATGAAAAAATCTTTGATAATAATTCTGCCTTTTTATCAGATGAAGATTTTAAGAATTTAGAAAACTCACCTTGGGCAAGAATCATAACCCTATTTAGTTGGTTAAAATCAAGACCTATAATATTTATAATTTCTTTTTCACATTCATTAACCTTATCCGAAATTAAAATTTCCCTATCATTTTCTATCTTATAAAGTTCAACGCTGTGACTTACATTAACATTTGCCCTGGTTTTTTTTGCTTTTTGACTCGGAATTCTTTTAATCCTGTAATTTTTTCCATCAATTTCAAAAGAAAAATCAACATAGCTTATTGGATCTTCTCCACTTAAAAAATCACTCCTCAAATCATTTAAATCAAAGCCTTGCCTTTGAATTTTTCCAAAAAGTGCAAAACTTATGGCATCAAAAATTGAAGTTTTGCCACTTCCTGTATCTCCAGAAATTATAAAAATTTTTGAATCATAAAGTTTTGTAAAATCTATAAAAGTTTTATTTTTGTAGGTCATAAAACCATACATTTCAAGTTTTACAGGTTTCATTCTATCACCTTTTTAAATATTTCTTTTTCATTTTTTCCCATTTTTTCATCCATCTTAAACTTATAAAACTCTTCAAAAATTTCCATTACAGATAAATTTTCAAGGTCAATGTCCAAAGCTTCTTCATTTTCTATATCAATTGAATTTTCATAGCTAATTGAAACTGCATGAGGAAATTTCATTTTCAATTTTACCATGGGAGAATCTATTGGATTTTCATCCTTTAAAATAAATTCAAGATAAGAATTTGAATTTTCCATTTTTACTATATTTTCAAAATAATCACATATCTTTTCAAAATCATTTAATGGTTTAATTTCTATTTCTTTTATCTTTAAATCATCTTTTAAATCTGCAATTGTCACAGATTTTTTTTGGTTAATTTCTGAAAATGAATACTTCATAAATGTCCCACAATACCTGATTTTTTCATCAAGAACAAAGTGTTTTCTGTGAAGATGTCCCAAGGCAACATAGTCAAAATTTTTAAATAAATGAGCGTCCATAGCATCATTTCCACCGATTGTAAGAGGCTTCTCCCCTTCAATTTTTTCATCTTCAAAAGGCTTTTCATTTGCATAACAATGAGTAATCAAAACATTTCTGTCTTTGTAATCTATGTTTTTTAGTAAAATTTTATAAAGGTCAGTGAAATTTTCTATCTTTGGATCAATTTCATTTTTTGCCCTTGCAAGAGAAATATAGGGAATTGGATAAAAATTCACCTTCCCATATTCATCTTCAAAAGTTAATCTCTCATCAAAAGAATTACCAAAAATATAATAAGAATTTTTTTCAAAAAAACTTTTAGAAATTTCAAGTCTTTTCCCTGAATCATGATTTCCAGAAATTGCAATAATTTTTTTCTTCAAATTAAAAATAATTTCATCAACAAAATCAGAATAGACCTTCATGGCTTCATTATTTGGAATTGATGTATCAAATATATCTCCTGCAATCAAAACAATATCAATTTTTTCATTTTTAATAATTTCTAAAATTTGGTCAAGACAAAATTTTTGATCTTCAAGTAAGGAATATGAGCCAATGGATTTTCCTATATGAAGGTCTGATAAATGCAGTAATTTCATTAGTTTTCCCTTACATACACAAATTCATCGTCGGTTGAATTATATGGATCATAAATATAATCGCAAAGCCTTATCTTTTTAATTGTTTCTATATCAGTAATTTTATTATTAATCAAATATTTTAGCATTCTTCCACGCATTTGCTTGGTGTAGGATACAATTGAACGAATTTTTCCATTTCTATTTTCTTTAAAAGTCAAAGTCAATAATTTTTGGTCTTTTTTAAGGTATTTTTTCAAAAGTTTTGCATATTCAGCACTTGCCAAATTTATAATAAAATTTTCATCTTGAAATGCCTTTTTATAAATTTTATCATTCCAAAATCCATACATATCAAGTCCTTTTGAATCCATATAAAGCCTATAATCAGAAATTCCTGTAAAAGGCTTACACAAACCATATAAAGCAGAAATAATATAAACATGGTCATTCAAATAAGATAAATCATTGAAATCTTCTTTTTTAAATTGCTTAAAAACAAGTCCATCATAAGAAAAAATCGCTGGATTTTTTAAATTTTCAAAATCAAAATCCTTGTAGTCATAATAGGCTTTTATAGCAAGATCATCGTTACAAAAAAACATATTTGCCAAATCATTTATGGAATAATTTTTAAGTTTATCAACCAATTCTTTTGTTTCTTCTTCAAACAAAAGTCCTTCTGTTTTTTCATTTTCAAAATGTTTAAACCTTTTTGCAGGTGAAATTATTATTTTCATATCAAACCTTTCTGTTTTTCATTCTTAATTAATTATATCATAGAAAATTTCCACAAAAAAAAGACAGGCGAACCTATCTTTTTAAGATTTTTTGAATTATTAGAGAAATTATCATGCCAAAAACTGCAATTACCACTATGGCTCCACCCGGTTTTATACCGAGATAAAAACTTGCACTGATTCCTGCCATCATATAAATTATTGCAATTATAATTGATTTTATAAAAGTTTCTTTATAAGATTTTGAAATCAAAAGTCCGCTTGCAACTGGCAAAACCATAAGAGATGATATCATCAAAGCTCCTACAGTTTTTGTAGAAATTGCAACAGTGACAGCAGTCAAAAAAGTAAAAATATTAGAAATTAATTTTGAATTAATTCCAGAAAGATCTGCCATCAAAGGACTTATTGAGTTATACAAAAGCGGATAATATAAGTAAAGGCTAAAAAATAAAACAAGAATAAAAATTACACTTACAATAAGTAAATCTTCTTTTGTAACACTTGTTATTGAACCAAATAAAAATGATTCAAAACTTGTTCCACCAGGTGTAAAATCTGACAAAATTCCTGCAAGTCCAATTCCAAGACTCATTATAATAGCAGTTGCCATATCACCAAAACTTTTAAATTTTTTCCTAATTATTTCTATTGCAAAACTTGCAATAATACAAATTATTATTGAAGTAAAAACTGGATTTATTCCAATAATAAGACCCATAGCAACTCCTGAGAGTGCTGTATGGGATAAGGCATCTCCAATCATAGAAGTCCTTCTGTTTACCATAACAATCCCAATCATTGGAATTATTATTGCAAGCATGAGGCCAACTAAAAGAGCCCTTTGCATAAATTCATAACTAAGCATCAACTATCCTTCCATTTTTTAACCTTATTTCTCTTTTGGAAAATTCCTTAACAACATCAATTTCATGACTTATCATCAAAATTGAAATTTTATGTTTTTCATTTAAGTGGGCTAGAAGTTTAAGAAAGTCTCTTTTAGATTTTTCATCAACACCAACTGTTGGCTCATCCAAAAGTAAAACCTCAGGGTCATTAACCATTGCCCTTGCTATCATAACTTTTTGGGCTTGACCTCCCGAAAGTTGATTAAAAGGAACATTTAAAAGATTTTCTATATTTAATATCTCAAAAATATCACTGATCTTTTGATAGCATTTTTTGTTTGGTCTATTAAAAATATTAAATTTTTTATACAAATTTAAGACAACAAATTCTTTTCCAGTAACAGGAAAAGCTAGCTTATTTGCATCATTTACTTGAGGAACATAGCCAATTTTTGTGTAATCATTAAAATTTTCTATATCTTCTCCAAATAATTTTATTTGCCCTGATTTTTTCTTCAAATCTTTTAAAATCAATTTTATAAGAGTAGACTTACCAGAGCCGTTTTCACCCTGAATAGTCAAAAAATCTCCCTTATTTAAATCAAAGCTTACCTTATTTAATATTTCATCCTTGCCATAAGAAAAGACTAAATCTTTAACTTCTATAACTTTCATTTATTTTAAACTGCTTTCCATTAATTCTAAATTTTCCTTTATCATTTCTTGATATGTTTTTTCATTTTTCAAATCATCGTCACTAGCATATTCTATAGTATTTATAGCTTTTGCGTCAAGTGATAATTCATTTGCCAAAGTTGTTACATTTTTATCTGATCCACCCTTTTCATAGAAAATTGCTGAGATTTTTTCTTTTTTAACATAATCAATAGCACTTTTCATTGTTTTTGCATCAGCTTCATTAGTTGAAGTAATTGATGTAAGAGGGATTTGTTCTAAACCATAATCACGAGCTAGGTATGAAAATGCTTCGTGATCTACTAAGAATTTTTTATTTTCTTTATTTTTTAATTTTTCTCCATAATTTTTATCAATATCTTCAAGCTCTTTTTTTATTTTTTCAAAATTACCCATATAATAATCTTTATTATCAGGATCAATTTCTGAAAGTTTTTCAGCAATATTTTTTGCTTGAATAATTCCATTTTTTGGACTTAACCAAACGTGTGGATCATATAATCCGTGGTGGTGATGATGATGTTCTTCTTCCTCACCATCTTCATGGTCGTGCTTATCTTCGCTATCCTCATGGTTAAGCTTGTCTTCATTATCTTCATGATGATCTTTATCTTCTTTTTCATTTTCATCAGAATTTTCGTGATAATGAGGTGCATCGCAACAAGATTTAGGTCTATCCTCACTTTCATGGTCATGGTCATGTTCTTCTTCATCTTCAGTTTTTATTAAATATATACCTTTTGAAGTATCAACCATTTCAATTTTTGAAGCTTTTTCAACCTTATCTTTCCAAGATTCAAGGCCTGCTCCATTTAAAAATAAAACTTTTGCATTTGATAAATCTGCCATATCTTTTGCAGATGGTTCAAAATCATGAACTTCTGTATTTAAATTAGTAAAAGATTTTACATTGAATTTATCTCCAGCAATTTGTTTAGTCAAATTGTAAATTGGGTAAAAAGAAGCATAAATTGTTTCTTTATCACTATCTTGTGTTTGACTTATTTCATTTGAACTGTTTGAATTTAAATTAGCTTTGTTATCATTTTTTGCACATCCTGTTGCAAAAAGTCCCAAAACTAAAAACATTGCTAAAATTTTCTTCTTCATTTTTCCTCCTTAATTGCAAATCATTTGCAAGAGTTATTATATAACTGTTTTATTTTTTGTCAATATGGTAATATAAATAAAAGAGGTGAGATTTTGAAAATAGATGATTTATTAAGGGAAAATAAGATTAGAGTTACAAAAAATCGAAAATTAATTTTAGATAAAATTATAGAAAATAAAGATCCAATTTCTGCCGAAGAAATGTTAGAAAAATTTAAAAAAGAAAAAATCAACATAGATCTTTCAACAATTTATAGAAATTTAAATACCTTAGAAGAGGTAAACCTTCTTTTAAAAAATACTAATATAGATGGAATTTCTTATTTTCAATTAAATTCAACAGACCACAAACATTTTATAAGCTGTATTTCCTGTGGCAAAAAATTTATAATTGAAAATTGCCCAATCCATGATTTTGAAAAACAATTAGAAAAAGAAACAGGATTTAAAATAAAAAATCACAGCTTCGAATTTACAGGAATTTGCCCAGAATGCCAAAAAAAATTATATAAATAAATTCATTTGTAAATTTTTGCATAAGAATTTATTAAAAAAAGATGAAAAATTCAAATTATATTTTTCATCTTTTTTTAATTCTATGTTCTTCTATTAAATTTTTCTTTATTAAATAATCCTACAGAATTTGCAACAATAATTGTTCCTGATGCATCTCCTGTTGTATTTATTGCAGTTCTTGCCATATCTAAAATTCTATCAATTCCCATAATCATAGCAATTCCTTCTACAGGAAGGCCTACTGATGATAAAACCATAGATAAGGTTACAAGACCAACTGAAGGAATTCCGGCTGTTCCCACTGATGCAATTGTTGCTGTCAAAATTACAGTCATATAATCATTTAAAGTTAAATCTATTCCATAAGCATTTGAAATAAATACCACGGCAACTCCTTGCATTATTGCTGTTCCATCCATATTTATTGTCGCTCCCAAAGGAATTGTAAATGAGGAAATTTTCTTATCAACTCCAATTTCTTCAAGAGTTTGAATATTTAAAGGAACTGTCGCATTTGATGATGCAGTTGAAAATGCGAAAGTCATTACTGGGAAATATTTTTTCAAAAAAGCAAATGGATTTACTCTTACAAATATAGTCAACAATAACATATATACTATTAGAAGTTGACAAGCAAGACCCAAGATTACAGAAAGCATATAAGAAAGCATGGACAAAATTACATCGTATCCAAGATTTGAAAATGTTCTTGCAATCAAGAAAAATACTCCTATTGGTGCAAGTTTCATTACAGCCATGGTCATACTCATCATTAATTCATTCATTTCTGTAATTATATTTCCTAAAGTTTCTAGCCTATCTTCCATGGATGCAATTAAAAGTCCAACTATAACTGCAAAAATAATTATTTGTAGCATATCTCCTTTTGCCAAAGCCTCGATTGGGTTTGTTGGAATCATATTTAATAAGGTATCTTTCATGGAAGTTTTTTCTCCAGTTTCCATATTAAATTCATTTGATCCCAATTTCATATTCATTCCCTTACCTGGTCCTATGATTGATGCCAAAGATAGGGCAATAATTATGGCAAGAGCTGTTGTCAAAAGATAAAATAAAACTATTCTTACCCCGACTTTACCAAGTGTTTTTGTATCCCCCATATTTCTACAACCATCTGCAATGGAGAAAAATACCAAAGGAACAACTAACATTTGCATGGCCCTTATAAACATTTGTCCTAATAAATAGAAAACTCCATCAATGATTATTTCTTCTTTAATGTGACTTTGTGGAACAAAATAGTGCATTACAATTCCAAGAACCATACCTAAAATAAGGGCTATAAAAATTTTTGACGTTAATCCAATTTTTCTTTGAGATTTACTTTTCATATCCATACTCCCTTCTCAGGTATTCCTCAAGGGCATCTTCCCATGTTGAAAATGTATTAATATTTAAAAGATTTAGAAAATAGTTATCTATTCCTCTAAAGGCTGGTTCAAAATCAATCCTATCAGAATCTCTTTTCTCTTCAATTTTTGCATCAATTTTTGTTATATCCAAAATTTTTTGGGCAAAAGCTCTAAATGAACAAGTTCCCTCACAAGATGCATGATAGGTTCCATAAGCATTTGTATCCATAATTGAAATTAAAAATTTTGATAGCTCATAAGCTGATGTTGGTGAACCATATCTTGATTTTGGAACTGTAACAAGTCCTTTTTTCGCTTCTTCTATTATAGATTCAACCAAATTATTTTCTTTTGAATAAAGTCTTGAAACTCTTACTATAAAATATCTATTTGCAAAATCTTTTACAAATTCTTCTCCCATAAATTTACTTTTCCCATAAACTGTATTAGGTTTTACCTTGTCAATTTCTTTGTAAGGATGGATTGTTTGTCCATCAAATACATCTGCAGTTGATAATTGAATTAATTTTGCCCTAACCCTGTTTGATGCAATAGCTATATTTTTTGCACCGAGTGCATTTAATAAATAAGCCTTATCAGGATCATCTTCACACTTTAACCTATTTGTCATTGCAGAGCAATTTATAATTATTTTTGGTCTGTTTCTATCTACAAATAAATTCACTTCTTCTTGATTTGTAATATCAACTTCGTCTTTATCGGTTGCAATTATTTCAGCCTCTAAAGGATCTAGATATCTAAAAATTGTAGATCCAAGCCTTCCATGAGCACCCGTAATCCAAATTGTATTAATTCTCATAAATCTTCCTTTCTATATAAAAAAATAAACTATATGTTCAATTATAGCACATTGCAAATTATTTTTCATCAATATTCGCACAATGCTTTGATTTTTACATAAATTTTAAATAAAAAAATAATGTGAAATCCTAATTTCTATTAGAAATTTAGACTTCACATCAAACTCGCTAATTTAATCCAATATCTTTTCTATAATATATATTTTCATATTTTATTTTTTCACAATCAGAATAACAAATTTTTCTCGCCTCATCCAAAGTTTTTCCCTTTGCATTTATTGTAAGAACCCTACCTCCATTTGTAAGAACTTTTCCATCAGATTTTTTTGTACCATTATGAAAAATCACAGAGTTTTTGACTTGGTCAAGTCCATCTATTTCCTTTTCTTTTTCATATTTTAAAGGATAGCCATCTGAAACTAAAATTACAGAAAGTGAAAAGTCATCAGACCATTTTATATCTTCATTTTTTAAAGTCTTATCCAAAGTTTTTTCAATTATTTCAACAAGATCTGATTTTAATCTTGGCATTAGAGTTTCTGTTTCTGGATCTCCAAATCTTACATTAAATTCTAAAACTTTTGGCAAATCTTTATCAATCATAAAACCAATAAATAAAATTCCATCATAAGTAAGTTTTGAATCTTTGAATCCATCTTCAATTTGTTTTAAGATTTTTTCTATATTTTCATCCGTTTTTTTTGAAAATTTGTTTGGTGAATAGGTTCCTACTCCACCTGTATTTGGTCCCTTATTTCCATCATAAATTTGCTTGTGGTCCTTGCAAGTTTCTAGAGGAAATAATTTATTATTTGAAACCAAACACAAGAGTGAGGCTTCTTCTCCCTTTAAAAATTCTTCAATAACTACAGTTTTTCCCTCATCTCCAAAAATTTTTTTTATAAATATATCATCCAATGTTTCAAGAGCTTTTTTCTCATTTTCACAAATTATAACACCTTTTCCAAGACAAAGCCCATCAGCCTTTATTACCAAAGGATAGGAAAAATCTTTTAATGAATTTTTCGCTTGGTCAAAATTGTCAAAAGATTTATATTTTGCTGTTGGAATATTATATTTTTCAAGGAAATTTTTAGTAAATTTTTTTGATTTTTCAAACCTTGCACATTCTTTATTTGGTCCAAAAATTTTAAGATTATTTTTTTCAAATTCATCTACAATTCCCATACACAAAGGATCTTCTGGGCCTACAATGGTAAGGTCTATTTTTTCTTTTTTTGAAAATTCTACAAGAGATTTTATATCTATTGGGTCAATGTCGATGTTTGTACAAAAAGATTCTGTTCCTGCATTTCCCTTTGCCATAAAAATTTTATCAACCTTTTTTGACTGAGAAACCTTCCATGCCAAAGCGTGCTCTCTGCCGCCATTTCCTATAATTAAAACTTTCATCAAAAACTCCTATTTTTTACGAAAACTTTCTTATTTTTTATGTACAATAAATCATCACAAAAATCTTTTACTGATTTTGTCAAAATTTCATGCTCTTTTTCTAAAACATTTGAAGAAATATCATCAACTGTATCATCTTGGTCGATTTTTACAATTTCTTGATAAATTATTGGGCCTTGGTCTGGATCTTTTGTTACAAAATGAGTCGTCGCTCCAGTAAATTTGACCCCTTTTTCAAAAACTTTCTCGTGAACTTTTCTACCATAAAATCCCATCCCACAAAATGAAGGAATGAGAGATGGGTGGATATTAATAATTTTACCTTCAAATTCATTGATAATTTCTTCAGGTAAAATTTTAAGATAACCTGCAAGAACTATCAAATCTATTTTCTCTTTCTTTAAAATTTCAAGTAAAAAGTCATTGTCCTTGCATACTAAAGTTTTAATCGATTCTTTTTTCGCTCTTTCTAGACCATAGGCCTTTTCTTTATTTGAAATAACTATAGAAATACTTCCATTTATTTCATTATTTTTACAAGAATCAATTATGGCTTGAAGGTTTGTTCCTGAGCCTGAAATTAAAACTGCAATTTTTTTAGAATTTGAGCTCGATTTTTTCATCATTTTCTACTATTTCTCCAAGGTCTAAAAGTTCATCTTCATCAATTATTTCTTTAACTAAATCTATATATTTTTTATCGACTGCAAAAACAAGTCCTACTCCCATATTAAAGGTTTCATACATATCTTTTTTATCAAGCTCTCCCCATTTTTCTAAAAGAGTAAATATTTTTGGTATTTGAACATTTCTTACATCAATTTTTGCACAAAGTCCCTCGGGAATCATTCTTGGAATATTTTCATAAAATCCACCACCAGTAATATGGCTTAGGCCATTTATTTCGATTTTTTCAAGAAGGGCTAAAATTTCTTTTACATAAATTCTAGTTGGTTTTAATAATTCTTCTCCAAGACTTGTATCAAGTCCCTCAATTTTTTCTTCTAAGGATAATTTTTCTTTTTCCAAAACAATTTTTCTTACAAGAGAATATCCGTTTGAATGGATTCCTGAAGATTTTAAGCCAAAAATATGGTCGCCTTTTTTGATTTTTTCCCCTGTAATTATTTTTTCCTTATCAACTATTCCTACACAAAAACCTGCAAGGTCATAGTCATTTTCCTTATAAAGACCCGGCATTTCAGCAGTTTCTCCTCCAATTAATGAAGAATTTGCTTCTAGACATCCATCAGCGACTCCTTTTACAATTTTTTCCATTTTTTCTGGAACAAGTTTGCCACAAGCAATATAGTCTAGAAAAAATAAGGGTCTTGCTCCTTGGCATAAAATATCATTTACACACATTGCCACACAATCAATTCCTATTGTATCGTGCTTATCCATCATTTGTGCAATCATAACCTTGGTTCCTACTCCATCTGTTCCGGAAACCAAAACTGGATTTTTAACATTTAAATTTTCTAGGCTAAATAGTCCAGAAAATCCACCAAGTTTACTTAAAACGTTTTTTGATTGAGTTTTTTCTACCAAATTTTTGATAAGTTCAACTTCTTTTTGCCCACTTTCTACATCAACACCGGCATCTTTATAATTTATTGGCATTTTACTTCCTTTCTAAAGGGTTATATCCATCAAAACAATTTTCATAATATGTTTTGTTTCCACAAGCTTGTCTTAATCCTTCTAGGGAAATAAATCCCAAAGAATCAGCTCCAATCATATCTTTTACTTCTGCAACACTTCTGTTATTGCTTATTAGATGATCTTTATCTGGAACATCGAAGGTAAATTCTTCCTCTTTTATTACTTGAGGAGATGCAATTCTAATATGAACTTCTTTCGCGCCAGATTCTCTTAATATTTCAATAACTCTTTTTATAGTATTTCCTCTTACAATCGAATCATCTACAAGAACAACTTTTTTGCCTTCAATAAGATGTCTAATTGGATTTAATTTTATTTTTATTCCTTTTTTTCTCATTGAATCTGTTGGTAGGATAAAAGTTCTATTTATATACCTATTTCTTACAATTGCTCTTTCATATTTTATATTTGAAGCTCTGGAAAATCCAACAGCAGAAATCAAACCACTATCAGGACTTCCTACAACTATATCAGCATCTACAGGATGTTCCTTGTAAAGAATTTCTCCCATTTTAATCCTTGCATCATAAACGCTAACTCCATTTATTGAAGAATCAGGTCTTGCTGTATAAACAAATTCAAATATACAAGGAGAATTGGAAATTTCTTTTGCAAAATAAGATTCTTCTCCATTATCATCAACTATATAAATCTCTCCAGGTTTTAATTCATGAGAAAGTTCCCCATCAATTGATTCAATAGCGCAGGACTCACTAGCCACAATAAATGAATCATCCTTTTTTCCTACACAAAGATTTTTAATTCCATAAGAATCTCTTATTGCAATCATCCTATTTTCGCTAACAAGCAAAATAGAATAGGCTCCCTTTAAATTATTTACAAAATCTATAATTTCATCAATATTATCAGAATTTAATTTATTTACAATTTCTTCTGGGCTTGTATTATCTAAAAATTTTCCATCAATTGCAATTAAATTTTTACAATTAGAATTTTTTGGATAAAATAACCAAGGCATAGGCAAAAGTGTTTTATCATCTTCTTCAAACCTATATTTCACATGACCAAGACCAACATTTCCTGCAAGAGTTGAAATATTATCAAAGCTAATATTATTGGCAATTTCTCCCTCGCCTCTTATCTCTGATAATTTTTCATGACTAAGAAGAGAAATTCCCATAGCTTCCTGACCCCTATGTTGGATAGCATAGAGGCCAGCATAAAGGTCTGGAAAAATATTTTTATATTTCTTTTTTGAAAATATTCCTACAATTCCACTCATTTATTTGCCTTATATTCGTATTCAGAATTATCTATAGTTTCTTTCATCTTTTTTCTCATATCCTTTAATTTTTCTCTTAAAGAATCATATTTTACAGCTAAAATTTCTGCAGCCAAAATTGCTGCATTTTCTCCGCCACCTATTGCAACAGTTGCAACAGGAACACCGCTTGGCATTTCAACTGTAGATAAAAGAGCTTCTAGTCCACCAAGATGAGTTGATTTTGCAGGAATTCCTATAACAGGTCTTGTTGTTAAAGCTGCAATAACTCCAGATAAGTGGGCAGCTTTTCCAGCAATTCCAATGTAAACTTCACTTTCATCTTCGCTTTTTTCTACATATTCCTCTAAACTTTTTAAAGCTCTGTGAGCAGAAATAACCTTAACTTCATAATCAATTCCAAACTCAATTAATTTTGAAACAACCTTATCAGCGATTGGGCTATCAGATAAAGAACCCATAATTATAGAAACTTTCATAAAAACTCCTTATTAAAGTCCTAAATATTTTGACAATTCCATTGGTTCAATATAAGTTCCATCTTTGTAAGCTCTCATATTTCCACCAGAAACCTCATCAATCAAAACAACTTCTCCAGTTGAAGCAAGTCTTCCCCATTCAAATTTTATATCATATAAATCAAGACCGTACTCAGCTAAAATATCTTTTACAAGTTTTGCAACTTTTTTATTCTCCTTGATTATTTCTTTATATTCATCGTGAGATAAAATATTTAATTCAACTAAAGCATCTTCTGTAATAAGTGGATCTTCACGATCATCATCTTTTAAAGTAATTTCAGAATAAGCATCAAGATCTTGACCTTCTGTTGCATAAAGTCCATATCTTCTCATGAATGAACCTACAGCCTTAAATCTAGTAATAACTTCTAAACCTTTTCCAAAAACTGTACATTTTTCAATTTCCATTAGGTTTTTATCAAGATCAGCTCCGAGATAATGTGTTTTTACACCAGCTTCATTTATTTTTTCAAAGAAAAATTTAGAAACTTTTAAGCATTCTTGACCAGCACCTTCTTTTTCACCAGCCACTTGATTTCCACCAGTATCAAAAACTCCGTCAGTTCCTGTCATTGTGTCCTTAAATAGACAATAGTATTTTCCATTTTCTTCAACTAAATTCTTTGTCTTACCTTCGTAGATTGTATTCATTTTTTTCTCCTTAAAAATAAAAATTTTGACAAAAAATAAGCCCAGAAGGACAGGCTACGAAACCTATCCTCCTGGGCTTTTGTCCCTCTGGTGTAATACTTTAAAATATCCGTACCGCTCGGTCTTGAATAAACAGATCCCTAGGTACACTTTCGCCCATTTCTATGAGCCATATTCTTCGTTCAAGTTCATAATACCAAGGTAATTTTTAATTGTCAAGAAAGTTTTTTGATAAAATTTTATTTCTTTAATTTATGCCTTGTAATTTATAAAACTTATAATAAGATAATATTAGTTATAAAAGAAAGGAGCTTTAATGTTTAAAAAGAAAAGCCTAATCAAAAATGTTCTAATAATAATTCTTTTAGCAATAAGCATATTATTAGGACTAAATTATTATAAAACAAAAAATGAAAGCAAAATCGACAATAAATTAATCCAAAATAGGATAGAAGGTGTAAAAGAACTTACAAGTTTAAAATATTCCTATACAAATATGGGACAATTTGAAAATTCAAATAAATTTTATGGCTACGACATTCCCTTTACCCAAAAGAAATTTATAGTTTCCTACGATGGAGTTATTTCATGTGGAGTCGATCTTGATAAAATGGATGTAAAAATAAGTGGAAAAAATATAAACATAAAACTACCAAAATCAAAAATTTTATCCCACGAAATTTATGAAGATTCCCTAAAAATTTTCGATCAAAAAACTTCAATTTTTAACCCAATAAAGGTAGAAGACTATAATGAATTTGCAAAAAAACAAAAAAAATCAGTAGAAAAAAAAGCTATCGAAAGAGGAATTTTAATAGAAGCTGATAAAAAATGCAAAAAAGCAGTGAAAGATATAGTAAACATAGACAATAATCTTGAAGATTATACTATCAATGTAGAATTTAAATAAGGGCAAGCCCCTTATTTTTTTGTGTTATAATAAAATAAAAAAGGTGGTAATATGAAAATTTATTTAGGTTGCGATTTATTTACAGAAGGACAAAGATGGCAAGCAGAAGAAATTCAAAAAGCCCTTGAAAAAGAATTTTCTGACATAGAAATTTATAATCCCGCAAAAAATTTACAAATAAACGACAAATCAGCAGGTTTTACAACAAATTACGATATACTTTTGGCAGATTACGATAGATTAAAAAATTCAGATATATTAGTAGGCTTGATGGACACACAAGATTTAGGCCTTGCAGCAGAAATGGGAATAGCTTTCGAAAAAGGCCTTGCAATTTTTCAACTCTATACAGACATAAGACTAGAAGGAAACGACAAAGAAGACAAATTCCCTCCAATGAAAAAAGATATATTCCAAAATGATTTTATGTATATAAATAAACTTGTAACAGGACTTTCTTACGTTGATAAAAACGGAAATAAATTTAAAAAACCAAGAATTTACAAGAAAAAAGAAGACTTGATAGAAGATTTGATTTTGTATATAAAAGAAAATAAATAAAAAAATAGGCTGTTGCAAATAAAATATACAAATTTGCAACAGCCTTTTTGGCACGCCAAAGAGGGATCGAACCCCTATCTTAAGCTTCGGACACTTTTGTTTTACCATTAAACTATTGGCGCTTGATTGTAATGTTTGAAAATTGTATCCTATTTAAAAATCTTAAATCCATTAGGGTGTTTCCCAGTCCTGAATCTATATATATTTGTGAATTTTTATATTTAAATAATCCTTTATCAAATTTTGGAAAATATCCCTCTCCTGGTGCTAATAAGGCTCCTATAAAAGGAAATCTTACCTGGCCTCCATGTGTATGACCTGAAAAAATTATATCCATGGTATCATCTAGATTATCTCTTACATTTTTTGAATAATGACTTAAAATTATATTTAAATTTGCATCATTTGTTTTGTAATTTTCAAATGAATAATTATAAAAAGATAGCCCATAAATGTAAATTTTATTATCTTTAATTTCTATAAATTCTCCATCATTTTTTAAATATTTTATTCTCAAACTTTCAATTTTTTTAATAAAATCATCAAGCATTGGGCCTGCTTCTTCATGATTTCCTGTTATATAAAATGTCTTTATTTTTAATTTTGAAAGCTTTTCTAGAAAATCTATTGCCCTATTAAACTTTTTTTCTACCCCATAATCGTTGATATCTCCAGTCAAAATTATAAAATCCGGATTAAATTCTAAAATTTTTTTCTTAAAATATTCCATATTTTTTAATATATTTGAATGAAAATCACTAATTTGGGTTATTCTTATATCATTTTTTATTTTTTTGCTATAAATATTCACTTTTACTTCCTTTGCCCACTTACATTGATAAAAAATGTATGAGAAAAGAAGTAAAAGAAGAATCAATATTATAGGAATTACTATTTTAATCATCTAATTTTTCTATTCTTTCTATAAAAATTTCTGAAGACATATCTGATGGCAACAAATAGCCTCTTCTTGGTGAGAAAGATTTTTTTGAAAGAGCCGGCCCATCTACTGAAACCGATCTTTTAAATTGACTTGATAATAGTCTTTTATAGAATGATTTAAGCCATTTTTTTATAGTTTTACTATCATAATCATCCTTAAATGCAGCTTTAGCTTTTTCGTAAATTTCTTCAACTGAAGAATTTTCCAAAAATTCATAGGTAAAAAAGTCAATTAATTCATAAGGTCCTATTATATCTTCAGTTTTTTGGCTAATTATTTCTTCATTTTCATTTTTAAGCTCTGGTGAAATTGGAGTTTTTAAAATATCGTCCAAAACTTCTTTTAATTTTTGATTTTCTGTATTTTCTACAAGATAGGAAACAATATATCTTAATTCAGTTTTGGTCAATGATGCATTAACTGCGTATGAAGACATATGATCTCCGTTATAAGTTGCAAAGCCTTGGGAAATTTCTGATTTATCTCCAGTTCCTATCACTATAGCATTTTCCATATTTCCTATATCAAATAAAATTTGAGTTCTTTCTCTAGCCTGAGCATTTTCATAAGCTATATCTTGAGTTTTTCCGTCATGACCTATATCTTTTAAATGAACATTTACTGCATCTTTTATAACAATTTCATTTAATTTAAGGCCAAAAGCTTCTGCCAGTTTAAAGGCATTTGATTTTGTTCTCTTACTTGTTCCAAAGGCTGGCATGGTATATAAAAGAATATTATCTTTTGGAAAATCCATTTTTTTAAAGGCATCCACTATAAATAAAAGCGCCATAGTCGAATCAAGCCCTCCGCTTAGACCTAATATAACTTTTTTACAAGATATGGCATCCATTCTTTGAATTAAAGCTCTTGTAACTATATCAAAGGTATCTTCCACATAAAGTTTTTTATCTTTTAAAATATATGGATATTTATCAACATTTATTAAAGCTGATTCATTTTTAAAATTATAGCTTTCAGCTGAATCTTCTTTACTTATTTCAATTGGAAAAATAAAATCTACAGCCTTATCTCTAGCACATTGTTTTATTTGACCATTTTGACTAATAATATTTAAGCCCTCATAAACAAAATCTGTTGAGCTTTCTCCAAGTCCTGTGCTTGAAAATAGGTAAATTGTATCTTGTGATAGGAATTTTATCTTATCTTCAATAGCTTTTTTTGAACCAATATATCTTGTTTTTGCTGATGGATTTAAAATTATATCTATATTATTTTTTGTTTTTGATATTTGAGAATCAGAAATAATCTTATCCTCATTTTCCCCAACACTTAGGGCAATTTTTACCCCATCAATTTCTATAAAAGACTTATTATAAAGATAGACAAATTCATCTTTAATATTAATAAATTCATCTTGAGGAAGATCAAATACATATTTTTCATGATCTTTGAAATTATCCTTAAAAAATCCTCCTAATATATCTCCATCCTTTATTAGGAATACCATATCTATTATTTTTCTTCCTTCTCTAATTGGAAGACCAAGTGAAAATAAGGTATCAATATCTCTAGAGAATTTTTTTAAATCAAATAGTGCATCAAGCGATGAATTTAATATATCATCATTTTTATATCCATGGTAAAGACTTGCTCCGGTAAGAGAAAGTTCTGGAAAAAGTAAAATATTTACTGAATCATCATTGGCTTTTTTTACTATTTCTTTTATTTTTTCCTTATTATAAGATACATCCCCAACTTTTATCTTAAAATTTTCTGCTCTTAATTTTAAATTTTTTTTCATAACAACCTCTAAATTTTTCGCTTATAGATATTATTATATAAGATTTACAAAAAAACTGCCACAGTTTCCTGTGGCAGAATTGAATTTATTTTTATTTCTTTTGGTCTTTAGCTTTTTGAACTTCTTCTCTTCTTTTCTTCATTGATTCGAAAATTCCATCAACTAAAGCATCCATATCTGGTTCTTTTGCAGATTTTAATGATGAAACTATATTAACTTGTTCTGGAAGAACATCGATTAATTTCATTTCTTCATCCAAGAATTTTTCCATTTTATCTGCTGCTGTTGGAGCCCAAGATCCGTTATCCATCAATGAAATTGCTCTGTTTTGTACATTTAAAGCTGCCATATCATGGATAAAGTCTTTCATTTTTGGATATATTCCAAGGTTGTATGTTACTGATGCAAGAACTATATTTGAATATTTGAATGCGTCTGCAATTAAGTATGATACATCTGTACTTGAAACATCTCTTAGGGAAATATTTGTCATTCCTCTTTCAGCAAGTTTTGAAGCTAGTGCTTGAGCTGCATATTCTGTATTTCCATACATTGATGCGTAAGCAATTAATACACCTTCTTCTTCTGGTTGATAGCTTGACCATTTATCATATTTATCTAAAATATAGCCAAAATCTTTTCTCCAAACTAGTCCGTGAAGTGGACAGATATATTTAATATCAAGTCCAGCTGCTTTTTTAAGAACTGCTTGAACGAAAGTACCGTATTTACCAACTATATTTGTATAATATCTTCTTCCTTCATCTAACCAATCTCTGTCCCAATTTACTTCATCAGCAAAAAGTCTACCATCATTAGATTTAAATGATCCAAAAGCATCTGCTGAGAATAAAACTTTGTCAGTTAAATCGTATGTCATTAAAACTTCTGGCCAGTGAACCATTGGAGCTTCTACGAATGTATATTCGTGTTTACCAAAAGAGATTGAATCTCCTTCTTTAACTTCTATATATCTATCATCAACGTGGTAACCGAATTGTCTCATGAATAAAATTGCTTTTTCACTTGCTATAATTTTTACGTTTGGATAGTAGTGTAGCATTAATTCAATTGCTGAACAGTGGTCTGGTTCCATGTGTTGGATAATCATATAATCAAGGTCACGATCTCCAAGAACTCTAGATACATTTAAAATATATTCTCTTGTAATTGACCAGTCTACTGAGTCTATTAAAACTGTTTTTTCATCCATTAAAAGGTATGAGTTATATGAAACTCCATCTATAGGAAAAATATTTTCAAATAGAGCAAGTCTTCTGTCATCTCCACCTACATAATATAAGTCGTCTGTAACTTTTCTAACTGTATACATATATTCCTCCTACTACTTTCTGTCTTCTGGTACATCCATTTTAATGAATTGATCTTTAGCTTCTCCTGAAACTGGTGAAACCCAAGAATCTGGTAGTTTGTCAAATGGTGTTCCTGGTTCAATTCCATTTTCTGGATCTCCTTCTTCAGGATTGTATTCATATCCAGAACCTAAATCTACATAGATTGGATTTGTAGGAGCCATTTTTCTTGGTTTAGATCTTTTTATTTTCTTCATTGGTGGTGCTGGTTTCTTTTCTTCACCATTATCTAATTCTTTAATTAGTAGTGGAAGAACTTCCATAGCATCTCCAACTATACCATAATCACAGTTGTTGAAAATTGGAGCGTTTTTAGAATTATTAATTGCAACTATTGTTGAAGCATTTTTGATTCCTTTTAAGTGTTGTCCTGCTCCAGATACACCTACACCAATGTATAAGTTTCCTTTAAATGTTTGTCCACTCATACCAACGTATCTATTAATATCAACATATTTCAAAGTTTCTGCAACTGGTCTTGATGATGAAATAGCTGCACCTGCTTGGTAAGCTAAATCTTCAATTAATTTCATATTAGCTTTTTCACCAATACCACGACCTGCTACAACTATTCTTTCAGCGTCAGGAATTGGAGTATAAGGATCGATTCCTACAGTAAAGTCATATCCGTCCTTTTTAAGTGCTGCCACAAGGTTTTTAACTGCTTCTTTAGGATCTCCCTCATAGATTTCTCCTTTTCTGACTCCTGCGATGGGTCCAGATTTTTTGTTTGATCCTACAGCTTTAACCTTTGGTGCTCTACCTACTGTATGAGCTCCAACAACTACTCTCATTATTTCATTTGTACCTTCGTAGATTTGTGTGATTTTAGAATCTCTGTAGAATCTTTCAACATCGATTCCTTTAATAAATCCAGATCCACCGTACATTTGTAATGCTTCGTTAGTAATCTTTGATGCAAGATCTGATGCAAATTGTTTTGCCATAGCTGCATCTGCAGAATATCTTTCGTGATTTTCTTTTAATTCAGCTGCTGAATAAATCATAAGTCTTGCAGCTTTCAAATATGTTGCCATATCAGCAAGTTTAAATGTATTAGCTTGAAGGTGAGCAATTGGCATACCAAATTGTTCTCTTTCTTTAGCATATGATAAAGCTGATTCATAAGCACCTTGGCCAATACCTAAAGCTTGTGAAGCTATACCAATTCTACCACCATCAAGAGTTGCCATAGCAATCTTAAATCCTTGTCCTTCTTTTCCAAGAAGATTTTCTTTTGGAACTTTTACATTATCAAAATGTAATTCAGCAGTACATGATGATCTAATACCTAATTTGTCATAATGATCAGAGCATGTAAATCCTTCCATGCCTTTTTCAACTATAAATGCTGAAATACCATGAGTTCCAATTCCTGGAGTTGTTACTGCAAATACAACATATGTATCTGCTTTTGGAGCGTTAGTAATAAATATTTTTTTACCATTTAAAATATATCTTTCGCCGTCTAAGTCTAGTTCAGCTGTAGTTTCTGTTCCACCAGCGTCACTTCCTGCGTTTTCTTCTGTCAATCCAAATGCACCGATTTTTTCACCTTTTGCTAAAGGAACAAGATATTTTTTCTTTTGTTCTTCAGTACCAAAAGCAAAAATTGGCCATGAACCTAAAGATGTATGTGCAGAACAAATTACTCCAACACCACCATCTACTCTCGATAATTCTTCAACTGTGATTGCATAGCTCATTACGTCTAAGCCTTGACCACCGTATTTCTTAGGATAAGGAATTCCTAAAAATCCTAATTCTCCCATTTCCTTTACAATTTCGTCAGGAAATTCGTTGTTTTGGTCAAGCTCAAAAGCAATTGGTTTTACTTTTTCTTCAGCAAATTCTCTGACTTTTTTACGTAAAGCTTCATGCTCATCTGTTGTTTTAAAAAGCATATATTCCTCCTAAAAAATATAATATCCATTTTTGTTTTACAATATAATTCTATACTGAAAATGTTTTTTTGTCAACTCAATTTATTTTTATAAAGATTACTAATAAAGATAAAATTGAATTGCAATATATGAATATGTAAAACATCTACACTTAATATATAACCTAAAATCCTTTATTTAATCAAAATTATTTAAATTTTTTCAAAAAATTTATAAATTTAAATTAAAATCAAAAATTTAAAATCTATGAAAAAGTTTTCTAAACTAAATATTACAATTTAAACAATATTGGCTTATATCTTGTATTTAATTTTATATTTAATAAGGTATAATAATTTTAGCGATAATAATAATTTTGGAGGTTATATGCAATTTATAAAAAAAGTTTATGACAATATTTATTGGGTTGGTGCCAATGATAGGGGCCTAAAAAGATTTGAAAATATGTTTACCCTACCAAATGGTGTAACTTACAATTCATACATTATAAAAGATGAAAAAAATGTTTTGATGGATGGATCTGATTCTTCTGTAATAAGAACTTACCTTGATAATGTAGAAAAAGCTCTTGATGGAGAAGATTTAGATTATATTATTGTTCAACACATGGAACCTGATCATTGTGGATCAATTGATTTTATTTTAGATAAATATCCAAATTGTAAATTTGTTGGAAACCAAAAAACTATTAAATTTTTCCATCAATTTTATCCAAATGATAAATATGATGAAGAAAGATTTGTAGAAATTAAAGATGGTGATGAATTAAATATTGGAAAAAGAAATCTAAAATTTGTTTTTGCTCCAATGGTTCACTGGCCAGAAGTTTTTATGACTTATGAAACTACAGAAGGTTTATTCTTCTCAGCTGATGCTTTTGGTTCATTTGATGTTTTGGAAGGCCACATTTCTGCAAAACACTATATCAAAAAGCAAGCTTGGGTTAATGAAAACAGAAGATATTATATAAATATAGTTGGAAAACAAGGAAGAATGGTTACAAATCTTATTAAAAAAGTTTCAGATTTTGAAATTAATGCAATCTTCCCTCTTCACGGACCTGTTTATGATGACAAAGAATCTATAGAATTTATCCTTGATAAATATGACAAATGGGCAAACTTCAAACCAGAAACAAAAGGTGTAGAAATTGTATTTTCTTCAATGTATGGAAATACAGAATTAGCTGCTGATATTTTAGCATCAAAACTAGATGAACTTGGAGTTTCTGATATAAAATTATATGACGTATCTGATACTGATTTTTCATATATAATTGCTGATGCCCACAAATATTCAAACCAAGTTTTTGTTGCAATGAATTACAATGCAGGTCTATATCACAAAATGGATGCGCTTTTAAGAGAACTAGTTGGTACAGGATATCAAAATAGACATATTTCCTTCATCCACAATTATTCATGGGGTGGAAGATCTCTTGAACAAGCAAAAGAAATTCTTGAAAGTGGAAAACACGAATATGTTGGAGAAGATTTCATAATTAATTCTTCAATGAAAAATGATCAAGAAAAAACTTTAGAAGATTTAGCCAAAGCAATCAAAGAAGACTTAGATAAATAAAAAATTTAAAAGATGCGATTTTCGCATCTTTTTTTGTACGAAAAAAGGAGCATATTTCTATGCTCCTAGTTTTTTCAGTCTTTTGGTTTATCTTCTTCTGGGATATTTTTGTTGTCGTATGGGGATTTGTAGATTGATTCTTTGGCAAATTGTTTTACTGCTTTTCCTGTTTTAATTTCTGAAATTAAAGTTCCAGGTCCTCCAACACATCCACCAACGCATGCCATTCCTTCTAATAATAGTCCGTCTTTTCTTCCAAGTTTTGCCATTTGGGCAAGTTTTACGCAATCAGCAAGTCCTTCTGCTTTTTCTACTTTTACATCTAAATCAGGATTTATTTCTGCAATTCTTCTTTTTACAGCTTCAGCTACTCCTCCGCTTACTGCATAATTTCTTCCAGTTTCTGATGCATCTTGCCAATCTTCTTCAACTTGTATTTCTGCAGGATCTATGTCTTTTGCCAAGAACATTCCCATTAGCTCTTCATAAGTTATAACGTAGTCTATTGTTTCTGCAACTTCTGGTCTTCTTGCTTCAAGTTTTTTTGAAATGCATGGACCAATGAAAGCTACTTGAGCTTTTTCATCCATTTTTTTGATGTGTTTTCCTGAATAAATCATTGGTGTTGATGATTCTGAAATCTTATCATTTATTTCTGGGAATTTTTTCTTTACCATTAATTTCCATGAATAACAGCAAGATGTTCCCATAAATGGAATTTTTTCTGGAACACTTTCAACGTATTCGTGAGCTTCGTTTAAGGTTGTAAGGTCTGCCCCAAGTCCTACTTCTATTACATCCTTAAATCCTAATTTTTTGATTGCTTCTTTTATTTGAACTGGGCTTGCCATTTGTCCAAATTGTCTTACAAATGATGGGGCAACTATGGCATAAACGTGTTCATTTGTATTTAAAGCCTTTGCCAATTGGTAAATTTCTGTTTTATCTGAAATTGCTCCAAATGGACAAGCAGTTATACATCTTCCACATGCTACGCACTTATCATCATCAATTTCTGCCCTATCTAATTTGTCACTTTTTATAGCTTTCACTCCACAAGCTTCTGCACATGGTCTTTTTGTGTGAGCAATTGCATTATATGGACAAGCTTGAACGCATTTTCCACATTTTATACACTTATCTTGGTCAATTATTGATCCTTTTGATGTGTAGGTAATAGCATTTTTTGGACAGACATTTACACATGGGTGAGCAATACAAGCCCTACAAGTATTTGTAACTTCTACTCTATTTTCAGGGCAAGCCTCGCAGGCGATTTTTATTACTGAAACTAGAGGTGGCTCATATTTTTTTATATCATAATCTTCATCATCCAAACCATCAGTAATTGCTCCCGTATTGTCTGCAGTTCTTGCGTGAAGTCCTACTCCCATCCTTAGTCTTTCGCCCATTACGGCTCTTTCTCTAAAAATATTTTCCCTATATGATGCTTCTTCTCCTGGGAGTATTTCAAAAACTTCTGTCGCTATGTCATAAATTGGCCTATTTTCAAAAGCAATTTTTGCTATATGTTCAAAGGCCATTCTTCTAATATTTAATATATTTATGTATGTTTCTTTCATTATTCTTATCTTCCTTACAAGTCTTTTCAAATATTAATTAAATTTATCTTCAAAAGCCGTATCTAATATGTATTCCATTATTACTTCTGTTTTTGCATTTGTAAATACTTTTCCATCTACTAGTACAACTGGTGCATTTTTTTTATTTTTTTTGCACTCATTATTACATGTTATCATTTCGATTTCAAGTTCAATATTTTGAATGTCTAAATCACCTTTATAGAGTCTATCATTAAATTCTTCTACAAAATTTGATAATCTGTTATAAATTATGTCCGATCCTAGCATGGTGCATCTTGCGCCTGCACAAACTTCTATTTTCATATCTACTCCTTATAAATTTTAATAATTACTCATAACAATTATAACAAATAAAAGAGAAAAAAGAAATTATAAGCTTGGAATGAAGATTGTAAATTTTGTTCCAAAGCCATATTCACTTTCAACTTCTATATCATAATTTAAGTAATCGCATATATGTTTTACAATTGATAAGCCAAGTCCTGTTGATTTTAATGTTCTTGTTCTTTGCTTATCTGCTACATAAAATCTTTCAAAAATTCTTGAAAGATCTTCTTTTTTTATTCCTATACCCCTATCAGAGATAAATATTTTAATTCCTCTGTCGTTTTTTTCATAATTTATCGAAATTTTTCCATTTACTTTGTTGTATTTGATTGCATTTTCATAAATATTGGATATAAGGTCGGTGAAAAGTGATTCGTGAGTTTTAATATATAAATCATCCATATTGTTTTCGATTTTAATATTTTTCTTATCTGAACTTCTCTTAAATCTACTTATACTTTGATCAACTACATTTTTTATATTTACGATTGTTCTTCCCTCAGTTAAATTTTCTTCGTCAAGTTTTGAAAGTTTTAAAATATCATCTATTATATTTAATAATCTGTTTCCTTCTTCATTTATAATTTTCCCAAATTCTTTTATATCATCATTTTTTGCAAGGCCTGTAGCAATTAATTCTGCGTATCCATTAATGCTTGTAAGAGGGGATTTTAATTCGTGGCTTACATTTGCTGTAAATTCTCTTCTCATAATTTCAGCTTTTTTATTTTTTGAATTGTCAATCACTATAATTATATATGACTCAATTTCCCTATCTATAATCGGGTCAATATATAATTTTAAAGATAAATCATCAATATTAAGTTCAATATTTTTACCTTTTTTAAGAAGATTAGTCTCTCTTATGGCAAGTTTATAACCATCATTTTCTACTAAATTTTCTAATTTTTTGTCTTTTTCAATATTTAATAATTCTTTGGCAGCCTTATTAATTATCAAGATATTTCCTTCTTTATCCAAATAAATAAAACCCTCTTCCATATTTGAGCTCACTTTTTCAATATCTAAAATCCTTGCTTTTAAATTCGAATTTTCATTAAGTAAATTTTTTCTATCGAATCTTAAATTTTCAATATAATCTTTTGGATTTTCCTTAAAATTATAAAATTCTTTCTTATCATCTATTCTTTCTTTAAAGGGATTAGTTATTCTTTCATATAGGTAATTTGTGAAAAATTTATTTATTATAAAGGCAAGAATTATACCAATAATCAAAATATAAGTTCTTTTAAAAAGATATATGATAAAAGTTGGATTATTAAATTTTATGGCTAGAATTTTATTTTTGGATTTTTTTGCAAAAACTTTTGTTTCCTTATTTATGTAATTTTTTTTAGATTTTTTAACAATATCAACATCATAAAATTCGTAGTTTTTTATTATATTTTTATTTATTCCAGAGTTATATAATACATTTCCTTCTGTATCTTTTAACAGTAGGTCAATATTATAAGAATTTTTAAATTTATCTAACTTTTTTTCATCTATTTTTTTATAAGTAAGAAAGCTCAAGGAATTTTCTACAAATTCATCTTGAGCTTTTTTTTCTTTTTGATATGAAAATAAAGAAGATAATACAAAAATAATAATAATTAACAAACTTGTTATAATATTAATATTTTTATTAATTATTTTTTTCATATTTCTCCAAGTTTATATCCTAAATTTCTTACAGTTTTTATGTGCACACCTGCAGATTTTAACTTATTACGAAGACTTGCTATGTGAACATCAACCGTTCTGGTTTCTCCCTCGTAATCATAACCCCAAATTTTTAGTAGAAAATCTTCTCTTGTAATAACATTACCAATATTGGTCAAAAATAACAAGAGCATTTCAAATTCCTTGTAGGTTAGATCTATTTTTTCACCATCAACTTTTACGGTTCTTTTTTTGATATTCACTTCTATGTTTGAATAAGTCAAATGTTCCCTGTCTTTTTTCTCGCTTCTTCTTAAAACTGCCTTTACTCTTGAAATTAATTCCAAAATTGAAAATGGTTTTGTTATATAATCATCCGCCCCACTTTCAAGACCCAAAACTTTATCAAATTCATCCGTTCTTGCTGTAAGCATTATTACAGGAACATTTGAAAATTCTCTAATTTCTTTTAAAATTTCAATACCATCTTTTTCAGGTAACATTATATCTAGAATTAGTAAGTCCACACTCTCTTCTCTTACTGATTCTACAACATCCAGACCATCCTCAAAGCCTCTCACTTGATAATCTTTTTCTGATAAGGCGTATAAAACTAAATTTCTAATCGACTTATCATCTTCTACAACATAAATCATAACCTTGTTGAATAATCAGCTATTTTAGCTAACCTATCTCCAAGTCTTTCAAAATATTTATAGAATAGCACTTTTTCAGACAATTCCATTGGTGTGATTTGGTCTGACTTTGTTAATTTTACGAGATAATGGATACAATCTTCAAATAATTCATTATTAATTTCATCATCATCAATTGTTCTTAAGGCAAGTTCATTATCGTTGTCTTCAAAACTTTGGATACTATTTAAATTCATATTTTTTTGGTTTTTTATAAAAGTTTTTACAAATTCTTTTTCTTCATCTCTTAAAGGAAATTCCAAAATAATTGCTGCAGCTTGAGCTATATGATTTGAAATTCTTTTGTAAGTGGATGCAAGTTTTATTGACATTTGCAAAAATCTCAAGTCCCTTGCAACTGGTTGTTGCAAAGCCAAAAGGTCATAGCAAAATCTCTCTATATCTGCTGCATATTGTCTTGTATCATGGTCAAGATCAATTATTTCTTCAAGATTATTTTTTTGACCATTTTCAAGATATAAGACAAACCTATCATATGATAATTGAATCAATTCTGATACGTTTTTTTCCATTTCCCTAATATTATCTAAATCTTCAATATATCTTGTTCTCATATCAACCGAACCTTCCTGTTATATAATCTTCAGTTCTTTTGTCCCTTGGATCATTAAATATTTTTTTCGTTTCATCCATTTCAATTACATCTCCAGTCAAGAAAAATGCTGTTCTATCAGAAATTCTTGCTGCTTGTTGCATATTGTGAGTAACTATCACTATTGTATATTTACCCCTTAAATCTTCTAATAACTCCTCAATTGATGCAGTAGAAATTGGATCTAGGGCGCTGGTTGGCTCGTCCATCAAAACTATTTCTGGATTTACAGAAAGAGTCCTTGCTATACAAATTCTTTGTTGTTGACCACCAGAAAATGAAAGAGCATTTCTGTCGAGTTTATCCTTAACCTCATCCCAAACACTTGCAGCTTTCAAAGACTTTTCTACAATTGCATCAAGCTCATCCTTATCTTTTATTCCATCAATTCTTGGTCCGTAGGTTATATTGTCATAAACTGATTTTGAAAAAGGGTTTGGTGTTTGAAAAACCATTCCTACATTTCTTCTAAGACTAACTACATCAACATCTTTTTTATTTATATCTTTTCCATCAATTTCAATTAAACCTTCGATTTTGCAATCATCAATTAAATCATTCATCCTATTAAAACATTTTAAAGTTGTAGATTTTCCACAACCACTTGGTCCAATAAAAGCTGTAATTTCATTTTCTTTTATTTCCATATTTATTTTTTTCAAAGCTTGAAAATCTCCATAATATAAATCTAAATCTTTTACATTTATTATGGTTTTTTTATTAGATAAATTTTCTGATTCTTTATTTCCAAAAAATGTTTCTATTCTTTTTTTATCATTAGATAAATATTTATTTTTATCTTTTGTTTTTTCCATTATTCTCTCCTTATTTAACTATAGCCTTAGAAATTTTTGCCGATACAAAATTTAATAGTATTACAAAAACTAAAAGTAATACTGCTGTTGCATAGGCTTCTTTTACGTGGAAACCTTCTGTCGATAGGACATACATATGAACTGCCATTGTTCTTGCAGAATCTAGTATTGATGTAGGTGTTTTTGCTACTGTTCCCATTGTGTAAATCAAGGCAGCAGATTCACCAACTATTCTTCCTGTTGATAAAAATATTCCTCCCAAAATTCCATTAATTGCTTCTGGTATTACTATTTTAAAAATTGTTTGAATTTTTGTAGCTCCTAAAGCTAGTGATGCGTGAGCTTGGAGAGGATTTACATTTAAAATCGCCTCTTCAGTTGTTCTAATTATGGTTGGAAGAATCATAATTGCTACTGTTAAACATCCTGCAATCAAAGAATATCCCAAATGTAGGGCGTCAACAAAAAACAAATATCCAAACAAACCATAAACAATTGAAGGAATTGATGAAAGAATTTCTGTAGCAAATCTTACAGATTTTATCAAAATTTTATTTTTTGCATATTGTGACAAGTAAATCGCTGTAAAAATACCAACTGGCAAAGTTACCATTAGGGTTATTACAATTGATAAAAATGTTGTAATAAGGGCTGGCATTATTGAAACATTTTCGGATGAATATTTTAATTCAAAAAGCGAAGGAGAAATATTTGGTATACCATTTATTAAAATATAGGCAATTACAACTCCACCTGCTGCAAATCCCAAAAGTGATAACAAATAAATTAATATTTTAAAAGAATTTTTCATTACTACCTCTACATTCTTGCTTGATCTTTGTTTCTTATAAAGTTAAATACAATATTTATCAAAAGAATAAATACGAATAAAACCATACCTGTTGCTATAAGGGATTCTCTGTGAAGACCTGACGCATATCCCATTTCCAAAACTATATTTGTTGTAAGAGTTCTTACTCCATCAAGTAGACCGCCTGGCATTCTTGGTTGATTTCCAATTACCAAATAAACTGCCATTGTTTCTCCAATTGACCTACCAATAGCAAGAATTATTGAAGAATAAATTCCACTTTTTGCATAAGGTACCATAACTTTTCTAATAGTTTCTTCCTTTGTAGCGCCAAGAGCAAGAGAACCTGTATAAAAAACTTCCGGAACTTGTTCGAGAGAGTTTTTTGAAATGTTTACCATAGTTGGAAGAATCATTATTGATAAAAGAATTGATGCAGTGAGCATATTCATTCCACCAGTTTTAAAAGTTTTTGAAACAAATGGAACCAAAACCATCATGGCAAAAAATCCATAAATAATTGAAGGGATAGCTGCCATCAAATTTATAAGACCATTCAAAAAATTGTAAGATTTTTTTGAATAATAAGCCATAAAAATTGATACGGCAAGACCAAAGGGAACTGCAATTATTGCTGATAAAAGTGTTACAATAATTGATCCAACAATCATTGGTCCTATTCCAAAGTATGCAGGTTTTGCAGTTGGAGCCCATTTTGTTCCGCTGATAAATTTTATAAGTCCATATTGGCTAACAAAATCTATACCTGATCTAAAAATAAAAAAGGTAATTAGAATTATTAATAAAATGGACATAATGGCAGAAATTAAAAATACAATTTCTCCAAATTTTTCTCTAAAAGATTTCATTTTATTTTAACTCTCCTGTGTTTGTTATCTCTCCTGTATAGATACTTCTTAACTCTTTCATTGTTAAATCATTTATTTGAGTGTTGTCTTTATTTACGATAATTGCTATTCCATCGATTGCAAAAATTTCTGATGAAAGACTATCATCTTGTAATTTATTTGAAATCATGGCTATATCTACAACATTGTCCTTTACATTTTTCAAACCTGTCAAAGATTCATTAGATAAAACTTCAACTTCAACATTTTTATTTAATTTTTCATAGTTTTCAGCAAGCTTTTCTACAATTGAACTTAGAGAGGAAGAACCTGTTATGGTTAATTTTCCTTCAAGATTTTTTGCCTTATATTCCTTTTCGTTTGTTAGAGCAAGAAGTCCGTCTTCTTCAATTAATTTTTTTGCATTTTTACTTTTTACATATTCCAAAAAATCTTTTGAAAGATCAGTTGCTGAATCTTTTTTATAAGCAAGTCCAAAAGGTCTTTGCAATTTATATGATCCATCTTCAATTGTATCTTTATTTGGACTAACACCATCAATTTTTACAACCTTAACTGAATCATCCAAAGCAGTAAGTGATAGGTAGGCAATTGCTGTTTTATCAACTCCAACAGCTTTTAATACTCCATTTGTAGAATTTATTACCATAGAATTATCTGTAGTCATATCTTCATAATTTCCTTTTTTGCTTTCTTTTATCAAACCAACTTGTTCAATAAAACTTTTTCTCGTTCCCGATCCATCTTCCCTACTTGTAACAGTAAGGTCAAAATTTTTGCTTTCTTTTACTTCAGTTTTTTTGCCAGAGCAAGAAGTTATCAAAACTAAAGTAGATAAAAACAATAATAATTTTTTTACCATATGAACTCCTTTTTATTTTCTTACATAATATTATTAAATCCTTGTATTGAATTGATAAATCCTATGTAAAATCTATGTAAAGTTAATAAAATTCATAAAAAAATAAGCTCATAGGAAATCTCCTAGAGCCTATTTGAAATAATTATTTGCTTAGATCAGCTGTATTTTTAATTTTTCCTGAGAAAATTTCTTTTAATTGGTCTTTTGTTAAATCATTTAATTTAGAATCATCTTTATTAACAATTACAGCAATTCCGTCTTTTGCTAAAACTTCTACTTGAAGTTTATCTTTTTCATCATCTTTTAATTCTCTTGATGCCATAGCAATTTGGCTAACATCAGAAATTGTTGATTCGATTCCTGAAGATGATCCTGTAGATTGGATTTCAATATTTGCATCTGGGTTTACATCTTTATATTTTTCTACAAGTTTTTCCATTAAAGGAGTAACTGATGTAGATCCTGCAATTGTTAAATCTCCTTTAATTTTTTTACCCTTGTAATCTTTTGCTTCAACTTTAATATATCCTTCTTTTTCAACTATATCTTGAGCGTCTTTACTTAAAACAAATGCCAAGAAGTCTTTTGCTAAATCATCAAGTTTATCTTCTTTAAAAGCAAGGTTGAAAGGTCTTTGTAATGTATAATCACCAGATTCAATGTTTTCTTCTGTTGCTTCTGCTCCATCAACTTTTACTTTTTTAACATTATCATTTACAGAACCCAAAGAAACATATCCAATTGCTGATGGATCTTGAGATACAGTTTGCATAACACCGTTTGTAGAATTTTGAACTACAGCTTCATCAGTTGTTGTATCTTTCTTTTCACCATCTTTTTCTTCTTCAAGACCAACAAGTTCAATGAAAGCTCCTCTTGTACCAGAACCATCTTCTCTTGATACAACAGTTATATCAAAATCTTCTTGATCAGAATTTGCTGTATCCCCATCTTTTTTCTCATTAGCTGTGCTAGCATTTTCAGTTGGATTTGATCCACTTGCATCATTAGCTTTGTCATCCTTATTTCCACAAGCTGATAAAATCATTGATAGAGAAAGAGCTGCTACTATAATTTTTGAATTTTTAATTTTCATTATTTACTCCTTTAATATTTGTAACTTCATCATGAATAATAAGATATTATTATTTCAAATTGATTAGACTAATGTAAAGTTTAGGTTAATTTTTAAAATTTCTTGTAATTTATTCTAAAACCTATATAATTTAATAGTAAAAAAAGAACAAAGCGTTAGGAGATAAAATGCAAGAAATAAAAATACCAGAAAATTATCAAAGTGATAAGAATTTATATAAGACACAATTGTTGATAAAAGAAATTAAGGATTTTTTCCAAATAAATTTATCAAATAATTTAAATTTAAAAAGAGTATCAGCACCTTTATTTGTAGAAAATTCTACCGGTCTAAACGATAACCTATCTGGTGTTGAAGAGCCTGTAAAATTTACATTACCTGAAGCAAATAATGCCAGCATGGAAATTGTTCACTCCCTTGCAAAATGGAAAAGATATGCTTTAAAAGAATATAATTTTGCAATGTACGAGGGACTTTACACTGACATGAATGCAATAAGAAGATGTGAAGTTCCAGATAATACTCACTCATTTTATGTTGACCAATGGGATTGGGAAAAAGTAATAAAAGACACAGATAGAAATGAAGATTATCTAAAATCAACAGTTCTTACAATTTTTAATACTCTAAGAGCCTTGGACGAATATCTTTGTAGATTAATTCCAAAAAGAGTAAAATTGTTGCCAAATAATATAAAATTTTTAACAAGTCAAGAATTAATAGACGAATTTCCAGAATGTAAAGACAGCAAGGAAAGAGAAAGAGCAGCTTGTAAAAAATACAAGGCAGTATTTTTAATGCAAATTGGAAAAGTTTTGTCAAACGGTGAGGTTCACGATATGAGATCACCTGATTATGATGATTGGAATTTAAATGGAGATATTTTAGTCTACAATCCAGTTTTAGACGACCAATTAGAATTATCATCAATGGGAATAAGAGTTGATGCAAAAACTTTAAAAGAACAATTAAAAATTTCTGATTGTGAAGAAAGATTAGCATACAAATATCATAAAATGTTAGTAAACAACCAATTGCCACAAACAGTTGGAGGTGGAATCGGTCAATCAAGACTTTGTATGTTCTTTTTACAAAAAGCCCATATAGGAGAAGTTCAAGTTTCCTACTGGCCAGATGAAATCAGAGAAGAATTAAAGAAAAAATCAGTTATTCTATTATAAAATAAAAAGACTCTTGCAAAATTTTACCTATGATTTTGCAAGAGTCTTATTTTTTTAATTTTCAAATTCTATAATTTTACCAATAAAAAATTTTCCGTATTGCTTTAATTTCTTTTCCCCTACTCCCTTTATTCTTAAAAAATCTTCTTCGTTTTTTGGCTTTAGCCTTGCCATGTCAATCAAAGAAGCATCTGAGAAGACTATAAATGGAGGAATATTTCTTTTTTTGGAAATTTCTAATCTTAATTTTTTCAAATTATTGAATAAATCTTTGTCATAATCAGAATTTCCATTGAACTTATCAATTTTTTCTTTAATGTTATCTTCTTTTAAATCTCTAATGAAAACTTTCTTATTTTCAAACAAAACTTCCTTTGATTTTTCATTTAACTTTAAAATTGGATATTTTAGGCCGGAAACTTTTATATAACCATCTGCAACCAATACTCCAATCAAATCCTTTATATATTTGGCATTATTTTCTTTCATAATTCCAAAAGTTGAGACAGCTTCTAAATTTTTTTCTCTAGAATTTTTATTATTTGATCCTTTTAAGCAATCAACTATAGTTGAAGTTCCATATCTTTGATCAAGTCTATAAATGCAAGATAAAACTTTTTGGCTATCAATACTTGCATCTATTTTTTCATAATCATCTATACAATTTGAGCAATTATTGCAATTTTCTTCTGCTTCTTGACCAAAATATTCCAAAATAAAGGCCCTCAAACACTTATTAGTATTAACATAATTTATAATTGTTTGAAGTTTTTCAAGTTTTACAAATTGATAAGATCTGTTAGGAGATTGAGAAATTAAATATTTATTTATAACTATATCTTGAGTAGAATAAAGTAAAATTGCATCAGATTTTTCTCCATCTCTTCCTGCCCTGCCTGCCTCTTGGTAGTAAGATTCCATATCTTTTGGCATATTCATATGAATTACATATCTTACATCAGACTTATCAATTCCCATCCCAAAAGCATTTGTGGCAACAATTATATTTTTTCTATCATAAATAAAATCTTCTTGATTTTTCTTTTTTTCCTTATCGCTAAGGCCTGCATGGTAAAAAGTTACATTATAAGATAATTTTTTTAAATACCTATTGCAAGCTTCAACCCTTTTTCTTGTTGAAGCATAAATTATTCCTGATAAATCTTTTTTATCTTCTAAATATGATGAAATAAAGGCCATTTTGTCCTTGGGTTTTCTAACTTCAAACAATAAATTTTCCCTATCAAAACCAGTAACCTTTACAAAAGGATCAGATAATTTCAAATTTTTTATTATGTCTTCTCTTACAGATTTAGTTGCTGTAGCAGTAAAAGCTGCAACTTGAATTTTTTTATCAAAAAGATTATAAATTTGTGGAATTAATTTATAAGAAGGTCTGAAATCATGCCCCCATTGAGAAATACAATGAGCTTCATCTACTGCTATAAAGGAGATATTTACTTCCTTAATAAAATCTATAAAAAATTCATTTTCAAGTCTTTCTGGGGAAATATATAAAATTTTAATTTCATTTCTTTTAATTTTTCTTAGAGTTTCAGTGTAAGTTTTAATGTCTTGACTTGAATTAATAAACTCAGCACTGATCCCATTTTCCTTTAAAGAATCAACTTGATCTTTCATTAGAGAAATTAAAGGAGAAATTACTAGACAAATTCCATCAAGCATTAATGCTGGAAGTTGATAGCAAATAGATTTTCCTCCACCAGTTGGCAAAACTCCAAGCGTATCTTTTCCATTAATAATATTTTCAATTAATTCCTCTTGACCTTTTCTAAAAGAATCAAAACCAAAATATTTTTTCAAACTTTTTAAAGTATCCATATCCTACCTTTTTCTAAAAAAAATAATTAAGCTTAAAAACTTAATTATTTTCATCAATCGTATTAATATTGTCTTCATTTGAATCAGAATTTTCATTTGAATCCGGACTAGAAACATTGATAAATTCTTCTTCCTTTATTGCATTTTCATCACTTTGATTAAATAAAATATCTCCAACATTTGTTCTAAGATCAAGTGATTTCTTTTTATTTTTTCCGCTTGTATAGCCATCAATAATATTCCTATAAGAAACATTGCCCAAAACAAAATTTCCTACATCCAATCTTGCATTAATATTAAAAGATTTTATAGGGTCTTTTGTTTTTATTATTATATCTCCATTTTGACTTTGCATCTTCTCATCCGCTAAAAGCTTTGTATCTGTGATAATAATATTTCCTGTTTTTGTATTTAAATCAGAATTTTTAAGCTCAGATTTTTTTACAAGAATAGATCCCGCATTATTTTCTACAGTTCCAGAAATTTTAGAATTTTCAAAACTTACATTTCCACTTTCCAAATTAAAATCTACATCATCAGAAACTAGCTTTGTAACTTTAACATCTCCCGCTCCAAGCTTTAATTTTATACTGTCAATTTTCTTGTTTTTTGGCAAAAATATCCTTACAATTTGAATTTTATTTTTCATATAAAGTTCTTTTCCCTTTATATCTGAAGATAATTTCAAATTTCCATCTTTATATTTACTCTTTACTTCATAAGAATAATCATCTTTATAAAGATTTGTATATTCTACATAAGGATTTGTAGAAGATTCTTGAATTCTTACATCGCAAGTTTTTAAATCTAAATTTATAGTTTTTAATTCATCAAGGTCAACTCTCATAATCTTTGAAGAATTATAAGAATTTTCATTAATTTCCTTAGAGGACTTGCCCTCTTTATTGGAAAAATCAATATTTTTTGATAAAAAGAAAATCAAAGCCAAAACAATTATGGCAAAAAATCCTATAGCTATTTGCTTTTTATCAAGTTTAAAGCTATTATTTTTTTTATTTTTACTCATTTAACTCTCCCATAATAATAACTAACTTTTTAAATTGCTATAGTCAATACTTTCAAGATATAGCCCCCCAGCCTTTAAAGTTGGATTGGCTCTTTTGGTATTATTTTCATTAAAATAATATTTAAAATCTTCAAGACTAATTTTTCCACGACTTAGCTCAATCAATGAACCCGCCATAATTCTAACCTGATTATGTAGAAAACTTTCAGCCTTAAAATATAAATATAAGCTATTTTCATTCAAAACAAAGTAGCAATCGTCAATCTTTCTTATTGTATTTATTATATCATTTTTTTCACTGAGCATAAAGGCTCTAAAATCATGCTCGCCTTTTAAAACATCCATTCCTTTTTGAAGCTTATCAAAATCAAGTTTATAGGTTACATGTTCCATATAATTTCTATAAATTGGATGAAGAATTTTTTCCAAGGAAATCACATATTTATAGGTTTTTGTTTTCACAGAAAATCTTGCATGAAAATTTTTATCAACTTTTTTTGAAGATAAGGCCAAAATATCATCTGGCAAAAATTTTTTTAGATGAAAATGAAATTTATCAGCTCTTATATTTTTTGCAGTTAAAAAATTTATATACATTTCATTTGCATGGACTCCACTGTCAGTTCTTCCACTTGCAATAATCCTATTTTCTTCACCAGTAACTTTTCTAATTGCATTTTCTAATTCTTTTTGAACAGTTCTCCTATCATTTTGAACTTGAAATCCCTCAAATAAAGACCCATCATACTGGATCTTTAATAAAATATTTTGAATTGTCATATGAAAAAATTAATAATAACTACAGCACAAAATAAAATAAAAAGAATCAAAACTATATAATCAATTTTTGTCATTTTTATTTCATTGAGCCTTGTTCTTTCCCTACCAATCCTATAAAGCCTTGCTTCCATTGCAGTTGCAAGATCATCACTTCTTTTAAATGAATTTATAAAAAGTGGAACCAATAGAGGAATCATATTTTTCGCCCTATTTATAATATTTCCAGATTCAAAATCTGCTCCCCTTGCCATTTGAGCCATTTTTATTCTTTGGGCTTCTTCAAAAAGAGTTGGAATAAATCTTAAAGAAATTGAAACCATCATAGCAAGTTCTCCTGCCGGAAATCCAAATCTTTTTAAAGGAGAAAATAATTTTTCCAAGCCATCTGTAAGTTCCATTGGGGAAGTTGTAAAAGTTAAAACAGAAGTTGAAACAACTATCATAATAATTCTTACAAACATAAAAATAGTTTTATAAAGTCCCTCATATGTTGCAGTAAGTGAAAAAATAGTAAAAAGTGTTTTTCCACTTGTTGTAAATAAATTTATAAGACCAGTTATAAGCAAAATCCAAATTAAAGGTTTTATACTTCTAATTAATGATTTTACAGGAATTTTTCCTACAATAATCATTCCAATTAGTAAAATTACAAAGGGAATGTAGCCTACAAAAGTTTGAACAAAAAATATGGTAATTATAAAAAGTAAGGATGCAATTAATTTTACTCTTGGATCTAATTTGTGAATAAAGGTATCATATGGTAAATATTGACCTATAGCTATATTATTCATTCTTAGCCTCCAAATATTTTTTTAATTCAACGACAGCATCTTTTACTGTGTAAATATCATCCCTAACATCTGCGCCCTTTTCTTTTAAGGCTTTCATAAATTTTGTAACTTGTGGAATATCAAGCCCAATTGATAATAAATCTGTTTTTGTAAAGGTATCATAAGTTGACTTATCGGAAAAAACTTCTCCCTTATTCATGACAATAACCCTATCAACATATTTTGCCACATCTTCCATAGAGTGTGAAACCAAAACAATTGTAAGTTCTGGATCATCGTCATAAAGTTTTAAAATTTCTCCAAAAATATCATCTCTTCCCTTTGGATCAATTCCAGCTGTAAGCTCATCCAAAACCAAAACTTTTGGGTTCATGGAAATAATTCCACAAACTGCAACTCTTCTTTGTTGACCTCCAGATAATTCAAATGGAGATTTATTGGCTATCTTTTCATAATCAAGACCAACAGCTTCCATAGAATTTTTCACTCTCTTTTGAATTTCTTCATCATCAAGTCCCATATTTTTTGGACCAAATGCAATATCTTTATGAACAGTTTCTTCAAACAATTGATTTTCTGGATATTGGAAAACAAGTCCTACCTTAAATCTTATATCTCTTCTAGTTTTTTTATCTTTTGTATTTACTCCATCTACAAAAACATCACCATTTGTAGGAATAAGTAAACCATTTAAAAGCTGAACTAAAGTTGATTTTCCAGATCCTGTTTGACCAATCAAACCAATTATTTCGTGCTTATTAATCTCTAAATTAATATTTTTTAGAGCATAGTTTTCTTCTTCACTATCTTCATTATATATATAATCAACATTTTTTAGTTCAATTTTCATACTAGCTCCAAAAATTCTTCTATATTTAAAGGTAACTTTTCAAAATTATAACCCTCTTTTTCAAGTTCATAGGCAATTTCTGTAACTTGAGGAACTGTAAGTCCCAAATCTTTCATCTCTTTTACCTTTGAAAAAACTTCTCTAGCACTTCCCTCAAGAGCTTTTTCTCCCTTATTTAAAACAATTATCCTATCAGCAAGGGCAGCTTCTTCCATATAATGAGTAATGTGAACAACTGTTTTTTTATATTTTTTATTTAATGTATGAATAATTTCCATAACATCATTTCTTCCTTGAGGATCTAGCATTGCTGTTGGTTCATCAAAAATAATACAATCTGATAGCATAGCTATAACTCCTGCAATAGAAACTCTTTGTTTTTGTCCACCGGAAAGAGCAGAAGGAGATCTTTTTTTATAATTTTCCATACCGACAAGCTTAATTGCCTCATCTACCCTTTCTCTAAGTTCAGGATTTTTGACTTGTAAATTTTCTGGACCAAAGGCCACTTCGTTTTCTACAGTTGTCGCTACCATTTGGTTATCTGGATTTTGAAAAACCATTGAACATTTTTCTCTTATGTCCCAAATTTTTTTCTCATCTTTTGTATTCATTCCGCAAATCAAAATATCTCCTTTAGTTGGAAATATTTGTCCATTTAAAAGTTTTGCAAGAGTCGATTTTCCTGAACCATTATGGCCTAAAATCGCCACAAATTCTCCTTCTTTAATAGATAAATTTAAATTATTTAAAGCTTGTGTGGATTTAATTTCATTTTCTTCTGAATTATCTTTATAAGAAAAATTTAAATTTTCAATTTTAATCAATTTTTCTTCCTTTCAATTAGTAAATATAAAAAGGTACTGTTACAAAACGAATAAATTATTCATAGTTTTGCAACAGCCCCTTTTAAAAATTAATATAACATATTTGGTGAATTATTTGTTGATGATTCATAGACAACAACTGGAGTATTAAAATCTATAACTGAGTATAATTTTGCGGCTTGGTCTGGCGGCATATTTATACATCCATTTGACCCTGAATACATATAATAATTTGAACCAAAAGTACTTCTCCATCCAGCATCGTGGAGTCCTTCACCATCCCATCCTATAGGCATCCAATATTTTACGGGAACTGAATACTTGCTTCCATCAAAGTTATCTCCCTTCAATTTTTTGTTAGTTTCTTTTGAAAGAATTGAACCTACACCCACATTTGTAAATCCTTTTTGAGAAACATCTCCCGTAACTACAGGCGTAGAAAGTAGAAGCTCACCATTTTGATAATACCATAATTGCTGTCTTGAAATATCCACTTCAACATAGGTATCTTTCAAATCAGATCCATCATCGTATCTTGCAAATCCTTCTTTTTCATATATTGGATCAATATTTGCTGATTTTTTTTGATCAAATGATTTTAAGACAGAATTAATGGTTTCTTCTTGGTTCATAATAAAACCATATACTCCAGGATTTACTGTGATTTCACCAAGATCAGTCGCCTTAAATTTCCTATTTTTGCCGTAAGTATCTGTTTCTTCTGCCATTTTTGAAACAAATTGGGCAAGCTTATCATAATTTAAAGTTAATTTTCCATCTTTGAAATCAATCATATCAGCCAAAGTTTTACCTTCAATTTTATAATCAAAGCCTTTAATATTAAATTTATAAGATAATTTTAAAGCCTCATTTGCTTCTTTTAGTGCTTTTTGCAAGTTTTTATTATCTGAATAAACTTTTGGACGTTCATAAAATTTTTCATCCATTTCTATATTAGAATTTCTGGTTTTTATTGCAGAAACTAACTCTTTTTTTAATTTATTATATTTAATCTTGTTTCCTTCAACTTCTTTATCAATTTTAAATTCTTGTCCATCAAATTCTAATTTTGCGTCTTTAGGTTCAATAACCTTGTTCATAAAACTTGAATTTTTTATAATATTATCAAGTTTACCTTCATCAAAGTTTACCTTGTAATCGAAATCAAAATTTTCTTTTGTCAAAAAACTAATTGGCCATTTTAAAGGATTTTGATCAAGGCTTGCTCCTTTTGGAATATTTGCCTTGTAATCAACATCTTTTGAGTTAAATGATAATTCCTTATCATCTAATCCCTTAAATTTTATATCAAAATCTCCTACACTTTCACCAATTACTGATTCTTTTGGAGCAAATGAGACATTCTTCCCATTCACATGAGTATTTGGCAAGCAAACAAAGGAAAACAAAACTGTTCCTATTATATATATTCCTACTACAATTCCACCGATTGTAATCCATATTTTATTTGATTTTTTGTTTGTTTCGTTACTATTAATAATAAACACCTCCTAGTAGCTGTAATTATAGTACCACTTAAATCTTAACTTTTCTATCTTTTTTTGGTCTTTTACCAAAATATTGGTAGAGGTCAACTTTTTCTCCCCCATTATATAATTTTCTCTTTTTTGATAACTTTCTTTTAATATTTTTATCAATTTTTTCATCTGATGAAATTATAAACATTGACCAAGTATCCAAAGTCTTAAACTTATCATCTATCATTTTCGAGATTTTTTCCTTGTCAAATCTTGATAATCTTTCTCCATATGGTGGGTTTGATATAAAAATTCCAAAATTATCTTTTAAATTTATTTCTCTAAAATCTTTATTCAAAAAAGTGATATCTTCATAAACTCCAGCATTTAAAGCATTATTTTTTGCAAGATCAATTGCTTTTTTTGATAGGTCTGAGCCTAAAATATTTATTTTTTTATTATAGTCGATTTTTTCATAGGCTTCTTTTTTTATTTTTTCAAATCTTTTTTTATCGTAAAATTTAAAAGATGTAAAATCAAAATCCCTATCAAGACCTGGAGCTATATTTCTTTCTTTTCTTGCAGCTTCGATTAAAATAGTTCCTGATCCACAAAAACCATCGAACAAAAACCTATCATCTCTATAAAAAGATAAATCTATTAGAGCAGCTGCCAAATTTTCTCTCAAAGGAGCTTTCACACTGCCCTCCCTGTAGCCTCTTTTGTGAAGACCATCTCCCGATGTGTCAAGGCAAACTGAAACTATATTTTTTTCAATCATTATTTCAATTTGAACGCGAGCTCCTGTTTTTTTAAAAGTTGAAATTTTATATTTTCTTTTTAAGGAATCAACTATAGCCTTTTCGCTTATTGATTGGATTGAAGGAAGTGAGAATAATTTTGATTTGTAAGTCCTTGCATTTATAATGAAATTATCGTCAATTGATAAAAAATCAAACCAATCTATTTTATTTATATTTTCAAATAATTCTTCAAAGCTTTTAGCCTCAAATGATGCAATTTCTAAAAACACCCTATCTGCTTCTCTTAAATTTAAATTTAAATAACCAACATCATCCAAATTTCCATTTAAAATTATTTTTCCATTTAAAACTTCAAAATCTTTATAATTTTCTTCTTGTAATTGTCTTTTTATTAAGCTTTCTAAACCAAAACTTGTTGTAATAATAATTTTTTCCATAACAATTATATTATAACAAATTTGAAGCCTTAAAAAAACTTTTATATTTTTGTTATTTTTTTTTGCCTATGGGTATCAAATAAGTGTAGATAAAAATTTAGGAGGATTTTATGTTATTAACACAAACTGTTCAATCAGGCGATTGGAAAAATGAAAAACACGTACCAGAATTAGAATATAAAGAACTTGGTGAAGGAAAATATGAAGTTTCTGCTTTTGTTGGAAAAGAAATTGCTCACCCAAATACTTTAGAGCATCATATTGCTTGGATTAAAGTATTCTTTATTCCAGAAGGAGAAAAATTACCTGTAGAAATTGCAAATTATAATTTCTCAGCTCACGGTGAAAGTGAAATTTATACAACTCCAAAAGCTGTTGGTGAATTTAAATCTGACAAAAAAGGTACTTTATTTGCACTAAGTTATTGCAATATCCATGGCCTTTGGGAAAATTCTTTAGAAATTAAATAAGATTAAAAATTTTCACTTAAAAAGACGAGAAAAAAATTCTCGTCTTTTTGTTTATTAATCAATAGGTAAAAATCCAAAGCCAAATAAACCTGGTCCTGTATTTGCTCCAAGACTTGGAGCTATTTGTGATGATAAAAATAGGCTAGATTTTTCCTTAAAATCTTTTAATTTTTCTTCCAAAATTTCAGAGCCTTTTTTGTATCCACCATTTGAAATTATCATGTAATATTTGTCAAATTTTCCCAAGTATTCGTTTGCGATTTTTTCCATTTCTTTTATAACTTTTTTCTCGCCCCTGCAAGTTTTTACTATGTGATATTTACCATCAGTTGGATCACATAAAACTATGGGTTTTATATTTAAAAGTTCTCCAACTTTTCCAAAAGCTTTAGGAACTCTTCCTCCTGCAATTATATATTTAAATGTGTCTATAGTAAAAAATATTTTTGATTCTTTTTTCTTTTCTTCTACCATTTCCACTATTTTTTCAAATTCAAACCTTTTTTCTATTAAATCTTTGGCATAAATTGCAAGTAAACCTGTTGTAAGGGCAACTGACCTAGAATCAATAACTTTTATATCAAGTCCCTCATAATCCATTTGTGAACATAAATTGAAAAATCCTGTGAAATTTTTGGATATGGTAATTATTATTAATTTTTCATATCCATCATTTTTTATTTCATTTAATTTTTCTTCTAACTCGCCTGGTGATGGGATAGAAGTTTTTGGCAATTTTTCATTTTTTCTTATCCAATCATAAAATTCTTCTGGTTTTAAATCTACTTGTTCTTTATAAAATTTCCCATCTAAATTTACATAAAATGGCATCAAATAAATGCCAAATTCCTTAGCTTTTTCTAAATCTATATCTGACCCAGAATCTACTAATACTGCTATTTTCTCCATCTTACCTAATCCTTTATATCTACAATAATTTTTTGACCCTTATCTATAATTGGTCTAAATACAGTTTCTTTTAATTTTATTTCCCTCGCAAATTTCAAGCTGATTTTTTCATGATCTCCACTGTGAATTGGAAACATAAGTTGAGGTTTTACGGTGTCTGCAAAAATTTTTGGACCCTTATAATAATTTTCGCCCAACCTATAATCAACTGGAAAGAAAGCTATATCTATCGGTTCATTTTTTATTTTTTCTATTTGGTCGATAAAAGCATAATACTCTTTTTTTACACTTTTGTCATCATAATCTTCCCAAGCCCAATAATTTAAATCTCCTGCATGAAAAATTTCTATTCCATCTATATATAAAATTATGGAAATTCCCTCATCAGTTGAGCCAAAAGTTTTTATAGAAATTTTCCTTCCTTTAATATTAATTTCCTTAAATTGGTAAGGGTCAACAAGATATACATTTTTTGAATTATATAAAGATTTCAATTGGTCCATGCCCAATTTATTTTCTTTTATATAAATAATATTGTCATCACTTTCCAAGTGTGCGATATCACTTGATAAAATATAAGTATAATTTTTCATATTAGGAATTTTTAAAATTTCTGAAGTGTAGTGGTCGGAATGTCCATGACTTGCAACAAAAATCACTTTTTTATCTTCAGGTATATTTAAAACTCCCTTATAATAATCAAATATAATAAAATAATCCCCTATCTCAACACTATAGCAGGAATGATAAATATAAGTTATTATAATTTTTTCAATCATCCAAATTCTCCTAATTTCTTATAAGTTAAGTATACCCAAAATTGATAAATATTAATGATTTTTTGTAATTTTCTGGTAATATTAAAAAAGAAAGGAGCTAGTATGGGAAAAGTTAAAACAAATGCAATGAGAATTTTAGAAAATAAAAATATTGATTATGAAGAAATAGAGTATGACTTGGGCGGAGAATTTAAATCAGCAGTGGATGCTGGTAAAAAATCTCACGTCGATTTAAATAAAATGTATAAAACTATAGCTACAATTTCAAAAGATAAGGAAATTATAATTTATTTGGTAAGATCTTATGATTCAATCGATATGAAAAAAGCAGCTAAAGTTGCAGGTGTTAAAAGCATTTCAATTCTTCCAACCAAAAATTTAAAATCTAAAGTAGGCTATCAAAGAGGTGAAACGACTCCTCTTGCCATGAAAAAAGATTATCCAGTTTTTATTGATGATAGCGCAAAAGATCTTGATAAAATGATTGTTTCTGGTGGAAAATGTGGAGTTAGTTTAAAATTAAATCCATTTGACTTGGCAGATGCTGTAAATGGAAAATTTGAAAATATAAGGCAATGATTGTAAAAATTTTTAAAAATAATAAATTATACCAATACCAAGCAACAGACGTTTTTGACCTAGATAATAAATTAAAAAATAAGGATTTCTCTAAATTAGAAAAAATAGATGAAAAAGAAAAAATAATATTAAATTTTAAAAATGATAAAGAAAATGAGACTTTGAGACTTTTAGTAATTTTATCTCCGATTTTTATAACAATTTTTGATAATTCTACATCTCTTGAATTTTTTAGGGAAAATTTAGAAAAATCTAATTTTGAATATGGACTTTATCCTAATTTTTTTGAAGATTTTTCAAAAGAGAAATACTTTGAATTTTACAAAAATCATGAAAAATTTGAAGATATAATTTTAAATGAGGATGAAAGTATTGATTTTACACTAAATATTCTTGAGGATAAGTATATTTTGGCTCTCGTTTCAATGATTGAAGTTATTTTTTCTAAATATAATAGAAAAAATTTAATAAGATATTTTAAAGAAATTCGAAATGATATAGTAATAAATGGAAGAAGGTCAATTCTTGCAAATGATATCTATGCCTTTTACTTGTCAAAATATTTAGTAAATTGGGCACTAGACCTTATGATAATTGCAAGATACAAAGATAAAAAAAGATATTTTTATATAGAAGAAATCTATAAACTCACTAACAATTTAAAAAGACCAACAAAAAAGATAGTTTAGAAAATTTTTCCTAAACTATCTTTTTTTATTTTTTTCCTTTCATTAAGACCAAAGATCCTGTCAATACTAAAATCAAGCTCAAAAACAATCTTATTGTAAAAACTTCGCCCAAAATTATTACTGATAAAATTGATCCAAATATTGGTATAAATAATTTGAACACTCCAAATTGGTTTGCACTGTGGTTTTGTAAAACAATAGTCCAAATTGTAAATGAAGTCGCTGTAATAAAGGCCCCATAAAAAAGCATTATAAAAGCTTTTAAATTTATATGAATTGGGTTTATAAGTAAAATTTTACCTAGAATGATTAAAGGCAAGGACCCCAAAAATAAAGCCATTCCATTCAAAATATATGGATTTGATCCTTTGGAATATTTTCTAAGTAAAACTGAGGCAAGTGCATTTATAAAAGTTGAAGTGAAAATAAATCCTTCTCCGCTTAATTTAAATCCACTTCCCATTTTTTGATTTGAATTTACTAAAATAATTCCAGCTGTTCCAATTATTAAAGCAAGGATTGTATTTGAAGTAATTTTATCTTCAGGAAGTAAAATAAGTGAAATTATTACAATCATAAAGGAATTTGATGCTTGAATAATTGATGATTTTACTCCACTTGTGTTTGATAAGCCTATATAATAGAAAAAATATTGCAAAAAAGTTTGAAGTATTGCAAGAACTATCACCAATTTTAAGTTTACACTTTTAAATGAAATCTTATTTTTCCCAAAAATTTTCGCATAAAAAAATGCCAAAATTCCCGCCATAAAAAACCTAATTCCTGCAATATAAACCTTGGCAAAGGTGTCATAAGATTTAACATCCAAAACTACATAAGTAGATTTAATAAGGGGGATTGCACTCCCCCATAAAAACATTGCTATTAAAGAAAAAATCACTGCATTTTTTTTATTTTTTAGCATATTTCTCCTATCTTTTTTCTCCAAAATATGATAAAGAATACATACCAGGTCCAACGTGAGATCCAATCAAAGATCCAATTGGAGCAAGGCTTACTTTAGCATTTGGATATTTTTCTTCAACCATTTCTTTTAATTTTTTTGCATTTTCATCAAAATATGCATAGCCTATAAGGACTTCTTCTGATAATTCTGGGTCCCAATTTTTTTGGAAATTTTTAAATAAAACTTTTATAGCTCTTTTGGTTCCTCTTTCAAGTTTTAAAACTTCAAGTGATCCATCATCTGTAATGTGAATAACTGGTTTTACTTTCAAAAAATTACCTATATCGGCACTAGTTTTTGAAATTCTTCCGCCCTTATAAAGATATTTAAGACTTTCAACCCCAAATTGTGAAACCATATATTTTGAATTTTCTTCTATAAAAGAACCTATTTGGTCAATGTCTTTTCCTTCTTCTTGCATTTTTACAATAATTTGGCACAAAAGACCTGCACCAGTTGATGCTTGTTTTATATTATAAATATAAATTTTTCTATCTGGATATTTATTTTCTAAAATTTCTTTTGCTTTTTGAGCATTTTCAAAAGTTCCTGATAAAGCATCGCTTAAACCTATATAAAAAATATCTTTTCCATCTTTTAAAACTTCTTCAAAATATTTTTCAAATGAAGCCAAGTTTACTTGACTTGTTGATACATTTTTGTCCTCTAACATAAATTCATAATATTTATTTAAATTTTCCAAATCTGTGCCTATAATTTCATAGACCTCATCTTCCATATTTGATTGCATGGGAACTATGATTATGTTTGAAGATTTTATAAAATCAACATTCATATCACTAGAACCATCTGTAATTATTCTAAATGTCATAACTCTCCTTAAATATAAGCGGAAATTTCTTCAATTTTTACGCTAACTTGATTTCCATCTTCCATATTTTTTACAGAAACCATTTTATTTTCAAATTCTTCTTGACCAATGATTAAAACTTTTTTTACACCAATTTTATCAGCATAATTAATTTTTTTCTTAAATTTACCATCTTCAAGATATATATCTACTTTATACCCCTGATTTTTTAAATTATTTGCTATTTCAATAGCATAGAAATTTAATTTTTCATCCATTGGAATAACCAAGCAATCTGTAAATTTATTCCTATATTTATCTACAAGACCAAGTTCTTGGAATTGATAAAATAATCTAGTTAGTCCAATTGAAAGACCTACTCCTGGAAGATTTTGTTTAGAGAAATTTCCAGCAAGATTTTCATATCTTCCACCAGAACACACGCTTCCAATGGATTCGTATCCATTTAAAAATGTTTCATAAACTGTAGAAGTATAATAATCAAGACCACGAGTAATGGATAAATCAATCATAATTGACTTATCATCAATTCCAAATTTAATCATATAATCATAAATTTCTCTTAATTCCCTTAGACCTGTTTTATAATTTTCATTTAAGTCCAAAGATTCAAGATAGGTCAAAAGTTCTTCATTTTCTCTCTTATTATTAATTAATTCCATTAATTTTAAAGCTTTTTCTTCACCGCAAAGATCTGTCAAAAGCTCTTTTGTTTTTTCATCACCAATTTTTGCTTTTTTATCAATAGTTCTTAAAACTTCTTCCTTATCAGAAATTTCAATTGATTCAAAAAATCCGTTCAATAATTTTCTATTGTTGATGTGAAATTTAAGACCATCAAAATCAAGTTTTTGAAAAATATCATAAATTACCTTTGGTAAAAGTGCATCGTTGTGAATTGAAAGAGAATTATTTCCAATAATATCAATATCACATTGGTAAAATTCCTTATATCTTCCTTTTTGATTTCTTTCTCCCCTATAAACTTTTGCAATTTGATATCTTTTAAAAGGGAAATTCAAATCAGAAAAATGTTCAGATACATATCTTGCAAGAGGAACTGTCAAATCAAATCTCAAAGACATGTCCTTTTTTGATGAGTCTATTCCAAAAATTTGCTTTTCAGTTTCGCCGCCACCTTTGGCAAATAAAATATCATTTTTTTCAATAGCTGGCGTATCAATAGGCAAAAATTGATAAGATAAAAAAGTCTCTTCAATAATATTTTTTATATAATCAAAAACTAATTGGTCCTCTGGCAAAAGTTCCATTACGCCTGCAATTGTTTGTGGTTTTACTATATTCATTCTAATCTCCTAATCATATCCATATAAGATCAGTATCTATTAAATTAGTGTCTGGATATAATAAATTTAAATTTTCTTTATCTACTATATTTTTAATTATATCATATGAATTTAATCTTTCTATATTTCCATTAAATAATAAGGTTTTCTCTCAATTTTTCCAAAACATCCTCCTAAAAATCCCGTATCAAAACCGTCAAGAGAAATTTTTCTTCTTTTAATAAAGTTATTGGAAGAATATTTTTTAATTTTTTAAAAATTCCCATATCAGAAGTCAAAAGATTTTCATTAAAAACAAGCATAGAACATCTTGTGTATCCTTGTTTAATAAACAAGTGTTCGATATTTTTTTCTTTAAAATATAATTTTATATGTTTTTCTGTAAAATCATTGTGGATATAATAATTTTTAAATTTTACAATATTATAAAGGGCGTCGTAAGGATATTTTTTTGAAACTTCATCGCCCTTGATTACATTAATATTTTTCAGATTTTTTTTATAATAATCATAGACATTTTTATCAACAATTATATTTTCATCATCTAATTTAAAAATCGACAAATCCGGATGATCTGAAATTCTTTTATCAAGATTTGGGTTGTCAATTGTTTTTAAATATTTAATTTTTTTAGAATCTAAAAAATCTGTAAATTCTTTTTTAGATTTGTGACTAATAATTAACATAATTCTCCTTAAATTTAGGTACAAAAAAAGTCCTCAAAGAGGACAAATTTGGAGGCGCCACCCAGATTTGAACTGGGGATAAAGGTGTTGCAGACCTCTGCCTTACCACTTGGCTATGGCGCCATATGGAGCGGAAGACGGGATTCGAACCCGCGACCCTCGCCTTGGCAAGGCGATACTCTACCACTGAGCCACTTCCGCACTTTCTGGTGCCCAGAGGCGGAATCGAACCACCGACACGGGGATTTTCAGTCCCCTGCTCTACCGACTGAGCTATCTGGGCAAACACTACTTTTATAGTATAAGATAAATTCTATTTCTTGTCAAATTTTTTTAATAATTTTAACAAAAATTTAAATTATTTTTTCAAAAGATTGCAAAATGAATTATACCTGATAAATTTATTTTAGCAAATTAAAAAAATTTCAAAAAAAGAGCCTTGCAAAAAAAATTAGTAGTTTTGCAAAGCCCTGGTCATAAGATTGCGAAATTTCTTATCCATTATTTATATACCCTGGCTGAAATTTATCTTGTAAAATATTGGTAAAATTTATTTTTAAATTTTTGGGTATAAATTTAATAGAGAAATTTAGGAGGTATTATGAAATTTAAATCAATTCACACATGCATATACACAGACAACGACAAAGAAAGTATAAAGTTTTATGAAGATGCATTAAATATGCACATAACAAGAAGAAAAGATTATGATGAAGATGAATTTTCTTTAATTTATATGGCAACAGAAGATGGAGCTTATGAACTTGAATTAACTTTCAACCATGACGGAAGAAAATATGAACACGGATCTTATTATGGACACATGGCATTTAAAACAAAAGAATTTGAAAAAGCCTATGAACTTCACAAAAAAATGGGAGTTGTAAGTCAAGAAATTGGCGGACTTTCTGACGGTTCTGATAAATTTTATTTTATAAAAGATCCTCAAGGCTTTTCTATAGAAATAATTGAAGAAAAATAATAATTATTTGATAATTTATACTTTTAAAAAACGAACCTTTTTAGGTCCGTTTATTTGTGATAAGGTTCATTATTTATAATTTTATATGCCCTATAAATTTGTTCTATTAAAATTAATCTCATTAATTTATGGGGAAAGGTCATTTTTGAAAATGATAATTTATAATCTGCCTTATCACTTATTTTTTTTGATAAACCATTTGATCCTCCGATTATAAACACTAAATCTTTACCCATGCCGTAGGTCATTTGATCTTTTATTAGTTTTGAAAATTTTTCTGATGATAGACTTTTTCCTTCAATTTCAAGGCTAATTATATATGAATTTTCTTTTATTTTTTTTAAAATCCTATCAGCTTCCCTTTCTTTTACTATTTCTAGTTCTTTTTCTGATAAATTTTCTGGAGCTTTTTCGTCATTTACTTCAAATATTTTTAATTTTACATAGGGTTTTAATCTTTTTTCATACTCACTTATGGCATCTTTAAAATATTTTTCCTTGATTTTTCCAACGCTTACTATCGATATATTCATTTATTAAATCTCGCTTTTATATAATAAATTGGCATTTTTTTGTTTCTAAATTTTCTTTCATATTCGCTTATATATTTGCTTTTTTCTTCTGACAAATTTTCGTTTATTTCAATAATATCCATAGAAAAATCTTCAAAATATTTAACTGATTCTTCAAATAATTCTTTATTGTCTGTCTTTAATTCCAAAATCGCATTGTCTTTAATTATATTTTTATACCTATTTAAAAATCTTTCATGACTTAATCTTCTTTTGTGGTGGCGTCTTTTTGGCCACGGAGTTGAAAAATTTAAATAGATTCTTGAAATTTCTTCATTTTCAAAAATTTCTTCCAAATTTTCAGCATCTGCAATAAGACCCCTAACATTTGTGAGTTCATTTTCTTTCATTTTTCTACTGGAAACTACAAAGGCATTAGTATTTACTTCAAGTCCTATAAAATTTTTTTCTTTTTTATCTTTTGCAATGTCAATTAAAAAATCTCCTCTGCCTGATCCAATTTCCAAATATATATCATTTTCATTTCCAAAAATTTCTTTCCATTTCCCCTTATTTTCTTTTCCACCAAAAAATATCTGAGGATTTTCTTTCATTTCCGGAATTGCATTTTCTTTAAATCTTAATCTCATTTTTTATCCTTTCTATTAAGTAATAGTTTACAAAATATTTTGAATATAAACAAGAAAAACCCAAAATCCTATTTTGGACTTTGGGTTTTGGGCTTTAAAAATTATTTTCTTTTAATTTTAAATAATCCAACAAGAGAAAGACATAAGCTTATAAATATTGTGCTTAAAGATTTTACTCCTGTTTCTACATTTGTAGATTTTGTGTAAATTTTATTTAGGCCTTTATTTTCAAAGTCAGAATCTTTTTTAGAGTTTTCTGCTTTTACTTTTTTGCCCTTCAATTTACTTTTATTTGATGATCCATTTTCAGTTTTTGATTTTTGGTCATCGTTTTTATTTTTATTTTCTTTTTCATTATCATTAATTTCATTTTGATTTGTTTTTGGAGTTTCTTTAGCAAATGACACTTCGCTAAGTCTTGTCTTTAAAACTTCAACTGCACTATCAACTTCTTCTTGACTTGCATTTTTATCGTTTAAAATTCTAACTGCATTTTCTAGGGCAATATTGTAAGTTTCAATGTTTTTATCTTCTAATACTACTTTTTTGCCCATAATGTTTTCTATATATTTTTCCAATTTTGAGTAATCTGTATTATTTTTTTCAAAATCTGGATTTGAAATTTTCTCATCAGTCTTATTAATTGTGTAAGTATCTACAACTTTTCCATCTTGATCCATTGTCACAATTTTAAATTGATTTTTTGAAAATGTTAAATGTGAAAATAATTGACTTCTATCATCAAGTGATCTATTTACAAACCATTGGTCTTCTCCGATTGGATTGTAAAATTTTGCACCTGCTGACGCTGACATTGTTAAAAATAAAGTTCCTTTTGGATTTGTAACTTGGTTTTTGCCATAATCAATTCCGATTCCATCAACTATAACTTTTCCATTTGGATAAATTTTATTGTTAAAAGTTTCTGAAAAACTGTCTTTAATTTCTGCATTTGGATCGTTCAAATCTGTTCCATAGGCATCTTTGAAATCTAAAGTTTTTTCTCCAGCAAGCATATGTTTTGTTCTTGTATAAATATGATCGTGACCATTTAAAACTACATCAATATTGTTGTTATTAAATATTTTTACAAGTTCATTTCTTCTTTGTAAAATATCATCATCAGTAGTGTGAGTCGCTGTAGAATATGGTGCGTGATGGAAGGATACAACTTTCCATGAAAATTTTGATCCTCTTTTTTCTTCAGCTTGTTTTATAGCTTCTTTTATAAATTCTTCATGTTCTTTTGAATTATTTACATTTGAATTTAAATTTAAGAAAAGTGTATCTCCATAAGAGTACCAAAAATCTCCAGGTATATAAGTTCTTGTTCCATCTTCATTTTCTTTTGAAATTGAGCCTAATTCTGATTCATTTGCTAGATAAAAATGGTCAGAAAAAACTGTATTTTGTAAACTTGAATCATTTTTATCGATATAGGTTTCGTGATTTCCTATTACTGATGAGAAAATTTTTTCTTTAAATAAATCATTATCAAAGAAATAATCATATTCTCCTTCATAACCAGCGATTTCTACATTATCTCCCATTGACAAATAAAAATTAGGATCGAGCTCTTGAGCTTTTTTCAAAGTTTTTGCAAAATCAGCCTTATCTTGGTCAACTTTTGCTTGGGTGTTTTTATTTAAACCATGTTTATCCCAAACACTATCTCCTGATCCCATTTGAGGATCGCCCAAATAAACTAAAGAAAATTCATTATTTTTTCCAAGAGCCTTAGTTCTTAAAGTAAAAATATCACTTTTATAACCATCATTTGTAATATAATAATCATAATTTTCACCAGGTTTTATTTGAACAATTGAAGTATAAGTTGAATAACCATTAGAATCGCCAGTTTTTCTTGCCCTAGTTGCTTTATATTCCTTATTATTAAAAATTAATTTGCTATTTTCATTTACTTCACCTTTACCAAACCAGGTTACAGCTACTTCATTTTCATTTTGACCAGGGTTTATTGTAATATCTTTTATTGGAGTATCAATGGCTTTTAAATTATTATTTGCATATGATCCATTTTTCTTGCCATATTCTCCCTTCGTTTGATCTAATTTTTCTTTTACTTTTGAATCAATATTTCCTACATTCTTATCTTCACCAAAACTTTCTCTTTCAGTTTCAGTTGCCCTATTAAATTTATTTGTTCCATCAGATTCTCTAGTATTTTTTTCATTTTTTGGGAAAGTTACTTCATCATCTTTTGGAATATCAGCTATATTATCTTTTCCATCTTGATTTTGTTTTTCAGTAATTTCTACATTTGTACTGGTATCATCGCTTGCAAAAGATATATTTTCTGGAAAAATTGTAGTAGTCGCACTTGCAATTAATAAAGCCAAAATTAATTTATTTTTGTTTTTCATTATTTCCTCCAAAATTTTTCTTGTTCTGTAAATAATATAGCGAATTTTTATTAAAAAATTTATAATATTTTGTAATAATTATGTATAATTTATTTAATATTATTACAAAGGTTACAATTTCGCTAATCTATTGATATTTTTCTCTTGATAATTTATAATTAACTTCATTGGGGGATACATGAGAAAACACAAACAAATAGATTCATTCACTTTTTTAAGAGCTATTTTTATTATTGCAATTTGCATTTTTCATTCATCAGTTCAAATTTTGCCTGGTGGATTTATGGCAGTAATCGGCTTTTTTGTTATGAGTGGATTTTTAATGATGAAAAAATTAAATAGTATAGAAAACTTCAATTTGGAAGAATTTAAAATAAATATTCAAAAAAGATTTTTAAAGCTTATGCCTAGCTTGATTTTTGTAATAAGCTCATCTTTAATAATAGCTTTGATTTTTTCTAAAATTATTTTTCACGATTCAATCAAAGCTTCAATTCCATCTGCCCTAGCTTTTCAAAATTTATACCAAATTTTTAAGGGTGGTTCTTATTTTACTAAAAATGGATATTTTTCTATCTTTACTCATTTTTGGTATATATCCATGCAAATTCAATTTATTTTGATTTTTTATCTGATAAATTATTTATTGGATAAATTTAAGGATAAATATAAAGATAAATTTACAAATAAAGAAATAAGAATTTATGTTTTTGGATTACTTTCAGTAATTTCAATCTCGTTGATGGTTATTTTTTCTTTTGACAAAAATAATATTTCAAGAATTTACTATGGTCCAGATACCAGAATTAATGCAATTTTTATTGGAGCTATCACCTATCTTTTGGTTGATAATTTTACTAAAATTATTGATTTTTCAAAAGAAAAAGAATTTTCAGAAAAATACATTTTGTATGGTATTTTGTTATTAAGCTTTATCATTTACTTTTTAGTAAACGGGGAAAATTTATATACTTATAGGATAATTATTCCTATTTATACCTTAATTCAAGCTTTGTTAATTGGATTTTTATATACTTATGAAAAAGAGAATATAATTTCAATTAATAAAAAAGAAATGGGATTTGTAAAAACTTTTCTTTATTATATAGGTCTTAGATCTTATTACATTTATATGTGGCAATATATAATAAATACTTTTATATCCTACGCCTTTGCCCATACTACAAAAAGTAGGATTTTGGCTTACATTTTGGAAATATTTTTGGTTTTGATTTTATCTGAAATAACTTATATAATTTTTCAAAAAAAATTTGACCTAAAAAAATATTTTATTATATCTGCTATCCTAATTTTAAGCCTAAATGTTTTGGCAAACTTTATTCCAAATCCTAAGGCTGAAGATATGAAAAATCTTGAAAAAAGAATAAATGATAACAAGGAAAACATTAAGAAAAATAACGAAAAATTTTTACAAGATCAAAAGAAAAAAGAGAACAAGAATAAACTTTCAAATTCAAATGAAAAAGACAAAAACAAAAAAGAAAATGATAATAAAAAGTCTGAAAAAAAAGAAATTACTTTTGAAAAAAAAGCTTATGATGATTTTAATTTTACAGAAAATGAAAGGGAATTTTTAAAAAATACTTCAATTACTGCAATTGGGGATTCGGTTTTAATAAATGTCGATCCTTTTATTAGGGAATTTAATCCTAATCTTTATCTTGATGCTGAAGTTGGAAGGCAAATGACTGATGGACCAAAAGTTTTACAAGATATAAAAAATAAAAATGGACTTGGAAATATAATCCTTGTTAGCCTTGGTTCTAATGGAACCTTAAGCAAGCAAAATATGCTTGATATTTTAAACATTTCTGAAGGAAGAAAGGTATTTTTTGTAAATACTATCAACAGCCAGTCTTGGGAAGGTCCAATTAATGCAAGAATCAAAAAATTCTGTGATGAAAATCAAAACGCCTACATGGTTGATTGGTACAAATTTGCCAAGGAAAAAGCAAATTTATTCGCCAAAGATATGGTTCATCCAGAAGTTGAAGGTTCAAAAGTTTATAGAAATCTTATTGAAAGAGAAATCATAAATTCTTTTGCAAAATAATAAGCGTAGTGTCAAACGACCACTACGCTTTTTTCTTAATCTAATTCCAATTTTCCAGTATATAATTGATAGTAAGTTCCTCTTTTTTCCATTAAAGATTCGTGATTTCCTCTTTCAATTATTCTTCCATCATCCATTACCATTATTACGTCAGAATTTTTGATTGTTGATAATCTGTGGGCAATTACAATCGATGTTGAACCCGCCATAAGATTATCCAAAGCTTCTGTTACTGTAAGCTCTGTAGCTGAATCGATTGAACTTGTTGCTTCATCCAAAATTAACATTGACGGCTCATCAACTGCTGCTCTTGAAATTGAAACCAATTGATTTTGTCCATCTGATAAACTTGATCCATTTCCATAAATTTTTGTATCATAGCCTTGAGGAAGTCTTCTTATAAAAGAATCCGCCTTGCTCATCCTTGCTGCAGCTTTTATTTCATCGTCATTTGCATCTAGCCTTCCATATCTTATATTTTCATATATAGAATCTGTAAATAAATTTACATCTTGAAGTACCATTCCAAATGCTCTTCTTAAAGCTTGTTTTTGAATTTTATTAATATCAATATCATCAACTTTGATTGATCCTGAATCTATATCATAAAATCTTGTGATTACATTTGTTATGGTTGTCTTACCAGCTCCGGTTGATCCTACAAAGGCGATTTTTTCTCCCGGTCTTGCATAAAAACTTACATCTTTTAAAATTTGATTTTTCCCATCATATGAAAAATTAACGTGTTCAAAATCAATTTTTCCTTCAAGCTTTTTATATATTGCTTTACCATTTTCAATTTTTTTCCAAGCATAAATTCCTGTTAAAGTATCTGATTCATGAAATTTTCCATTTTTATCAATTGTTGCGTGGACTAGATCAATATATCCATTATCTTTTTCGCCTTCCATATCCAAAATTTCAAAAATCCTATTTGCCCCAGCCATAGCTTGAGCCAAGACATTTGCTTGTTGGGAAACTGTAGCGATTGGGTTTTGCAATTGCCTTACATAGGTTAAATATGTTACCAAAGTTCCTACGCTCATTTGACCAATTATTGTAAGAAAAGCACCAGCTATACAAATTATTGCGTAGGAAATATTAATCCCATTTTTTAGAAATGGCATAATTTTTCCCATAACTGTGTTTGCCTTCCAAATTAATTCTCTAACCCTATCGGCAGTTTTATTAAATTCTTCTATCAAATTATTTTCAAAATTAAAAACTTTTACAACCTTTTGACCTGATAAAGTTTCTTCTATAAATCCATTCATTTTTCCAATTTCTACCTGGTTTTTCGAAAATAATTTTGTAGATTTTTTTATTATTCTTTTCAAAACTGCAAGCATTAAAAATATTGTCAAAATTGTTAGAAGTGTTAGTTTGAAATTAATTACAAACATCATTATAAAAGTTCCGGTAAATAAAAGAAATGATTGTAAAAGATTTGGGATTGATGATGATAGGGATTGGCTTAACATATCAGTATCATTTGTAAATCTTGACATTATTTCCCCGTGGGTATTTTGGTCAAAAAATCCAACTTCCAAACTTTGAACTTTTTCAAATAATTCATTTCTTATATCTTTAACACTTCTTTCACTAACCCTTACCATAAGTCTTGAAAAAATTATGGAAGTTATAACGCTTGTTCCAAATAAAACTATCATTTTAATAATATTTGCCATAAGGCCAGATATATCTGCTTTTAATATAGTATTATCAATTGTAGGTCTTAAAAGTGCCATTCCAAAAATTTGGCTTGCTGTTGAAATAATTACAGAAATTATTACAAGGCACATTTGCCACTTATATTTAAATAAATATTTTAAAAGCCTTTTTATTGCACCCTTGGAAGTTTTATTTTTGGATGAATTTAATTTATTTTTCATCTATATCACTTCCTTTCTCTTGCATATCGTAGGTTTTTTTATAAAATTCGTTTTTATTGTAAAGTTCGTCGTAACTTCCAATATCTTCAATATATCCATCTTTCATAACCATAATCCTATCACAGCCTTTAAATGATGAAACTCTTTGAGATATTATTATTTTTGTAAGTTTATTGGAATATTTATTTATTCCATCAACAATTTTTCTTTCTGTTTTTGTGTCAACTGCTGAAGTCGAATTATCTAAAATTAAAACTTTTGGTTTTTTTAACAAAGACCTTGCAATACAAATTCTTTGTTTTTGTCCACCAGAAACTCCACTTCCTCCTTGACCCAAAACTGATTTATATCCATCTTTTCTTTCTTTAATAAATTCATCTGCACAAGCAATTTTTGAAACTTTTTCTACTTCTTCAAAGGATGCGTTCACATCACCCCACCTTATATTTTCTTCAATTGTTCCAGAAAATAAGGTGTTTTTTTGTAAAACTATATTTACGGCATCTCTTAATTTTTTTAAATCATATTTTTTAATATTTTCTCCACCAACTTTAATTTCCCCTTCATAAATATCATAAAGTCTTGGAATTAATTGAACTAAACTTGATTTACTTGATCCGGTTGAACCCAAAATCCCAATTGATTCTCCCTCTTTTATGTGAAGATTAATATTTTTTAGGGCAAAATTATCAGAATCTTTTCCGTATTTAAATGAAACATTTGAAAAATCAATTGACCCATCTTTAACTTCAAGATTATTTATTTTTTCATCATTATTCATGTAAGGCTTATGTTCTATAACCTCAGCAAGTCTAACAACTCCTGGACTTGATGACATCATTTGAACTAAAACCATAGAAATTCCAATAAATGCTCCCAAAAGCATCATTGAATACATGATAAAACTCATTAGCTCTCCAACTTGGATTTTTCCACTAATAATTTCATTTCCACCAAACCAAACAATGGAAATCATAGATCCAAACATAATTACATTTGCAATTGGAAAAATATATGAAATTGCCCCACCAGCCTTATCAATTAATTTGAACATGGTGAAATTTTGTTCTCTTAGTTTTTTGATTTCAAAATCATCTCTTACAAAAGATTTTACAACCCTAATATTTGCTAAGGATTCTTGAATAATTTGATTTAATTTGTCAAATTCTTTCCTGTATTGTTTAAATCCAGGAATTGCCTTAGACATGGTAAAAAATATGGCTACAAGCAAAAGTGGCAAGGTCACCAAAAATAAAAGTGAAAGTCTTGGTGAAACTTTTACTGATAAAATTACTGCAACAATTGCCATAACCAAAGTTTTTATAATAAATCTTACTCCCAAAAATACAGAAAAAATGATTTGTTGGATATCACTTGTAAGTCTTGTTATTAAAGATGAAGTCCTAAATTCTTCCAAATCTTCAAAACCAAATTCTTGAATTTTTCCAAATGAAATTTTTCTTAAATTTGCTCCAAAACCTGAGGAAGTTGCCGATGCGTGTTTGGTTGCGACCATTCCTGTATACATGCACAAAAGTGAAACCAAAATCATTAGTCCACCCAAAATTAGAGTCATTTTTATATCTTTCCTGCTTACTGCCCTATCGATTATAAGTGCCATTATAGTTGGAACAACTAGCTCCAAAATGGTTTCTATGGTCGTTGCAAACATAGAAATTTTTGCATTTTTCTTATAATCTCCAAAGGCTGGCGTAAGATATTTAAAATTCTCAAAAAATTCTTTTAAACTATTCAAATCTCCTCCTTATTAAATACGCACAAAATTTCAGCAAGATCTGAAAAGTCTTTTGTCATTTGATCAATTTTTTCTTCTCCCAACTTATCATATAATTTCTCATTAAATTCAATTAAGGGTTTTAAAAATTCATCAGCATAAATTTTTCCTTTTTCAGTCAATACCAAAATTTTTACTCTCTTATCATCTTTATCTGAAATTTTTTTTATATATTCTTTTTCACAAAGCTCAATTATTACATTATTGATTGTTTGTTTGGCAACAGCCATTCTTTCTACAATCATAGCTTGAGTGATTTTTTCTTCATAAATTAGAAATAAAAAAATTGCAGTCTCAATTCCATTAGCTTTTCTATCTTTGAAGCTTTGGTTTTTTAGGCCCTGCACTTTTCTAATTAAGGAAAATAATTTAAAAATTTCAAGTGATTTATCTTTTTTCATTTTCTTCCTTTCTATTTTTAATTATTATAGTCCTAAAATGGACTTTGTCAATAGCCTCTAAAAATTTTTGTTGTATAATATCAGTTGAGGTGAATTATGATAGATTATTTAAATGAAATAAATTTAGATCAAAAATTAATTGATAAAATAATAGAATTTAGAAAATCAAATATAGATGATGAGGACAAGGATAGAATTGTTAAACCAGAATTTAAATATTATGGTGAAGATGTTTTGAAAAAAGCAATCACTGCAATTTTATCTGGAAAAAATATTTTACTTTCTGGTCCAAAAGCCACAGGAAAAAATGTTTTAGCCCAAAATCTTTCCTATATTTTTAATCGTCCATCATGGGATATTTCTTTTCACGTAAATACTGATTACAATTCCTTGGTTGGAGCTGACACTTTCAAAGACGGAAAAGTAGTTTTTAGAAAGGGTCCAGTTTATGAATGTGCAAAAAAAGGTGGCTTTGGAGTTTTGGATGAAATAAATATGGCAAAAAACGAAGCAATTTCTGTCCTCCACGCAACCCTTGATCACAGACGTGTAATTGATATTCCAGGCTATGACAAAATAAAGCTTGACGATAAGACAAGATTTATTGCAACAATGAATTATGGTTATGTTGGAACAAGAGAAGTAAACGAGGCACTTGCATCAAGATTTATGGTTATAAATATGCCAAATATTACAAGAGAAAATTTAAAACACTTATTAAGGGATAAATTTCCAAAATTAAAAGAAAAATATATGGAAACTTTTATAGATATTTTTGAATCTCTCCAAGAAAAAAGTGAAAATTCGGAAATTTCTACAAAATCAGTCGACCTTAGGGGATTAATTTCTGCAATTGAAACTATGGAAATAGGACTTAACCCATACGATGCAATAGAAATGGGACTAATTAATAAATCTTTTGATGAATTTGAAAGAGAGCTTGTAAGAGATAGCGTTGATTCAAAACTTCCAAAAGAAATCAAAGAGAGTGTATTTGATGACTGATACTTTCGAAAAGTTAAGGGCAATGAATGTAATTTGGGATTTTGCTGATGATTATAAAATTTTTCCAAAATCATACTTTCCCATGGATAAAAATTACAAAAATATAATTGAAGGGTACAAGTTTAAAAATTTTAGGCTTGATTTATTTTCTTCATTTTTTTCTTATTTAAAAAAGGACAACCCTTTTTTTGAAGAATTTAAGGCAATCACCCTTCTTTTGTTGGAAGATTTATCCTACAGAAAATTAGAAAAAACAAATCTTGTTATAAAAGATTTAAGAAAATCTTATGCCAAAAAAATTCTCGACAAATACCAATACAAAAAAGAAACCGACAATGTTTACGAACAAATTGAAAAGGCCTATTATGGGAAAATTTTTAATAAACCTATAACCGAAGCAAGGCTTGTAAGAGATTTTTATGCTGAACTTTTTTCAATTGATACCTATAAGTCTAGCGAAATAATTGAAAAATTAAACGAGCTTTTCAAAAAATATTTTCTTTTTGAAAGATTTGACCAATACAATGAACTTTTTGATCAAATGATAAAGGAAGAAAAACCCAAAAATTTTGATCATGAAGATTTGGACGAGTCTGACATTGAAAAAAATATTGAAGACCAATTTCAAATCCAATCAGCAGAATTTAATGGTTATATTTATTTTGAAGAAAAAAAAGAAGATATGAACAAGGATATATTTATCTTTGAAAAATCTGATAGTGAAAAAGACAAAAGAGAAGATTCCTTTATAGAGGATTTTTATGGAAAACTTTCTATAAGCAAAAAAAGGCAAGAACTTTTGGAAAAAGAACTTGCCAAGGGCATTCATAAATCAAAAAAATTGTATTTTACCAAGGGAGAATACACTGATTCTCCAAATGCAAAATTCAACCAAAAAGTTAGGAAAAAACAAAGGGAAAAAACAAAAGAATATATTGAAAATAATCTTTCAATAAACAACAGGGCTGTAAATGAGCTAACAAGAACTATAGAAAATTCTTTAGCAAATCACGAAGAAGATGAGCTTTACAGAAAAAATTATGGGCTTCTTGATTCTATAAATGTTTGGAGGGCTCCTGTATTAAATGAATCCAAAGTATTTTTTTCAAATAACAAAGATCCAAAACCAAAATTTCAATTGGATTTACTAATTGACGGATCGGCAAGCCAAATCAAAAGGCAAAATCTTGTAGCAAACCAAGCTTTTATAATTGCAAATGCCATGGATAAGGTAAATATTCCTATAAGAGTTTCTTCTTTTTCAACTTTAAGAGATTATACAGTTTTTAATATGTACAGGGATTTTAAAGATAAGGGAAAAAATGAAAATATTTATAATTTTTTCGCTTCTGGTGCAAACAGAGATGGTCTTGCCTTTAAAACAATCCACAAATTAATCAATGAAGATAAAAATGAAAGTGTGAGAAAAATTTTAATAATTTTATCGGACGGACGCCCAAATGATGAAAAGCACAATATAAATACAGTAAATGCAAAAATTAAGGACCAATATATAGACAAAAAAGCAGTTGATGATACTGCAAAAGAAATAAGATCTTTAAAAAGCGATGGAATCCAAGTTTTGGGAGTATTTACTGGAGAAGATGAAGATATAGAAAATGCAAAATTAATATATGGAACTGATTTTTGTAGGATAAAAAATTTAGACAATTTCTCAAAAATAGTTTCAATCTATATGAAAAATTTAATAGCAAACTAAAGATGACCCAGCATTTTACTAGGTCATCTTTTAATTTATTTTAAAACTATTTTTTAAATTTATGGTAAAGATGATTTACCATCTTCATAACTTCTGGAATTCTTGATAAAAGAATTGTAAATATATAGAAAATTGCCCCTAGAAAAATTGATATAAACATAGCTAATAGGTATGACATTTTTCCGCTTAATGAACCATAAATTTTCCAAACTAGAAGTCCCATTAAAATTGAAAGTATGGTAATTTTTATCAATGATTTTAATGATGATTTGAAATTTAATCTTCCAAAATTTTTTCTAAATTTATAAAGCATCATTAATGCTCCAGCGAGCGCTGAAATTGTTGTTGCAAGTGCCAATCCTTCAATATCGAAAAATTTTATCAAAATAAAATTGAAAATTATATTTATAATTTGTTGGATTACAACTATTATTACTGGTGATTTTGAATCTCCAACTGCATAAAATCCCTTGTCAATAACATCTGAAAATGATTGAAAAATTACAAATGGTGCATATGCAATAAGCATAGCTGCTGTGATAATTACTGATTTATCATCAAAGGCTCCTCTTTGATAAACTAGTTTTATTATTGGAACTGCCAAAGCCATCATCCCTATTGTTGCAGGTATTACCAAAAGCATGGTTGAAACTATGGCTGAATTTATGTGACTTTTCATATCTTCAAATTCTCCACTTTGACCCAAATGTGAAATGGTTGGAAAAATTGAAGTTGTAACTGAAACTGTTATAACTCCTGTTATTAAAGATAAAAGAGTTTTTGAATATCTTAAATAAGATATTGATGCATTTCCAAAAAAGTATGAAGCCATGGAATTATCTACTGTAAGAGCAATCTCTCCTGCAGCTGATGAAACTATAACTGGAATTGCAATCCAGATTAATGATCTTATATATTTATTGTGTATATCAATTGTGTTTGAGTGTTTGTAACCATGATCTCTATTTGCCTTTGGAAACATTATATACTGCAAAACATTTCCCAACAAACATCCTATTGCTAGAAGATATGGATTTTTGGCAAGGCCTGAAAAAATTGTAAAGGCAATTATTATTACATTCATTATTATGCCAGTAATGGCTGGTATAAAGAAATTTCCTTTTAAATTTAAATATCCCCTAAATACTGCTGAATACAAATATGCAAAAATTGCAAACATTATAATTCTTGTAAATACAATTGCTGTTTGTAAAAGTTCGCCCTTTAAATCAGGAGAAAATAATTTACAAAAAGCTCCAGCAAAAATAAATCCAATAATTACTGCCACAAGACTAAACACCATCAAAATATTAAAAATATTTGAAGTAAATTCTTCAGCCGCTTCTTCTCCCTCTTCATTTTTCGCCTTGGTGTAAATCGGAATAAATCCAAAAATAATACCTGATGCGACAAAATTTGCTATAACCACTGGGAGAGTGTTTGCAACTGCATAAATTGCAACTATATCTCCCGCTCCATAAAAATATGCCATAACAGATTCTCTCAAAAATCCAAAAACTTTGGAAAGAATTGTTACAATCATTAACATAAAAGCAGTTTGTCCCATAAATACCTCTCTTTTTAATTTATAAATTGTATTATATCTTTTAAAATCTTACTTTCAATTAAGTGAATTTTATAAAATTCAAAAATTTATTTTTCATTTTAAATTTTAATCTTTAATAAAAAAATAAAAATAAGCACAAGAAATAGACCTATCACTTGTGCTATAATTTATTATTTTATTTTCAAATATTCTTCTAAAGAAAGATTATTATCAAACATAGACTTAGCATTTTCTACACCAACATATCTAAAATGCCAGCATCTTTCTTTTTTTCCAGTAATACTTTCCTTATCTTTAGTATATCTTTGTATAAATCCGTATTTATAAGCATTTTCCTTTAGCCATTTATACTCATCTGTTTCTTTAAATTTATCTGAATATTTTGTATTATCAGTATAAAAGTCAAAACAAGTTCCTGTTTGGTGCTCACTCGTAAAAGCCAAGTCCGCATCAGGATTATTTTGATCTAATAATTTTTCTTCACTTTGGCCTAATCTAAAATCTGACGCGATTTTTAAATCTAATCCTTGTCTTTGTATATCAATAAGCATAGTATCAAAAGCTTTTTTGCTGGTTGGATCTAAGCCTGGATCAAAATCTTTTGGTAGAGGATTTTTTTCATTTACAAATACAATTCCATTTATAACATTGATATTTTCTTCCCCCTTAAGCTTTCCGAGACCATATTTATTCACATAATAAAAATCATCATTTATTTTTATTTTTGAAAAAGAATTCTCTGTACCATAATATTCAACATATTGGTTTTTATTAATACTTACTTCAGTTTTTGTAAAATCGCTTGGTTCTTGGTAGCAGTATTGACTTTTTAATGATTTTACATAGGATTTCATAACATCACTATAACCATCATTATCAATTTTTTCTTCATCAGAAATTACAACATTTTCAAATCCAATAGGTGTTGCAACTTGAGTTTTAACTGCTTTTATTTCATCTTTTATTTCTTCTTTTTTGTTTGCCTGTGCATACCTGTTTTCTACTGGTCTTTTAATTTGAAAATCATCGGTATTTCTTTTAAAATCTATCTTCAAAGCTCCTGTTATCAAAAGAGCAAATATTCCAACTTTAATTAAATTTTTTCTTCTTTTTATTTTTTTCTCTCTTAATTTTTTACGTCTTAAATCTCTAATACTTTTGTTTGCCATTTTTAGTTTTCTTCCTTAAATATATTTCAATATAACTAAATTTACGTCTGTGGGATTGTTTTCAAAACCATACAAATATATTTCAATTCATAAAAAAAGATTTTAAAAACTTTATAATATTTTCTTAACTCCATTATAACATAAGTTTTGAGAAATATGTAGAGTATAAATGATTTTTTTCGAAAATTATTAAAAAAAATCGCTAATAATTAGAAATTCTAATTTTTAGCGATTTAAAATTTATTTTTAATAAATCCAAACTGTATATGGTTTAAATTTACTTTCTAAAAAAATCTTTTATTTTTTCAAAAAATGTTTTTGATTTTTCCTTGTCATTTTCATTTATAGAAATATTATTTGGAATAAGCTCACTCCTATTTACTAAATCTTTTTCCCTAGCACTAGCTTTCGCAAGTTCTATGAATCTTTCTTGGGCAATTAGATTTTTTTTGTTTTCTACCTTTTCATATTCACCCTTAGAGTTCATGACCCTAGTTTTTACATCATCAGCAAACATTATATCTAAAAATTCCAAAATTCGTTTTTTTATAGATTCTTGATAAATTGGACAGGCAACTTCCATCCTATTTCTAATATTTCTTGTCATAAAATCTGCTGATGAAATATATAATTTGCAATCATCACTTTGACCAAATTGATAAACTCTATGGTGTTCAAGAAATCTTCCAACAATTTGATGTATTTTTATATTTTCTGTCCTATTTTTTATTCCTGGTAAAATACAAGTAATTCCCCTAACCATAAGATCAATTTTTACTCCCTCATTTGAGGCTTCTGATAATTTATCTATCAAAATTCTATCAGAAATTGAATTCATTTTAAGTCTTATATAACCATTTTTGCTTTCTTTTTGCCTTTGTATCTGTTCATCAATTAATTCATAAAGCCTTCTTTGCATTGGTTTTGGTGAAACTAAAAGATGTTTGTAGTCCCCATCAAGATTTCCTATCATGATATTATCAAAAACTTCCTTAACATCGGTTCCTATTCCAACATTACTTGTCATAAAAGAAAAATCCGTGTAAAGTTTTGCAGTTTTTTCGTTATAATTTCCTGTAGCAATTTGACTTGTGTAGGCAATTTTGTCATCTTTTATTCTTGTTATTAGACAAACTTTCGAATGGCACTTGTAATTATCAAATCCATAGACAATTTTACATCCAGCATTTTCAAGTCTTGATGACCAGATAATATTATTATTTTCATCAAATCTTGCTCTTAGTTCCATTAAAACAAAAACTTCTTTTCCATTTTCTGCTGCCTTTATTAGGGCTTTAGCAATTTCAGAATCTTTGGCAATCCTGTATAAAGTTATTTTTATACTTATAACTGATTCATCTACGCTTGCTTCATTTAACAATCTAATTACTGGATCCATGCTCTCATAAGGATAGGATAAAAGAAGATCATTTTTTTCTATTTGATCAAGCATTGGAATGTCATCTTGAATTTTGTCTGATTTTTGTGGCGAAAAACTTTCATAATAATATTTCTCTTTTAGTTCTTCAGGCATATCATCAAGCATATCAAAAACAAACCCTGCTCTCATTGGAGATTTTGTAACAAATACATTTTCTCTTTTTAATGGGAGTTTTTCCAATAATAAAGCAAAAACTTCTTCTTCAATTTCCTCATCAAGTTCAAGCCTTACAGGTTGGAGTCTTTTTCTTCTTTTTAAAACATCTTTCATATAAGACCTATAATCAAGGTCAACATCATAATCATCATCATCGTATGAAATATCTGCATTTCTCGTAACAGACATTATATGCTTTGAAATGCACTTGTAATTATCAAAGACATTTTCCCCAAATTCTTTAATAATATCTTCAAGCAAAACCATAGTTGTTTGAGAAACTTTTAAATATCTATCAATCTTATCTGGGACATAAATTATTCCAAAATAATTTCTGTCTTTCTTATTTTCTCTTTCCTTTACAAGATTAAAAATAACATTTATAGAAAGATTTGGAAGCCTTGGAAATGGTCTTACCCTATCGACAACTTGAAAATTTAAAATTGGTTCAATCTTACTATCAAAATAAAATTTTGCAGTTTCATAATCTTTTTTATCAAGATTTGAAACTTTTTCAATATTTATCCCTTCACTTTTAAAATCATTTATAATACTAGTATAAACTGAGTCTTTTTTTTGGTATAATCTTTTACATTCTTTCATAATGGCAGCAAGCTGATCTTCTGGAGTCATATTTGACTTATTATCAACTGCTTTTTTCTTAAGCCTTGTCAAATCTTCAAGTGAACCTACTCTAACCATAAAAAATTCTTCTAAATTTGTATCAAATATAGAGAAAAATTTTAGCCTTTCAAACAATTCAACATTTTTTTCATCCGCCTCATCCAAAACTCTCTCATTAAATTTCAGCCAAGACAATTCCCTGTTTTGCGTAAAAGATATATCCATTTTCTATTCCTTTCCTAGTACTTTATCGTAAACATATCCCTCTCTTACACCAGTTTGACTTATATTTATAACATCGGCCTTAAAATATTTTGCAATTTTATTTAAAATAATCATGCCAGGAATAAGAGTATGAACCCTATCAGCCTTTACAGAAAGAATCAAATCCAAAAGTTCTTTATTTTCATGGTCAATCAAATCTTTTATCATATCTTTGAGCTTTTTCCTTTCCATAGAAAAATTATCCTTATCAATATTATAATATTCATTGTATAATTTTAGGCTTGCCCTAGCAGAACCACCAACTCCACACAAAGTTTCATGATTTTCTTGATAGAAATTTCTCTCTACTAATTCATCTTCAATGGCCTTTTCAATATCCTTTCTATCATCTTTTGTAGGAAATAAAAATTCAACATTATCATTAAAAGAAGAAAGAGAACCTATATCAAGAGATGTAGATTTAATAACCTTACCTTGCTCAATTATTACAATTTCACTAGATCCGCCGCCTATATCAGTCAAAACTCCCTTTTTAATTTCAAGTGAAGAATTAGCTCCAATAAAGGCAAATTGTGATTCCTCTTCACCAGATAAAATTTCAATATCAAAGCCTATTTCATCCTTAACTTTTTTTAAAATTTCACTTCTATTAGAAGAATCTCTGATTGTAGCTGTTGCAAATGGTAAAACTACATCTATATCATCAAAATTATCAATAAGGTGTTTGAATCTTTTCAAAGTATCCATTAATCTTTCAACACCCTTATCGCTAAGCTTTCCATTTTTTATATATGACCTAAGACTTGCTCCTTCTTTTTCATTAAATAAATTATGGATTATTCCATCTTTTTCCTTATAAACTGAAAGTCTTATAGTGTTTGATCCGATATCTATAATCGCATATATCATATAATTTTCTCCTTTTTTTAATATAAAATTTATGTAAAATTTTTGTAAGATTTACTTATAAGCACTTTTCACTTTGAAATCCTTACCCATGATAATATTTGTCATTTTTTGTGAGATTTCATTTACATTAGTCATATAAATCTCTATATTTAAATTCTCATCCTCATCAAAAACAATATCCCTTGCCAAAACCTTGGCAGGATCAATAATATTTGCTTCATAAGTTAAATTTTTCTTAATTTCTTTTTCAATAATTGGATAATGCGTGCAACCCAAAATTATATTCTTGATTTTTTTTTGATTTGCAAAAGCTAAATATTCTTTCAAATCACTATTAAGCTCCCTACCATTTACTATGCCTTGTTCAATAAATGAAACCAAGGAAGGACAAGCTTGTTCGAAGACTTTTTTATCAGAAAGTTTACTTATTTTTTCTTTATAGCCATGTTTTAAGCAAGTTGCTCTTGTTGCCATAACAAAAACATCTCCATCTTTTTTTATAAGCTCCTCAACTCCTTGATCAGTTATAGAAATAAATTTCTTATCAAAAGTCTTTTTAAGCTCATCAATTGCCACAACAGAAATAGTATTACAAGCAACAACAAAAAAATCAATATCTTTTTTAAGTAAAAATTTAACAATATTTTTTGAAAGTTCGATTATTTCACCACTTGACTTATCTCCATAAGGAACATTTTTATTATCACCAAAGTAAAAATAATTAGCCTTATGTTTATCACTTAATTCTTTAAGAACTGTAAGTCCTCCAAGTCCAGAATCAAAAACTCCAATATTAGTCATCTATCAAACTCACCCTCTCAACAAATTTATAATCGTTTTTAATTTCATTAAAAGCTTTATTAATTTTTTCTTCATCAAAAAATACAGCAAAAATACTAGCTCCACTACCACTAAGAAGTGCTTTGGCTGCCCCTAGATTTTCAAGTCTATTTTTTATTTTATAAAGATGAGGAAAATTTTCATATACCACATCTTCCATCACATTAGAAAAATATTTTACAATATTTTTATCAGAAGATTTTAAACCTTCAATTATTTTTTCAGTTTCAATATTTCCATAATCTTTTAATCTTTTATATACAAAATTTGAAGAAATACTTGTCCCATCATTTACCAAAAGAATTTTCATATCTAAATTTATATCAAAAGGAGATAAAATTTCTCCAATACCTTGGGCTCTTGCAGATTTTTTCAAAAAGAAAAACGGAATATCAGCTCCCAAATTTTTTCCAATATCAAAAATTTCCCTATCACTCATATTCAAATTCCACAAATCATTTAAAGCCAAAATCATTTCAGCACAATCAGTAGACCCACCAGCAAGACCCGCAGCTATGGGAATATTTTTTTCTAAATATACATTAACTCCAGGATTTTCTACCTTGTTTTTTAAAATATCCCAAGCTTTATAAATCAAATTATTTTTAATATTTTCATTAGATAAAACTTCACTGTTAGTTTTTATTCTTATATCATTCGTATTATTTTTTTCAATTTTTAATTTATCAAACAAAGAAATCCTAGTCATAATAGTATCAATTTCATGATAACCATCATTTCTTTTATACAAAGAATCTAAACTAAGATTAATTTTACAATAACATTTTCTTTCCATAATTACCTCAATATAATTATACCATAAGGAATTTGTTGAAAATAAAAATACAAATAAAATTTTTAAAAATAAAAAAATTCACACAAAAAAAGACTTCGCTTATGCAAAGTCTTTTAAAATTTAAATTATTTAGAATAGTCGTAGAATCCTTTACCAGTTTTTCTACCTAAATCTCCTGCTCTTACCATTTGTCTTAATAATGGGTTTGGACGATATTTGCTATCACCAAATTCATTGAATAGTACTTCCATAATTGCAAGACATGTATCAAGTCCTATAAGGTCAGCTAAAGCTAGAGGTCCCATTGGATGGTTTGCTCCAAGTTGCATTCCCTTATCAATATCTTCAACGCTTGCAAGTCCATCATATAAAACTCCGATTCCTTCGTTGATCATTGGAATTAAAAGTCTGTTTACAACAAATCCTGGACCTTCTTTTACTTCTATTGGTTGTTTTCCAAATTCTTCAGCAAGTTCAAATACTTTTTTATTTGTTTCATCGCTTGTGTGAAGTCCTCTAATAACTTCTACAAGTTTCATTACTGGAACTGGATTGAAGAAATGCATTCCTATTACATTTTCTGGTCTTTTTGTTGATGCAGCTATGTCAGTAATTGAAAGTGAAGATGTATTTGAAGCAAGAATTGCTCCTTCTTTAACTACTTCATCTAATTCTTTGAAAATTTCTTTTTTAAGTTTTGGATTTTCTGTTGCAGCTTCTATAACTATATCGCAATCAGCCAAATCTTTAACTTCTGTTGTGTAAGAAATATTTTTTATAGCTTTTTCTTTAGCGTCTTCTTCCATTCTTCCCTTAGAAACTTGTTTAGCATAATCTTTTTCAATTCTAGCTTTAGCGTTTTCTAAGAATTCATCTTTGATATCTCTTACTACTACTTCGTGGAATTTAGCAGCTACTTCTACAATTCCGCCACCCATAATTCCTGATCCAATTACACCAATTTTCATATTTACTCCTTTGTTTTTTAAAAAAGTTTCGTTTGCTTGTTAAATTAATAACTTATACATATATTATAACATTGTTTTCCCGTTTTATCAAGAAATATTGACTTTTTTTTAACTATTTATTAGATTTTCTCCAAATTCTCATTTTTTCAGCCTCTTTTATAAGATCATCTCTAAATTCTGGGTGAGCAATTGAAATTAATTTTTCTGTTCTTTCCCATAAAGATTGACCCTTTAGGTTAACCATACCAAACTCTGTAGCTATAAAATGAGTGTTAGCTCTACAACCTGTTGGTTGAGTTCCTTGTAATAAAGTTGGAACTATATTTGAATGTCTAACTCCTTTTTTATCAACTCTTGATGAATGTAGGGTTACAAAAGATTTTCCACCTTTAGAATTATATGCACCAAGCATAAAATCTAAAGCTCCACCTGAACCTGAAATATGTTTTATTCCAGAACTTTCAGCAGAAACTGTACCATTCAAATCAACTTCAAGGGCTGAGTTTATTGACATAAAATTATCTAAAGCAGAAATTTGTTCTATTCCATTACAATAATCTACTGGAGCTGCACAAAGTTCTTCATTATTATCTATAAAATCGTACAATTCATTGCTACCAGCTGCAAAGGCATAAACTTGTCTTCCCCTATCAATATTTTTCTTTTTACCTGTAATTTTTCCAGCCTTTGATAATTCTACAAAAGAATCTACATACATTTCTGTATGAACTCCCAAGTCTTTTAAATCAGAATTTGCAATTTCATTTCCAATTGCTGTAGGAAGTCCACCAATTCCAATTTGAAGACATGCTCCATCAACTAATTCTTCTACTACATATTTTGCAACTTCCTTATCCAATTCGCTTGGTTGAGGTTTTCCCAAAGCTATCATTTCTGGATTTGATCCTTCAATGATATAATCAACTTCATTAATGTGGATACAATTTTCATAACCACCAAGTCCTTTTGGTACATTTTTGTTCACTTCTATTATTACTATATCTGAATTTTCAATCGCAGCATAAAGATGTGATGCTGAAACACCAAAGTTAAAAAATCCATGCTCATCCATTGGAGTAGCTTGGGTTACAAAAACATTTGGTTTTTTTATTGATGTTCTGTAATATTTAGGAAGTTCAGAATATTTTATTGGCGCATAAAACGCTCTTCCTTGGCCAGCTAATTTTCTTATAGGTCCCAAAGAATGCCAAGAGTTATAAACAAAATGTTCATTTGTTGGATCAGCATCAAATATTTTGAATTTTTCAAGCTCCACTCCACCTCTGACAACGATGTCATTAAGATTAGTAATTTCTTTTGCCAAAGCTTCATCAAAATCATGTGGCGAAATAACTCCCCATGAATAGTCAACATAATCTCCATCTTTAACAAGCTTTGCCGCATCCCCTGCACTTATTAATTTTTCTTTATAAAGCTTACTATAGTCCATATCATCCTCCATTTGCTTTTATATTTTCATAATAATAGAAAAATTTATATTATCTTTAATAAAAATTAAGGATGAGAGTTATCTCATCCTTAAAATCAATTTGAGATACTAATAATGATATACCCAAATTTATAAATTTAATTTAATTATTTTCCTTTTTTCTTATTTATTGCTTCTGTAAGTTTTGGTACAACTTCAAATAAATCTCCAACTATACCATAGTCAGCTCTACCAAATATTGGAGCATCTGGATCTTTATTTATTGCTATAACTTTATCAGCAGCATTTATACCTGCCAAGTGTTGGATAGCTCCAGAAATTCCTACAGCTATATAAACTCTTGGTCCTACAGTTTTTCCTGATTGTCCTACTTGGTGGGAGTGTGAAATCCAACCAGCATCTACAGCCGCACGGCTTGATCCAACAGTTCCATCAAGTGCATCTGCTAAATCTTTAATAAGTGAGAAGTTTTTAGGATCTCCAAGTCCACGTCCACCAGAAACTATAAATTCAGCTCCAACTAAATCAACTTCATCTCCCTCATCTCTTGGAATGAAATCTAATATTTTTGTTCTAGCTTCACCTTCAAATTTGATATCTTCATCAATTACATCTATATCATCTTTAGCTCCAATAGCTTCTTTTGAGAATACTCCTGGTCTAACAGTTCCCATTTGTGGTCTGTGGTCTGGACATAAAATCATAGCCATTAAGTTTCCACCAAATGCAGGTCTTGTCCATCTAACTTCTTTTTTCTCAGCGTCAATACCAAGTTCTGTACAGTCTGCTGTAAGTCCTGTGTGAAGTCTAGCTGAAACTCTTGGTCCCAAATCTCTTCCTTGGTTTGTTGCACCAATTAAGATTATATTTGGACTATATTTTTTTACTAATTGGTCTATTGCGTCTGCATAAATTTCAGTATTATATTCTTTGTAAACTTCATCATCAACTGTGATAATTCCATCTACACCATATTCTTTAACTTCTTCTTTAGCCTTATCAACATTTGATCCGATAATTATAGCATAAAGTTTTTCATCAATAGCATCAGCCATTTTTCTTCCTGGATTCATTAGTTCAAGGCCAACATTTACAGCTGATCCATCTTCTTTTGTTTCTACAATTACCCAAAGATTTTTATTTTCACTCATCTATATCCTCCTAAATAAGTTTCTCATCAGAAAGAGCATTTATTAACTTATCTACAGAAACGCTAGCATCTTCATCGTTGTAGATTTCTCCAGATTTCTTATGTTCAGGTGTATAAGATTTTTTAACTCTTGTTGGTGAACCTTTAAGTCCTATTGCTGTTTCGTCAATATTTTCTTTTAGTTCTTCAAAAGTAATTTGTTCAATTGTAGCTTTTTTAGCTTTCATTTTATTTTTGATTTTAGGATATCTTAATTCTTCATCACCATATTTTGTAAATGTTACAAGTGCTGGAAGTTTAGCTTGAATATTTAATGCTCCACCTTCAACTTCTTTAAGAACTTTGATTCCTTCATCATTTAATTCTGCTGTATAAGCATAAGTTACTTGTGGAAGGTCTAAGTGTTCAGCGATTTCTGGACCTACTTGAGCTGTATCTCCATCAATTGCTTGAAGACCACAGAAAATCATGTCATAATCGCCTTCTTTTTTAGCAACTTCTTTTATAGCTTCTGAAATAATATAGCTTGTTGCTAGTGTATCAGAACCACCAAATTTTCTATCAGTAACCAAGTATGCCTTGTCAGCTCCTACTGCTAAAGTATCTCTAAGCATTGATTCAGCTTGAGGTGGTCCCATTGAAATTACTGTAATTTTTACATTTTCTGGATCTTTATCTTTTATTCTTAAAGCTTGTTCAAGGGCAAAAGCATCATAAGTATTTAAGATACTAGGAACTCCCTTTCTAATAAGAGTATTAGTTTCAGGGTCTATTTTAATTTCATTAGTATCTGGAACTTGCTTTGCACATACAAATATATTCATTTATTCCTCCTAAATTTTTACTATAACTTATCTTAATAAGGCTCCTGATACAACCATTAACATTACTTCTGAAGTACCTTCATAAATTTCTGTAATTTTTGCATCTCTCATCATTCTTTCAACATCATATTCTTTGATATATCCATATCCACCAAGAATTTGAACTGCTCTACTTGCTACATATGATGCTGTTCTTGAAGCTTTTAATTTTGCCATAGCTGCTGCTACTGAATAATTTTCACCAGCATCTTTTAGGCTAGCTGCCTTATAAACTAAGTGTCTTGCTGCTTCTATTTCTATAGCCATTTCAGCTAATTTAAATTGAGTATTTTGGAATTTTGCTAAAGGACGTCCAAATTGTTCTCTTTCTTTAGAATATTGAATAGCTTTTTCTAAAGCACCTTCTGCAATACCAAGAGCTTGAGCTGCGATTCCTATTCTTCCTCCATCAAGAGTAGCCATAGCAATCTTAAATCCTTTACCTTCTTCACCAAGTAAATTTTCTTTAGGTATTCTACAATCTTGGAAGATTAATTCCATAGTTGATGAACCATTGATTCCCATTTTGTTTTCAAGAGTACCAAAATCAAATCCTTTTGTTCCTTTTTCAACTATAAATGCAGAAATACCATGATTTCCTTTAGATTTATCTGTCATAGCAAATACAATATATGTTTCAGCGTATCCACCATTTGTAATAAATATTTTTGTACCATTAAGTACATATTCATCACCATCAAGTTTTGCAACTGTTTGTTGACCTGAAGCATCAGTTCCAGCATTTGGTTCTGTTAGAGCGAAAGCTCCTAATTTTTCTCCGCTTGCAAGTGGTGTTAGATATTTTTTCTTTTGTTCATCATTAGCAAATTTGTTTATACAATCTGCACATAAAGATGTGTGAGCTGATAAAACTACACCTGTTGATGCACAATATTTTGAAATTTCTTCAACTGCAAGTACATATGTAAGTGTGTCAGCACCTTGTCCGCCAAATTCTTCATCAAATGGTATACCAAAGAAACCTAATTCTTGCATTTTTGCAACTGTTTCTTCTGGGAACATGTGTTCTTCGTCAACTTTTTGAGCTAAAGGTTTAACTTCGCCTTCTGCAAAATCATGAAACATTTCTCTCATTTCTTCATAATCTTCTGATAATTTATACATATTTTCTCCTAAATAATTTTCCATATTTATTATTTTTATCGTTAAAAATAATATCTAGAAACACTTTTGATTGCCTATGTTATTATATTAACAATGGGACTTAGACTTGTCAAGCCTCTTAGCTAATTATTTATCAAGCTTTTAAGCTTTAAGTCCTTAAATATTTTGAAAATCTTTTCTTGGTAAATAAAAAATCTAGATTGAAAATGCAATTTTGATTTAATTTATTTATAACAATATTAAAGAAAAAAGATTTCCCAAAATATCTTTACCTACACTATAATAATATCATAACCTGTCAATCTGTCAAATCTTTATCAATATATTAAAAATCTTCATTCATCTTTAATTACTCTATTTATTTGATATTTATTTATAATTTAATTTTAGGAAAATTTAAACATATATATATTACATATTTTTATATGAGAAAATAAATATTGTTTATATTTTAATTATTTATGGGAAAGCTTTTCCGATTGTTAAAATAATGTTATACTTAAATAGACAACTAATGTGGCAAGTTAATTATACATATTAATTACTATTTAAATTTAGGAGGGAAAAATGTGTTACAACAAAATTAACGATGAAATTATTGAAAAAATCAAATCATCTGTCAATGGAAAAGTTTATGTGGGAGAAGAAATAAATGAAGATTTTTTCCACGATGAAATGCCAATATATGGACAAGGCATTCCAGATCTTTTGGTTGATGCTACTTGTAAAGAAGATGTAGCAAATATTATGAAAATATGTAATGAAAATAAAATTCCTGTAATAGCAAGAGGTGCTGGTAGTGGTTTGACTGGTGCTGGCGTTGCTATTAAAAATGGTGTAATGATTAATATGCAATCTATGAACAAAATTTTAGAATTTGACGAAGACAACATGGTTGTTCGTGTTGAATCTGGAGTTTTGTTAAGTACTTTAGCTCAAGCCTGCCTTGATAAAGGATATTTATATCCACCTGATCCAGGTGAAAAAAATGCTACACTTGGTGGAAATGTTTCACTAAATGCTGGTGGAATGCGTGCAGTTAAATATGGAACAACTCGTGATTATGTAAGAAAAATGGAAGTTGTTTTGCCAAATGGAGAAATTACAACTTTTGGATCTATTGTTTCTAAATCTTCTACAGGTTATTCTTTAAAAGATTTGATGGTTGGAAGTGAAGGTACTCTTGGAATTATAACTGAGCTTACTTTAAAAATAGTCCCAAATCCTAAACATACTGTTTCTTTAATTGTGCCTTTTGAAGATTTGGATGATTGTATTTCTACTGTTCCAAAATTATTCCAAAATAATTTAAATCCTCAAGCTATAGAATTTATGGAAAGAGATATTGTTATTGCAAGCGAAAAATATATAGGCAAGGAAACTTTCCCAAAAACTATGGAAGGAATTGATGTTGGAGCTTATTTATTAATTACTTTTGATGGAGATGATGAGGATTTAATCGACAATACTCTTGAGCAAGCTGCTGAAGTTTTGGTTGATAACGGAGCTATTGATGTTTTGGTTGCTGATACTCCAAATGCAATCAAAGATGCTTGGGCTGCAAGAAGTTCTTTCCTTGAAGCAATTGAAACTCAAAATAAACTTTTGGATGAATGTGATGTGGTTGTTCCAGTTACAAAAATTGCTGAATATATAAACTTTGTTAACAAGGAAAGTGAATCTTACATGTTTGATGTAAAATCTTTCGGCCATGCTGGTGATGGAAACTTACACATCTATACCCTATCAAACGAAGAAGATAAGCTTGATCAATTTAAAGAAGAAGTCGACAAATTCATGGATGTAATTTACAAAAAAGCATATGATTTAGGTGGAAAAATTTCTGGTGAACATGGAATTGGTCATGGAAAGAAAAAATACTTAAAGAATTTTGAAGGAGATGTAAATATCGAGATAATGAGAGGAATCAAAAAAGCCTTTGACCCAAATATGATTTTAAATCCAGATAAAGTTATTGCCTTATTAGGTGAGTAAATTTAAAGGATTTGATTATGAATTACCTAAAAGAATTTGTAATCCTTTGTGTTTGTTTATTTTTAGGAGCTATTACAAGAAGTATTATAAATTATCCTATACCAGAACCTGTTTATGGAATGATTTATCTTTTTATCGCCCTACAATTTAACATACTCAAAAGTGAAGATATAAAAGAAACTTCTGATGGTATTTTAAAAAATTTAGCTTTTCTTTTTGTACCAGCAGGAGTAGGAATACTTGCTAATGTTGATGTCATAAAAGGAAAAATTTTCCAAATAATCATTTTAGTTATAATTGGAACAATAATTTCAATGGCTCTTACAGGACTTGTAGTGCAATTTTTACAAAGGAGGAAAGATGCTTGATAATCAATATTTCGGCATAGTTTTATCCTTTGCTGCCTACGAAATTGGGAAATGGATAAATAAAAAATTAAAAACTCCTATAGCAAATCCACTTCTTATTGCTATACTTTTGATTATAGGATTTTTATCCATTACAGGAATCGACTACGAATATTACAAAAAAGGTGGAGATTTTATAGCATTTTTTATAGGACCTGCAACAGTTGCAATGGTTTTAGACTTATATGCAAATCTTGACACACTAAAGAAAAATATTTTGCCAATACTTGTTGGAGTTGGATTTGGAACAATATTTTCATTTGTGCTTGCCATATTTTTATCAAAAATATTCCAAATTGATAAAAATTTAGTTGCAAGTTTAATTCCACAATCAATAACAACAGCAATAGCTATTTCTCTTTCCGGAGAATACCAAGGAATAATTGGACTTACTGCAATTGTAGTTGTAATTAGAGGAGTAAGCGGAGCAGTTTTTGCCCCTATCGTAATGAAAATATTTAGAATAAAAGATCCTGTTGCCCAAGGAGTTGCCATAGGGACATCATCCCATGCCGTAGGAACAAGCCAGGCAAGACTTATGGGAGAAATTCAAGGAGCAATGAGCGGTCTTTCTATTGCTATTGCTGGAATAACTGCTGTAATAATAATGCCAATTGCTATGAAATTAGTTGAAATAATAATTTAATAGAAATTTAAAATGAGCCTTGTCGGCTCATTTTATTTCTTTTTAATATAAGTTTTGTATTTTTCTAACACTTTTTTATATCCGTCTTCTTCCAAAATATTTTCTACATATTCTTTAATTTTAGATGTAGGAAGAATTCTTTGATGATTTTTTTCTACTATTTTTTCTAGATCATTTTTTAAAATGGATACATCAGAAGTGTTAAGTTCTATTTCCCCATCTCTTGCTGCATTTTTTATGGATCTTGATATTTTTTCTATATCAAATAATTCAATTTTTCCATTTCTCTTTTTAACATATAATTTGTTGTCCAAAAAATTTTCAACAACTTCAATCTTTGCCTTATCTAGCTCTTCTGCAATTTCCTCAATTGATAGATTTTTTCCTTTATAATAATCAATAATTATTTTTGTAAGATCTGACATATATCCCCCTAAATTTTTTCTTATTATATTCTTACCCCAATTTTTTAGAAAATAAAAGATTGGACAAAAGCCAATCTTTTACTTATTATTTTTTTGTATAGTTTGGTGACTCTCTTGTTATTTGGATATCGTGTGGGTGGTTTTCTACGAGGGTTGCTGGGGATATTTTTACAAATTTTGATTTTTCTTCTAATTCTTTTAAATTTCCTGCTCCAACGTAACCCATACCTGAGCGAAGTCCGCCAAGAAGTTGGTAGATTACATCTCCTACATATCCTTTTAGGGCAACTCTTCCCTCTACTCCTTCTGGGACAAATTTTTTGGTATCATTTTGGAAATATCTATCGCTTGATCCTGATTTCATAGCAGAAAGTGAGCCCATGCCCCTGTATTCTTTGTATTGTTTTCCTTCAAATACTATTGTTTCTCCTGGGGATTCTTCTGTTCCTGCAAATAAGGATCCTGCCATTATTACACTTGCTCCACAAGCAAGGGCTTTTGTAATATCTCCAGAATATTTTATACCACCGTCAGCTATAATTGGAATATTATATTCTTTTGCAGCTTTTACACAATCAATTATTGCAGAAATTTGTGGAACACCTACTCCTGTTACAACTCTTGTTGTACAAATAGATCCTGGTCCTATTCCTACTTTTACAGCATCAACTCCAGCTTTTATCAAATCTTTTGTGGCCTCTCCTGTTGCAACGTTTCCTGCTATTAATTGAAGATCTGGATATTTTTCTTTGATTTTTTTAATTGCAGTGATAACTCCTTTTGAATGACCGTGAGCTGTATCAACTGTTACAACATCAACTTTTGCACTAACCAAAGCATCAATCCTATCCATCATATCGCGAGTAATTCCTACTGCAGCTCCTACTAATAATCTGTCGTGATCATCTCTTGCTGAATCTGGATATTGTTTTGATTTTTCTATATCTTTAATGGTAATTAGGCCTTTTAATTTAAAATCATCGTCAACTATTGGAAGTTTTTCAACTTTTCCAGATTCCATTTTTTTAACAGCTTCTTCCATAGAAATTCCAACGTGACCAACAATAAGACCTTCCTTTGTCATGATATCATCAATTTTTACATTTTCGTCATTTTGGAATCTTACATCCCTATTGGTCAAAATCCCCTTTAAAATCATTTGGTCATCGACAATTGGAACACCGCTTATTTTATAATTTGCCATTATTTCCAAAGCTTCTTTCAAAATATTTTCAGGTTTTAGATAAAATGGATCGGTTATTACTCCATGTTCACTTCTTTTTACCCTGTCAACTTCTTTTGCTTGTTCTTCTATTGACATATTTTTGTGAATTATTCCAATTCCACCTTGTCTTGCCATAGCAATTGCCATTTTTGATTCTGTTACGGTATCCATTGACGCTGACATTAAGGGAATATTTAATTTGATTTTTTTTGTTAAATTTGTCTTTAATGAAACTTCGTTTGGTAGAACTTCTGATGGACCTGGAACCAAAAGTAGGTCATCAAATGTTAATCCTTCTCCTATTATTTGCATAAAACCTCCTATTTTTTGAAATAATTTATTGCGTTTTCAAATATTTTTTGTTCTTTTTTATCGTAAATATTTTTATATAAGTCTGAATCCAGTCTTTCAACATGGCCCATTCTTCCCAAGATTTTTCCGTCTTTGGATAAAATTCCTTCAATATTATAATCAGATCCGTTTGGATTTATTTCATATACAGAAAAAATTTGACCATTTTCTAATAAGTCTTTATATTTTTCTTCATTTACTATAAACCTGCCCTCGCCGTGAGAAATTGGAATTTTGTAAGTTATATCCAAATCAAGACCTTTTGTCCATGGACTTTGGTTATTTAAAACTTTTGTATCAACAATTGTTGAAATGTGCCTGTCATTTGTGTTGTAAGTAAGTGATGGATCATCTTCTTCGATTTCTTTAATTTTTCCATAAGGAAGAAGACCAGTTTTTACTAAAGTTTGGAAGCCATTACAAATTCCAATTATTAATCCATCATTTTCTTCAAGCATATATTCTATGGCTTCTTTTACTTTTTTATTTCTTATAATATTTGCCAAAAATTTACCAGAACCATCTGGCTCATCTGCCATAGAAAAACCACCAGGAATTGCAAAAATTTGTGAATTTCTTATTGATTTTGAAAGATTTTCAATAGACTCTTCTATAGCTTTCTTATCTAAATTTCTAAATAAATTTATCTCAACTTCTGCCCCGTATTTTTCAAAGGCTTTTTTTGTATCCCATTCGCAATTTGTACCAGTTACGGCAAGAATTGAAACCTTGACCTTATCAACTGGTTTTTTTGATTTTAGAGATACTTTCATCTCTTTTTGGTCGATTTTTTTATAAGGAATTTCTTCTTTTGGTGCAAAAACTTGATTTAATTCATTTAAGTAAGATTTTTCTAATTTTTCCCCGTCTAATTTTTCACCATTTACAATTAAATCTTTTGAAAATTCACCAATTTTTTCAACAAAATCTAAATCTTCTATATATTCAACCACAAAAGATCCAAACATTGGAGTATATAAATTGTCAAAATCTAGGGTGAAATTAGAATTTCCCAAAGCTTGTTCGTAAATATTCGCTAAAATTCCCTTATTATCAAGAGCAATTGTAGAAATAATTTTTCCATCTCTCATAGCACCAATTAATTTTTCCAATAAATTTTTATAATGTTCAAGATCAAGGGTCATATCGGAATTATATTTTGCCCTAAGAAGACCAATTTTTCCTTTTCCTTTTAAATCATTTGATTTTATATTTTCAATATCTTCAGTTGTTGTTGCAAAAGAAATTAAAGTTGGTGGAACATTCAAATCTTCAAAGCTTCCACTCATTGAATCTTTTCCACCAATTGGAGGCATTTTGAAAAAGTTTGTTACTTCAAAGGCTCCCAAAAGTGATTTTAATGGCTTGGACCAAGATTTTTCATTGTCCATTTTTTCGTAAAATTCTTGGAAAGATAATCTTATTTTTTCCAAATCACTTCCCACAGAAACAAGTTTTGCAATTGATTCAATTACTGCATAATATCCTCCCAAATATTGGCTTTTTTCTGATAAATATGGGTCAAAACCGTAGGACATTATTGAAACGGTTTTAGATTTTCCTTCATTTACAGGAATTTTTCCAACCATGGCTTGGGAAGGATTTACTTGTTTTTTTCCTCCAAGTGGTTGAAGAACTGTATTTTGTCCAATGGTTGAGTCAAATATTTCTATTAGATTTCTTTGGCTAATAACATTTAAGTCTTTTATTTTCTCATAAAAATATTTTGGATCAGATGATACATCTTTCAAATATTTTGGAACTTCTTCGCTTACAAAATTAACTTTTGCCTTTCTGTCTGCTCCATTTGTGTTTATAAAATCGTAGGAAATATCTGCAATTTTTTTATCTTCATAGAACATTCTCATCCTATTTGTGTCAGTAACTATCCCAACTAGGGCTGTTTCTACATTTTCTTCCCTACAATATTTTTCAAATTCTTCCCTATCATTTTTATCAATTAAAACTGCCATTCTTTCTTGAGATTCTGAAATTGCAATTTCTGATGGCTTTAGGCCTTCATATTTTAATTTCACTTTTGAAAGGTCTATATCAATTCCATCATAAAGTTCTCCAATTGCAACTGAAACTCCACCAGCTCCAAAGTCGTTACATTTTTTTATAAGTTTTGAAACTTCACTTCTTCTAAATAGTCTTTGAAGTTTTCTTTCTTCTGGGGCGTTTCCTTTTTGAACTTGGGCAGATTCTGTAATTATTGAAGTTAATTTGTGAGATTTTGATGAACCTGTTGCTCCACCAATTCCATCTCTTCCAGTTCTTCCGCCAATTAATAAAACTATATCATCTTTTTTTGGTGTAAGTCTTTTTACATTTTCCTTTGGAGCTGCAGCTATAACTGCCCCACATTCCATTCTTTTTGCCTTGTAGCCTTCGTGGAAAATTTCTTTTACAAATCCTGTTGCAAGACCAATTTGATTTCCGTAGGAAGAATATCCCCTGGCAGCAAGTTTTGAAATTTTTCTTTGGGCAAGTTTTCCTTCCATTGTCTTACCGACATCTTCCAAAATATTTCCAGCACCTGTAATTCTCATAGCTTGGTAGACATAGCTTCTGCCTGAAAGTGGATCTCTAATTGCCCCACCAAGACAAGTTGATGCTCCTCCAAAAGGCTCAATTTCTGTAGGGTGGTTGTGGGTTTCATTTTTAAACATCAAAAGATAATCTTCAAGATTTTCCTTGCCATCTTTTTCTACCCTAACTTTTACATAAACAGAGCAAGCATTAATTTCGCTTGAAACTTCCAAATCATCAAATTCATTTTTACTTCTCATATATTTTGAAAGAATCGTCCCAAAACTCATAAGATTTATTGGCTTTTTGATTTCAAGCTCATCTCTCATTTTTAAATATTTTTCAAAAGAATTTTTAATAGCCTCATCAAGAACAGTTTTTGCCTTTATATCAATATCAAGACTGGTATTAAAAGTTGTATGCCTACAATGGTCTGACCAATAAGTATCTAATATTTTTATTTCAGTTTCGTTTGGATTCCTATTTTCTTTTTTAAAATAATCCCTAACCATTTTCAAATCATTTTCGTCCATGGCAAGGTCGTGAGCTTTTAAAAATTTAGAAATTTCCTCATCTGAATAATTTATAAATCCATCATAAATTTCATTTTCAAGATTTTTTTCCCTTTTTGTATCCAAACTTTCTGGCATTTCTTTTAAATCAATTTTGTGACTATCAACTGGATTTACTAGATAATTTTCAATTTTTTTTAGGTCATTTTCACTTAATTTTGAAAATTCATAGACAGTTGCAGTTTTACAATCTGTTTTTTCATCCAAAATTAAGTCTAGGGTATCAAGAACTCCCTTTCTTCTTTGGTCAAATTGTCCTGGAAGATATTCAACTGCAAGGGCAGATTCAAAAGAATTTTCAAGTTTTTTTGCCTCATCCTTTGCATAAACATAGTCAAGATTTCTTTCAGATAAGACATTATTAATTGCCTTATCCAAATTTTCATCGCTTATTTCAAGGTCGTATCTGTTGTAAATATTTAATTTTTCTAATTTTATTTTCAAAAGATTTTCAATTTCTTTTTTGACTTCTTTGGACTTGTAATCGAACCTATCTTTTTTTCTTACATAAATTCTCTTAACTGACTTTTTCATATCATATCCTTAATGTCTAAAGTGTCTGTTGTTGGTAAATACCATGGACATTTTGTACTCATTGCATTTTTCAATAGAATCTTTATCTCTAATTGATCCACCTGGTTGGATTATTGATTTTACCCCGATTTTGTGGGCAAATTCTACGCAATCGTCAAATGGGAAAAAGGCATCTGATGACATAATTGAATCAGTAAAGTCTACATCTGGGTGGTTATTTTTGATTGATTCCAATGCCCAAATTCTTGAAGTTTGTCCACAGCCAACTCCCAAAGTTTTTCCATCTTTAACTATTACAATTGCATTTGATTTGGTATATTTTACAACAGTCATAGCAAATTTTAAATCGTCAATATCTTTTTTTTCTGGTTTAACTTCAGTTACCACTTCAAAATCATCTTCTTTTGTATCCCTATCTTGAACTAAAACTTTTCCTTCCAAATATTTTACATCGTCTTTTACAAAATCTTTTGAAAGGTCGACTTTTATTAGACGGATATTTTTCTTTTTAGATAGAATTTCCAAAGCTTCTTTTGTAAAGTCATTTGCTGCAACAATTTCAAGGAAAATTTCACTCATCATACTTGCAGTTTTTTCATCAACTACTCCATTTAAGGCAACAATTCCACCAAAAATTGATAAGGAATCAGCTTCGTATGCTTTTTTGTAAGCATCAAAGGCATTTTCTCCAATAGCAGCACCACAAGGAGATTGGTGTTTTAAAGCTACACAAGAATTTTCACCAAGTTCTTTGGCAAGTTCTAGGGCAACATTTAAGTCATTATAATTATTAAAGCTCATTGCCTTTCCGTGAAGAATTTCTATATCTTTCAAAAGTCCCTTTGCATAAGTATCTTCATAAAGACTTGCCTTTTGGCTTGGATTTTCTCCGTATCTTAAATCTTCAATTTTTCTAAGACCGTAAGTTTTATATTCACTTTCTTTTTTGGTCAAATCTTTGAAAAATCTAGAGATTACACTGTCATAATAAGCAGTAAGAGAATAAGCCTTCATAGCCAAATATCTTCTATAATCTAAATCAACTTGATTATTTTCTAATCTTTCCAAAAGTTCTTCATAATCTTTTGGATCTGTCAAAACGATACAGTCCTTGTGATTTTTTGCAGCAGATCTAATCAAAGTTGGCCCACCTATGTCAATATTTTCAATAATATTGTCAATATCATTACTCTTCAAGGACTCTTCAAACTTATATAAATTTACAACAACTATATCAATATCCTTGATATTATTTTCTTCCACAGTTTTTTTGTGATTTTCGTCATCTCTTTTATAAAGAATTCCACCATGAACATAAGGAGATAAAGTTTTTACCCTACCGTCCAAAATTTCTGGAAAATTTGTTATCTCTTCAATTTCCTTTACATCTACTCCGCTTTCTTTGATTTTTTTGTATGTACCACCAGTAGATACAATTTCAACTCCCAAATCACTTAGGCCTTTAGCAAGTTTTTCGACATCCTTTTTATCAGTAACAGATATTAAAGCTCTCATTCATCCCTCCATATTATAAAGCTTTCAGTCTAAATTAAAGACAAGAAAAGGGAAGCTAACAAAAAATTAGCTTCCCTTGATAAAACATTAATCCATTCATAGACAAAATTGGGCATAGAAATCCAAAGACATATCTTAGTCTTTCAATTTTTTTCATAGATAAAATCATATTTGAAAATTTTCTAATTTTAAAAACAAAATCCATGATTATTTCCCCCAAATGAATGTAAAATAATCATACCATAGTTTTTTTGAAAATTAAAGATGTATTTTTATTTTTTTAAAAAATCTTTATGTATTAAAGCATAGGTAAAATTTTTACATAAAACATCAAGCAATCACTAAAAAACTATAACTATCAAAATAAGACATTAAAATCAATACTTTTTGTATTTCAAAAAATATTTTTCACTTTCATTCCTTAAAAAAATAGCCTTCCTGTTAGAAAGGCAATATTTTAATTTATCTCATCCATAGCATCTTTTATAAGTTTTGGTGAAATTTTGCATTTTTCTTCGCTTACTGCACATACTGCAAATCTTAATCCTTCTTTGTTTGCAACTATATACATATTTTTTTCTTTTAATTTCTCAGAAACTTTCTTTGAATTTTTGCAAGGAATTGATATGAAAAATCCACCAAAATATGGAAGTGTTACAAGTCCTACTTTTTTCGCATTTTCTGTGAAGGCTTTGGCTCTTTTTTCAAGCATTATTCTGTAAAATTCTAGCTCTTTTTCGTAGGATTTTTTCTTTTTTTCATCCTTTTCTAAATCTACCAAAATATTCATTCCTGCGTGGGTTATATTTGACCAAATTGCCCTATTTGAGTGTTTCATTGAATCGAAAGCCTCGTTTGCAATTTTTTCATTTGATGAAATTATAATACAAGCTCCTGACCTTAGTCCATAAGCTGTGTAAGATTTACTCATAGAATAGGCTACCGTTGTTATAATATTTTCTGGCAAATCTCCAAATTTTTGGAAAAATTTCTTTTGACTTCCGTCTCCTGCAAATTCTATATAGGCAACATCAAGTAAAATCGTAATAAATTTTCCCTCAACTGCCCTTTCTTTTATAATTTTTAAAATTTTATCCCACATAGAATCTTCAATAGTAAATCCTGTTGGATTATTTGCAGGCGAATTAAATACACAAAGAGCCCTATCTCTTTTTTCTAAAGAAAAATCCAAGGCTTTTGTAAATTCTTTTAAATTAAATTCAAAATTTTTATCCAAAAATTCATAATTTAAAAATTCCCTATTATATTCCTCACACATTGTGGCATAAGCTGGCCAATACCAATTTGGACAAATTACATAATCGCAAGCTTCTGAAAAGCTCCAAAAAGTATGCCTAACTGCTCCACTTCCTCCTGCCGTTGCTACTGATTTTATAAATCCACTTGGTTTGTAAGGTCCAAAACATTTTTCAATTACCAAATCCAAATAATCTTTGTCGCCCTCAATTGCCCCATAGCTTGCTATATCTTTTTTGTCCATATTTTTTAAAGTATCATAGACGCTGTCAAAGGCAATAATATTTCCATCATCGTCAATTAAAGTTCCAAGAGTTGAATTTATAACTTTTTCTTTTCCAAATTTTTCTATTGCTTTTTTACATTCTCCACTAACTTTAAAAATGGCATCTTCAAGTCTTGGCCATTTTGCATGATCTGCTATTATATTTTTTCCCATAATTTTCCCCTTTTTTCATTATTATTTAAAATATTGTATCACTAATCATATTTTTTTAAAAGCAAGAAAACTATTGCCTAAATTATTATAAATTAGTAAAATATTTGTAAGGAGGATATTATGGATGAAAAATTAAAAAAAGATAGACTTGAAAACCTATCTAGATTATCTTTTGAAGTTACTCAAAATTCTTGTACAGAAAAACCTTTTTCTAGTATCTATAATGATTTTTATAAGGATGGAATTTATGTGGACATAATAAGTGGAGAAGTTTTATTTTCATCTTTAGATAAATTTGATTCTGGTTGTGGTTGGCCTTCTTTTTCAAAACCACTAGCAGATAATATAAAAGAAAACGAAGACCTATCACACGGAATGGTTAGAACTGAAGTAAAATCCAAAAAAGCAAACTCCCACCTAGGTCATGTTTTTAATGACGGTCCAAAAGAAATGGGAGGACTTAGATATTGTATAAATGGTGCAAGCCTTAAATTTATACCAAAAAAGAAATTAAAAGAAGAAGGATATGAAGAATATCTTGATTTATTTGAAAATTAAAAACGAATTTTCAAATAAATTTTTTATATATTTTTGATAGACAAAAATAAATGAGCCTAAAATTTTATTTTGAAAATTTTCGGCTCATTTTTTATAATTTTTTAATTTTTTATAGCTTCTGGCATTTCGCCTAATTTTGCATTTTTTCCATATTTATTTATCGCATAAATAAAGGCATCCAAATTTTCTATTGGAGTTTTTACTGGAGAACCACAACCGGTTGCTGCTATATAGCCACATTTTGCGTCAGCAGCTTTTTTTATGCAAGTTTTTACCGATTTTATTACATCATCAATTGTTCCATATCGCATCACTTCTACTGGAGGAATATTTCCTACAACAATCAATTTATCTTCTATTTCATTTTTACATTCTTCTAAGTCTTCACAATTATCTACAGAGAAAAAATCTATATCCAAATCTTTATAATATTTCCATTGTTTTTTTGTGTGACCGCAAATATGTAAATTTGCTTTTATTCCATTTAATTCATAATAAGCACTCAATTGTTTTTTCAAATATGGTAAGGAAAATTCTTTAACTTGCTTTGGACTTAAAATATCATCACATCCTACAGGGTCTACAACCATGATACTTGTTGGTCCAAATTCTTTTTTAAAAGCTTTCGCCCATCTCATATTTGCTTCAAAACAAAAATCTAATAATTCTTTTACTCCTTGTGGATTTTTTCTCAAATCTCTCAAAAGTTTTTCAATTGGTCTTATGGCGGCGGCTGTTGTTATTGGACCTGGAATTTCTGTTTCTATTGCCATATTTGGAAATCTTTCTTTTTGAATTCTTGCTCTTTCTAATTTTGGTGCCAAAACTTCATTTGTAAAGGGATCTGGCAAATCGATCAAATCCATATCAAGCATATCATCCATTACAAATTCTTCTATATAATCAATGTCATCTTCTGGAAAAACTAATTTTGAACCGACAGCATGGCCCATAGTCCTAAGACTTAATTCTTCTGTTAAGCCAACAATTTTATAATTATCGTATTTATATTGGACAATATCTGACAATTTATCCACATCTTCCATATCACTAATTGTATAATTTAGATGATTTGCAATAATCCTATTTGTACTCATAATTGCAAATGGAATATGGTCAACTCTTTCGCCGCTCAAATATTTAGATATCCTTTGCGATGAAGTGATTTCTGCTTTATAATTTTTCATCTCTTCTTTAAGTTCTTCTTTGTTCATAAATCCTCCCATTAATCTTCCCACACAGCTTGTGGAATTTCTCCGATTTTTGCATCTTTTCCGTATTTTTGAACTGCATAGACAAAGGCATCTAAATTTTCTTTTGGACTATTTGCAGGTGTTGCACAACCAGTTGCACAAATAAAACCCATTTTGTTATCTGCACCTTTTTTTATACAAGATTTTACAGAATTTATTACATCATCCACGCTACCATTTCTCATTATATCAACCGGCGGAACATTTCCCATTAAGGATAATTTATCTTGAATTATTTCCTTACATTCACTAAGGTCATGACAATTATCAACACTAAATGATCCAATTTGTAAATTTGTAAGATTTTCCCATTGCCTTTTTGTGTGACCGCAAATATGAAGATTTGCCTTGATATTATTTACCTTATAGATCCTATCGGTCAATTCTTTTAAATATGGAAATGAAAATTCCTTTACTTGTTTTGGACTTAAAATATCATCACAAGAAACTGGGTCTGCAATCATTACTCCTACATCTCCAAATTCTTTATTAAAAGCTTCAATCCATTTCATATTTGCTTCCAAAACAAAGTCCAGCAATTCTTTTACTCCTTGGGGATTTTTTCTCAAATCCCTCAAAAGTTTTTCGATTGGCCTAAGGGCTGAAAGAACAGTCATAGGGCCTGCTACAAAAGTAGAAATTTTATGGTCTGGGAAAGTTTCTTTGAGCCTTCTTGCATTATCGATTTTTCTTTTTAAAAAATTGTTTTTATAAGGATCTGGCATTTCTAATAAATTCATATCAATTTCATCTTCTAACAAATATTTTTCGACATGGTCTATATCATTTTCTGAAAAAATCCCACTTGAACCAAGTGCATATCCCATTGACCTAAGATTTAAACCTTCAGAAATTCCATACACCTTGTATTCTTGGCATCTTTTTTTAATAATTTTTATTAAATTTTCAATTTGGTCTGTTTCTTTTAATGAATATCCCAAATTCATTCCATAGGCCATATCAAGACTCATGAGATTAAATGGCAAGTGGTCAACTCGCTTTCCTTTAAAATAGGCTTTTAATCTTTCGTCTGAAGTCATCTCTGGTTTATAATTTGAAATTTCTTTTTGAAGTTTTATTTTATCCATTATCTCTCCTTAATTTTTAAAATGCTTTTCTCCAGTAATATATTTTTCAAGCCTAAAGATAAGAAAAATATAAATTACGATATTTCCAACCATATGGTTAATATCAAAAGGAATTGAGCCAGCATAAAGTCCAAAAAAAGTAAATTTATTTCCAGATACCAAAAAAACTTGCATCAAAGTTATCAAAAATCCATAAATAAAACCAGAAAGCCCAAGAGCTATGGCCTTATTCATTTTTGTTTTTTTGATATTTATTTTGTTAAATATCATATAATTTGAAATTCCCAAAATTCCAAAATCCAAAACTTGAAACATAACCCAATAACCAAAACCTAGAAAAAAACTTGTTATGATCATAGTAGTCGCATTTACAATCAAAGATTCGTCAAGCTTTCCGTTTATTGCAAGTATTAAAATTATATCTGATAAGATTTGGACATTTGGAATTAATTTCAAATATATCCTTGTGATTACACAAATTGCACAAAGACTTGCAAGTCTTGTAAGTTTTTTTGTATCCATCTACATTTGTTCAAATCTAAATTCTATTTGGTCATTTTCTTTTGGAAGGTAATCGCCTATTCCAACTTCAGCCATTTCTCCATTTACATAATACATCCAGTATTGACTTTTTTCCTTATCTTGTTTTATTCCTTCAAGCTCTGTCATCATTCCGTCTTCAAATTTTGCCTTGTGATTTTCTTCAAGGTATTTTTGAAGACCATCTTTATCAATTTTTCCGTCTTCTTTTAAAATTTCTTTGTCATTTACTGTATCTTTAATTAAAATACTTACATTTGTACTTTCTTCTTTTTCGCTAGACTCAATACTTACAATATTTGATGGGTTTGAATTGTTAGAATTTTTTTCTTCATTTTTATTTGCACATGAAGTTAGGGTTAAAGTTGTTAGGGTAAGAACTGTTAATAATTTCTTCAAATTTTTCATTTTTTTCTCCTTAAAATTGCATTGCTTTCGCAAATTTTCTTTCATAATTTTTACTTGTTGCAAGGTCCAGATAAGTTATATTTTGGGATAAATCTTCCATTTCTTTAATAATATCTTCATTCATCAATGCCATATAGGCTCCAATTAGGGAAGAATTTCCAACATATCTGATCTTCTCTTTTACATTTTTTGGCAAGATGCCAACTCCTGTCAAATCTTCTTTTTTAAGATGACTTCCAAAACCACCTGCTATTATTACAGAATTTAAATCTTCAATTTTCATATTTTCTTTTTCAAGAAGAATTAAAAAACCTGATAAAATTGCCCCTTTTGCAAGTTGAACCTGCCTAATATCTTTTTGACTAATATAAATATTTTCCTTTGGATCAAGAATTATAATTCTTTTTCTCTTTTCATCTTCTTTTATATATTTTTTCCTGTAATCCTCCTTTTTTAATTTTTCTGGATCTATAATCCTTCCTCTTTTATTTACAAAATCTTTCTTAATGATTTGAGATACTAAACTTAAAAGTCCACTCCCACAAATCCCTACGGGCTTTTTACTATCTATTGTAGAAAAATTTATATTTTCATCTTGAATCTTTACCGAGTCAATTGCACCGCTTTCTGCTCTCATTCCACAAGAAATATTCATCCCCTCAAGGGCGGGTCCTGCTGCAGTTGACGTAGCATAGAGTTTATCCTTTGTTTTTAAAACTATTTCTCCATTTGTTCCAATATCAATAAAAAGTGTATTTTTTTGATTTTTTAAATCAGTCAAAAATATTCCCGCCACAACATCACTTCCAACAAAGGCTGAAATATTTGGAAGGGTTTGTATTTTTGCTGAAATATTTAAACCAAGATCTTTAGAGTCTAGGATTAATGAATTTAAAAATTTTGCCTTATAGGGAAATTTCCCCAAAGATTTTGCGTCAACGCCAACTAGCATATGAAGCATGGTAGTATTTGCCCCAATTACAAGTTTTTTAATTCGACTTCTTTCAATTTCGTTTTTATTTACAAGCTCATCAATCAAATTATTGATACTTTTTATGATTTCATCTTGGAGTAAATTTTTACCATTTTCATTTTCATATTCAAAACTAATTCTTGTCATGACATCAAGTCCATATTTGACCTGAGAATTTATTGAGGATTTTTTATCTATAATTTTTCCATTTGATAAATCAACCAAGTAGATTGCAAGACTTGTAGTCCCAATATCAAGACAAAGGCCAAAACCGTCTTCAAATTTCATTTTAAAATCAGGAATTTCACCAAAATCTAAAATTTTAAAATCTAGAAAATTGCTGATAGTTTTTATTTTAAGGTCAGTTTTAGGAAAACTTAGGCAAGCAAGTCGAATCCCTGAATTTATCTCATCATCGCTTAACAAGGATTTTTCTAAAGATGTGATTGGATTAAGACTTCCCTTTAAAATTTTAATTTTACATTTGCCACAAGTCCCTTTGCCATTACAAAAATTGTCGATTTTTATATTATTTGCAAGTAGACTTTCTAGGATATTTTTTCCTTTTGAATCAATAATTTTATTCAAATTTTCAATTTCAATTTTCATGATTTTTAATTAAACTTTTTGCTACCTTTACCGCCTCGTTTGCATTTTCACTGTAGGCATCAGCCCCAATATCTTTAGCAAAGCTTTCAGAAACTGGACCGCCTCCAACCATTACAATAAATTGATCACGAATTTTTCTTTCATTTAAAATATCAATAACTTTTTTCATATTTTCCATAGTTGTAGTCATAAGAGTTGACATCATAATAAATTGTGCATTATTTTTTATGGCCTCATCAACAAAGTTTTCACAAGGAACATCCTTTCCCAAATCAATCATATTAAAACCGTTGACTTCAAGCATCAATTTCACGAGATTTTTCCCAATATCATGAGTATCTCCCTCAACAACTCCAATAACAGCTGTCGCAAGATTATTTTCTCCATAGCTTTCAATATTTTCTTTCAAAACATCAATTCCGTTATACATGGCATCTGAACAAATTAATAAATCAGAAATAAAATATTCTTCCTCTTCAAAAAGTCTTCCAACCTCATTCATTCCCTTAATTAGACCATTGAAAATAGCCTCCTCTGGATCATAGCCTTCATTTAAATATTCACGGCATAAATCTCCGATTTCTTCATCTTCCATTTCAACAACCATTTGTGCCATTTTATCAAGATATTCTTTTTGACTTGTCATTTACTCCTCCTTTAAAATTATTTTATTTACGCTTTTAAATTTTTTATCTGCCAAATTCAAACACCTATCTCCAAAGATTGTCTTATTTTCATATAAAATATCTATATATTTTTTAGGACTTTCATATTCAATAGGAAAAAATTCCCCCTTTTCTAAATCGACAAGGATAAGGCTTGACTTTGGACAAAGATGAAAGGTAAAGGGAATTTCTTTTTGTAAAATTCTTATTTCTTTTAAAAATTTAAGCAAAAAATCATCGACATAATTGCTGGCTTCCCTCGGTCCAAATAATTTTACATCCAAAATACTTTCAGCAAAGCTAAAAATTGTAATTCCCCTATCTAGCATTTTTTTAATATAATCAAGATAAATTTCAATAAATTCATCATAGAGAAAATTTAAATTTTCCCTATTTTTTCTCATAGCCCTCATTACCTTATCTATTCCCAAAAGATTATCTAAAATAGCAAGAGGGCCTCTTATTTCTTTACAATTTTTTTATCATCAAGAATATCTATGGCCTTAATCATATTTTTGTACTCATCTTTTTCATAATCCATCTTAAGATAAACATCTTGAATTTTTTCAAAAATCGGCACTGCTTTAATTCCGTTTTCAAATTCAACCCCCAAACACACAGAAATCATAGGAAGAAGGGGTAAGGAAATAAATTTTTCCCCACGTGCATAAGCTGCCATCTTGTTTGGATCTAACAAAATATCTTTTTCAATAGGCTTTTGTGGATTATCAATACATTGGTAGGATCTAATCATAAATTTCCTTTCAAAAACAAAAAAATTAATGACCAAAATAGTTTCAAAATTTGAATTTAACTAAAATAATCATTAATCACATACTACATACCTAATTTTATTTAGATATTATTTATATTAATTTATCATTTAGGAAAACATTTGTCAAATTGATTTTTCTAAAATCAAAATTTAATAAAAAAATAAATTTTCACAAAAAAATTCTCCCCAAAATTTAGGGAGAATTTAATTTATTTTCATTTAAAATATTTGAATATTTTTTATTTTTGAGCAAGCCCTTCTTCTACTGCACATTTTGCAACAGCTTCTGCCACAACATCAGCAACTCCTAAATCAAAAGCTGATGGAATTACATAATCTTCAGTAATTTTGTCATCAGGAATTAAACTTGCTATAGCTTCTGCAGCTGCAACTTTCATTTTCTCTGTTATTTTTGTTGAATGAACTGACAAAGCTCCTTTGAAAAGTCCTGGGAAAGCTAAGACGTTGTTTACTTGGTTTGGATAATCACTTCTTCCTGTCCCAACTACTCTTGCTCCTGCTTCTTTTGCATCTTCATAGGTAATTTCTGGATCTGGATTTGCCATAGCCAAAACTATTGGATCACGTCTCATAGATTTTACCATTTCTTTGCTTACTTTATTTGGAACAGAGACTCCAACGAAAATATCTGCATCTGCCATAGCTTCTTCCAATGTCAAATCTTTATTTTCTTTATTTGTTTCTTTAGCAAGCTTATTGTATAAATCTTTTGAATATTCTTCGCCTTCTTTTAAAATTCCTCTAGAATTGAAAGCATAAATATCGTTAATTCCAAAATCATTTAACATTCTTACAATTGATGATCCTGCAGCTCCAACTCCTGAGATTACTACATTACAATCTTCAGGTTTTTTATTTACTAATTTAAGTGAATTTATTAAAGCCGCAATTGTAACTATTGCTGTTCCATGTTGGTCGTCGTGGAAAACTGGAATATCTAATTCTTCTTTTAATCTTGTTTCAATTTCTATACATCTTGGAGAAGAAATATCTTCAAGGTTTACTCCACCAAATGTTGGTGCAACTTGTTTTACAAATTTAATTATCTCTTCAGTATCTGTTGTATCAATTACAAGTGGAACTGCATTAAGTCCACCAAATTTTTTGAACAAACAAGCTTTTCCTTCCATAACAGGAAGTGCAGCCTTTGGTCCAATATCTCCAAGTCCCAAAACAGCTGTTCCATCTGAAATAACTGCGATTGTGTTTGCTTTTCCTGTGTAAATATAAGCATCATCTTCATTTTCGTGAATTTTTTTACAAGGTTCAGCAACTCCTGGTGAATAAACAAGAGATAAATCATCTTTGTTTTCTAATTTTGTTTTTAATTCTGTTGATATTTTTCCTTGGATTTCTTTGTGTAATTCAAGTGCTTTTTCTTTTAGATTTTCCATTATTTTCTCCTTAAACCATTTTTTCTGGTTTTACTATTTCGTCAAATTCTCTATCTTCTAAATATCCTAGTTCGTGGCTAGCTTGTTTTAATGTTAGATTATTATTAAAAGCATATTTTGCAATTTTACTTGCTTTATCATATCCAATATGTGGTGAAAGACTTGTTACTAGCATTAATGAATTTTCAAGATTTTTTTCAATATTTTCTTTGTTAGCTACAAGGCCTTCCAATAATTTTTCTCTAAAACATTTTAATGATTTAGATAAAAGTGTAATTGAATTGTCCATTGAATGAATTATTAATGGCATGTAGGCGTTTAGTTGCAATTGTCCTTGAGTATTTGCCATAGAAATTGCAAAATCATTTGCCATAACTTTTATACAAACCATTGTCATAGATTCAACTTGGGTTGGGTTTACTTTTCCTGGCATGATTGAAGAACCTGGTTCGTTTGCAGGAATTGCAAGTTCACTTATTCCGCATCTTGGGCCGCATGATAAAAATCTAATATCATTTGCAATTTTATAAAGATCAGTAGCAAGGGCCTTGATTGTTCCGTGAACATTTACAAGGGCTGATTTTGATGACAATTGATAAAATTTATTTTCATCAGATTTAAATTCAAATCCATAAAAATCTGAAAGCTCTTTTGCCATTTCATCGCCAAATTCTTTTTTTGCATTTATTCCAGTTCCAACTGCAGTACCGCCTATAGCAAGGTAGGTCAATTCTTCTTTAACTTCTTCTAAAACTTTTAAATCTCTTTCAAGGCAAGTTCTCCAAGCAGAAATTTCTTGAGAAAGTTTTACAGGTGTTGCATCTTGAAGGTGAGTTCTTCCTGTTTTAATTATTTCTTTATTTTCTTCTTCCAACTTTTTAATTGCATCAATTGTTTTTGGCAATTCTTCCAATAATTTTTCATTCAAATTTTTGTAAGTTGAAAGATGCATTGCTGTTGGAAAAACATCATTTGAAGATTGGCTCATATTTACATGGTCGTTTGGATGGATAATTTTTTCATTTTCATTTGCAATATGGCTTACTACTTCATTGACATTCATATTTGTTTGGGTACCAGAACCAGTTTGCCAAACTGTTAGCGGAAATTCATTGTCAAATTCTCCTTTTAAAATTCTATCGCAAGCATCTACAATCAAATCTTTTTTCTTATCGTCTAATTTTCCTTCTTTATTATTTACAATAGCAGCACTTCTTTTTATACTTGCTATTGCCATAATTTGTGAATGTGGCATTTTTTCAACTTCTTGAGGAAAATTTTCTAAAGATCTTTCAGTTTGTGCTCCCCAAAAATGATCAGCCGGAACATTTACAATTCCTAGAGAATCTTCTTCTTGTCTAAATTTCATTTTTTACCTCGATCTAAAATTCTTCGTTTGCGTATTCTTTTAATCTATCAATAAAAATATTTGTTATTCTTTTTAACCTGTGTTTTTTTGAATAATTTATCATTGTTGTTCTTGATGATAAACCTTCTTTTAGTTTGAAATATATAAGATCATCCTTTTTTTCTTTAAGCATCGATTCAGGAAGGATAGCAAGTCCCATATTTTCCCTCACACATTTTTCAGCAATAAATATAGAATCGGTTTCAAGAACAGTTTTTAATGAATCCTCAGTAAATTTATCAAGTTCTTGATATTGCAAAATAAGATTTTGTCCTTGTTTCATTCTTATAATATTTTGCCCAATCAAATTTTTCGCCTCAATTGATTTTATATCTCCTTTTTCCGAAAGTAATTTTTTTAAAGGACTTTCTTTTGACATGGCCAAAAATACGTCCTCCCTGTATAAATTAATACTTTCCAAATCATCAAACCTACTTGTTTCATAGGTTATAGAAAAATCACAAATTCCTTTTAAGGCAAAAACATTAAGTTGATCAGTTTTAGCTTCAACTAATTTAATTTTTATACCAGGATAATCCTTGTGGAAATCTTTTAAAATTTTGGATAGGAAAAAATAAGTTTGATAATCAGTTGATCCAACTGATATTTCTCCAATTTTTAGCTTATTTATTTCCTCAATTTTTAAAAGGGTATCTTCTTTTAATTTTTCCATGTCTTCAAGGGACTTTTTATAAATTTCTCCTGCCTCTGTAAGTTTTATGGGTTTAAAATCCCTATTAAATATTTCGACTCCCAATTTTTTCTCAATCCTAATTATGTGTTGGCTTAGGGCGGATTGGGAAATATAGATTTTTTTTGAGGCAGCTGTCATAGATCCATATTTTAGTATGGCTCTAATATATTCCAAGTCCATCTCTGACATATCTTCTCCTAAATTTCTATGTTTTTTTGAAGTTTAAGTGCCAATTTCAAACTTTCATCAACCAGTTCCTTCTCACTATCAATCAAAGGATACAATGAGCTATCTTTATCTTTAGAATTTATAAATGAAGCCTCGGTGCAGCCTATAATTATATAATCTGCTCCCTCATCCATCATAGATTCTAAAGTTTTATGATATCTTTTGAAATTTATTTCTCCCTTTTCCTTTACATCACTATAAAGACAAGCATTAATATTTTCTTGCGTGTTTTTTGATGATACTAAAACCTTGTGACCACATTTTTCTATAATATTGTTGAATAATTTACTTTTTATTGTTCCTTCAGTTGCAAATATTCCTATTGTTGAAGATTTTTTTAAATTATTTAACTTATTTTCTACAAGCTCAATCATGTTTATAATCGGTTTTTTTGTGAGTTTTTGTAAATCGTCATAGAAAAAATGTGCAGTGTTACAAGTTATTACATAAAAATCTGGATTTAGTTTATCAACACTTTCTATATCCTCTTTTAAATAATCAAAAGGGTTTTCGTCTGATTTTTTTAATATAAAGGAGGTTCTGTCGGGGATTGTGGCATGGTTTAAAACCATATAATTCAAATTTTCTTGATCTGAATTTGGCTTATAAGCTTCATTTAGATCGTTTAAAAAATTTGTTGTTGCCAAAGTCCCCATTCCTCCCAAAATCACAAAGAAATTTTTCATAATTAGAATTTAACTTCTTCCATTTCAGGTTTTTCATCTGAAAGATATCTTTCTTGATCTAATAATTTTTCTGCTGTTGCAGAAACAAATGTAGAAACAACGTCACCTGTTACGTTTAGAGCTGTTCTAAACATGTCAACTATTCTTTCAACACTCATAATTAAGCTTACGCCTTCTACTGGAAGTCCAACTGATGAAAGAACCATTGATAGCATTATCATTCCACTTCCTGGAACTCCTGCTGTACCAATTGATGATAAAACCGCTGTCAAAATAACTGTTACCAAGTTACCAAATGTTAAATCTATTCCATAAGCATTTGCTATAAATATTACAGCACAACCTTGATAGATTGCTGTACCATTCATGTTGATTGTTGCACCTAGTGGAATTGTAAAAGATGAAATTTCTCTTGGGATTCCGAGTGTATCACATGATGATAGGGTTAATGGAATTGTTGCGTTTGATGATGCTGATGAAAAAGCAAAGGTATAAACTGGAAATACTTTTTTCAAGAAATGACTTGGACTTTTCTTTGAAGTTAAAGAAATTAATGGTATATAGGCTACTAGTATTAAAATAACCATTGAACCTAATACTGATCCCAAGAAAGTAAGAAGTGGTCCTACTATTCCAAGTCCTATATCTGTAAATGTTCTAGCAATTAATGCAAATACACCGATTGGTGCAGCCTTCATTACTAAGGCTGTAACTTTCATCATAAAATCATTTCCAACATTCATAAAGTCTTCTAATAATTTTAATTCTTGACCAAATTTTCCTATAACTATACCAGATAAAAATGCCCAGAATATTACTTGAAGCATATCTCCGTTTGCTAGTGATTCAATAGGATTTTTTGGAATTATATTTACCAAAGTTTCTATTAATGTTGGTGCCTCTTCGGCATCTGCTGCTGGAGCTGCTGATTTTGTAGCCTCAGCAAGGTTCATTCCTACACCTGGTTTTAATAATTTTGCAATAAACAAAGCTATAGCTATAGCAAGAGCTGTTGTTATTAAATATAAAACCAAAGTTCTTATAGCAACTCTACCAAATTGGGAAACATCTCTCATTTGCATAACGCCTGTACCAATTGAGAAAAATACAAGTGGTACTACAAGCATTTGTAATAATCTAACAAAACCTTGTCCAAATAGGAAGAATACACCATCAATCAAAACAGATTTTTTAAAAAATCCATCTGGAACTATATAGTGAAGTCCTATACCTACTACAAGACCAATGAGCATTGATAATAATATCTTTTTGGTTGGGCTCATTTTCTTTTTTTCATTTGCAGTCATAAAATCCTCCTAAAATTTATTTTTCATCCAATTTATCCTCTTCTAAGATTCCAGGTGTAATCATTTTTTTGAAGTCTAATATTTTATCAAGTTCAGCTTCGCCTAATAATTTTTCTTCAAGAACAATTTCTCTTACAGTTTTACCTGTATCTTGAGCCTCATGAGCAATCTCACTTGATTTTTCATATCCGATATGTGGAGCTAGGGCTGTAACAAGTCCTACACATTTTTCAACTTCTTCTAATAATAAGTCTTTATTAGCTGTGATTCCATCTATACAATTAACTTTTAATGTATAAATTGCACCTTTTAGAGCTCTTAGAGATTCAAAAAGTTTGTAAAATATAACTGGTTCAAAAGCATTAAGTTCTAATTGTCCAGCTTCAACTGCCATTGTTACAGTAGTATCATTTCCACAAACTGCAAAGGCAACTTGGCTTACAACTTCTGGTATAACTGGATTTACTTTTCCTGGCATTATTGATGATCCTGCTTGTCTAACTGGTAGATTAATATCACCAATTCCTGTTTGTGGACCTGAAGACATAAGCCTTAAATCGTTAGAAATTTTTGAAAGAGATACAGCAAAAGTTTTTAAAATTGATGATGCATATAAAAATCCGTCCAAATTTTGTGTTCCATCAACTAAATCTTCTGCTTGTTTTAAATCAAGACCTGTAACTTCTTTTAATACATCAACTATTTCATTTACATATGTAGCATCAGCATTAAGTCCAGTTCCTATAGCAGTACCACCCAAGTTTACGCTTGATAAGGCTTCAATAGCTTTTTCTAGTCTTTCATAATCTCTTTTTATTACTGAATGATAAGCATTAAATTCTTGGCCTAAACTAATTGGAACAGCATCTTGAAGTTGAGTACGACCCATTTTGTAAACATCTTTAAATTCTTTTGCTTTTTTATCAAAAGATTCTAAAAGTTTTCCACATTCATCTTTAAGTTCCATAAAATATCTAACAAGAGCAATTTTTCCACTTGTTGGGATAACATCATTTGTAGATTGTCCTTTATTTACATCATCATTTGGATGAACCTTATCATAAACTCCAAGACCTCCACCAAGTTTTTCATTTGCTATATTTGCAATAATTTCATTAGCATTCATGTTGTAGCTTGTACCAGCTCCACCTTGAATAGGATCTACAATAAAGTTTTCTCTGTATTCTCCACCAAGAATTTTATCACAAGCATAAATAATAGCATCTTTTTGTTCTTTTGAAATTAAAGCTAATTTTTCATTTTCTATTGCTGCAGCCTTTTTAACCTCAACCATAGCATCTAAAAATTTATCATCAGCCTTAAGACCTGTTATTGGGAAATTTTCCTCTGCTCTTTTGGCATTTGCACCATAATAAGCATTTTCTAATATATCCATTTCACCAACAGAATCATGTTCTCTACGAAACTTAGTCATAATTTCCTCCATAAATTCACTTAATAATTTTGAATCCTCTACAATTATAATAAACATTAGTAGCTATTTTCAAATATAATTATATAGAAAACGTTTTTAATAGTAAAATTATTTATTTATAATCGATGTCATAAGTACAAACTTATAGTGTTAATAATTAGAGTATTAGACTTTGTGAAAAATCAAAAAATATAAAAAAATTTTATAAATATACCCAAAAAAATAAACCGGTAAAAGCTTTTCCCGTTAGATAAATTTATAACTATTTGTTCTGACTAGACCATAATTATTTTTTTATTTCTTCCCACTGTATCTACATATTATCCTCTACACCAAAAATATCTATTTCCGTATTTTAATTTTAAATTTGCTATCTATCAAATATTATTAATGAACTTTTTATATATCCCATAATCTGAGATATTGAATATTTCGGTGGTCTTTCTACAAAAATATACATATAATTTTTACATATCTTAGCTTCAATCTCCTTATTTAGCTCAACTCACTTAAGTGGACAAAAAAGTAGGATTTAAACCATATTAAATCCTATTTCATCTAATCCTACCATTTGGTAGTGTTACTATTTCAGTTTTATCTTTTGGATATTTTTTATTATTTTTTAAAGAGGCAAAAGTTATAGCATTTTTATCATATTTTTTTCTTATATCATAAATTACCTTGTCCAATTTTTCTTTCTTTAATATTTTTTTATAATCAGAAAAAATATATGTTTGGGCTGGAATTTTTTCATCCACCAAATTTATCGCCCTAAGTCCCAAGGCTCTTATAGGAAAATTCCACTTATATTTTTCTTTAAAAAGTTTTATAGCTTTTTCAGAAAGAATTATTGAAGATTGGGTCGGATTATTTATTGGCATTTGAAATTCAAAAGAAAACAAATTATTATCCCTAATAAAAATCTTAACTCCCATTGCAGAAAGATTTGCCTCCCTAAGTCTTTTTGAAACATTTAGTGCCAAAATTTGAAAAATATTGTAAACTTCCTCATTTGTATATAAATCTTCAACAAGAGTTGATGAATTTCCTATAGTTTTTATAATTTCCTTATAGGAATAATCTTTTACCGGCCTATCGTCAAGACCATTTGCATATTGCCATAAATAAAGTCCATTTATTCCTAAAATTCCCCTTATTGCATCAGAATCTGTATTTGCAAGATCTCCCAAAGTATAAATTCCTATTCCATTTAATTTTTTCTTTGTTGCCTTTCCTATCCCAATTATAGAAGAAATATCCAAGGGCCAAACTATTTGTTTGAAATTTTCTTTTTTTATAACGCTTGTGGCATCGGGCTTTTTTAGATCTGAACCAAGTTTTGCAAAAACTTTATTAAAGGAAACTCCAACGCTTACAGTTATTCCCAATTCTTTTTTCATTCTTTCTCTTATTTGACCAGCAATTTCTTCTCCGTTTCCAAAAAGTTTTAAACTTTCGCTTACATCAAGCCGACATTCATCAAGTCCAAAGGGCTCAACCCTGTTTGTGTAAGAGTAATAAATTTTTCTAGCTTTTCTTGAAAATTCTAAATATTTTTCATAGTGAGGAGAAACTAAAATTAAATTTGGACATTTAATTTTTGCCTGCCAAATTGCCTCTCCCGTTTTAACTCCCATTATTTTTGCTTCTTGACTTTTTGCAAGAATTATCCCATGCCTATTTTTTGGATCTCCTGCAACTGCCATGGCCTTATTTTTTAATTTTGGATTTAATTTCGCCTCGATTGATGCATAACAAGAATTCATATCTGAATGAAGAATTGTTCTAATCACTTTTTCCTCCTTGAACTTAAATGACTAATATTGTATAATTATGACATTAAATGACTTGATTAAATTTTAAGACGCTTAATGTCTTTTGTCAAGACTTTTAATGACTTCAAAAGACTTTGAGTGTCTATTAAGGAGAGAGTATGAGTTTTGGACCTAAGTTAAGACAACTTCGTGAAAATAAAAATTTAACCCAAGAAGAGCTTGCAAAACTTGTTGGGGTTTCTTTAAAAACTATTTCAAGATATGAAACAGGAGAATCAAAACCTAGATATAGAAAAGTTTATGATAAACTTGCAGAAGTTTTGGACACAAGCCACGATTATCTTGTAACTGATGAGGATAATTTTATTCTTGATGCCAGGGAAAAATACGGCTACAAGGGAGCAAAGGATGCAAAGGAAATGGTTGAGGGAGTAATTGGACTTATGGCAGGTGGAGAAATAGATGAAGAGGATAAAAAAGCAATCCTTGATTCCATTCAAGAAGCCTACTATATAGCAAAAAGTAAAAATAAAAAATACAATCCTCACAAAAATTAGGTGAATTATGTCTTTTTTATACGATCAAATTTTTGATGATGTAAAAAAATTAATAAAAAAATATGATAGCAGAAATCCAAAAGAAATTTTAATTCAAAGTGGTGTAAATATAATCGCTTTTAAAGAGAACACAAAACTTTTGGGCATGTACAAAATTATAAAAAGAAATTCTTTTGTTTTTTACAATCCCTTTGTAGATAAAAGAATTCAAAATATGGTTTTTGCCCATGAATTGGGACATCATATTTATCACAAGGACATGGCTAAAAATGAAAATCTAATTGAATATGAGCTTTTTGATATAAATAGTGAGATGGAATTGTGTGCAAATATTTTTGCAGCCCACCTTCTTTTGGATGAAAAAGAGCTTATAGATGATATAAAAGAAGGCTACACCTATAATCAGCTGGCCTCTATGTATGATGTAAATGTAAATCTTATGATTTTTAAATTAAATGAAATGCACAGGATGGGCATGAAAATAAAAAAAGAAGAGGCAGACCCTAACTTTTTTAAGGATATTGACGGTAAGGATATAAGAAATCATGATATATACTGATGAAATTATAAATAATCCGGTAAAACTTTCCCATTATTTGATAGAAAATAGGGTGAAAAATAATATAAGAGCCTGTGATATGACGGCTGGAAACGGAAATGATTCAAAATTTATTTTAGATAAGAAAAATCCAAAAATCTTGTATGCCTTTGATATACAAAAACTTTCACAAGAAAGATGTCAAAAACTTATAGGTCAAAGGGAAAATTTTAAATTTATCCTTGATGATCATAAAAATATTGAAAAATATATAGAAGAAAAAATCGATCTTTTTATCTATAATTTGGGATTTTTGCCAAGAGGAAATAAGTCAATTACAACAAATTATAAGTCTGTAATTAAGTCACTGGAATCGGCTTTAAGTTTGTTAAATAAAAATGGCCTAATCCTAATAACTTTTTATCCAGGCCATGAAGCTGGCAAAAACGAGGCTTTATATGTTGGTGATTTTCTAAAAAATTTGGACCAGAAAAAATTTCAACTTATAAAATATGAGTTTTTCAATCAAATTAACAACCCTCCCTTCCTAATTTCTATAAGAAAAGTGTAAATTAAAAGATTTTATTTGTTATAATTAAAAAGGAAAGGATAATTAGATGAAAAAAAGAAGACTTTTTCCCTTTGCTATTATTTCAATTTTACTAATTCTAGCTTTTTTGAATTTTACTAGCCCAAAAAATGCTGATAAAATTGATCTTCCAAGCCTTGAAGAAAAAGAAATGAGAGACTTAACAAAGGATGAATATTTAGAGGATTTTGAATACGCCTACAATATTTTGGAAACTTACTACCCTTATTTTGATATAAATAAGAAAATAAATGGCATTGATTGGCTAGGCAAAAAAGAATCTTTCAAAAAATATATTGGTGATTCAAAAAATGATGTGGACTTTGCTTTGAGAATGAATAAAATTTTGTATGAACTTAACAACGATCACACCCAAATAATTGACCAAAATCAAGCAGTTGAAATGTATATAACTTATTATAAAATGCCAGAAAATGACTGGCGCCATTATTTAAGCCATGTATATGAAAAAGAAAATGTAAGAAGAAGATATGGTCTTAATAATAAAAAAATTAATGACTATTTGAAATTTAACCAATACGAAAATGGTCCAAAGGCTAACGAAAAAAATAATATAATAGGAAAATCAAAAAATCCTTCAAATGAATTTAAAACAGAAAACATAGAAAGCAAGGATATAAATAAAAAAATAGGGTATTTAAAAATAAATTCTATGACAAATTATGATTATTCCACAAAAGATCAAAAAATCTTAAAATCTTATCTTAAAAAAACAAAAAACAAAAAGTCCTTGGTTATTGATATAAGAGGAAATTCAGGTGGAGATTCTAGGTATTGGCAAGATTTTCTTCTACCCCTAATAATTGATAAGCCATATTCAACAAACTACTATTCATTTATTAAAAATGGTGAATTAAATAAAAGAGTTATAAGTCAAGAAAAATACAAGGAAGGTGTGAGTGAATTTTTAAATTCCAGTGATTTTTCAAATGATACCAAGGAAATTCTTTCAAAATTTGACTATTACACAACCTATCCAATGCAAATAAATCCAAGTGAAGACTCAATAAAGTTTAAGGGAAATATTTATTTACTTATTGATTCTACAGTCTATTCTTCAGCTGAAATGCTTGCAAGTTTTTGCAAGGAAACAAAACTTGCAACACTTGTAGGAAGTCAAAGTAACGGCGGAGGAATCGGAACAGATCCTTTGCAAATTGATTTGCCAAATTCAGGTTATGTTTTAAGATTTCCAAAAGAAATTGGTCTTACTGAATCAGGTTATATAAATGAAATAGAAAAAACAAATCCAGATATAAGTATAGATTCAAACAGATACGATGATTTAAAAGATCAACCTATAATTCAAAAAATAATAGAAATAGAAGGCTAAGGCCTTCTCAGATTGTAGACAAAGTCTAATAAAAAAATTATGAGTAATTTAGAATTAAATTAAGCTCTAACCCATCTCGACTAAGTGAGTGAAACGAACGCATGGAGAGATCTCATGAGATTTCTCCGCCCGTTGCATACGGTCGAAATTGAAAAATTTCAGCTTGTCAACAGACTGCGAAGGCTAAGGCCTTCTATTTGCTTATATAAAAATATCAAGTATAATTTTTTAGTTGGTAACTTTTCGTAAAAAAGGAGTAATAATGAGTCTTTTTTCAATTTTAATTCTAGCAATTGGCCTTAGCATGGATGCTTTTGCAGCAAGCATTTGCCAAGGGCTTCAAATAAAAAAAACTAGCATAAAAGATACCCTTAGCATAGGTCTTTGTTTTGGAATTTTCCAAGGTCTTATGCCTATACTTGGATATTTTTTGGCATCAAGTTTTGCAAATTCAATAAAAGCAATTGATCATTGGGTTGCCTTTATTTTATTATTTATAATTGGTTTTCAAATGATAAGAGAATCAAGGGATGCAAGCTGTGAAATAAGCCACGGCTTAAGTTTAAAATCTTTATTTTCTCTAGGAATTGCAACCAGCATTGATGCCATGGCAGTTGGAGTTTCATTTGCGTTTTTAGATGTAAATATATTTTCTTCAAGTTTAATAATAGGATTTACAACCTTTCTTCTCTCATCAATAGCCTTTAAAATAGGAAATAAATTAGGAATGAGAAGTAAACAAATTTCTGAGCTTGTTGGAGGAATAATTTTACTAGGAACAAAAATATTAATCGAGCACTTATTTTTACAATAAGTGCTTTTTATTTGCAACTAAAAAAACTTCCATTTTTGGAAGTCAGAGCGTAGACAAAGTCAGTTTAAATAATTCATTAATAATTCAAAAATAAAATTAAGCTATAACCCATCTCGACTAGATAAATGTGCATTGATTTTGCACATTTATCCCTAAAACTAAGTGCGAACGCACGAAGAAATTTGCGAAGCAAAAATGTTTTAGTGTGAGTGAAACGAACGCATGGAGAGAGATCTCATGAGATTTCTCCGCTCGTTACACTCGGTCGAAATGGGCAAATTTTTAGTTTGTCAACAGTCTGACTTCCATTTTTGGAAGTTTTTTGTTTTTAATATTTAAATTTCAAAAATTGGTAATTTTTCTAAAAATATTATATCATCCCTATCAGCTGCATCTCCTTCTGCAAGAATGGCAAGTCTTTGTACAACTTTTCCGCCTGCTTTTTCTACCAAAATTTCTAGGGCATTCATAGATTCTCCTGTTGATATTACATCATCTACTAGGGCTATCTTTTTTCCTTTTATTTTTTCTACATCTTTAAAGTCCAAAAATAATTTTTGGGTATTTTTTGTTGTAATTGAATTTACTTCTACATCTATTGGGTCATTCATATAGGCTTTTTCAGATTTTCTTGCTACTACAAATGATTTTTCTCCTACATTTTTTGCAATTTCATGAGCAAGGGAAATTCCTTTTGCTTCTGCTGTAAGAATTATGTCTGCATCAACTTTTTTACTAAGTTCTAAACCTGCTTTTTCAGCAAGTTCAGCATCACCCAACAAAACAAATGATGCAATTTTCAAATTATCTGATATTTGTATAATTGGTAAATTTCTTTCTAGTCCACATACTTTTAATTTGTAATAATCCATAAAATCTCCTATAAAATTATAAATTTAAGAATTACTCCAGCAACAAGTCCAATAAAAGGATCGCTTGCTGCAGTTGTTGCCATAGCTATACCTGCAACTAATATTGTATCACCACCGGCTGCAAAAGCAAGATTAGCATTTGTTGGAACAGTTACAAGAGCTCCAAGTACAAATAAAAATCCGTGTATTGATTCTCCTGGAACATATTTTCCAAGTTTTGGCAAAAAGCCCATAAACATAATCACACCAAGAATTGCCATCATCAAAACTCCAGAATTTACTGGATTATCACTTGCCCCTGTTGCAGAAATTATAGCTTCAACTGGAGCTCCCCCAAAAAGTGAAGAAACAGAATCTGCAAGACCTGAATAAATTGTCAAATGGTCAATATTTGCAGTCAAATTTCCATCTCCAAGAGATGCAGTAATATTTCCAAAGGCAATATTTGCACCGATTGTAAGACAAGCAAGAGATAAAGACCCTCTGATTACCTTTTTATTTAAAATAGGTTTTTTAACTGAAAGTTTTCTCTCTTCTTTTTTGATATCTTTTCCAATTTCCATTTTCATAATATTTGCATAAATAGATGAAATTACAACAGAAATTATAATAGTATAAACAAGATTTCTTCCTGAAAGAAAATAAGTTATAAGTGCTGAAATTATAGAAATCAAGCTTACCATCCTAGTTTTAAGTTTTAGACCATCAATTGCAATTTTTGAAAGGATAAGTCCAACTCCTGCCATCATTCCATTTAATACATAAACTCCTGCCAAATCTACAATAAAATTTAGGCTTCCTGTAATACCAAGAATGGACATAATAATTCCTGCCCAAAATACAACGGATAATCTCTCCCTGATATCATCCCCATAAGATCCTGCAAGAGCAATCGTTTCAGCTTGCATGGAAATTGGTATTGGTGATTGTAAAAGCACGCATGCAACTACTCCAACAGCAAAACCAAGTGAAGTAGGAAAGGCAGAAAATCCTACAGAAAGAGCCAACAAAGCTTGAGGAATTCCGTTAATTACCACTCCCAAGGCCGCCATAATGTCATTAAAAGTCATAAATCCTCCTATAAATTTATTTCAAAATACGTCACAATTATACCCTAATAAAAAAATAAAAAAAGACAGATAAAAATCTGCCTTAACTTTATAATTTTTCAACTTCTGGATAGTCAATTCCCTTTGTGTCGACTGTAACTTTTTTAATTTTTACATCTTCAAAAGGCCTATCATTATAATCTGTTTTTACATTTGCAATTTTGTCAATTTCATCCATACCTTCAATTATTTTTCCAAATCCTGCATAATCTCCATCAAGATGTGGACTTTTTTTGTGCATTATAAAAAATTGACTTCTGGCAGAATCTGGCATAAATGATCTTGCCATAGATAAAACTCCCTTATCATGAGCTAAATTATTTTCAAAACCATTTGATGAAAATTCTCCTTTGATTGAATATCCAGGTCCTCCCATTCCACTTCCTTGTGGATCTCCTCCTTGAATCATAAAATCTTTTATAATCCTATGAAAAATTAGCCCATCATAAAAATTATTTTTTATTAAATAAATAAAATTGCTTACAGTGTTTGGGGCAATTTCTGGATATAATTCAGCTTTAAAAACTTTTCCATCTTCCATTTCAAATGTAACTATTGGATTTTCCATTTACATCTCCCTTTATTTTTTATCTTCTCTTTCATTTCTATCATTATCAATATCCTTTTTGTCATCTGGTAAGGATTCGACACTTGTATGGACAGAAGACCTTTCATAAGAATCTTCTATTGCCATCATTTTATTATTATACTCTTCTCTTTTTCTTTTTTCGTCAAGAAAAGATTCCACTTTTCCTATATCAAAATCTTTGACCAATTCTTTTATTTTTAATTTTTTATCGTAAGAATAATTATTTTTAATTTTTATACTTTCTTTTTTTGTATTGATTTTAATATTAACAGAATTATCCTTGTATTTTAAGGTATAATAATCTTTTTTTCTTATTTGATCAAATTTATTTACAAAATTTTTAATCAAACTTCTCTCATAATCTTTCTCTTTGATTTCTTGCATCTGTTCAGCAACCAAAGCTAGGGCATTTTTGCACTTTTCTTGATATTCTTTTACAAGATTTTTCTCCAAATTTTTATTTAAATCTTTGAAATCATCCTCGTCGATATCATCATAATCAAAATGAGAAATGGCATAATAATCCAAGGCATTTTTAACTTTAGAATCAAGCTCAACCCACTCAGATGGCCTATCCTTATTTATTATCCAAGAATATTTGCTATCAATTTCAATATTTTCTCCATCAATATCCTTAGATAACCTAATTCCTGTGTAATTTCCTGACTTAAAATCAATCAAAATATCTACAGAAGTTTTTTTATCCTTAAATAGAGTTTTTATTTGATTTTTATCACAAATCTCCCTTAATTTGTCCTTAAATTCCTTAGCCTTATTCATATAGCCTCCTATTTTTCTAAAACTTTAGCCTATTATTAATATTACCCTAAATTTTGGGGGCAATTGTAAAATTTATTTTACCTTTTTATTTATGGCATAAAATAAACTAAGAGCTGAAAATATCAAAGATGCTCCTTTAGAATAAGAAAGATATCTCTCTTCCCAAAAACTTGCGTACTTATCTTTGTAAGCCTTAAGTCCTTCAAAAGAATAATAGTGATCACCCAATTTAAAAATCGTATAAACCATTCTTTCTTGCAAAAATGAATGCCTCATCACTCCAACATTGGAAAGAGGAGCCATGCCCAAGTCAAAATATTTAATATTGTTTTCTTTTAGGTATGAAAAAATATTTATAAACAAATAATCCATCAAGCCATCAACATTTTCTTCATAGCGCATAAGATCAATTGTCGCCCAATTTTTATAATAAATTGGACAAAGATTGGCAAAGGCTATTATTTTTCCATTAGGATCTTTAACAAGAGCAATATCACCAATATTCAAATAATCCCTATCAAAAAATCCCAAAGAAAATCCTTTTTCCTTGCTATCACCAAGCCAAGAATTTGAAATTTCTTGGAGTCTTTTTATAGTTTTTCCATCAAAAGGTCCCTTCAAAACCTCAAAAGTATACCCATCTCTAGAAATTTTATTTATAGTTTTTCTAAGATTTTTCTTTTTCTTACCCTCAAGATTAAACTCTTCAAGATCAACATTGGCACTTTCACCAAATTTCATAAAATTAAAACCATATTCGTGAACTTTCATGGTTATGTCCTTGTTTATTTCGTAAAAAACAATATTATAACCCAAATTATCCGCTTCATTTATAAATTCATCCAAAAGTTCATTAAAATATTCTTCATTACCAATAGGATCTCCCATAACAATGACCTTATCTGCTACAGTCCTAATTTGAAGGCATGCCAAGTCCTTAGAATCCTTGTTTAACCAATAAAGATCCTTGTCATCCAAAAATGATAAAAAAGCTTCCTTTGATCCACCTTGATTTTTCAATAAATTTATATACCTATCATAATCATATTTCTCTCCAACTTTTATCTTTTTCCCTTGCAAAAATCTAACCAAAAGATAAGAAATAAAATAAATTATAGAGATAGTAACAATTATAGAAATAAAACTATATTCAAAAGGAATCAAAATAAAATCGTCAGCTTCACTTATATTTACATCAATAATAGATCCATGCTTTAAAATCTTCCAAACATAAACTATAAGCATGAAATTTGCCAAAAATAAATCAACAAACCTGTCCTCACTTGCATAAATAAATTGTTTGGTACAAAGTTCATCTTTTGTAAAAAGATTAATCACAAACATAAAAATAATATAAATTAATGTTGATAGACTGTAGCCTGTAAAGAAAGCATACAAAAAAACAAGAATCATTATTATATTATTTAAAACAAAGGATTTTTTTTGCCTAGAAATATAAGCCCTTGCCATAATTATAAAAATAAAGCCAAAAAGCAAAGATGGAAATTGATAAATTGCCGAAGCTCTTATAGGATTTAACTTAGTTAAAATTCCTCCTCCATAGGCCTTATCAGGTAAAGTCGCTGCCAAAATCATAAAAAGCCCAAAAATATACATCAAAAATGTATCTGTGACAAGAAGAATGTTTTTTACAAGTCTTTTAACAAAATCCAATTCCTTAAACTCAAAAGCATTTGAAAAGTTCTTTGTAAAAAATACAAAGGCAAGGCAAAATGGCACAATATAATAAAACATCCTATAAAGAAGTATCCAAGTAAGTGCCAATTCTTGATCAATTCCTTGACTTTTCAAAGCAAACAAAATGATAAGATCAAAAGATCCAATAGCACCAGGAATCATAGAAATATATCCAACAATATTAGCTACAACTACAAGAGTAGATAAAGTAAAAATATCAAACTTTACACCCATCAAGATTCCTATTACTACAAAAGTACTCATTACTCCGAACCATTCAGCAATTGAGATAAAAAATAATTTCATTTGATTTTTTTTAGAAAATTTGATTTTTCCAAAAAAAGATAGACCAATTACTACAGGAAGATACAAACTTGCCCCTATAAGCAAAACTACATACTTTTCCAAATTAGGATTTGAGTTAAAACTTATAGAAATTAAAGAAATAATAGAAAAAAATGATAGACCACAAGGTAAAAATACCAAAAGTTCAATAATTTTTTTCACAAGTTTTGTAGGCTCATGACCCTTGCCATAAAAAGCTGACCTAAGACCAATTGAAATAAATCCACCAAGTCCCAAGACATCATTAAAGTTATTAATACAAAAGCCAGTTTCACCTATGTATTTTTTATCATAATCATTTCCAATCTCATCATTAAAAATAAAATCATACAAAGATGCAGGAATATTTGCAAAAATTCCATAAATTCCCATTAGAAGTAAAGTAATAATCGATAAATTTGAAAAAATATATTTTACATCTTCAACTTTTATTTCTTTTGATATTTTTCTAAATTGTATAATTACAAGAATTAAGACAGATATAAAAAAAATGCTTTTAAAAATTTCTTTAAATTTACTTAATTTTTCTTTCATTTCTTTCCTCGAATTAAAATTTGAGATATTTTAAAATATAATTTTAAAAAAAGACGGGATTGCCCCGTCTTTTAAATATTTATTTTATTTCAAATTCTAAGCTAATTAAGCTATTACTTTAGAAACAACTCCTGAAGCAACTGTTCTTCCACCTTCTCTTACTGCGAATCTTAATCCTTCTTCAAGAGCGATTGGTTTTTGTAATTTGATTTTGAATGTTGCGTTGTCTCCTGGCATTACCATTTCTGTTCCTTCTTCTAGTTGGATATCTCCTGTTACGTCTGTTGTTCTGAAGAAGAATTGTGGTCTATAGCCTGAGAAGAATGGGGTGTGTCTTCCTCCTTCTTCTTTTGTTAGTACGTATACTTGTCCTTCGAATTCTGTGTGTGGGTGTACTGAGCCTGGTGCTGCTATTACTTGTCCTCTTTGGATTTCGTTTCTTTGTACTCCTCTTAGTAGTAATGCACAGTTATCTCCTGATTCTGTTACGTCTAGTGATTTGTGGAACATTTCGATTCCTGTTACTACTACTTCTCTTGTTTTGTCTGTTAATCCTACGATTTCTACTGTTGATCCTAGTTTTAGGGTTCCTCTTTCTACTCTTCCTGTTGCTACTGTTCCTCTTCCTGAGATTGTCATTACGTCTTCTACTGGCATTAGGAATGGTTGGTCGTTATCTCTTTCTGGGATGTCGAAGTATTCGTCTACTGCATCCATTAGAGCTAATATTTTGTCTGACCATTCGCCTTCTCCGCCTTCTTGTAATGATTTTAATGCAGATCCTACTATTACTGGTGCATCGTCTCCGTCGAAGTCGTATTCTGATAGTAGATCTCTTACTTCCATTTCTACTAATTCGATTAATTCTGGATCATCTACTTGGTCTTCTTTGTTTAGGAATACTGCGATTTTTGGTACTCCTACTTGTCTTGCTAATAGGATGTGTTCTCTTGTTTGTGGCATTGGACCGTCTGCAGCTGATACTACTAGGATTGCTCCGTCCATTTGTGCTGCTCCTGTGATCATGTTTTTAACGTAGTCAGCGTGGCCTGGGGCATCTATGTGTGCGTAGTGTCTGTTTTCTGTTTCGTATTCTACTACTGATGTGTTAATTGTGATTCCACGTTCTCTTTCTTCTGGTGCTTTATCGATGTGTTCGTAGTCTACGTATTCACCTGTTCCATATTTTTTGTTTAATGCTTGGGTGATTGCTGCTGTTGTTGTTGTTTTACCGTGGTCTACGTGTCCAATTGTACCAATATTAATATGTGGTTTACTTCTTTCAAATGTTTCTTTACTCATTTTATCCTCCTAATTCTTGTTTAAAACTTCTTCTTTTACACTTTCAGGTACTTGAGCATAATGATCAAATTGCATTGCATATGTTGCTCTACCTTGAGTTTTACTTCTTAGATCTGTTGCATATCCAAACATTTCTGAAAGTGGAATGAAAGCATCTAATACGTGAATTCCATCTTTTGGGTTCATTCCATCAATTTTTCCTCTTCTTGATGAAACATCTCCCATTACATCTCCTAGATATTCATCTGGAGTAGTAATTTCTACTTTTTCCATTGGCTCAAGTAAAACTGGTTTAGCTTTTGCTACTGCATTTTTAAGAGCCATAGATCCTGCTACGTGGAAGGCAACTTCTGATGAGTCTACTTCGTGGTAAGAACCATCGAATACTTCAACGTGCATATCAACCATTGGATATCCACCAAGTATACCTTGGGTAGCTGCTTCTCTAACACCTTCTTCAACTGGTTTGATGTATTCTTTTGGAATAGCTCCTCCAACGATTTTGGATTCAAATGTAATTCCTGCTCCTTCTTCGCCTGGCATAATTCTTAGAACAACATCACCATATTGACCAGAACCACCGGATTGTCTTACAAACTTACCTTGTGCTTCCGCAGGTTGTGTTATAGATTCTCTGTAAGCTACTTGTGGATTACCTATATTAGCTTCTACTTTAAATTCACGAAGCAATCTATCAACGATAATTTCAAGGTGTAATTCTCCCATTCCTGAAATTATTGTTTGTCCTGTTTCTTCATCTGTTTTTGTAACAAATGTTGGATCTTCTTCTGCAAGTTTTTGAAGTCCTATAGCCATTTTATCTTGTGAAGCTCTTGTTTTTGGTTCAATAGCTACAGAGATAACTGGGTCTGGGAATTCCATGTTTTCAAGGATGATTGGATCATCTTGAACGCAGAGTGAATCTCCTGTTGTTGTGTTTTTAAGTCCTAGAAGAGCTACAATATCTCCACAGTAACCTGTTTCGATTTCCTCTTGTTTGTTTGAGTGCATTTGTAGAATTCTTCCAACTCTTTCTCTTTTGCCTTTTGTAGCGTTGTAGATATATGAACCTGATTCGATAACTCCTGAATAGATTCTTGCATATATTAACTTACCTACATATGGGTCAGTTACTACTTTAAAGGCTAAAGCTGATAGAGGTTCTTTATCTCCAGGGTGTCTTTCAAGAATTTTTTCGTCATCTTTTGGATCTGTTCCTTGAATATCTGGTACATCAAGTGGACTTGGCATGTAATCAACTATTGCATCAAGAAGTGCTTGTACACCCTTGTTTTTATAAGCTGATCCGCAAAGACATGGGAAAATTTTCTTATCAATTGTTCCCTTTCTTATTGCATTTTTCATCTCTTCTACAGTAACTTCTTCACCTTCAAGATATTTCATCATGATTGTGTCGTCAATTTCTGATAATTCTTCTAGAAGATTTGCTCTAAATTCTTCAGCTTTTTCTTTTAAATTTTCTGGAATTTCGCCTTTTATTGGGTGAGCTCCTAAGTCTTCTGTTTTGTATGTTACAGATTCCATTGTTACTAGGTCAACTACACCTTCAAATTCTTGCTCAGCTCCTATAGGAATTTCTATAGGTACTGCATTTGCTTTTAATTTTTCTTTTATGGTATCTACAGCCATATAAAAATCTGCACCTGTAGCATCCATTTTATTTATAAAACAAAATCTTGGAATGTCATATTTGTCAGCTTGTCTCCAAACTGTTTCAGATTGTGGTTCTACACCACTTTTAGCATCAAAAAGTGCTACCGCACCATCAAGAACTCTTAGAGATCTTTCAACTTCTACTGTAAAGTCTACGTGGCCCGGTGTATCTATGATGTTAATTCTGTGACCATCCCAGTAACATGTTGTAGCAGCAGAACCGATTGTGATTCCACGTTCTTTTTCTTGGTCCATGGAATCCATAACTGCTGTACCATCATGGGTATCACCTATTTTATAAATCTTACCGGTATAATACAACATTCTTTCTGTAACTGTTGTTTTACCAGCATCGATATGTGCCATGATACCAATATTTCTGGTTTCTTTTAATGAGACATCTCTTGACATTGATCCCCCTAATATCTATAGTGTGCGAAAGCTTTGTTAGCTTCAGCAGCTCTGTGCATTTCTTCTTTACGTTTAACGCTGGCACCAGCATTATTTGATGCGTCTAAAATTTCTTTAGATAATCTTTCTACCATAGTTTTTTCACCACGTGCTCTTGAGAAATTTACTAACCATCTTAAACCTAAAGTTTGTCTTCTTTCTGGTCTAACTTCCATAGGTACTTGGTAGTTAGCTCCACCGATTCTTCTTGCTTTAACTTCAAGTGTTGGCATAATATTTTCTAAAGCTTGGTAGAATACTTCTAATGGATCATTTCCAGAAATTTCTCCAACTATATCGAAAGCATCATAAACTATTCTTGTAGCAACACCTTTTTTACCATCTAGCATAACGTTGTTGATAAGTTTTGTTACAACTCTATCGTTATACTTAGCATCAGGCATTACCTCTCTTTTTGGTATATGTCCTTTTCTTGACACTTTGCTTCCCTCCTTTACCAATTTAGTAATATCTTTAGTACTCGACCATAAGGCCTTAAAAACGACCTTAAAGCCGTTCGTGTGCACATATACTTTATATAAATTAGTACATTATGCACTACATCTAAATACTACTAATTTTCTTTTTTAGCTCCGTATTTAGATCTACCTTGTTTTCTTCCTTCTACTCCTGCTGTATCAAGAGTACCTCTTATAATATGGTATCTAACACCTGGAAGGTCTTTTACTCTTCCTCCTCTTATTAATACAACAGAGTGTTCTTGAAGATTGTGTCCGATTCCTGGTATATAAGAAAGAACTTCTGCACCATTAGTAAGTCTTACTCTGGCAATTTTTCTCAAAGCTGAGTTAGGCTTTTTAGGTGTAACTGTTCTTACTGAAGTACAAACTCCACGTTTTTGTGGTGATTGAGATTTTGTTTGTCTTCTTTTAAGTGTATTGAAGTTATAACCTAAAGCTGGTGTATCTGATTTTTCCTTAGTAGTTTTTCTACCTTTTCTAACAAGTTGATTAATTGTAGGCATAATGCACCTCCTTCTTTTCTAAATTTTAATCATCTTAAAAATTGGCTTTACGCCAATCCTTATTAATTTTACACTCTTAGTATATATATGTCAAGTAATTTAAAGGCTTTTATCTGTTTTTCTTTTTATTTTTTGACCTGTAATTTAAAAATTTTAAAACAAGAAAATCTATTATCACGTAATATTGACTTACTGGTCTTATTGATGTGTTTTCTTCATACCTATATACTTCATGTGATTGAAAAGCTAAATTATAATTTGACATTTGAGAAAGTTTATTGTTGGAAAGTTTTGTAATTGATACTAGGATAATTTCTTTTTTTATTTTTTTAATGAAGTCTATTAAACTTTTATTTTCTCCCGAAAATGATAGGGCGAAAACTATATCATTTTTTTCTATATTTTTATTTAATAATTCTAGATCTTTTTTTATATCTAGTGTATAAGCTATCAAACCTATATTAAGAAAATTTCTTTTTAGCTCTTCTGCAAGATTTTTTTGGATATATCCTGTATAAATTACATAAACCCTACGTGATTTTTCTAAATTTTTAAATAAATCATCTAAATTTAAGGCTTTTATCATGTTCATTGATAAAGTAATATCGTTGTAGGTATAGTCTATTTCTTTTTCATCAAAATCTACTATTTTTTCTCTCTCCCATTTTACTAGATATTTTAGTTCTGAGTATCCTTCAAGGCCAATTTTCTTTGCAAAACTTACTATAGCTGACTCACTAAATTTTGATTTTTTTGAAAATTCTTTGAGATTTTTTTCTACAAAATCTGTTTTTTCTTGGATTATGTAGGAATATAAATTTATGTCGTTTTTATCTAGTAACTTGTAATTTTCTTTTATTAAATCATTTATTTTCATTTTTTATCCTATACTTTTCATATTTTATAAAAAATTTTTCTATTTCTATTAAATTTTCTGATATTAAATTTAGCTTATCTTTTTCAAGTCTTTTTATGTGGATTGTGTATTCTCCCAAAAAATCTTTGGAAAAGCTATCTGTTATTAAAATCTTTTTGATATTTACATTTGATATTTGACTTAATAATTCCAAACCATCTGGATCATTTGAAAGATCTATTACAAAAATAGTTGAATTTTTCAGGGAACTTTTATTGAAGGTTGTTATCTCATCTCTTCCTTGAAAAATTTCTGAAAGTTGTCCAAGGTCTTTGAAATAGGATTTTATGGAATTTTTTATTATATCTTCGTATTCTCCATTTCCGTATATAAATATATTGTTTGAATTTTAAATTTTTTCAAATAAGTAGTCAAGTTTTTCGTCTTCTTGGTAGGTTTTTTCTACCTTTTCTACTGCTTCTTTTTTATTTATAAAATATTTAAATTCGCTATAACCATCAAAACCCAATTTTTTGCTAAATCTTAATATACTTGTTCTTGATGTAAGGCATTTTTTTGCTAGCTCATTTATGGATAAATCTAATTTTTTATCTTTATTATTTATAATAAAGTCTATTATAGCAAGGTCTGTTTGGGTAAATTTTTCTTTGTTTTCTTTTATTAAATCTTCAAACTTCATATCTCCTCCATTAAATAAAAAAATCCTAGTAACATTATACTGCTACTAGGATTTATTTTTATTTTTAATGAAGTTCTGGCCAGAAGTCTTTGTTTGCTTCTATTAAATCGTCTAGGATTAATTTTGCTACTTTTGCACTTGGTACTGTTTTTGAAAGTGTAAGTGCTTGCCATAATTTTTGGTAAGATCCTTCTATCCAAGCTTCTACTGCAAGTTTTTCTACAGAAACTTGTTCTTCCATCATTCCTTTTTGGAATTGAGGAATTTTTCCTTGGCAAATTTTCTTGTATCCTGATTTGTCAACTATACATGGAACTTCTACCATTGCTGTTGGGTCAAAGTTTGATACTGCTCCGTCGTTTTCTACAATTAATAGGAAAACTTCTTTTGTATTTTCTGCAAGAGCAATTGCAAGGTCAACTATATATGATGCGTGAGCGTCAATTTCAAAGTCGATTCCTTCCGCTGTACCTCTATCTGTTATTGTGTTACATAAACCAAATACTTCTTTTTCTCTTCCTTCTTTTACTTCATCAACTCTTGTATGGTTAATGTCAGTATGTTCCATTACGAAGTCTGGATATAGGTAGTATTTTAAATATGTGTTTGGTATTGTTTCTGGATCAAGGGCATATACATCTTTTGCCTTTGTAAATGTTTCAACCCAAGATTCATCAAGGTGTTGTGCTGTTCCGATTCCATCAGCAAATCCATTTACTGATACGTGATCTTTGATTTGTGGCATTAAATCATTTCCATCTTTATCTTTGATTTCTGTAAACCAACCAAAGTGGTTAAGTCCATAGTATGAGAAATCTAAATCTTTCCAGTGTTTTAGTCCAACCATATCTGCCATTTTATACATTAAGTCAATTGGCATGTCACAAATATTTATAATTTTTGAATCTGGTCTTAATCTTCTTGTTGCTTCTGCAACTATTGCTGCTGGGTTTGAATAGTTTAGCATCCAAGCATCTGGTGAGTATTTTTCCATATAATCTAAAATTTCGATTACTCCACCGATTGATCTTAATCCATAAGCAATTCCACCTGGTCCACAGGTTTCTTGTCCAATTACACCATATTTTGGTGGAATTTTTTCATCTTTTGATCTCATTTCATATTTACCAACTCTGATTTGTGCCATTACAAAGTCTGTATCTGAAAATGCAGTTTCTGGATCAAGTGTGTGGATAAATTCTATATCAGGATGTCTTTCTTTCATGAAAATGTCAAAAGCATTTCCGATTATATTTTGTCTATCTTCATCGTTATCATATAATTTGATTGATCTAATTGGAAATCTATCAAGATTGTCCATAAGCATCAAGATCATTCCTGGTGTAAATGTTGATCCACCACCTGCGATTGTTATAGCGTATTTTTTCATTGTTTTTCTCCTTAATTTTTATTTTTTATTTTTATTTTTTCTTATTCTTATTCTTTCTTTTCTTATTCGTTTTCTAAAATTTGTCCAAATTCATCTGCAACATATTGGATATTTGTTCCAACAATTACATGGACAGAGTTACCGTTTCTACTTGTTCCATAAGTTCCAATTTGCTTAAAGTATTCATTTTCCATAACTTTTTCAGGATCTTTTACATTTACCCTAAGTCTTGTTACACAGTTTGTGAAATCTTTTATATTTTCAGATCCACCTAGACCAATTAAAATTTCATCGGCCATAACTTCGAACTCATCTTTTGCATCAACTTTTGTAGCATCTTCTGCCTTAGCTCCACCTTTTTTAGCCCTATATTCTTTTTTAGAATATAGCTTAACATCACTTTTAACTTCTCTACCTGGTGTTTTAAAGTCAAATTTTTCAATTAAGAATGTGAATACAAAATACCAAACTCCAATTGCAATTATTCCTACAATTAACATTTTTAAATATGTTGACCAGTGATTTGCCATAAGTGGTATCCAGTTTAGTGATGCCATTTCTATAGCTCCTCCTGAAAATACTCCTACAACTCCAAGATAATACATGATTGTTGAAAGACATGCTGCAAGTACAGCGTGAACTACAAATAATGGTGGTGCAATGAACAAGAATGTATATTCTATTGGTTCAGTAACTCCACACATTACAGCTGAAATTACGATTGGAATCAAAAGTCCTGCAACTTTCTTTTTATTTTCAGGCTTTGCAGTTTTATAAAAGGCAAGTCCAATTCCTACGCAACCAAATAATTTTGACCAACCTGTAGCAGTAAAGGCTGCATATGGTGCAAGGTCTAAAAGTGGTTTTGTGCTTGCTGCAAGTTCTGGTAATTGTTTAGCCCAAGCAGCATAAATTCCACCAGAAACCAAAACTGAATCATAATATATTGGTGCATACAATAAGTGGTGTAAACCAAATGGTATCAATAATCTTTCAAGTAAAATAAATACCCAAACACCAAGTCCTCCTGAACTTGTTACAAATCCTTGGAAGCTAGAAATTACCATTTGAATTTTTGGCCAAATTAAACAAGCAAGTACTGCGGCTGGAATCATTACAATAAATCCAAGTCCTACAACAAAGGCTGAACCTCTAAAAACTCCAAGCCATTCAGGAAGTCTTGTATCAAAATATTTATTGTGTAAAAATATTGCAAGTCCTGAAATTAATAAAGCTCCCATCATACCCATATCGAGGGTTTTAATGTTTGCTATATTTGCAAGTCCAGATTCTGCACCAGCTTCAAGTGCGTAATCAACACCAAAAACTGATCCCCAAGTTCCTAGTATGGAAGCTACATAATAATTGAATATTAAATAAATAACCAATGATTCCATACAAGCTCTAGCATTTTGTTTATTTGCAAGACCTATTGGCAACGAAACTGCAAATAAAAGTGGCAATTGATTAAATACTGTCCAACCGCCAGATAAAACCATATCCCAGAATCCTCTCCAGAAAGTTCCTTCTGCGGCGATTGCACCAAGTATTTGTTCGTTTGTAAACAATATCCCAAAACCAATAAGCACTGCTGAAACAGCAAATAGCATTACTGGAGTAAACATTGCACCTCCGAACTTTTGAATTTTCTCCATCATTTTTTAACCCTCCTTAGGTAAACGGTATCTTTACCTATATATTATTAGAAGTCGAATCGAATGTCAATAAAGCTTGAAATTTAGGGCATCTTAACAAATCACTTTGTAAGTTTTTCTTTTGTGAAATTTCACATATATTTTTAAAAATATTCTAGTACCATATTTAAAAGCTTTAAAAATAAAAAAATGAGGTTAGTATGACAAACAATTATAAAATTTTATTAGTGGATCTTTGTAAGAAGAAAACAAAAGTCCAATATGTCGACAAAAAAATCAGTGATTTTTATATGGGAGGATTTGGACTTTCTCTTTGGTGGCTTAATGAAAATAAAGATATAGAAAATCCCTTTATGGTTTTTTCTTCATCCTTGATAGATTTTAATAATCCCATAAACAAATTTATTATTCTTACAAAAAATAAGGAAAATAAAATAAAAAGTACAAGTATGGGAGGAAATTTTTCTTATTATCTAAAAAAATCTTCTTATGATGGGCTTGTTTTATACAAAAAAAGCGAAAATCCTTGCGAAATTTTTATTGATGGGGATAAAATTTTATTTAACGAAATAGAAATAAGTGAAAATTCCAATAGTTTGAAAAATAAATATTTGAAAGAAAAATACGGAGAAGATTCTTCTTCACTTTATATCACTAAATCTGCTATTAGGGGAGATTATTTATCAAGATTGATTGAAGATGAGTATCGCGGTTGTTCAAAAAATATTGGAAATTTTTTATTAGAAAAAAATGTTTTTTCAATAACTGTAAAAAATAATAATTTAAGAGAAATCAATACCCCTAATATATTTGAAAAAAATAAAAATAGGATTTGTAAGGCTTGCCTTTTGGGTTGTCATTCCAAAAGAATATCTAAAAGAGAAAGTATTTTTTCTGTAAAAGAAATTTATAATGATAATGAAATTTATAAATTAGAAAGGATAAAAAATAGGCTTGATGAATATGGAATTGACCAATTTGGTCTATCAAATGCTATAGAATTTTCCTATAAAAATTTAAACCATATTTATAATTTTAAAAATCTAGACCTTGACGAATTAGAAAAAATTTCCAAAGGACTTGTGGATAAAAATAGAAAAGATATTTATGCTGACCTTGCAAAAGGCGAAAAATATTTAGAAAAAAAATATGGTATAGAGATTGAAAAAAAGAAAAAGGGCAAAAATAAATTTAAAGAAAATGCCAAAATAATAGACTCTGCGGGGCTATGTTTATTTTCAGTAGATCCTAATAGTTTATCAAATATAGCAGAAACAATAAATAAGATTTCAAATTTTTCTTATAGTGAAAAAGATTTGGAAGATTTAAGTGAAAGAATAGAAATATTAGAAAGCAGCCTTTTTTAATATAATCTTTTTAGTAAAGTTGGCAAAGTATACAAACCCTCATGCTAAGAATATCATACGGAAAAAATTGATTTAATTTCAAATTTGAAAATTTGTCAAAAATCGCACTGTTCGAGCGTAAGCGAGTTTGCGATTTTAAAATTTTAAAATTTAGAAATTAACAATTTTTGTAGTCAGATATTCGTGCTTGAGGGTTTGTATATATTTTAAAAGCAGCCTAAATTAATTTAAGCTGCTTTTCTTTTATTTCTACGTGGAAATCATATGTGTAATTTTTAATATTTTCGTGGCTTATTAAAATTACCATTCTATCATTTTTTTCTTTTAGCCACTTATCCAAATAATCATTTGCCCTTTTCCTTGAAATTTTATCCATTTGTGAAAAAGGCTCATCCAAAAGCAAAGTTTTATCCGCCTTTAAAATCGACCTTAAAAATACGACCTTTTCTTTTTCTCCACCCGAAAGACTCTCTACATTTTGGTCAAGGAGCTTTTCTATGCCAAAATATTTCAAATCTTCTTTAAAATTTTCAGGATTTTTTCCTATTATTTTAAAATTATCTCTTGGAGTTTTTTTAAAAATATAGGGATCTTGAGCCTGATAAATTATATTTTTATCACTAATAATTTCTCCTTTTACCAAATCATTAAGACCTATAAAAGATTTTAAAAGTGTAGATTTACCAGCTCCGTTTTTGCCTGTAAGTATATATTTTTTTCCATCAATAAAAGTAAAATCTTTTATATCAAATAAAATTTTTCCTTCAATTTTGGCTTGTAAGTTTTTTAACCTTATCATTATCTCTCCTTGAAAAAATCATTGCCAAAAAGGAGACTCCAAAAGATATTAGCATCAAAATTATTCCAAGTCTTATACTCATGGAATAATTTCCCTTGTTGTTTTCTAGGACTATGGCTGATGTCAAAACCCTAGTTTTATATCTTATGTTTCCTCCAACTATCATAACTGCTCCAACTTCTGAAATAGCTCTTCCAAAACCTGTTATAAGGGCAGAAATAATAGAATTTTCGATTTCTAGCAAAAGTTGCTTAAAAATTTTTAATTTTTTTAAGCCAAGTCCCAGACAAGTTTCCATAAATGAAGATTTTATACTTTCTACTGCTGGATAAATATTTGCACAAATTATGGGTGTTACGATTAGAATTTGGGCAATTATTATGACTTTTTCTGTATAAAGCCAAGAAAGACTTCCCAAAATTCCATTTTTTGAAAATATTAAATAGACAAATACTCCCGCTATAACCGGCGGCAAGGATGTAAAGGCATTGATAATAATTTTTAAAATTTTTATAAATTTATTGTCATTTAATCCAAGGTAAAAGGCCAAAAAAATTGCAAAAATTCCAGAAATTAAGCTTGAAATTATACAAATTTTTAAGGTCAATAAAACAATGGAATAAATTTCATTCATCCTATTCTCCTAAAAAGAAAAGTTGTTGGCCATAATCCTTTTTACCATACTCGCTAATTAATTTTGAAGCCTTGTCAGAAAGCATCCAATCTTGGAATTTCTTAGCATTTTCTTGGTTTGTTCCCTTTACTTTGTCAGGATTTACTATAATAATTGAATAAACATTTTTAAGAGCATCTGATTGGTCAACTAAAACTTCCAAATCCAAATCATTTTTCATGGTTAAAAATGTTGATAAATCTGTTAGAGTATAGGCGTTATTTTCTGATGCAAATGTTAAAGTTGCTCCCATTCCATCTCCAAGAGAATTGTAATTTTCTTTTTTAGATAATTCGTCAACATCAACAACCGCTTTTTCCCAAATTTTCAATTCTTTGTTGTGAGTTCCTGACTCATCTCCTCTTGATACGAATTTTTCATTCTTTTCATTTATTAATTTGAAGGCTTCTTCTGCATCTTTTCCCTTGATTCCCGCTGGATCATCTTTTGGTCCAACTATTACAAAGAAATTGTGCATGAATGGTTTTCTTTCAAGTCCATATCCTTCTTCAATGAATTTATCTTCTGCATCTTTTGAGTGAACCAAAATTACATCAGCATTTCCAGCTTTTGCATCCTCGATTGCAGCTCCTGTTCCCTTTGAAACAATTTCCATATCAAGCCCTGTGTCTTTTTTGAAATCATCTCTCAAATAATCCATCAAGCCTGAATCATTAACAGAAGTTGTTGTTGTAAGTCTTACGATTTTATCTTCCTTATTATTTTCGTTTGAGCTTACTACAGCTTCCTTGCTTGAAGAATTCGAATTAGATGCAACTTTCGCATCCTTGTCATTTTTTGCGCATCCTGTAAAAGCAAATACAAGTGCAAGTGCTAAGAAATTTAGTTTTTTAATTTTCATTTTTTCCTCCTATGAAATATTTCCACTTTCTTTAGTATTATACCCACCAAGCTCTCTCATTTTACTTTTAAATTCATCTGATTTTAAAACTTCGATTAAGTCCTTGATTGAGTCAAGTTTCAAATTTTCTTTTTTTATAATAAATTGATATTCTTCATCTTTTAGGTAAATAAAATCTATGTCCATTTTTATGGCAGCAGATTCAACCCCAATTGAAAAATCACAATCTCCATTTTTTACTGCAAGGGCAGCTGACAAGTGAGTTGTCACTTCATTGTCATAACCCTTTATTTTTTCTGGATCAATATTTTTCTTTTTTAACAAATAATCAAACAACAAACGAGTTCCTGCTCCTCTTTGCCTGTTTACCATTTTTTTATCTATAAGGTCTTCTATGGTTTTAATTTTTAATGGATTATTTTTTTGAACAAAAATCCCCTGCCTACGTCCAACCACATTTATTTTTGAAACTTCATCTTTTTCAAAAAATAAATCAATTGCCTCGTTGTTATAGGTCCCGTTTTCATCAAGTAAATGTGATGGAGCAAGCATACAATCGCCTTGGCTTAGGGCCTTAAGTCCTGCCAAAGAACCAACGTGAGATGATGAAATTCTTGTAAGCTTATTATCTTTTGCAAATAAATCATTTAAAATATCCAAAACTATATCATGAGATCCAATTGAAACCATCCTGTTTTCAAAAACTTTTTTTGGAATTGGTCTATGAAGAGTGACTTCTACCAAATCTCCCCTATTATAGCCTTCAATATTTCTATCAATAATTAAATAACCGTCTGATTCTGATAGAGAAAAAAGGGATCCAGCCTTTCTATCAAGTGGTGTTACAATAATTTCTCCATCAACCAAACCAATTTTTACCCTTATATATTCTCTGTTTTTTAATGAAGAAATTACAGGTTTGGTAAGTTTTGCCTTAATTTTAATTTTATCATCTAAAATAATTCTCATTTTTTTAAAAAGAGTAGGAAGAACAATCTTATCAAAAACTATGTGGGTTGAAACTGGATAGCCTGGAAGTCCCACAAATGGAGTTTGGGAAATTTTTCCAAGAATTGCAGGCTTTCCGGGTTTTATTGAAAGTCCATGAACAAAAACTTCTCCAATTTCTTCCACTATTTCTCTTGTATAATCCTTGCTTCCTGCAGAAGTTCCTGCAATTAAAGTTACAAAATCACATTCTTTTTCCGCCATTTCAAGAGCCTTTTTAATTTTTGTTTTTTCATCTTTTACAATCGGATAAATTATTGTTTCAAAGCCACACTCTTTTGCCATAGAATTTAACATGGAAGAATTTGATTCGATAATTTTTCCTTTGACCAAGTCTTCTTTGTTATCAATTATTTCATTTCCTGATGGAATAATTCCAATAAATGGTTTTTTTAAAACTTCGACTTCATTTATTCCTGCAGAAATTAAAACTGAAAGATCAACTGATCTGAATTTGTGGAAAGATTCAAAAATCAAATCTTTTTCGATTACATCTTCTCCTTGGATCCTTATATTTTCCCAAGCATTTACGGGTTTTAAAATTACAATTCCATCATCTTTAATTTCTACATCTTCTATCATTATCACTGCATCATAGGGTTTTATTAAGGCGGAACCCGTATTACAATAAATAAAATCTTCATTTTTTAAAAACAAGGGCTTATTTTCTCTTGCAAGTTTTGTCATTTCACTTTTTACCATAACCCCATCCATGGCTGATGAATGGTAGGCTGGTGATGAATATTTAGCAAAAACTGCATTTTTTGAAACTCTTCCAAAAGCATCCTTAGAATCTATTATTTCACTTTTTTCATCCCCAAAAAATTCCACAAGATTTTCATGAAAAATTTCTATTGCCTCTTCTAATTCTTTTGTATCTAAATAAATATTTCTCATCTAATAAGATTCACCCACACTTTTTCATTTTCTTTTATTCCTTCAACATACTCATCAATCACAATATAGCCCTTGGCTTTTTTTAGTAGGGAAATATTGTTGGAAAATCCAAAAATAGGACTTGCCACAAGCTCGTCTCCTTCATTTTTTATTTCCACAAGGCAAATCATGGTTTTAGCTGAAGTATTTGCAATATTTCTTTTGATTTTGCATTTTATTTTTAAATTTTTATCAATTTTAAAATATTTTTCATAGGCTTTTTGGAAAATAGTCCTAAAAACTGCATAGGCACTAATAGGATTTCCAGGAAGTCCCAAAATCATTGTATTGTTATTTTGACTTAAACTTGTTGGCTTTCCAGGTTTTATAGAAATTCCGTGATAAATCATTCCAGGATTTAATTCTTTTGAAATACTTGGAACAAAATCCTTATTTCCCTTTGATGATGATCCAGAAATTATTATCAAATCCAAATCTTCTTCAAGCTCTTTTTTTATAAGATTTCTTTCATCTTCTAAATGTTTCATAGAAATCACATCAATTCCCATATTTTTTAACAATGAATAAAGCATGTATGAATTTATATCTCTTGATTTTCCTGGAACTAGATTTGAATTTACAGGAATAATTTCATCCCCAGTTGATAAAATTTTACATTTTAATTTGTCATAAACCTCAATTTTTTCATAACCAAGACTTGATGCCATGGCTATAGTTTCAGGATCTATGATTTTTCCTTCTTTTTCGTAAATATCTCCAATTTTTGAATCATCGCCAATATCTATAATATTTTCCATAAAAACCACAGGCTTACTTATTGAAATTAATTTTTTGGACAAAATTTCTGTATATTCTATGGGTAAAACCGCATCTGCCCCTTCTGGAACCATGCCGCCAGTATAAATTTTTGAGGCCTCGCCTCTTTTTAATTTTTTTTGGGGAATATGACCCATTTGAATTTCTTCAACAACTTTTAACATTGAAGGAATAGAATCAGTCGCTCCTAGGCTATCCTTATAATTTATGGCGTAGCCGTCCATGGTACTTTTCCTAAAACATGGCAAATCATCTTTTGAAATCAAGTCTTTTGCCAAAATATAGCCCAAAGAATGGCAAGTTTTTATTTGGATTTTTTTCTTATATCCAATTTTTTCCATCAAAGAAACCTGTAAATCAATCGCTTCATCAATTTTTACAACATCTAATAAATCCATAACTTCCTCATTTTATAAAAAGATTCTCATTTTTATTATAAATGTTAAATCTCTCGCCTCTTGCAAAACCTATTAAATTTATATTTTTCTCCCTTGCCAAATCAACTGCCAAACTTGTTGGACATGACTGAGAAATAAGAAGGTTAAAACCTATATTTGAAATTTTTTCCAAAATTATTTCACTAATCCTACAAGATGTAAAAATAAATTTATCAGATAGGTCGATTTCATTTTTTAAAATATAGCCAATTAATTTATCAACGGCATTGCTTCTTGAAACATCTTCCTCAAATTTTATAATCTCATAATTTTTTACAAGGGCACAAGAATGAGCCCCTCCTGTTCTTTTAAAAATTTCAGACTCATTTTGAAATCTTTTGGAAAATTCAAAAAGTTTTTCCCTATCAATTGTTTGATTTTTAATTTCCCTAGTCTTCTTTTTAGATTTTTCCTTTTTTAAATCTACATAAGCTTTATTTTCTTCTATTTTTAAATTTTTAATGTCACTCATTGAATTAATAATATTTTCGCTATAAAGATGACCTATGACAAGATTTTCTATTTCAACTGGAGTGCATGTTAATCTTGTAAATTTTTCCCCATTTACATAAATTTCTAAAGGATATTCGACAATTACCTCATCTATCAAGTTTAAATCCACATCTTTTTCAATTTTTTCAATCTGGTATTTTCTAACTGAATTCATTTTTACTCTCTTCTATAAATTTTTTCCAATCATCAGGATAATTTAAATTTCTAAAAATTTTCTCTATATTTTTAATATCTTTTATTTCTTCTTTTTTTATCACAGTAGGAGAAATTTCTCTTAAAAATCCATTCAAACTGCGTCCACCTTCTTTTATGTATTTTCCCAAATCATTCGCCAATTCTTTTTTGTAAAGGGCAAAAAAAGGCTCAAAGTATTTTTCATTTTTGTATGCTAAAATTTTTTCATAGGATTTTCCCTTCAAAAAATCAATGTAAGCTTGATTAAAATATGGCATATCGCAGGCAATCAAAAAATTATCCTCATTTTTTGCATAAATAAGGCCACTATACAATCCTGCACAGGGGCCAATATTTTTTATTATATCTTCTTTTATTAGTATATCATTTTTATAATTTTTATACCTATTTTCAAAAAAGTTTTTTTCATTTGACAAAATTATGATTTGATCAAAATTTTTTGCCAAGTTTTCTATAATGGTGTCAATCAAATAGACACCATTATAGGATAACTTTTGTTTATCAACTCCCATTCTTGTACTTTTTCCTCCAGAAAGAAGGAGAGCTGTCATTTTTTTATTTTCCATCAGCCACCCCAGCTAATGTTCATATATTGGTCCATCAATTTATCATATTCTTTCTTAAAAATATTTGCATGTTCATTTTCCCAACTAGAAAAATTTTCTAAAATTTCTTTTAATTCGGAATCATCAACTTTTTTTGCCATTGATTTATAATAATCCCTAAAATCTTCTTCAATAAGATATGCCATTCTCAAAACATTCATATCAGGAATCATGGATTGCTCTAAATTTTGGTCCAAATTTTCGCTTTCTTTTCTTTGGTCAAAAAATTGGTCTGCATTGTCTTTTGGCAAAGTCAAATCTTTTTCATCTACATCTTCTCCCTTGTATTTGGAAAGAAGATTTTTTAGGTATTCATAATGACCCCACTCAATTTTTGATAATTTTTTAAAAATTGCTTGAGTTTGTAGATTTTGGCTTTTTTCCGCATTATCTTTATAAAAATTGTGCCCATATAATTCCATTTCCATGGCAAGGCTAATTATTTTTATTGGATCATACATAAGAACTCCTTTCTATTTTTTCAATCATAACACTTGCAACTTTAAGCTCAGGAATTTTTGCAATTGGATCTAGGGTTGGATTTGTTAGCCTATTTGCTGGTCCATCAACATAATGGAAAGGCATAAATACAACTCCTGGATTTATTTTTTCCGTTACTTTCGCATAGGATTCTACACTTCCACGTCTTGATGAAACTTTGATTTTTTCACCATTTTTTATATTGTAAATTTTTGCAGTTTGTGGGGAAATTTCTATATAAGATTTTCCTGCAATTTCACTTAATCCTTCAATTTTTCCTGTCATAGTTCTTGTGTGATATTGGTAAAGCATTCTTCCAGTTGTAAGAATCAACGGATATTTTTCATCTGGAAGTTCCTTGCTTTCTTCATATTCAATTGGTACAAAAAGTCCCTTGCCCCTTGCCATTGTATTTTTGTGTAAATATTTTGTTCCAGGGTGGTCTTTGTTTGTGCAAGGCCATTGAAGAGATTCTTTTTTAAGCCTTTTGTAAGAAATTCCACCGTATGAAGGAGTGCAAGCTGCAATTTCATCCATAATTTCACTAGGATTTTCATAGTATTCTTCATATCCCAAAAGTGTAGAAATTTCCATCAAAATTTGCCAGTCAGCTTTGGAATCTCCAATAGGATCAATTGCCTTATTGATTCTTTGAATTCTTCTTTCTGTATTTGTAAAAGTTCCGTCTTTTTCTGCAAATGATGCTGCTGGTAAAACTACATCAGCAAATTCTGCAGTTTCTGATAAGAAAATATCTTGAACAAGTAGAAAATCTAATTTTTTTAAGGCTTTTTTGATATGATTTTGGTCTGGATCTGAAATCATAGGATTTTCTCCCATTATATATAAAAACGAAAGCTCTCCTCTGTCTGCTGAATCCATCATTTCTGTAATTGTCAAACCTTTTTTATCAGGAAGATCTCTTTTCCAAAACTCTCCCATTCTCTCTCTTACAGGATCAATAAATACTTTTTGATATCCAGTATAGTCTGTTGGAAGAGCTCCCATATCGCAAGCACCTTGAACGTTATTTTGTCCTCTCAAAGGATTTATTCCTGTAGATTCAAAACCAACATTTCCTGTAAGCATTTGTAAGTTTGAAGTTGATCTTACTCCGTTTGTTCCTGATGAATGTTGGGTAATTCCCATTGAATAATATAAAGCTCCCTTATTTGCTTTTGCATACATTCTTGCAGCTTTTATAAGATCATCTTTATTTATATGGCAAATTTCTGCAACTACATCTGGCGTATATTTTTCTACAGTTTTTCTAAACTCTTCAAAGCCTTCGCATCTTTCATTTATATAATCCATATCGTGAAGATTTTCTTTTAAAATAATATGCATTAGGCCATTTAAAACTGCAATATTTGTTCCAGGTTTTATTTGTAAATAAATATCTGCATAATCTGCAAGTTCAATTTCCCTAGGATCTATAACTATAAGCTTAGCCCCTTCTTTTACTCTTTTTTTGATTTTGGTTCCAATAACAGGATGGTTTTCTGTGGTATTTGTTCCAATTATTATAAAGGCATCGGTTCCTTCAATTTCTGAAATACTGTTGGTCATAGCACCACTTCCAAGAGTATTGGCAAGACCTGCTACGGTTGATGCGTGGCAAAGACGAGCACAGTGATCGACATTATTAGTTTTAAAAACTGTCCTTACAAATTTTTGGAAAAGATAGTTTTCCTCGTTTGTACATCTTGCTGAAGAAAATCCTCCAAATCCATCTGGACCTTTTTTCTCAATTGTTTGGTCATATTTTTCTTTTATGACCCTGTAGGCTTCTTGCCAAGATGCTTCAACTAATTTTCCATTTTTTCTAATAAGAGGTTTTGTAAGTCTATCAGGATGGTTTACAAATTTGTGGGCAAATTTTCCCTTTACACACAAAAGCCCATCATTTGGAATTGTATTAATTGGTTCAACTTCAACAATCCTATTTCCTTTTATAAGTAAATTTATTTGGCAGCCTACTCCACAATATGAGCAAGTTGTTTGAACTTTACGAGTTTCCCAATACCTAAACTTATCTTCTTCGTATTTTTTCTTAGGATTTAAGGCTCCAACCGGACAAGCTGAAACACAGTTTCCACAAGAAACACAATCTGAAAAACCAAGTCCCTTATCCATAGGGGTTCCAATATATGTATCAAATCCCCTATCAACAAAACTTATGGCATAGCTATTTTGGAGATTATTGCACACACTTACACAAATCCCACATTTTATACACTTATTAGGATCGTAAGAATAAAATTTATTTGAAAAATCAATTGGTAAATCTTTTATCTCTCTTTTAAAAGATCCCTCACTTATTCCATACTCGTAGCAATAATTTTGTAATTTACATTTTCCAGACTTATCACAAGATAGGCAATCATTTGGATGGTTTGAAAATAATAGATCCAAAATTTCTCTTCTCATTTTTATTATTTTTTCACTGTGAGTATAAATTTTCATCCCATCTTTTATTTTTTGTGAACAAGCTGTAACGGGAGTTTTGTATCCTTCAATTTCAACTATACAAAGCCTACAAGCTCCATTTGGCAAAAGTCTTTCGTCCTTACAAAGGGTCGGAATTTCTATGCCAATTTCCTTACAAAATTCAAGAATAGTCTTAGGAGTATCAAGATTATATTCAAAATCATTTATTATGACTTTCATATTATTCTCCTTTGTCTTCTATTTTTTCAATTTTTTTATAAACATTATTTAAACCTGTGACAGTCATCCAATTAGTTTCTTTAAATTCTCCAGCTCCTTTCATGAAAGGTCTATCTGGATTATCCAAAAACATCAATTCTGTCATCATTCTTCCCTTTAAGCAAAGTGGTCTTCCATTTCCAGGTTTTTTTGCAGTAACTGCAATATTTTTGCCATCTTTTGAATGAAGATTAAAATCACATCCATAATCGCAAACCTTGCACTTAACTTCTTTGGTTTCTCCTTCAAAGTTTCTAATTTTTCCCATAAGTCTTCTATCGACCAAGGCTCCTACAGGACAAATTGAAACACACCTGTTACATGAAACACAATAGGAATGAGCAAAATCTTCTCCCAAATCGCAAGCTATATAAGAATCGTATCCCCTGTCGGCAAAAGATAAAATCGCTCTTTCTTCTACTTGGTTACAAATTTGTACGCATTTTCCACAAAGAATGCATTTTGAATTGTCTTTATAAATATATGGACTTGATAAGTCATATTTTTCTTCTCTTTTTGCCCCATCGTGGTCTCTAAATTTTACATCATATTCGTAGGCGTATTTTTGCAAAAGACAAGTTCCAGCTTTTTGGCAGGTTAGGCAATCATTTGGATGAGAATCTAGTAAAAGTTGCAAAATATTTCTTCTTTTTTCTCTTAATTCTTCTGTTTGAGTTTTTACTTCCATCCCATCACTTGCCCTTGCTGAACAAGATGTTTCGATTTTACTTCTACCGTTTTTTGTAATTTCAACTATACAAAGTCTACATCCACCAAAGGCCTTCAAACTTGGAGCATAGCAAATCGCAGGAATTTCTATTCCATTCTCCCTTGCTATATCCAAAACAAACCTATCTTTTTGAGTTTTTATTTCTTTTCCATCAATTTTTATTGTAATATCTGTCATAAGATCATCCCTTTACTACAGCTTTTGGTTTTATTGGACAAACATTATAGCAAGTTCCACACTTGATACATTTTTCTTGATCAATTGTATGTTTTTCTTTAACTTTTCCACTAATACATCCAACAGGACAATTTCTCTTACAAGTTCCACATCCTATACAATTATCTTCGATTTTATAAGATAATAAGGCCTTACAAGATCCAGCTGGACAGTGTTTATTTTCAATATGGTTTATGTATTCATCCTTATAATATTTTAAGGTAGAAATTACTGGAAAGGCTGCTGATTTTCCCAAACCACAAAGAGAAGCCTCTGTTACCAATTCGCTTAACTCTTCAAGCCTATCTATATCTTCCATTTTTCCTTTTCCTGCAACGATTCTTTCAAGAATTTCCAAAATCCTCTTTGTTCCTTCCCTACAAGGAACGCATTTTCCACAGGATTCATCACAAGTAAAGTCGAGGAAAAATCTTGCTATGTCAACCATACAAGTATTTTCATCCATAACTACCATTCCACCTGAACCCATAATTGAATTTAATTCTTTTAATGTTTCATAATCTACGGATGAATCCAAATATTTTGCAGGAATACATCCACCAGAAGGGCCACCAGTTTGAACGGCTTTTAATTCTTTGTCGCCTTCAATTCCTCCGCCTAAATCATAAATAATTTCTCTTAAAGTTGTTCCCATAGGAACTTCAATCAATCCACTGTTTTTTACATCCCCAACCAAGGAAAAAACTTTGGTTCCAGGAGATTTTTCAGTACCAATGCTTCTGTACCAATCAGCACCATTTATAATAATTTGAGCAACATTTGCCAAAGTTTCTACGTTATTTATAACTGTAGGTTTTTGCCACAAACCCCTGAAGGCTGTACGGTGGATTTTAACTCTTGGCATTCCTCTTTTGCCCTCGATAGATTCCATCAAGGCTGTAGATTCTCCACAAACAAAAGCACCTGAACCTAGTCTTAATTCAATTGTAAAATTAAAACCAGAATCCATAATATTTTTGCCTAGAAAACCTTTTTCTTCAGCATCTTTTATGGCATATTTTAAACTTTCAACAGCCTTTGGATATTCAGCTCTTACATAAATAAATCCTTCATCACTTCCAATTGCATATCCAGCAATAGCCATTGCCTCAAGAACTGAATGTGGATCATTTTCAAGAATTGACCTATCCATATAAGCACCAGGATCTCCCTCGTCGGCGTTACAAATTATATATTTTTTATCTACATCATAATCATAAGCAGTTTTCCATTTTTTCCCAGTAGGAAAACCAGCTCCACCTCTTCCACGAAGCATTGAATTTGAAATAGTTTCAATAATTTCTTTCCTATCCATTTCTGATAGGGCCTTATGTAGGGCAAAATATCCGCCCCTTGCTATGTATTCATCAATACTTCTTGGATCAATAACCCCACAATTTCTAAGGGCAATTTTCACCTGAATATCATCAGTTTTTTCAAGTTTTTCTGGATGAGAAACTTGTGTGTTTTCTTTTATTTTTTCAAGATATTCCAAATTTAGCATAATTCACCTACTTATTTTCTTCCAAAACTTTAGAAACATCATCTTTTGTAAAATGTTCTACTTGCTCTCCATTTATTTCAACAACTGGTGCTGCCCCACAATTTCCAAGACACCTTGTCTCTGAAATAGAAAATTTTCCATCTGGAGTGGTCTCGCCCTTTTTTATACCAAGTCTTTGTTCAAATTCATTTAAAATATCCACAGCTCCTTTTACATAGCAAGCTGTTCCAAGGCATATATGTATGTCAGTTTTTCCCTTTGGTATAAAGGTAAATTGTGAATAAAAAGTTGCAACACCATAAACTTCTGCAAGAGGAATATTTAGTTTATTTGAAATAAGTTCCATCATTTCATCTGGCAAATATCCAAAAATACTTTGTGCCTCTTGTAAAACTGGCATCAAAGGACCCTTTCTATCCTTGTTTTTTTCAATAAATCTTTTAAATTCATTAATTTTTTCTCTATTTTCTTCTTTGTCAAAAACAAAATTTCCTTTTATAGTTTTCATATTTAATCCTCTTTTTTTCTCAATGATAACCAATAAGCCAAACCAACAAAAATTCCTCCGCCAACAATATTTCCTAAAGTTACCGGGAGTAAATTATGGGTGAAAAATCCTGACCAAGTTAGTGTGCTAAGTCCATCACCAAGTCCACTTGCAGCCGCATAAGCTGGAACTGATTTTGCAAAAATTCCTGCTGGAATATAATACATATTTGCAATACTATGCTCAAAACCAGAAAGAACAAACAACATTACTGGAAAAAATGCACAAAGCATTTTGCCAACTTGACTATCAGATCCAAAAGACATCCAAACAGCCAAACAAACTAGCCAGTTACAAAAAATACCAAGGATAAAAGCCTCAGAAAATCCTAGATTTACCTTAGAATTTGCAATCAAAATTGTTCTTGCCCCAAGCATAGAATCTCCTGCATTCCATTGACCTGATTTCATCATTAAAAATGCTACAAAAACTGATCCAATAAAATTACCCAAATAAACAATGCCCCAAGCTCTTAAAAGCTCTTTAATATTAATTTTTTTATCATATACAGAAATAAGCATTAAATTATTTCCAGTAAAAAGCTCAGCCCCAGCAATAAGAACAAAAATCAAGCCCGGAGTAAAACACAAACCTTGAACTAATTTGCCAAGACCCAAAGTGTCTTTATTTGCTAGCAAATTAAAAGATGCAAAACTTGATCCTGCTGCTGCAAAAGCGATAAAAGCTCCTGCCAAAAATGAAAGGATAAAAAGTCTTTTTGCCTTTGCCCTAGCCTTATTAACATAAGCATTACTAACCTTATCCAAAATTTGATCTGGACTTAAAATATTTTGCATAATACCTCCTTATTTATTTAAAAAAATACATAAATTTACATAATTTTATATATTTACTTTCTATGTATTCTTAAATTAATTTTAAAGCTTTTTTTACTTTCTGTCAATCGATTTCATTGTTATATTTTCAATGATTATTTTTTAACGAATCTCGTTATATTTTTGTCAAGAAATCTTTTTCTTTTTTCGTTTTTATTCTCTTTTTTAGATTATAATTATTAAATATAAACTAATAATATTACAATGAAATAAAAATAAAAAATTACACAGGATGTTCTGTTTAAGCAAAATATTTGTAATAATAAAAAAATCCCCTATAATATTTAAGAAAGGAGATTTATATGAATTCCAAAGAAAATTACAAACAATATATACAAGCTCTTCCTTGTTCAGCGAGCCTAGTTTTACTTATTCAATATTTGGCTTATTTTTATATTTATAAAAACAATCAAGTTGATTCTTTAAAAAGATCCCTAGTTTTTTCAATAGGATTTTTAATTTTTTCCCTATTTCTTGCAAAAGTTCAAAAAGTTAATTTAAATTTAAAAAATATAAAATACAAAAAATTAACACTTATATCTTTACTTACTTTTATAATTTTAAATATTATAAACTCAATATAAAAGAGCCGGCAAACGCCGACTCTCAGACTGTTGACAAATTATACAAATCCTCACGCTAAGAATATCATACGGAAAAAATTGATTTGATTTCAAATTTAAAAATTCGTTAAAAAATCGCACTCTAAAATTTAAAGCAATGATATTTTATTAAATAAATTTACTTCAATTAAATTTTAATTCTTCGTTTTATTCCGAGGGATAAATATTAAAATCGTACCACTGGCACAATTTTAAGCTATTTATCTGTCCTCGCACTAGCGAGTTTGCGATTTTAGAATTTTGAAATTTAGAAATCAACAATTTTTGGAGTCAGATATTCGTGCTTGAGGATTTGTATATGCTTTAAGAGTCGGCTTTATGCCGACTCTTATTTTTTATTCATTTAGAGCTTCTTTTTCTCTATTTTCAATTTCTTCAATATTCATTTGTATTTGTGCATCTTCAAGGTCTTTATTTTCATAGTCTATATCAAAATCGTTGTAAACTTTCATACCTGTACCTGCTGGTATTAGTTTTCCTATGATTATGTTTTCTTTTAATCCTTTTAGATCATCAACTTTACCTTTTATTGATGCATCTGTTAAAACTCTTGTTGTTTCTTGGAAAGATGCTGCTGATAACCAAGATTCTGTTGCAAGTGATGCTTTTGTAATTCCTAGAAGTTGTTGAGAATATTTGCATGGTTCTTTTCCATCTTTTTCCATTTGTTCATTTACAATTCTTACTTCTCTAATCTCTTGTAATGAACCTGGTAAAAATTCTGTATCTCCAGCATCTTCTATTTTTACTTTTTTAAGCATTTGCTTTGTAATAACTTCTATGTGTCTATCATCAATTTCTACACCTTGAAGTCTATAAACTTTTTGAACTTCCTTGGTTATATAATCTTGAACTCCAATTTTTCCCAAAACTTTTAAAACATCATGTGGATCAAGAGATCCTTCAGTTAGTTGTTGTCCCTTTTCAACCACATCTCCTTCTGAAACTAAAAGTCTTGCTCCAAATGGAATATTATATTTTTTAGAATATCCATCTTCAGATAAAATTTCAACATCAGTTTTCTTTTCATTTTGAATTAGTGAAACTGTTCCAGAGTTTTCTGCAATAAATGCAAGTCCTTTTGGTTTTCTTGCTTCAAACAACTCTTCAACCCTTGGAAGACCTTGAGTAATTCCAACTCCTGCGATTCCTCCTGAGTGGAAGGTTCTCATTGTAAGCTGAGTACCCGGTTCACCGATTGATTGAGCAGCTATAATTCCTACAGCCTCCCCAATATTTACCTTTTTACCTGTAGCAAGGTTTCTACCATAACATTTTTCACAAACACCATGTTTAGATTTGCATTCAAGAACTGAACGAAGTTTAACTTCTTTAATTCCGTTTGCTACGATATTATCCGCCTTATCTTCATCGATAATTTGGTTTTTACCAACTATAAGTTCCCCATCATTATCATAAATATCTTCAAATGATGTACGACCTACAATTCTTGTAAATAAATTTTCAATCAACTCATTTCCATCTTTAAATTCATGAGCAATTACATATCCATCTGTACCACAATCATCTTCAGTTACGATAACATCTTGAGAAATATCTACCATTCTTCTTGTTAGATATCCTGAATCGGCAGTTCTTAAAGCTGTATCTGTAAGACCCTTACGAGAACCGTGAGTTGAAATAAAGTATTCTTGTACAGAAAGTCCTTCACGGAAGTTAGCCTTTATAGGAATTTCTATGATTTTTCCATCGGCTCTTGACATAAGTCCACGCATTCCACCTAATTGTCTGATTTGGTTTGTAGAACCACGGGCTCCAGAATCTGCAAATATTTTAATGTTATTATCAGATTTTAATTCATCAAGAAGAGCAGCTGTTACTTCATCAGTAGCTTCTCTCCAAATATCAATAACTTTTTCATATCTCTCGTTATCTGTTATAAATCCACGTCTATAAAGTTTTTCATACTTATCAACTTCTTCATCAGCCTTTGAAACTATATCCCATTTTTGATGTGGAATAGTAACGTCTGACATTGAAACTGTTAGTCCTGAAAGAGTTGAGAACTTATAGCCTGTTGATTTTATATAATCTAGAACTGAAGCTGTTTTAATATTTCCATGTTTTCTAAAGCAACGATCAACAATTTCTTTTAAAACACCAGATGATGTAACTTGATCAACTTCAAGAGAATATGGGTCTTCTTTTCTATTTACATATCCTAAATCTTGTGGAATTCCTTCATTGTAGATAAATCTACCAACTGAAGAATTTACAATTTTTCCAGGATCTTTTTCATCTTTTTTAATTCTTACTCCAACTTTTGTTTGAAGGGTAACATCATGATTTAAAAGAGCTTTTTTCATTTCTGAAATATCTTCAAAAATCATTCCTTCGCCCTTTGCACCTTCTTTTATAGTTGTTAGATAATATGCACCAAGAACCATATCTTGGGATGGAGTTGTGATTGCCTTACCATCTTTTAAACCAAGAATATTGTTTGTTGACATCATTAAAAGTCTTGCTTCAATTTGAGCTTCATTTGATAAAGGTAAATGGATTGCCATTTGGTCCCCATCAAAGTCCGCATTAAAAGCAGGACAAGCAAGTGGATGAAGTTTCATTGCTTTTCCTTCAACCAAAACTGGTTCAAAAGCTTGGATTCCAAGTCTATGAAGTGTAGGGGCACGGTTTAATAAAACTGGATGATCTTTTATTACATCTTCAAGTATTTCATATACTCTTGGATCTTTTTTCTCAACCATTTTTTTAGCAGATTTTAAATTATGAGCAAGGTCTTTTTCCACAACCTTATTCATAATAAAAGGTTTAAATAATTCTAGAGCCATCTCTTGTGGTAAACCACATTGGTTAAATTTAAGATTTGGACCTACAACTATTACAGAACGGCCTGAATAATCTACCCTTTTACCCAATAAGTTTTGTCTAAATCTACCACTTTTACCCTTTAATAAATCTGATAGAGATTTCATATTTCTGTTTGATGCACCTGTTACAGCACGACCACGTCTACCATTATCTATAAGAGCATCGACAGCTTCTTGGAGCATTCTTTTTTCATTTCTTACAATGATTTCTGGAGCTCCAATATCAAGAAGTCTTTTTAACCTGTTATTTCTATTTATAACTCTTCTGTATAAATCGTTTAAATCACTTGTTGCAAATCTTCCACCCTCAAGTTGAACCATTGGTCTAAGTTCTGGAGGCATAACTGGAAGAACATCAAGTATCATCCATTCTGGTTTATTACCACTTGTTAAAAATGCATCAACAACTTCAAGTCTTCTAGAAATTCTAACTTTCTTTTGTCCCTTTGCATCTTCAAGTTCTTTCATCAAAGATTCGTATTCTTTTTTAAGATCCATCTTAGCAAGAAGTTTTTTAACAGCTTCTGCTCCCATTTCAGCTTGAAATTCTGTATCGTCTGGGTAATTATCTAAGGCTTCTGAATATTCGCTTTCAGATAATTCTTGTTTTTCGTAATATTCAGTTTCACCTGGATTTATTACTACATATGAAGCAAAATATAAGATTTTTTCCAAAACCCTTGGGCTCATATCTAATAGAAGACCCATTTTTGAAGGGATTCCTTTAAAATACCATATATGACTTACAGGAGCTGCAAGTTCAATATGTCCCATTCTTTCACGTCTTACTTTAGATTTTGTTACTTCAACACCACATTTTTCGCAAACAACACCCTTATATCTAATCCTCTTGTATTTACCACAAGAGCATTCATAGTCCTTGGTCGGTCCAAAAATTTTCTCACAGAATAAACCATCTTTTTCAGGTTTAAGTGTTCTGTAATTAATAGTTTCTGGTTTTTTAACTTCACCATGAGACCATGATCTGATTTTTTCAGGAGATGCTATTTTCATCCTCATAGCACCAAATTCTTGTAATTCTGACAAAAAATCCCCCTTAATCTTCTAGCTCTTCTATTTCTTTACTTGTAGATTCTGTAGCTTCTACTTTTTCATCTTCTTTTGCTGATAGATTTGCTCCACTAAGTTTTTTGGATTGACTTCTAATTTTTGAAGCATCAATCTTTTCAACTTCTGAGAACTTATCTTGTTCATCTATATTTTCTTTAATTTCAATTACATTTCCATCTTCATCTAAAAGCTCAACATCTAGGGCTAGAGATTGTAATTCTTTTACCAATACCTTGAAAGATTCTGGTGTACCTGGTTCTGGAACATTTTCTCCCTTAACAATAGCTTCGTAAGTTTTAACTCTTCCTGTAACATCATCTGATTTTACTGTTAACATTTCTTGAAGAGTATGACTTGCTCCGTATGCTTCTAGGGCCCAAACTTCCATTTCTCCAAATCTTTGTCCACCAAATTGTGCCTTTCCACCTAAAGGTTGTTGGGTTACAAGTGAGTAAGGTCCAATACTTCTAGCGTGGATTTTTTCTTCAACCATGTGGTGAAGTTTTAGCATATACATTACTCCAACTGTAACTGGGTTATCAAATTCTTCTCCGGTCCTACCATCACGAAGTCTGATTTTTCCTGTTTTATTTACATATGGAGCTATTTTTTGAGCTTGTTCTAACGCTTCTTCTATTTCTGTATCCAAAGCACCATCAAATACTGGTGTAGCAATCTTCCATCCCATAGTTCTTGCAGCAAGTCCCATGTGAACTTCCAAAACTTGTCCGATATTCATACGTGAAGGAATACCTAGTGGGTTCAAGCAAATTTGAATTGGAGTTCCGTCTGGTAAGAAAGGCATATCTTCTCTTGGCATAATTCTTGAAACGACACCCTTGTTACCGTGTCTACCACACATTTTGTCTCCAACCATGATTTTTCTTTTAGTTGCTACAAAAACTCTTATTACTTTATTTACACCTGGAGATAATTCATCTCCATCTTTTTTGTTGTATTCTTTAACATCAACAACAATACCACTTTCTCCGTGTGGAACTGTAAGAGATGTATCACGAACTTCACGAGCTTTTTCTCCAAAGATAGCTCTTAATAATCTTTCTTCTGGAGATAGTTCAGTTTCTCCTTTTGGTGAAACTTTTCCTACCAAGATATCGCCACTTTTAACTTCTGCGCCGATTCTTATAACTCCATTTTCATCAAGATTTTTCTTCATGTCATCGCCAACATTTGGGATATCTTTGGTTATTTCTTCAGCACCAAGTTTGGTCTCACGAGCTTCGCATTCATGCTCTTCAATGTGAACTGATGTAAGAACATCATCCATTACTAATTGTTCATTTAAAAGCATAGCATCTTCGTAGTTATATCCTTCCCATGTTGTAAAGGCTATAAGGATATTTTTACCAAGGGCAAGCTCACCTTGTTCTGTTGAAGGACCATCTGCAATTATTTCATTTGCCTCAACATGTTCTCCAAGTTTTACAATTGGTCTTTGGTTAATTGTTGTTCCTTGATTGGCACGTCTAAATTTAAGAAGTCTATAATAATCAATTTCTCCATCAGAATCTCTTTTAATTCTGATTTTTTCATCTCCAACATAGACAACTTCTCCAGCATTTTTGCTTATTACACAAACTCCTGAATCTTTTGCAGCCCTGTGTTCAATTCCTGTAGCAATTATTGGTGCTTGGGATTTTAAAAGTGGAACTGCTTGTCTTTGCATGTTGGCACCCATTAGAGCACGAGTTGAATCGTCGTTTTCTAGGAAAGGAATTAAACTTGCTCCAACTGATACGATTTGTTGAGGAGAAACGTCCATATATTCTACAGTTTCTCTAGGATAAATATCATTCTCACCATTAATACCACGACCTGATACACGATCATTTATAAATCTATTGTTCTCATCAAGTGGTTCGTTGGCTTGGGCAATTATGAAATTATCTTCAACATCTGCTGTTAGATAATCTATTTCGTCTGTTACGTGGCCATCTTTTCCAACTTTTCTGTAAGGTGTTTCTATAAATCCATATTTATTTATTCTTGCATAAGTTGTAAGAGATGTTATTAGACCAATGTTTGGTCCTTCTGGAGTTTCTATTGGACAAATTCTTCCATAGTGGGAATCATGAACGTCCCTTACTTCTACTCCTGCCCTATCTCTTGAAAGTCCACCTGGTCCTAGTGCTGATAATCTTCTTTTATGAGTTAGCTCACTCATTGGATTTGTTTGATCCATAAATTGTGAAAGCTGACTGGATCCGAAAAATTCTTTTATTACTGCTGTAACTGGTTTTATATTTATAAGTCCTTGAGGAGTTGCAAGGTCAGGATCTTGAGTTGTCATTCTTTCTCTTACAACTCTTTCCATTCTTGCAAGACCAATTCTAAATTGATTTTGTAATAATTCTCCAACGCCCCTAACTCTTCTGTTTCCTAAGTGGTCTATATCATCAACTTCACCAATTCCTTCAAAAAGGTTAAATTGATAGTTTACTGCAGCAAGAATATCAGATTTTACTATATTTTTTGGACAAAGTTCTTTCTTTCTTCTTTCAATTTCATTTAAAATTGATTCTTTATCTTCATTTTCATCAAGTATTTCTCTCATTACTGGATAATATACTTTTTCTGATAATTCAAGATCTTCAAGATCAAATTCTTCTAATTCTTCAAAAGCATCAAGATACACAAAGTGGTTTCCACAAATTCTTAATTCTTTGTCCTCACCGTTTTCTTGTTTTACAATTATGTCTACAACATTAATTCCACTGTTTTCTATATTAATAGCAGTAGATCTGTCTATCATTTCTCCAGCTTTTACAAAAAGCTCACCTGTTTCATCGCTTACTACATCTTTTGCAGAAATTTGATCTATAATTCTGTTGTGTAAGGCTAATTTTTTGTTGTATTTGTATCTTCCTACTTTAGCAAGGTCATATCTTCTATCGTCGAATAAAAGATTATTTATTAAATTTTGTGCAGATTCAAGACTGGCAGGATCTCCCGGCTTTAATTTTTTATAAATTTCTATTAAAGCTTCTTCGCTTGTTTCTGAATTTTCTTTTTCTAGGGTATTTCTTAAATGTTCTGTATCACCTAAGGCTTCTATTATTTCTTCGTCGTTTTCAAAAAGTAAAGCTCTTACAAGAGTTGTAGCTGGAAGTTTTCTTGTACGATCAAGTCTAACATTTACTGTATGAGATGCATCTGTATCAAATTCTATCCATGCTCCTCTGTTAGGTATAACTGTTGAAGAATACATTTTGTTTCCTGATTTATCAAGCTCTGATGCGTAATAAACTCCAGGACTTCTTACAAGCTGACTTACAATAACTCTTTCTGCACCGTTTATTACAAAGGTTGCTGAATCTGTCATCATTGGGAAATCTCCCATAAATACTTCTTGCTCTTTTACTTCTTCAGTTTCCTTGTTAATAAGTCTAGCCTTAACTTTAAGGTCTCTAGAATATGTTGTATCTTTGTATTTTGCTTCTTCTATTGTATATTTTGTTTGATCATCAAAATCATATCCGACAAATTCAAGTATTAAATTGCCATTATAATCTTCAATTGGGGAAATATCTTCCAAGATTTCTCCCAAGCCTTCTTCGACAAACCACCTATAAGAATCTTTTTGAACTTTTAATAGGTTTGGCAAGTCAAGAACTTGAGGAAATTTAGAAAAGCTAACACGTTCAGTTTTACCAAATAACTCTTTATGATATTGCACTATAAATTACTCCTTTATCTTGCTTTAAGCCTAAAACTTTGCTTATGACCTTTTATGTATTTTGGGGCTTTTTTACATTAAAATAAGCCTTTTTTACATAAATAAAAAATCTCGCTAAATTAGAATTCTAGCAATTGTTTATTATATCACTCCATGCTAGTAAGTGTCAAATAATTTAGGAGATTTTTAAACTTTATTTTTATCTCTATAGAATTTTTTACTTACTATATATTTTTTTATGATTTTGTCAAATAATCTTAGTCTATATAATTTGTTTTTATTTGGTGATTTTTTCCTTTTAATTCTTCTTTAGCATATCCTAAGATAAGACCATGAACTGGGTAGAAATTTTCTTCAAGATTTAATTTTTTTATAAATTTCGCGTTTTTATCAAATCTTTCAAACATTCCTCTTATATAGCAAGATCCTATTTCAAGGTCGGTTGCTTTTAGGGACATATTTTCAATTATACAAGCTGTATCTTCAAGTCTTGTAACATGTCCATCTTTGGCTGAAATTATTATTAAATATGGAGCTGAATAAATTGGATTTGCTTTTGGGTCATTGACAATTTCTCTTGCTTCTTCTAAAATTTCTTTTATAAAATCCTTGTTTGTAATCACAGTTATAGCCATATTTTCATATAAGCTTCTTCCAACCGGTGCCTTTGTTCCTGCTTTTACAATTTTTTCCAAATTTTCTCTTTCAATTTTTTTGTCTAAAAATTTTCTTGTTGATACTCTTTTGCCTATTACTTTATCGAATTCCATAATATCTCCCTTCTTTTCTTTATTATACTATAAATAATTTTATCAAAAATCTTTTTTATAATTGACTATATTTCATATCCTTGTGGTATAATTAATTTAAATAGGAGGATTTGATGAAAAAAATCAGTAAGTTTTTTTTAAGTTTAGGAGCAATTTATTATTTATTTTTAAGCTTGGCTCTTTTTTTGGCAAGTTTATTTTCTATGTTCGTTGATGGAAAATATGTTTTTGCTATTTTTGATTTGTTAGGCTTTTCTAATATATCTCTTTCTATAATTAAGCCTATTTTATTTGTGATGTTATTTTTAATCTTTATATTAATTGCATCAATAGACAGAAAGATTTTTAAATCAATTAAAAACGGAGAATATTTTTTATTTAATATTTTCACAGGATTTTTCTTTATTTTTCTTTCTATTATAGGTCATGTTTTTCTCAAAGATAAAATTTTTATAATCACTTATGTTTTTAATGTGATTTTAATCATTGGCTCAATGATTGCATTAAAGGAAAAAAGCAAAGTGTATTATAAAGAAGAAAACTCTTCTGAAGATATTGTTTCTTTTCATGATTTAGAAAATCAAAAAAATATTGAAGACGAAAATGAAAAAGAAATCATAGATAATGAAGATATCACTGACGAAGAAATTGAAGACTTAAAATTAGATGATGATGTTGTCGAAATTATAGAAGTTAATAATAGCGATGAGTCTAAAGATACAGATAAATCAAATTTAGATCAAGATAGTGAAAAAGAACAAGTAAAATTTAATGAAAAAGATATGAGAGAAAAGTAAGCATAGTCTTACTTTTTTTTGAAATTATTATGAAAGGGTTTTTATGAACGAAAAATATTTAAATCTTCTTAGAGAAAATTATCCAAGTAGGACTCATTTGGTTGATGAATTAATTGGTTTGAACGCAAAATTATATCTTCCAAAGGGAACTGAGTACTTTTTTTCTGACCTTCACGGTGAGGCTAAGGCTTTTATTCATTTATTAAGATCAGCCGCTGGAAACATTAGGGATAAAACCAGCCAATATTTTGGCGATACTCTTATTAAAAAAGACCAAGATGATCTTGCAAGTTTGATTTATAATCCTGAAATGGAGCTTGTAAGATTAAAGGAAGAAAATATTATTGATGATGATTGGTACACAATAAACATTCACAGACTTGTGAATTTGTTTAGGTTTGTTTCTACCAAATATCCAAAAGATACGGTAAAAGAAAAATTTCCTACAAATTACAAGGAAATTATCGATGAACTTTTGTATACTAATGATTCCGAATTTAATAAAAAACTTTATTATGAAAAAATAATTGAAAATATCATTAGATATAAGGCTGCCGATGATTTTATTATAGTTTTATCTTCTCTAATTCAAAGAATTTCTGTTGATAGCCTCCACATAGTTGGGGATATTTACGACAGGGGTCCTGAACCTCATGTTATTATGGATGAATTAATTGCTTTTCCAAATGTTGATATTCAATGGGGAAATCACGATCTTGCCTGGATGGGAGCTGTCAGCGGAAACAAGGCTTTGATTGCAGCCTGCCTTTGTAATGCTTTTTCCTACAATAATTTTGATTTTCTTGAAGAAGGTTACGGGATAAATTTAAGACCTCTTTATGAATTTTCTATGAAAACTTATAGGGATGATCCTTGTGAGAGATTTATGCCAAAAATTTTTGAAGAAAATATTTACGATAAGGTCAATAAGGATGTTGCTGCAAAAATGTTTAAGGCAATGAGTGTAATTAGGTTTAAATTAGATAGCTTGCTTCTTGAAAGAAATCCAGAATTTAATATGGATGATAGGAATTCATTAAAACATATTGATTTTAATAATATGACCTACAAAAACGCCAAACTTCTTGACACAAATTTCCCAACTGTAGACCCAAAAGATCCTAGCAAATTAACCTACGAGGAAGAATTTATTATCGATACCCTCCAAAAAGAATTTTCAAAAAATCTTCTTTTAAATAAGCACATTAAATTCATGTATACAAATGGTTCAATGTACAAAAAATCTAACGGGTCTCTCCTATTTCACGGTTGTATTCCAATGGATGAGGATGGAAATTTCCAAGAAGTGAAAATAAATGGCAAATCCTACAAAGGTCGTGCCATGCTAGATATTTTTGATAAACTTGCAAGAGATGCTTATTTTTCAAAAGATCCAAAGAAAAAAGAATTTGCTCAAGATATATGCTGGTATCTCGTTTGTGGCAAAAAATCTCCAATTTTTGGCAAAAGTCAATATTCATATTTTGAAAATCTATTGGTAGACGATAAAAAATTAAAGTATGAAAAAATGAACCCTTATTATGATTTGAACAAAAAAGAAGAAATTTGCGATAAAATTTTGGATGAATTTGATATGAAATGCGAAAGAAGAAGAATTATAAATGGTCACGTCCCAGTTAGGGTCAAAGAAGGTAAAAAACCCGTAAGAGCAAATGGAAAATTGTATGTAATTGACGGGGGAATTTCTAAACCCTACCAAAAAAAGACAGGCATTGCAGGCTACACATTGATGTATAATTCCCACCATGTTGCCCTTGCCGAACACCTTTCTTATTCCAATATCAGAGATAATATGGGATCCTACACACCAAAAATTTATGAAACTGAAAAACTCATTCCAAGAATGCTAATAAAAGACACAGACGAGGGCGAAACAATTAGAACTAGGATAGAAGTTTTAAAAGAAGTCTTGGACCTTATTGATAATGGGAAAAATATTTCAAATAAATAAAAAAAATCTTCAAGTTTTGCTTGAAGATTTTTCTTTATTATTTATTATTTTTTACTTTTCTTTGATGTAAAGAAATATGCAATTCCTGCAAGAATTAAAACTACAAGAACAATTCCTACAGATTTTACTCCTGTTCTTACAAAGGAACGGCTTTTTTTAATGCCGCTACCAGATTTTGGAACTGAAACTTGTCTTGATATTTTTTTCAATTTTCCTTTGTTTTGATCTTCTTTTTGATTTTTTTCTATAGCTTTTCCTATTTCAGCTTTTAATTTTTCTATACTTTCTAAATTTGAATCTTCCTTATCAGGCAATTCATTAATTAATTTAGCAAATTTTTCTTGATCTTCTCCTGATAATTTGTCCTTATTTTTTTCAAAATATTCAAAAAGTTTATTATGTTCTTCTTCAAATTTATTTCCGTCTAAATTATTATAAGCTGATTTATAAGCACTAACCAAAACATTTACATTATTAACTTCTTCCTTATTATTAAGTTTATTGTAAGCTTGTTTTATAGATTCTAGACTTTGGTTAAATTTATCTTTTAAATCTTTGCTTGCTTTTTTATAATAAGTAGCTTTTTTTATTTCTACTTCTTGGTCAATAATTCCTTTTAAAGTTTTAATATCAGCTTTTCTTTTTTCCTCTTTGACTTGTGCGTTATGCTCTTCAACTTTTTTATTTAAACTATCGATAGCTTTTTCTACCTTATCAAGATTTGATTTTTCATCATCCAAAACTGCTTTTTCATTCTTAAAATCAAGACCAGAGTTCTTATTTTTATCTAGACCTTCTTTTAAAATCTTTTTAAATTCTTCTAACTTCTTATTGTAATTTTCAATATTTGATTTAGTATTATTGAGATTTTCTATTTGTTTTTCGTAATCTTCATAAGTTTCATAAGTTTCATATGAATCTTTGTATTCTTCAATTTCTTTTTTCAAATCATCAGACAAAGAATCCACATTTAATTTTAAAACTTCTTTCTTTAAATCATCGTATTGTTTTTGTATATCCTCATATTGTTTTTGTATATAAGATAATTCAATATTTTTAATAGAATTTAAAATATCTTCTTTTCTTTCTTCTAAGTTTTCAGTATTTAAATCTTTAATTAATTCTTTATAATTTTTTTTATCATCTTCTGATAACGCTTTAAAAGCATCAGATTGCAAAAAGTCGTTAGATTTTTTTATAACTTCTTCTGGACTTAATTCTTTTTCTTTATTTTCTTCTACAGCTTCTTCAGCATATGCAACATTAATATTACTTGAAACTAGGCTATTAATTGGTGCGAATGCCAAAGATAAACCAAGTCCCAAAATTAAAATTTTACTATTTTTTTTCATAATTCCTCTCTCCTGTTTAACTTCTAATTATGATTATATCAAATTTTTTAAAAAAATTGTAGTTTTTATCAAATTTATCTTAAAGAAAATATATGTTATCATATATGAAGAAAGAATAAAAAAGAAAGGAATAATATGCAAGACTTACATTTACATTCAAATTTTTCTTTTGATTCAAACACGAACCCAGAAGAAAATATAAAATCAGCCATAAAAAATGATATAAAAATAATGGCCTTTACAGACCACATGGATAATTTTTGCCAAAATTCTAGAGATATATCCTTTGACCTTGAAGAATATTTTTCTACTATATATAAGCTTAGAGAAAAATATAAAAATCAAATAAAAATTCTAGCAGGTATTGAAGTGGGTATAGCCTATGAAAATGCAGATAAAATAAACAAATTTATCGAAGAAAATCCCTTTGATTTTGTAATCGGATCAATACATGCGGTTGAATTTGAAGATGTTTGGTCAAATAGGAAAAATATAGAAAAAAATCCAGCATATTATTATAGAAAATATTATAAGTATATGCTAAATTCCGTAAAATCCTGCAAAAACTTCTCAGTTTTGGGCCATATCGACTACATTGACAGGTACCTTGAAGATAAATCAGTAATACCAGATTTTTCATTTTATGAAGACTTGGTTGAAGAAATTTTAAAAGAATTAATAAAAACAAATAGAGGTTTTGAATATAATACAGCAGGTTTTAGAAATGATTTATCACATGCTAACCCAAAAGATAAAATTTTAGAAAAATACAAAAATCTAGGAGGAAATATAATAACTCTTGGCTCAGATTCTCATTTTCCAGATACAATTTCCTATAAAATAAATGATGGAATAAAACATTTAAAAGATTTAGGCTTTGACCATATTTCATATTTTGAAAATAAAAAAGAAAAAACAATAGAAATTTAAAAGGCTTATAAAGAGCTTCAAATTGAAGAAAAGGTATATAAATTCTCATGCTAAGAATATCATACGGAAAAAATTGATTTGATTTCAAATTTAAAAATTCGTCAAAAATCGCACTCTAAAATTTAAAGCAATGATAATTTATTAAATCAATTAACTTCAATTAAATTTTAATTCTTCGTTTTATTCCGAGGGATAAATATTAAAATCGTGCCACTGGCACAATTTTAAGCTATTTATCTGTAATCGCGTTAGCGAGTTTGCGATTTTAGAATTTTAAAATTTAGAAATCATCAATTTTTGGAGTTAGATATTCGTGCTTGAGAATTTGTATGCGCTCCGTGCTCAAAAGAGCCTTTATTCATACATTTTTTTATAAGTAGACACATCTCCCCTGTGGGTTACTATATTGTAGCCTGCTTTTTTTATTCTAAGTTCCAAACAATTTCTACATTCTGCCGCCTCATCTCCTGTGCAAATTTTATTATCATATAATGAATAAAGTTCTCTATAAGATGTTGGAGATAAATTTGGCATTAGGACATTTGCCCCCGCCTTTAGGCCCTCTTCCCTTCCAAAGGGATTTATTGTTCCAAGTGCAGTCGTTGCTGGTATCAAACAATAAGGAAACATTAATCTTAAAATAGAAACAAGTCTTAAAGTTTTTTTGTAGGATCCGTTTTCCATATTTTTAAATGGAGTATCATGTTGGGATAAATATGGGCCGATTCCTATCATATCTGGTTTCAATTTTTGTAAAAATCTTATATCTGATATTAAATCTTCATCTGTTTGGAAAGGGGAACCAACCATAAAACCTCCCCCAACTTGAAATCCAATTTCTTTTAAATCAAAAAGAGCTCTTCTCCTATTTTCAAAAGACATTTCTTTTGGATGAATTTTATAATAATGATTTTTGTTTGACGTTTCTTCTCTTAATAAGAACCTATCAGCTCCAGCATCAAAAAATTTCTTGTAAGATTCTTTTGACCTTTCCCCAATAGATAGAGTAATAGCACAATCTGGATGAATTTTTTTGATCTCTTTTACAATTTTACAAATATCTTCATCTTTATAGGTTAAGTCTTCCCCACCTTGGAGGACAAAAGTTCTGTAACCTAATTTGTAACCAATTTTTGCACAAATAATAATTTCATCAAAAGAAAGCCTATATCTTTTTACATTTGAATTTGATTTTCTTATACCACAATAATAACAATCATTTTTACAATAATTTGTAAATTCAATTAATCCTCTGACAAAAACATCTTTGCCATAAATTTCTTGTCTGACCTTGTCGGCTTTTTTTGCCAAATATTCGTTATATACGTCATCTTTTAAAAATTTTAGAAGTTCTTCATCAGAAAAATTTTCAGCTTTTACAAATCCCATTATCTACCCACTCCTTTTGTATTCATCTATTATAACAAAAAATATAGTATAAGAAAAATTTAGAAATTTTTAAAAAATATAGATTTTTTATTTCTACATAATTTCTACACATTCATAGGATAATATAATGCTTGTGAAAACGAGTTGTAAATATTTTGTAACTATTGTTACGGAATAGAAATAATTTAAAGAATATAACTAGGAAATAGTTACAATAAATTAAAAAATTACATAAAAGGAGTAATCATTATGATAAATTTAAAAAAATACGCTCTAGCAGCGGCAATCGTACTACCAACAATTTTTACTGCATCAAACAAATCAGAAGCTGCTGTTGCAGTTAAAGATGCAAACAAGGCAAATGCAGTTAATGTTAGAGAAGCTGCTGGACTTGATTCAAATATTATCGGAGGAATCAACAACAATAAAGCTTACGAAATTATAGAAAATAATAATGGATGGTTAAAAATTAATTTTAACGGAAAAGAAGCTTTTGTTTATGGAGATTTATTTAATGTTACAGAAGAAGCTAAAGTTGTAAGCCCAGCAAACTTTAGAAAAGCTGATAACTTAGATTCTGAAATTTATCAAGTTCTTCAAGCAGGAGATGTTGTTGAAGTTAAAGCAATAGCTAACAACGGATTTGTTAAAGTATCTTTTGAAGGAAAAGAAGGATATGTTTACAGCAATCTTTTAGATCTTTCTCAACATATTATAAATAATGCAATGGGTCAAGTTGCAAGTGCTAACCAACAAGTAGCTCAAGCACCAGCTCAAACTACACAAGCACAAGCACCAGCCCAAACTTATCAAGCACCTGCCCAAACTTACCAACAACCAGCTCAAACTTACCAAGCACCTGCTCAATCTTACACAGCTAATAATTCATCAGCAAAACAAATTATAGCTCAAAGAGAATCTGGTGGATCATACAATGCTAGAAACGGTCAATATATTGGAAAATATCAATTATCATCAGCTTACTTAAACGGAGATTATTCTCCAGCTAACCAAGAAAGAGTTGCTGATCAATATGTAGCTCAAAGATATGGTTCATGGGACAATGCACTAGCATTTTGGAACAACAATGGTTGGTACTAAAATTAAATAATTAGAAATTTAAAACTTCAAGCGAAATTGCTTGAAGTTTTTTTGTTGGGAATATGGTTATAAACGAGATATTATTTTTTATTTTTATTTATTATCAAGGCTCTAATAAATTACAAGCTAGGTCTAATTAAGAGATCTCTCGACTTCACTCGAGATGGGATTGCTTCGGTTTAGTTTATATTTTATAGTTTAATAAATTATTTGCTTTCTTTTATATTTCAAACTTTATTAATTTCAAACTAATTTTAATAAGAGATCTCTTGACACTAAAACCCGTTTGCTTCGCAAATTTTTCCGTGCTTATGAAAACTCATTTACTACGTAAATTCTTCCGTGCTCTCGCACTAGTTTTAGGGTTGAATATCCCAAATCAAGGCATATTTATCTGCTCGAGATGGGATTGATTTTGATTGAAATTATATGATTTTTCTCGTCATCGTGCTATTGTTATTAAATTTTTTTATAAGTCAAAAAATCCTTCTTGGTATTTTTTAATTACTTTTTTGTACAAAAATATTATTGCAAGGATAATTAAGGCAATTACAAATAAAAAACCAAAATATATATTTGTAAATTGATAAATTATAAAAGTTATGGCTCCTACGATTATTAGGATAAATCCTTCTACTAGATAATATCCAACATTTTGTGATGAGCCTTTTGTAAGGTCTCTTTCTTTTTCCCAGTGAATATTAATCGCATTTGCGTCCATCAATAATCCTTGTAGGGATGAGATAAGACTTGACAAGCTAAATCCTATAAAAATTGAAATACTTGCCAAAATATTTATCTTTGTAATAAGACTTAAAACAATTGTAAGGGATAAATTTATAATTAAATTTATTGTATTTATTGAAAGAGCTCTTCCAATTACATTTTCTTTTGGACATATTGGAAGTGTCAAAGTTTGGTTTAGGCTCTCCCCTTCTCTTGATAGGGATGAATTTATTCCAATATCATTTCCTGATACAAAAAATCTGAATACAAAAGATCCCAAAATTATAAATAAATATATTTCTTTGTTTTTCAAATTCGCCTCTTTAATAAGTTCAAAAAGTCCACTTGATCCAAATCCCCACAAAATTGTAAGCATAATTATTGATGATAGGACTGGAAATAGATAAACCGGACTTTTTATAATTGTTTTAAAATCTTTTTTGCAAATTGCAAATATTGTTGATGATTTTTTGTAGGAAATATTTTTTCTTTTCTTGTGAATTTTAACCTGTTCATTTCCTGTAAGTGAATCAAGGTAGATTTTTGATGCAAGCTTTGCAAGTATAAATAAAATTATAAAACTATATAAATACAAGGAAAAACTATACAAGAAAAAATCCAAGGTATTTCCACTCAAACTTTTTCCATATATTCTTGTATGGAAAAATAAAAACGAAAACTTTCCTGAATGTTTTACAAATATTTTCATCAAATTTGAAATTAGATCACTTGACCTTCCATCTTTTGTAAAGGCTGAAAAATATATAAAACCAAGCCCAAATAAGGCAATTCCGTATCCTATAAATTTAAATGTCGTCTTGTAATTTCTAATATTTGAAAATCTCATAATTAGCATTATGGGAATAGAAATTATGGCGACTGATGTTAGAAATATAGGAAAAACATTTATTATTTGTCCTATAATTCTTATAAAAGAAAAGCCCATATTAAATAAATAGACTCCAATCATCAAAATATAAAAATAAAAAATTTCAAATTTTGATAAAATTATTGCCAGAAATTTTGATAAATATATTTCTTCATCCTTTATAGGCATGGTCATCAAAATATTTATGTCCTTGCTTTTAGTGTAATCTGAAACTAAATCCACAGCAGAGCCTATCACAACAAATACACTTATTATTAATGATGCTGATGTAAAATATGAAAATTCATCATTTTTTGTTAAATAGGTAAAAGCCAAAAAAGCGAAAGTCCCAAGACCAACAATGGTATAAAAACCATACATCAAAAGTAAATATAAAATTCTTAAAGTATAATCATTTGGAAGTCCATAGACTTTTGTTCCCGGAAGATATTTGGAAATTTCTTCTTTGAAATTTTTCATAAAAAGTCTTTTTAGTCTTTTATTTTTCATCTGTAAGCTCCAAAAATAATTCCTCCAAAGACTTATCTTCATTAAGATTTTCCCTAATTTCATCAAGTCTTCCCTGGGCAACAATCTTTCCATTTGAAATTATGGCAATCCTATCGCAAATATTTTCTGCAACTTCCATAATGTGAGTTGAAAAGAAAACCATTTTACCAGCTTCTTTTCGCTCCCTCATTATTTTTTTAAGATTAAAAGAAGATTTTGGATCCAGGCCTACCATTGGCTCATCCAAAATCAAAAGGTCTGGATCGTGAATAAGAGATGAAATTATAGCAAGTTTTTGCTTCATTCCATGAGAAAATGAAGAAATCAAATCCGCCATAGCCTCTCTTATATCAAAATAATCAAGATAAGTATTAAGCCTTTCATCTCTTGTTTTTTCATCAATTCCATAAATATCTGCCACAAAGTTTATGTACTCAACTGCCGTAAATTTCTCAAACAAATCTGGATTATCTGCAAGATATGAAAATTTATTTTTGTATAAAAGTGGGTCATCTTCAAGTTTTATCCCATCAATACTTATCTCACCCTTGCTTTTTTTAATCAAACCAACAATTGCCTTTATTGTTGTAGATTTTCCTGCTCCATTTGGACCCAAAAACCCAAATATTTCACCATTATTTACAGTAAATGATATATTATCAACAGCAAGTTTGGCATTTTTATATTTTTTTGTAAAATTTTTTACTTCAAGCATGAAACCTCCTTGTATAAAAACTCATTTTATATTTACCCAAAAATAAATAAAAAAAATCTCACGGAAAATTCCATGAGATTAATTATAAATTTTAATTTGAACCCTCAACGGTTACAATTTGTTTTTCATATTCATCGTGAACCTTAACAGGATCAACTGTAAGACGAGCAATATTGAAGGCGTGGTCTCCAATTCTTTCTATAGTTGATGCTATATCAACAAAAACAGAACTTGCAACTGTGGACAATTTTTCTCCTTCTGTAAGTCTTCTGTAATGAGCTCTTCTTAGATTTTGTTCTAGTAAATCAAGGTTTGCCTCGTCTTCTTTTAAAGTACTATAAAGTGATGAATCTTCGGATTCGAAAACCTCTATTGCATTTACATAGTTATTTATAACTAGGTCATAAATTCTATTCAAATCTGCCAATGCTTCTTCATTATAAAATTCTCCAGCCTCATCTATCTCGTCAAAATATTCTCCAAGATTTTGTGCAAGGTCTGAAACTCTTTCAACATTTATTTGAACTTGTAAATAGTTATGAATATCTCCTTCAAGCTCACTTACTAGATTTGATTTAGAAATATCTAGTATATATTTTTGAATTTTTGTATCCATTTCATTTACCAAGGCTTCTGCTTGGTTGGCTGTGGATAGGTCGTTTTTGTCTCTTGAGTTTAAAAATTTTTGTGTTGATTTTATAGTTTCAAGTGCAATTTTACTTTCTTTTATAATTGCAGTTTTTGCTTGATCAAGAGCTGCAGCAGGAAAAGTATTTATCAAGCTTTCTTCAAGTTCAATGTCTGACACATCAGAGAAGATTGAGTCTTTTCCAGGAATAATTTTGTGAAGAATATTTGAAACATATTTTATAATTGGAACAAAAATAACCATACCAACAAAGTTAAATGAAAAATGTCCAAGTGCTATAGTCATCATTGGATTTAATGAAAATTTATCGGCTAAAAAGGAAATAAATCCTTCGTAAGGCACCAAGAAAATCAAGAAAATCCCCGAAACGATTATATTAAATAAAACATGAAACAAACTTGTTCTTTTTGCAGACAAAGAACCACCCAAAGATGCAAGAATTCCAGTTATACAAGTTCCAATATTTGCTCCGAATAAAAATCCTAAAGAAAGATCAAGACCAATTGCTCCAGATGCATACAAGGATTGAACAATTCCTATAAAGGCTGATGAAGATTGGATAAGGGCAGTCAATAAAGCTCCAACCAAAACAGCAATTATTGGATTTTGACCAAGATTTGTAACAATCTCTTCAAAACCTGGAATATTTTTAAGTTCAGCAAGGCTATCACCCATCATTTTTAAACCAATAAATAAAAGTCCAAAGCCAATTAGGATTTCACCAATATATTTGCCCTTCCTTTTTTTGGCAAATAAAAAAACAACAACTCCGATAAGGCAAATAAAATAAGATAAATAATCCAAATTAAAACCAATCAAAACTGCGGTAACAGTTGTACCAATATTGGCACCCAAAATTACACCAATGGCTTGCTCAAGACTCATTACTCCAGCCCTAACAAAAGAAATAGCTATAACTGTTGTTGCTGATGATGATTGAATGAGTCCAGTAATAACAATTCCAACTAAAACTCCCTTGATAGGATTGGAAGTATATTTTTCAACATAGCCTCTAAGCTTTGGTCCAGCAAAATTTGTAAGGGCTTCCCCCATTAAATTTATACCAAATAAAAATATCGCAAGACCACCTGCAATCAGGTTCCACTGCAAAGACGATAAATTCGATAATTGCATAATTCCTCCAAATAATTTATTTAAGATAAAAAGATTTTACAAAAATCTCACTTAAATATAATATTATCACAAAAAATACAAAACAACAATTGAAAAACGAATATTTAAATAAAAACAATAAAGAAAATAAAACTAATAAAACCACTAAAAATTTCTAAGGAAATTCTAATAAAAAATAAAATATTTTTGATTTTTCTATTCTAAAGTTTAAAATAAAAAATTTGATATCTAAAATTTAAAATAAAAATTGACAGCTAATGACCATTAGCCTATAATGGAATTAAGAAATATTTCTTGGGAGGAAGCATGAATACAAAAGAGAAAATTTTGTCAAAATCTTTGGATTTATTTTCCAAATACGGTTATTCAGATGTATCTATGGAAAATATTGCAAAAGAAGTTGGAATTAAAGCCCCTTCGATTTACAAGCATTTCAAATCAAAAAAAATCATTTTTGACACAATTATAAAAGATGCCGTAATTAGGGTTGACAATGAATTAGATGATGTAGATAGCTACAAAATTATAAAAAATGGTCACACATCATTAAATATAGAAAAATTATCTATAGATATTTTCAAATACCTACTCCATGATCCCTTTGTTTCAAAAGTTAGGAAAATGTTATCTATAGAAATGTACAAAAATCCACAAGCCATGCAATTTTATGTGGAAAAATTTATAGAAAATCCAATGACCAAACAGCAAGAAATTATAGACTATTATGGTCTAAGCAAATTTTCTGACCTAAAAGTTCTATCTACTATCTTCTATTCACCAATTTTATTAGCAGTAAAATTGTACGATGCAGATCCAAAAAAAGAAGACGAGCTTATAGAATTATTAAAAAGATCCTATGAACAATTAGAAAAGATTATAAGCTAAAAATTTTTACAAGTAAGTTAAAGGAGGAAATTATGAATTTAAACCAAAAAGTTAAAACATATGGAGTAGAAAAAACTTTAAAATATGTCCACAAGTACCCAGAAAAAAATCTAAAAAAAGCAATAGATTTGGCAAAGAAAATCTCACCAAATGATTATAGAACACAAATAGAAACAATAGATAAAGTAATAAAAGATCCAGAAGATGTTTACCATAAATACATATTAAATATGCTAAACACAATAGATCCCGAAGTGTTCGACAAAACAATTATAAATTTTCTATTAAATTCAGTCTTGTTCAGTGAAGATTTGAAAAAAGAAAGTAGAAAAAAATATAAGTGTAATATTCCTTGGACAATCCTTCTAGATCCTACAACAGCCTGCAATTTAAAATGTAAGGGTTGCTGGGCAGCAGAATACGGTAATAGTTTGAATTTATCCTATGAACAAATCGATGATATTATCCGTCAAGGAAAAGAAGTAGGAATCTATTTTTACATTTTTACAGGCGGCGAGCCACTTGTAAGAAAAAAAGATATATTAAAAATTTGTGAAAAACACAATGACTGCGAATTTTTGATATTTACAAATTCAACCCTAATCGACCAAGATTTTATTGAAGAAATGCTCAGACTCAAAAATATAGTTCCAGCAATCTCAGTAGAAGGAGAAGAATTTACAACAGATGCAAGAAGAGGCGATGGAGTTTATAATAAAGTTATAGAAAAAATGAATTTATTAAAAGAAAATAAACTTCCATTTGGAATATCATGTTGCTACACTTCCCAAAACTATGAGTCAATAATTAGCGAAGAATTTGTAGACGAAATGATAGAAAGAGGAGCCTTGTTTGCTTGGTACTTCCACTTTATGCCAGTAGGAAAAGGCACAGGCAAAGAACTCTTACCAAAACCAGACCAAAGAAAACACGTCTACCACCAATTAAGAAAATTTAGAAAAACAAAACCACTATTTTTCCTAGATTTTCAAAATGACGCAGAATATATCGGAGGATGTATTGCAGGAGGAAGAAATTACCTTCACATAAATGCAAACGGCGATCTAGAACCATGCGTATTTATCCATTATTCAGACTCAAATATAAAAGAAAAAACCCTAGTAGAAAGTCTACAATCACCATTATTTATGGCATACCACGACGGACAACCATTTAACGAAAATATGTTAAGACCATGTCCAATGCTAGAAAATCCAAATTTATTAAGAGATATGGTAAAAAAATCAATGGCAAAATCCACAGATATTCTAGAAAAAGAAAACGTAGACGATTTGTGTGACAAATGCGAAGACTACGCCGAAGACTGGAAACCAGTAGCCGAAGAATTGTGGAATAATTAAACTTTTTAAAAAATCGAATTAGCAAAACTTATTGAAAAATAAGCAAAAAGAGTGCCAGATTACATATTCTGGCACTTTTTAAAATAAATATTTCACTTTGTTAAAAATAGTAAATCTAATAAAAAATTAAGTTTAAGAAAATAATTCATCAAACAAATCATCCTGACAATCAAGATGGGTAACAAAACCAACAGGGATTTTTCCATTTGTTGCATCAATAATTTCCCTTGCCCCTTCTTTTCCAAAAGCTCCACAAAGCTCAATTACATCAGCAATCCCCATTAAAGATTTAGAAATATCTTTCGCTTCTTCAAGATTTTTAACACCAATAATTTCAGCATTATTATTTTTTCCAATAGCCTTCCTATCAATCTTTGAATCAAAAGGCCCCATAATCATATAAATAAATTTCATTTTTTTCTCCTTAGTACTTTTTAATAAGTTTAAAATATTATACCAGTTTATCCATAAAAAATGGACTCTTACAAAAGTATGAAAATCACACTTTGCAAAAGCCCATCAAAATTCTTATTAATTTTATACTTTTTCTTTATCTCTACTATTATTAATTAAAATAAATAGTCTTCTTGCAACTAAAATTATCAAGATTAACAAAATAAAATTTTCTTTTATACCAGTTGCTACAACAGCACTGATTTTTTTCTTATTTTTTGCTTTTTCTTGACTTCTTATTTTGTAAATATTGTGAAAATTCATTTCTTCAACCTTCTTGTTTGAAGAGTTTATGATCATGATTTCATCTTTTACTAGTTGCCCATCTTTTTCTATAATTTTTACAAATAAAGTATATAGCTCTTTATCTTGGGTGACATTTTTTATATCTGTTTTATTTTGATATAATTTGTACTTGTATTCACCTGGTTTTTGATATTCTATATTTATTTGTTTTTTCTCATCTGCCTTTAAACTAAAATTATAAGTCCCCTTTTTCGCCTCTGGCAAAGGAGCATCCTTTGAAATTGCTTCCAAAACATATTCAAAACTATCTTGAGGTTTTGAATATGGTGAGTTTATACTCACATCTTGTCCAATCTCAAAAGAATAATCCACGCCTTTAGCATAAGCTTTTGTCTGAAAGAGAAAAAACACAGAGAGAAAAGCTAAAGTTAAGGAAAAGCAAAAAAGTGCTTTTAACTTAATACTTATTTTATTGTACATTCTTATTAGACTCCTCTCTTTTTTTTCGGCTAATGTTTTGGTAAATCAAATATATTAAAACTAAAATAATCCATATTATAATTAAAATAATCAAAAGATTCAATTTATAAAATTTTGAAATTAGCTTAGCAAATTTATTTTCTTTTTTTTCTTTTTCCTTGTAGATATTTTTTTCTAGCTTATCAGTAAGCCTACCCACAAGAATTGACCTTCCATTTGTCACAGAAAAATCACAAGTATCTAGAATAACAATATTTTCTTTTTTACTTAAATTTATTTTTCTAGAATATTTACTATTTTTATATATATAGTCAATAAGCTCAGGATTTTCTTTTATAGTTTTAGCAGTATTTAAAATCTTTTGATCGTCTCCAACAGTTTTTATTAAAGCAAAAAATTCTATCCCCTTAGTTTTCTTGCCAAGTCTATCGAGTTTTCCATATTTGTGACTTTCAAAAAATTTCTTGTCATCAAAAAGCTCCAAATCTCCAAACATTTTTCTATCTGCCATAAAATGTCCATAGATTATATTTTGATAATCAGAAAAATCTTTGCTATTTGACGAATCCAAAAAAATTGATCCAGCCGTAGAAAACTTTCCAAGAACTGTTTTATTTAAATATTCATCATTATCTTTTCCTTGAACAACTGGATAATCAATATTTGTTCCATAAATATCAATCCAAGCTATCAAATCCGGATTAATTTTTTTCAAATCATTGAAAGTTAGATTGTCCTCACTATTAGGTTTGTAAACTTCATAATAATCGCTATCCGCAATTTCCATAACTTTATGAGTATCCCAAAAAGCATAAATTCCAATAAACATAGCAAGAAGAGAAAGGATTAGGATAAAATAATCCAAGATTCTGGATGCTTTTCTAATCCTTCTTATCTTCTTTTTTTGTTCATCATTTAGAATTATTTTTCTATCATTTTTTATTTGAGAATTATCTATACTTTCTTTTTTTCTCTTATCTTTCATCAATAGTAACTAAATAAAATTATGCGTAGATTTCCTCTTCTTTTCTATTTTTTACAAAGAAGAATATACCAAATCCTGCAACTACTACTAAAGCAATATATGGTAGGTTGTTAATTAAAATACCTGTTATAGGCATATTTTTATTTGTAAATTCTGCATAGTTGCCGCTTTCTTGGTCGCCAATATAACCTACTACAGTTTTATCATTTGATGAAGCGTCTTTTTCAAAGAAATTAGATTCTATAGATGGAGTAAGACCTTTAGAATCTTTTTCTGTTACACTTACCTTTGAGCCTAAAATTACATCTGTAAATACTACTCTCTCATCATTTTTTAGTTTAACTTCAAATCCTGAACCATAAGCTGCTGTTTGTTCTCCTCCAACATTCCCATCTTTATCCACTACTACATATTTAAATTCTTTGTCTTTTGAATTTGAACCAACAGCTTTTTCAACTTTTAAATCAAAATCAAAAGATTTGTCTAAATCAGCTTGATTTTTACTATCTACAATCTTTTTAAAAGCAAAACCTTTTTTGTCAGCCTTTGTTATATCTGTTCCACCACCTGGATTATCATTTCCATCTTTTTTATCGTAAAAGTTTTTAAATTTAAGGCTTTTCTCATCATCATATTCTAATTTTCCTGAAAATTTTCCATCTCGATTAAAAACTGTAATTCCTGTTACTTCTAGTTTTCCATCTATTTCTTCAACCTTAAATGTAATTTTATAAGGGGTATAATCTCTTTGTCCTGGCTTTAAATATCTATTTTTATAACTTAATAAGTAACCATAGTCCATATCTTTAATCCCAGCATTTGGAATCACTTCTTCTAATTCATACTCATATATTCCAGATTCTGTCCATGGTATTTTACTTAAATCAACACCTACAGTCTTTTCAACTTGAATGCCATCTTTAGTATCAGCATCAGTATTATCTGCTGCTGTATATCCTATTTTTACATTTTCAATTTTTGGAGCACCTTCAGTTTTTGGTGTAAAACTAAATTCAAATTCTGCATCTGGTGTAGTAACACCCTTTTCAACCTTATTTAGTATTTTTGTAATCTTTAAATCTTTCCAAATTTGTTTTTCTGTCGCGCCTTCTGCTTTTGCCTTTGGCATAAAAGCTCCGCCCAACAATGTTACTGCTAATGCACTTGCTATTATTTTCTTTTTTATTGATTTCATATTTTTTTCCTTTCTTTATTTTCAATTTATATTTATTTTCCTTACTTGGAAAAGTAAATAACATTTTTTTATTTTAAAATTTCTACAAATTTTAAAGTTAAATAATTTTTTATAATAAAATTTTATATTCCTCTTCGTCTTAATAAGGTAAATATTTTTCCTTTAATCAAATTAATTTTTACTGGTCCAAATAATCTTGAGTCAACAGCCTTATCCCTATTATCTGCAAGAAGAAAAACTTCATCATCTTTCAAAGTAAGGGGATATTTTTCTCCATTTGTAAAGGGAAGTGTTGGTTTATAAATATTTGGTTCGTATTGATTAGAACCATTTACCACAAGACCATTTTCATTAAATTCGACTGTATCTCCAGGCATTGCTACAACTCTTGCAATTTTTGTATTTCCATCATAGCTATAAACAACCGTTTCTCCGACAAGTAAGTTTTTATCTATTCTAAAATACAAGATCATATCTCCTGGCTTTACACTTGGTATCATTGAATCATCTTCAAATCTATGAATTCCAAAGACGAATGTAAAAGTACTTACTATTATTATTAAAATTGTAACAAGTTTAATTAAAAATTTGATTAGGGCCTTTGCCACTGGATCTTTTGTTTTTTGATTTTTTTTATTCATAGTTTCTTAGACTTTTTTTCCAAAAATTAATTATACTTACAAAAACCCCAAAAATTCCTAATGCCAATATGATTTTTGTAAAATTATTAGTAAAATCACCTATTCCTGTAAAAACCTCTTTGTTGGAATTTACTCTAACATTTACCGTTGATTTTGAATTATCCAAATATGTTATTGTAACTGGAACTTCTTTTTTATTTTCTTTTGAAAGATTTATTTTTTTATAATCTTCATCTTTTACTTCAATATTTTTTATCTTATCTGGATTCAAAACATTTTTTCCATCAACTTTCATATCAAGAGCATTTTGTCCTGTTTTATTTTGTTGTGGAACATCTTCATTGTAAGTAAATTCGCCTTTTTTTACAGCTTCAATTATTTTTTTCTTACTTAACTTTTCATCTGTCCTTGCCTTTATTTCTTGTGGTATTACCTCTCCTTTAGAATTTTGGGTTTTTATTGTATACCTTATAGCTGACCATGATTTATTTTCATCTACATCACTTGAAAGCATGTATATTTTTTTGACTATCTTTTTATCTTCGCTTTTTAGAATCTTATCTCCAAGCCCATTATAAACTTCAAGTTTTAAATCTGTTACTAAATTTCCAGAATCTTGATTTTCAAATGTTTGATTTCCTATATTAATCTTTACTTCTTGCAAATTTTCTAAATCGAGCTTATCTTTCATATCTAATTTTTTTAACTGATTATTCTCTTCTTCCAATGAAACTTGTTCTATTTTCCTAGCACCTTTTATTTTTATAGGATAATTAACTATATCTCCTGCATAGGTCGAATAATCAAAATATGATATTTCTTTTATATTAGCCTTGTATATTGTATCTTTGTAATAGACTTCTAAGTTTGAATCAAAACTAGGATTCCATCCAATTAGCTCATAGCCTTTTTGTGAAGAAACTTTTGGAGCTTTAATTTTTCCTTTAACATTTTCTCCTTTTAAAACCCAATAAATTTTGTTAGGGTCTTCTATATTTCCTTTTTCTCCACAATCAAATTCTACTTTCACATAATCATTATCAAAAACACTTTTTCCAGTATCCAAATCAAGATATGTCGGGCGATTTTTCCCTACAATAACTTTTTTCTTTCTAATTAGATTTACTTCTGTTGGATTTGAAGGCTGTTCTTGTTTGATCCTTTCAATTTTGTAGGCAAAATCTTCTCCAGCCTTGCTAATAAATCCATTAGAATTTGCATCTTTTAAGTTTATTTTTTTCTTTTTACTGCCATTAAAATTGCCTATATTTTTTTCATCTACTTTAAGATTTTCGTACAAATCATGCTTATTATTATCTTTAGGAATATTTTTTGTCCTACTTTCATTACCTATCCTATAGATTATTTCGCCAAAACTAGGATTATCTACAAGATTTTCGTTTTCATCCTTTGTTTTTACAATAATTTCTGTATTTTGAACTTGGTAAAGATCAATATTTAGTGTAGTTGTAGGGTATTTCCCATCCCAATTAATTTCTTTACTGGTATCAGTCTTAAAAGTTTTTTCATTTGATAAGTCAAAAGATGTTTCAACATAAGATTCATCTTGATAAGAATTTAAAAACTCATCAGCAAAAAACAGTTGAGAAACTAATCCAAAATCTATTTCAAGTTTATCTTTAGAAAAATCACTAGATTTATTTAATTCGTCTACATAATGTTTAATAACTTCTTTTCCATCGACAATATCATTATAATGAACTGAACTTTTCCCTTTTAGATATATTTTCCCACCTTTTGGATAGACTTTTTTAAAATCGAAATCGTTTTCGTTTAGACCATGTAATTTGATTTTTACAATAAGTTTTGTCTTATCAATTTTTGGATTAAAATATCTAGTAGATAAAATCTTAGGATTTTTTGTTTTTATATTTTCTGCTATATCAAGATCTGATCCAGGTTTTTTTTCATTTTCTATATTAGACTTTTCATTTTCTTTGCTTTTTTGAAGATTTTGATTTTTAAAATCTGTCTGAATATTATCACTTCTTTTCTGAAAATCGTTTTCATTTGTGTCAAATAAACCATCTATAATGCTTTTTTCATTGCTATAGATTTCATCTGCGGATGTTGGATAAATACTTGTTGAAAAAATAAAAAAAGCCAAAAACAAAGATGTTATCTTGAATTTTTTCATATCATATACATACCTCCTTTACAATTTAAATCGTAAAATCAAAAAATGATTTTTAAGAACGCTTCATCTTAAAATAGTATACATTTTTTTATAAGTATTCTATTAAACATATATTAGCATAATCAAGTCTTTTTATCAAGTTAATAATTTAACATTAATAAAAAATGAGCTAAACCTAAAAAATTTTATTTCGTTTAAAAAGAAATTTATTAATTTAGTAGATTTAACTCATTTTCTTAAGAAAATAAAATACACATTTATTTTATATATTCATATCCTCTTAGTGGATAATATTGAATTTTTCCTTTATTTTTTGTAATAAATCTTGGTTTTGAAATTTTTTCGGTATAGGCACGACTTGTCATTACTTCTTCTCCGTCATTAATAAATATTTCGATTGATGAGGTGTCGTTAAATATTCTTATATTTTTAATTTTTTCAATTTCAATATGTCTTTTATCTCTTCCAAAACCACTTTCATTCATTGTTAGAGTCAAAAGATTTTCTTTGTATTCTAAAAATAATTTTTTTCTAATTTCTAATTTAAAATCTTCTTTTTTTTCAAAGTCTACTCTCATTTCATAGATTTCGTCGTTAATTTTTAAATCTTCAAATTCTTTAATTTTACAAGAATATTCATCCATGCGTAGTTTTTTCATTTCTTCGATTGGATTTTGTATAAGTTTATTATTTTTAATTTTTAATTCTTTTGGCATGGATAGGGCGTTGTTCCAACCATAATTTATCGTTGGTTCGTTTGTATATTCTGCATCTGGAATTCCCATCCATGTATATTGAATTCTTCTTCCTTTTTCATCCAAAAAACTTTGGGGAGCATATACATCAAAGCCGTGGTCTAATTCTTTAAATTCACTTAAGGAATATTTTTTTCTTTCGAAATCATAATCTAGGAAAAAATATCCACATTGGTAGACATTTTCGTACTTGTATCCTTCTTTTTCGACTCCTTGAGGGCAAACAACTAGGACTAATTTCCCATCAAGTTCAAAAAGGTCTGGACATTCCCACATATATCCAAATTTTTCTTTTGTTGTGATCATATCAAAAAATTCGAAATTTTCTAAATCTTTGGATTTGTATAAAAGCAAACATCCCACATCATCTTTCATCCTTCCTCCGATTGCCATATAATAATTTCCATCTTTTTTAAATATTTTTGGATCTCTCACATGGCAGGACATAAATTCAGGGTAGTCTTTATTTTTTAAAACAATATTTTTTTTGTCATAATTAAAGCCGTCTGGGCTTGTAACTTTTATTGTATTTTGTTCTCTCCCAACCAAAACTCCATCGTAGCCTTCCATATCTTTGTAGGTCACATTTCCTGTATAAAAGAAATAAATTTTTCCATCTTCTATGAAAGCTGACCCACTATAAACCCCGTCCTTATCTTCTTTTATATCTGGATATAAAAATGGTTCTTCTTCTTTGAAAGTAAGCATATCGGAGCTTGTACAATGGCCCCAAGTTTTTAAACCCCAACCCGGATTAAAGGGTGTGTATTGAAAATAAATATGGTATAGTCCATCTTTTTGACAAAGACCGTTTGGGTCATTTAAAAATCCTGTTGGTGGCATCAAATGAAATTTCAACCTATTTGGATCAGAATTTACTTTTTTTCTAAATTCTTGATTTTCATTTTCTAGATTAATATATGTTTGTCTATTCATAAATTTTATCCTTTTCTATATTTTGAAATTCTCATCAGAGCTTAGACAAGGTCAGTTTAATAATATATTAACTTATATTTTAAATTTATTTATTGTTATTATGACAACTTTTTACTCTCCCATTACAGTAACAGTAAATTTTCTTTTCCTTTGTCTTGTCCTATCAAAATCTACAAAATATACGTAGCCAGTTACTCCAACCGCCAATTTATTATCTCTTACAACAAAGGTTTCGCTTGTTCCTATAATTGAAGATTTAATATGTGCGTCTGCGTTCCATAGTTTTGTTCTATCTCCTCCTGGTAGCCATTTGTCTACATCTGGCCAAGATTCGACTTCTTGATAATGCTTTTCTCCTGGATATCTGTAGATATCTTTGCTGTCGTGATTTGGAACTATTTTTTGAAGACATTCGTCCATATCAAGAAGTAAAAATTCTGTTCCGTTTTCATCTACATCATGGGTAAATTCTTCAAAAAATATTGAACATGTTGTATGACTTGTTGTTACTGTACAAGTTCCTTTTTCTATACCACTTAATTTTATAGCCTCTTTTACATTTTTTGTTATATCTACAAAACTTACTTGTCCTTCTTTACTTTCCACTTGATAATCTTTCATATATACTGTCATAAATCACGCTCTACTTCCCTTATCAACAGCTTCAATCATATCTCTTATCATTTGTTCAGGATCTTTTGCTTTTACAATTCCACTTGTGCATCCTGTTCCATCTGCACCTTGGCTTATTGTATTAAAAACATCTTCTGCTGTGCTTATTCCTGCCGCCTGCATTATAAGAGCATGAGGGTTTATTTCTCTAATGGAATTATTTGTTGATTCTACATAATTCCTATCGCTTGTCTTTCCTGTTCCTATTAATTTTGTTGGCTCACACAAAATAATATCTACATCCAAAGTTGCTATTGCCTTGGCTTCTTCTTTTGAATCTGCACAAACAATTGTAATTATCCCTAATTCTTTAGCTCTTTTTACAGAAGCTGCGATTTGCGCTAAAGTTAGTGGATGTTCGGCGTGGTTTAAAAATGTAGCACCTACTCCAGCTTCTTTTAATGATTCTGGTAAAACTGCTCCCATTCCACGGCCCGGATTTATCCCATCCAAGTGTTGTGCTGTTACAATTATATTTTCTGTTTCCTTTTTCAAACGATATAAATCAGCGTAAGGTCCTGTCACAAAAACATCTATATCAGGATATTTTTTTGCCATTTGGTCAGCAACTTTAGCATATTTTATTAGTTTTTCACCATATAAATATGATTTTGGATTGAACACAAAGAAATGATTTTTTGAATTTATCTTCATTTTTTATTTCTCCTATCTTTCAATTAGTCCAAAAACTTTATAATATTTTATTAATTCTTCTTTTATATTTTCTTTAATCTTTATAATCAAAGATGGATAATCTACTACATCTTCATTTTTTATAGCAGCAAATCCCGCATTAATCATGTCTGTAAATAAATTTATTTTTGTTATTCCACCTTTGACACATTTGCTTAAATTTTCATAACCTGTAGAAGAACCACCGTGCAAAACTAGGGGAGTGTCAACTTTTTCTCTTATTTCATACAATCTCTCAAAATTAATTTTAGGTTCTCCCTTATAAACTCCATGGGCTGTTCCTATAGAAATTGCAAGTGAATCTACATTTGTTTTTTCTACAAATTCTACAGCATCATTGATTTCTGTATAAATCGAATTTACAACTTCATGATTTTCTAGATTTTCATTTGCACCTACAAAGCCTATTTCTGCCTCTACATCAACTCCTCGTTCATGAGCATAATCAACAACTTCCTTTGTTGTTTTTATATTATTTTCAAAACTTTGAGTTGACGCATCAATCATTACAGAATTAAATCCTAAATCAATTGCCTTTTTAATAAAAGATATATCTTGGCCATGATCTAGGTGTAAAACTACTGGTGTAGATGCTTTCTCTTGGATTTTTTTCCCAATCCAAGCTGCATATTCTAGTGATATCCATTTTTCATGAGCTTGGGCAAATGATAAAATCATAGGAACTTTAAATTCTTCACAAACTTCTAAATAAGCTTGGGCAGTTAGTCCATCAATAAAATTTAATGATGGAACTGCATAAGAATTTTTTTGGGCTTTTTTTAAAATTTCTCGAGATGATGCCTTCATTTTATTTTTCCAATTCTTTTTTTAGTTGATCCCACATTTGATCAAGTCCCATATTTGTTAGTAAAGGAAGTCCAAAAATAACCTTGTCCTTAATACTATCTGGAACTGTTGTTGTGGTTATTACTGCATCATAATCATCAATATGATTAACTTCTTCTGCTATTTTTGATTGATAAATTTTCACTTCATCTTCTAGATTATTATCTTTTAACCATTGTTTAACTTTTCCTGTGGCAACTGTAGAAGTTGCTATTCCTGATCCACACATTATTAATAATTTTTTCATTTTTTACTCCTTAATTTCTTTTTTTCCTTTAACTTTGTTTACATAATATAAGCCTGCTAAACTAACAATAAATATTACACTTAGCATTATCCATGGCATGTGTTTTCCTGACATTATAAATAACCATGTTGGCCATAAACCACCTTCTGCCATTGCTGTTATACTTTTGTTTCCACCTAAATCAAATTTTGCTGCTTGTGCTGCCATTGTTACAAGTGGTGATGCCCAAGAAGTTATATATAAAATAGAAGTCATATATATACTTCCTCCTACTACTGTACGTACAATATTTCCATTAAATACTGCAGACATTAAGCATACAACAAATGGTATTGTAGCCAAATCTCCAAAAGGTAATGTAGTATTTCCAGGTAAAATTACAGCCAAAAGAATTGTTATTGGTACTAGTAATAATGAACTTGATAAAACTGCTGGATGACCAACTGATAAAGCAGAATCCATTCCAATATTTACTTCCCTTCCTGGGAATCTTTTTTGTACAAATGTATTTGCTGCTTCAGAAATTGGTGCAAGTCCTTCCATCAAAAGTGAAACCATTCTTGGCATTAATACCATAACTGCAGAAGTTTTTACTCCTAATTGCAAAATTCCACCCAAGTCATATCCTGCCAAAATTCCCATTCCTAAACCGATTATTAATCCTAAAACTGTACTTTCTCCAAAGACACCAAATTTCTTTTGAACTGTTTCTGGATCAGCTTCGATTTTATTAAATCCTGGTATTCTTTCAAAAATCCAATTTAATGGTAGGGCAAATAAAAATCCTGGTGCAGATGTTCCATGTGGGAATGTTATATTTGGAAAACCATAGAATTTTTCAATTCTTGGTGCTATAATATCTGCTAATAAATATATCATTGTCAAATATGCTATTGTTGCATAAATTCCTAGGGCAAAATCTTGAGTTATTGCATATACTAAAGATGCTACGAAAGCTGCATGCCAAAAGTTCCACATATCTACCATCAATGTTTTTGTAAGGCCTAAAAATAATAAAATTATATTAAGACCTATTCCTATAGGAATTGCTAAACTTCCTAAAACTGTTCCGTAAGAAATTGCTGCAGCTGCTGGCCAACCAACATCGATTGTTGTTAAATTTAATCCAAATCTTTCTACCATTTGTTGAGCAGCAGGTCCCAAACTATTTCCAAGTAAATCAATTACCATATTCAAACCAACAAAACCTACACCTACAATTATTCCTGATGTAAAAGATTTTTTGGCTTTTGTTCCAAGTATCATTCCAAATATAAATATTAATATTGGTAGCACAACTATGGCTCCCAAATCAACAAATTTTTGAAAAAGTTCTAACATTTTTCCCTCCCTTTAATTTAATTCATGTTTTTCTAATATTTCTACTAATTTTTCTACATTTTCCTTTGAATCATCAAATGATTCAATCTTGCTCATATCTTCCTTATCTTGTAATAATTCCATTACTTTTTGTAAAATTTTAATGTGTTGGTTGGAATCTTTTAAAGCCAACATAAAAATATTTTTTACATCAATTTCTTTATCAGATGATGCCATCTCAACAAATTTTACTGGTTTTTCTAATGTCATTATTGCAATTTGAGATTTAATTACATGTTCACTATCTGTATGGGGCAATGCGATTGCATAACCGTCAAACTGAAGTCCAGTAGGATAAGAATTCTCACGTTCTAAAACTGCATTTTTATATGACGGTTTTACCATTTTCTCTTCTATAAGACAATCAGCTAGATAACTTAACACATCCTTACTATCTTTTAAATTTTTTACTTTTAATTTTATGATTTTCTTTTCTATCATAATCATCCCTCCAATTTATTAGTGTTGAAACCAATTCATCTTTCGTTTTTGACTTCCATAGCTCATCTATAAAATTTTTATTTTCTATTTTTCTATAAATATTTATCAAAATATCCTTTGTACTATCAATATCTTCATCTGTTATAGCAATTAAAAGTACAATCTTAACTAAATTTTTCCCCCACTTTATTGGCTTATCCAAAGTTATAATTCCAAGTTGAGATCTGTTTACATATTTGGGGTCACAGTGGGGAATTGAAATTCCTGTATAAACACTAGTGCTCCCCATATTCTCTCTTTTTATTATTGAATCTAAAAATAAATTGTTTTTTCTGTTTAATTCATTTGAAATTTTTAAAATTTCTTCGAAAATTTCATCTTTGTTCTTAGCTTTAGATTTCAACAATATATTTTCATCTAACAACTCTCTAATTAAGTTATTGTTAGTTTCACTTTTTTCACTAGATTTTAATAACCTATTCTTATCTAAATTATTATTATAAAATAAACCAATTTCTTTCATTTCTTGTTCAGTTATTACTGGACTAACCTCAAACACTGGTACTTTCATGTTGGGTAATTTTACAGAAGATACAATAAAATCAATATTATTTAAGTCTATTTTATCTAAATCATCAAAATCAACTTTTATTACCTTATCAGTATCTAAAATTATCCTTTTTAATTTACTAACAATAAGTTCAGAAGTAGCAATTCCATGTGGGCATATTACTAAAATATTTAAAGATTTATGAACTTTTTCTACAGCAATTTGAAAATGAATCGCCAAAAAAGCCGCCTCATCAGCTGTCATTTTTATATTAAATTCTTCAGTCAGTTCCCTTACTGAAAGCCAAACAACATTATACAATACGCTATATTGTTTTTTTACTTCCTCAGCTACTGGGTTATTAACTGAAATAGATTTTTGCAATCTAAAAATCATAGGACCAATGTGGCTTATCAACATATCTTTTAAATGTTCATCATGAGTAAGATCAATATCCAAAATGTTTGACACTTTTTTAATAAAATTACTTACACTATTATCCAATCTCAAATTATAACCAGCATTATTGATTTTAAATCCAGAAGCAAGCAAGGTGTAGGATAAGGCCTCAATTTCTTGACTAGGGATTTCTTTTTTCGAACCTAATATTTTACTTAAAATTTCTCTAGCATAAAAATAAGCCTCAAAATGATTAATATCAAATTTTATGCTAGCTTTATAATCATTTAAAATAAAACCTAATTCAATCATGTTTATTTGAACCAGTAAATCTATCAAAAGAGTATTAAAATATCTTTTACTAAGGTCATAATCATATTTTTTGCCCAGTTCCTTTATAATATTTTTACAATTTAATATAGTTTCCTTACAAAAAAATCTAGACAAGGTTTTGATATCTTCGAAATTTGAGTCATCAATTAATGAGGATAAGTATTCTTTAATAACCTTTCTTATCCTTGACTCATCACCACTTACAAAATATCTGCCCTTCTCATTTATTAAAAGTAATTTTTTTGAAGAAATCTCTTTTTCCAATTTTTTAATATCTCTTCTAGCAGATCCCTCACTTATAAATGTATTATCTTCATAAACATCAATATTTAACTTTTTTCTCTTTAGTAAAATTTCTTTAAATAAATAATCCTGTCTATATTCAATTGACTGATTGTCCAAACTTTTTTTACTATCAATATCTGATAAAATCAAATCAATTTTTTTAGATTTAAATTTGTCATCAATCCTAATTCCTTTTCGAGGAAATTTTTCAATTTCAATGCCATACTCCTTGAAGTATTCATTTATTTTGTCAATATCTTTATAAATAGTTTTAGTAGAAACTCCAAACATTTCTGACAAACTCTTAGCAGTAATAAATTCATCATTTAACCTAACAGTTTGTAGAATCATAATTTGCCTACTATTCACAATTTCACCTCACAATCAATGAAAATGTTATCTTCTTTAACATTAGTATATATTAATATATTTTTTTATTAAAATCTATATATGTCTACATTAATGTAGAAGTTATAACTAGGTTTAATATTATAAATTAATTTTTTGATGGAATCAAATAAAATAGAGAAAAATATTTTTTGAAAAAAGATTTTATTTTATAGGAAGATAAATTTTTTTCAATAAAAAATACCCTCTTACTATTTTTATAAGTAGAGAGGGTATTTGTAAATTATCAAAAAATTTTTTTTAAATATTTCATACTTAAATCTTATATTTTTATAAACTAACTATAAAAAACTACAAAGACGTTTTTAAAATCATTTTATATCCTTTTTTGTCCAAGCAATTTAATAAAAATAAAAGGATATTCGCTTATTTTAGCAAATATCCTTTTATATTTTTGTATAATTTTTATATGGTGCAGGATAGAAGACTTGAACTTCCACGTCCTAAAATCGGACACAAGATCCTTAGTCTTGCGCGTCTGCCAATTCCGCCAATCCTGCGAGTACCTTAATATAATACTAAATTATTAAATTTATGTCAAATTTTTCTTTAAAACTTATTATGGGTATAAATAAAAAGGAGGTTTTATGAAAATTATTGCACATAGGGGCTTTTCTTCCCTTTATCCAGAAAATACCATGCTTGCTTTTAAAAAAGCATATGAGATGGGAGTTTATGCAATTGAACTTGATGTTCATTTATCAAAAAAACAAGAATTGATTATAATTCATGACGAAAAAATCGATAGAACCAGTGACGGTCAAGGATTTATAAAAGACCACAGCCTTGAAGAATTACAAAAATATTCTTTTTCTTACAATAAGGATTTTGAAAATATAAAAATTTCTGATATTGACGAATATTTTTCTTATTTTAAGGACAAGGATATTTTGACAAATATAGAAATCAAAACAAATGTAATAGAATATCCAAATATAGAAAAACTTTTGATGGGAAAAATTTATGGATACGGTTTGGTTGATAAGGTATTTATTTCTTCATTTAATTTAAATTCACTGAAAAAAATAAGAGAAATTGATACAAAAATCCCCCTAGCTCTTTTGACTAGCAAAAAGCTTGATAATATAAAAAGTCTTTGCAAGGACTTAAATTTACAATTTTATCACCCAAAAAATACAGCAGTAAGTCCAGAGGAAATAAAAGAATTAAAAAATATGGGAGTTTTGACAAATATTTGGTTTTCAAATAAAAAAGAAGACCATGAAAAATTAGAAATTTTAAATCCTAATGGAATTATCACAAATCATGTCGAAAAATTTGTAAAAAAAATCTAGCAAAATGCTAGATTTTTTTATGCTTTTACATTTTCTTTCAAGTTTTCTCTTGCTTGACTCATCATGAGTTTTACCCTATTGATTTGGTTTACCTCGCTTGCACCTGGGTCGTAGTCGATTGCTACTATATTTGCTTGTGGATAAATTTCTCTGATTTTTTTCATTACTCCCTTGCCGGTTATGTGATTTGGAAGGCAGCCAAATGGTTGGATGCAAACTATATTTGGTGCATCTTGGTGGATTAATTCTACCATTTCTCCTGCAAGAAGCCATCCTTCTCCAGCTTGATTTCCAAGACTTGTAACTTCTCTTGCAAAAGTCTTTACATCATTTATATAAATCGGCTCAGAAAATCTTTTTGAATTTTTTAGGGCCTTTCTAATTGGTTTTCTGTAAACTTCTATTGTGTTTATTGCAGCTTTTCCAAAAAATGCCTTGATTGGACTTTTGCCATAAAGTTCTTTTTTAAGCTCCGTATTTGCCAAACAATACATGAGAAAATCTGTCAAATCTGGAACTATTACTTCAGCTCCTTCAGCTTCTAGTGTATCTTGGAGGTGGTTGTTTGCTTCTTGTAAATATTTTACAAGAATTTCTCCAACAATTCCCGCTTTTGGTTTTTTGATATCTAAAACTTCAACCTTATCAAATTCTTCTACAATTTGTCTGATTATATTTTTGTAGGTTTTTGAGCTCATATCATAAATATTTTCACAACAAATTCCTATCCATTTTTCTTTTAATTTATTAACTTCGCCCTCATTTTTTTCGTAAGGTCTTGTTGCATTTGCCACCCTATTTATTAAATCTCCCAACAAAATTGACCTTAATAAATTTATTACCATTGGAATTGTGGAAATTTTTCTAAGGTCAAAACCTGAGTGGGATTCTATTCCTTGGGCTGAAAGTGCTATTACTGGAATTTGTGGATATCCTGCATCTTTCAAGGCTTTTCTAATATATCCTACATAATTTGAAGCTCGACATGCTCCTCCTGTTTGGGTCATGAGAAGGGCTAATTTATTTGGATCATATCTTCCAGAATTTACCGCCTCCATAAGTTGACCAACTACTGTAATTGATGGATAACATGAATCATTATTTACATATTTTAGACCATTATCTATTACTTTTTCATCAACCTTATCCAAAAATTCTATATTATAGCCAGATCCTTTTAATAAACTTTCCATAATTTGAAAATGCTCTCTTGCCATTTGAGGAGCAAGGATTGTATATCCATCATCTTTCATTTCTTTTGTAAATTCGTGGTTTTCGTAGGAAAGTTTATCTTTTCTTTTTTTCAAATGAATATTTTCGTTTTCTTGTTGGTCAAGGGCTTGAACTAAAGATCTAATCCTAATTTTTACTGCTCCAAGATTTGACACTTCATCAATTTTTAATAGGGTATAAATTTTCCCATTTGCTTCTAATATATCTTGAACTTGATCGGTTGTAACAGCATCAAGACCACAACCAAATGAATTTAATTGAACTAATTGAAGACAAGGATCTTTTCCTACAAATTCCGCCGCCCTATATAATCTTGCATGATATGACCATTGGTCCAAAACTCTTGTCTTATTTTCCAAATCTTCAGTTGAATAAGCTATAGAATCTTCTGATAAAACTGGAATTCTCATTGACTCAATTAATTCTGGAATCCCATGATTTATTTCTGGATCGATATGGTAAGGACGACCTGCAAGAACTATGGCCTTTTCCTTGTTCACATGAACATATTCTAAAATTTCCCTACCTTTTTTTCTTATATCTTCATGGTAGTCGGCTTGTTTTTGCCAAGCATTTTTTACTGCATTTATTATTTGATTTTTCTTTAAAACAAATCCATCATGTTCATATCCTTCAAATATTTCAACCAGCCTATCTGCAATTATTTTTTCAGATTCAAATGAAAGATATGGGGCCATATATTTTATATTTTTTAATCCATCAACATTATTTTCTATTACATCAGGATAACCTGAAACTACTGGGCAATTCATGTGGTTTTGTGCCCTATCAAATTGCTTGTACTCATAAAAAATTGCTGGATAAAATAAAATATCTATGTCTTTTTCTAGCAAATTTTCTATATGTCCATGGGCAATTTTTGCAGGATAGCAAGCAGTTTCTGATGAGATTGTTGCAATCCCTTTTTCATAAATTTTTCTGTTTGATTCATCCGATAAAATAACATCAAAACCTAAGGATGTGAAAAATTCATGCCAGAAAGGATAATCTTCGTACATATTTAAAACTCTTGGTAGTCCAACTTTTCCGAAAATATTTTTTTCTCCCAAAGTCTTCCTATCAAACAAAAGTTTATTTTTAAATTTGTACATATTAAGGTCTGCCAAAGTTTCTTCTTGTTTTACTCCAGCTCCTCTTTCACACCTATTTCCTGTTATAAATCTTGATCCGTCTGGGAAAATATTTATTTGTAGGGAACAATTATTTGTACATCTTCCACACCTTGCAGATTTTTGGGTGTAGGTAAAATTATCTATTTCACTTTCTGATAAAATTCTGGAGTGGCCTGTTGATTTTTCTTTGGAAATCAAAGCCATACCCATAGCTCCCATAAGGCCTGAAATTTCAGGTCTTGTTACATCCCTTGATGATAATTTTTCAAAAGCTCTTAAAATTGCATCTCCATAAAAAGTTCCACCTTGGACAACTATATTTTTTCCAAGAGATTTTGGATCACGGACTTTTATAACTTTTTGGATGGCATTTTTTATTACAGAATAACAAAGTCCTGCCGCTATATCAGAAACATCTGACCCTTCTTTTTGGGCTTGCTTTACCTTTGAATTCATAAAAACTGTGCATCTTGAACCCAAATCTGCAGGTTCTTTTGCAAAAAGGGCTTTTTGTTGAAATTCTTCTACAGAAAGACCAACGCTTGCTGCAAAAGTTGATAAAAATGATCCACAACCTGATGAACAAGATTCGTTTAATTGGATTGAATCTATAATTCCATCGCGAATATGCATAGCTTTCATATCTTGACCACCAATATCCAAGATAAAATCTACATCTGGATCAAAAAATTTGGCTGCAGAATAATGAGCTATGGTTTCAACTTCGCCGTTGTCGATATGAAGGGCATTTCTAATAAATTCTTCCCCGTATCCACAAATTCCTGATGAAACTATTTGGGCATTTTCTGGAATTTTTTTGTAAGCATTTTTTAGCATAGAAATTACAACCTCAAGAGGTCTTCCCAAATTCATCCTATAATCTTGGTGTAAAATTTCATTTTCTTTGCTGATTAAGACAATTTTTGAGGTGGTTGATCCTGCATCAATTCCTAGAAAAATTTCTCCCTCATAATCTTCAATATTTTTATATTTTACAAGATTAGTCTTGTGTCTTTGTTTAAATTCTTGGTAGTCTTTTTCATCTTCAAAAAGTCTTTCCATTTTTTTGGTCATTTCAATATCAACTTTTTTATCTTCTTTCAAAGATTTTATAAGTGATTTATAGGAAATTTTTTCTTCATTTTGAGATAAAATTGCAGCACCCTTTGCCACATAAAGCTCTGCGTCTTCTGGAATATAAAAATTATTTTCTTCCTCACCCAAAGTTTCAATAAACCTATCTCTCAAAGCTTTTAAAAAATGAAGAGGACCTCCCAAGAAGGTTACATTTCCCTTTATTGGTCTTCCACAAGCAAGGTTTGAAATTGTTTGATTTACAACTGATTGAAAAACAGAAATTGCTATATCTTCTCTGCTTGCTCCTTGGTTCATAAGAGCTTGGATATCAGTTTTTGCAAAAACCCCACAACGACTTGCAATCGGATAAATTTTTTTATAATTTTTACTTAATTCATTTAAACCTTGCGCATCAGTATCAAGAAGAGCTGCCATTTGATCAATAAAAGCACCAGTTCCACCAGCACAAATTGAATTCATTCTTTGCTCAACAGAACCCTTGAGATAGGTGATTTTTGAATCCTCACCACCAAGTTCAATTACCACGTCAGTTTGAGGAATAAATTTTTTTATAGCTTTTGTTTCAGCAATAACTTCTTGAACAAAATTAATTCCCAAATATTTTTCAACAAACATTCCACCAGAACCTGTAACATTTACTGTAAGATAATCATCTTTAAACCTGTCATAGGCTTCCATCAAAACATTTGTAACTGTTTGTTTTACATCTGATTTATGTCGTCTGTAAACTGAATAAAGAGTATTAAAATTATCATCAGTAATAACAATCTTAACAGTCGTTGATCCGACATCAAGTCCCATATGTAAATTCATACATTTTCCTTTCCTATATATAAAAAATTATTTTCATTTAAAATTAAAAGGATTTTTAATCCTACACTATTTATTTTATTATAATTACAAGCAAATACAAGCAAATTACTTGGTTTTATTAATTAAATTATATAAAATATTTTTTGTAAACTTATTGGAAATTTATATAATTTTTTCGACAATATTTATACAAAATATTCCATGCTTGTATCAGTATATAATAGGACAAAAAATAAAATTTATCAAGGATTATTTAGAAATTATTTATTATAAAAAAATATAAAAATAATCACAAAAATAGCCTTCATAAAAAAGGTTCAGACTGTTGACAAAGTATGAATGTAGATAATATTTTATTTTAAAATAAAAATTACGCTACGTACCATCTCGACTAGATGATTGTGCCCTGATTTGGCACAATCATCCCTAAAACTAAGTGCGAAAGCACGAAGAAGTTTGCTAAGCAAACGTGTTTTAGTGTGAGTGAAACGAACGCATGGAGAGATCTCATGAGATTTCTCCGCTCGTTGCACTCGGTCGAAATGGAAAAATTTTAGTTCGTCAACAGTCTGACCCTTCATAAGAAGGCTAAATTATTTTCTTAAATTTTTTACCATTTTAGAAATTTCTTTAAAATTTTCATCCTTTGCATCACTTGCCAAATCAAACATTAACATTTCTGTATTAACAAGGCTTGCTCCCATATCTGATATGGCTTTTAGGCCCAAGAGTTTTTGCTTTTCATTAAAACTTGAAACTGCATCTTCAACCACAAAAACTTTGTAGCCTTCAAATAATAGTCTTCTTACTGTTTGATAAACACAGATATGAGTTTCTGCTCCTGTTATTATTACATTTGTAATTTTATTTTCTTTTAAATATGAAGAAACTTCATCTGTTATTGCATCAAAGCTAGTTTTTGAAAAAATATATTCATCATCAAGATTTTCTTTTATTTCACTTACACTTTGACCAAGTCCTTTTGGATATTGTTCTGTTGCAATTTTTTTAATTCCGTACATTTCAAAAACTTTTAAAAGTGTTTTGGAATTTTTAATTATTTTTTCAGATTCATAAATTGCTGGCATCAATTTTTCTTGCAAATCAATTACCAACAAAAGTGTGTTTTCCTTATTATCATAAGTTTTTGTATCAAAATTATAACCTTCTATAAAAAAGCTTCCTATTTCTCTTTCCATAAATCCCCCTGATTTTTATTTAAATCTTTTAATTTTTTGTCAATTGTAGATAAAACTTTCGCCTTATTTTTTGACCAAATCGGCCAAACAATTTTATCACGACGTCCATCACCGGTTAGCCTTTGGACAATTATATTTGGATTTAAATTCTCCAAAATAAGTATAACATAATCGACAAACTGATCCAAAGTCATAGTAAATTCATTTTGTTTTTTCAAATAATAATCATAAATTCTAGAGCCTTTTTCTATATAAAGATTGTGAATTTTAATTCCCCAAAATTCTCTTACATTTATATAAGAAATAGCTCTAAGATAATCATCAATCCCCTCTTTTGGAAGACCAATTATAAGATGGGCCAAAGTTTTTATATTTTTTTCTTTTAATTTTAAAAGTCCTTGGTCAAATTCCTTGTGAGAATAGCCTCTATTTATAAATTCTATAGATTTATCATTTACAGATTGAAGTCCAAGCTCCACAATTAGAAAAGTTTTTTTATTCAAATCATAAAGTAAATCAATTACTTCATCAGAAAGACAATCGGCTCGAGTTGCAATTGTAAGGCCCATAATGTTTGGATTTTCTATGGCTTTATAAAATAATTTTTTCATTTTATCTATATCACCATAGGTAGATGTAAAATTTTGAAAATATGCCATGTAGCCTTCTTTTCTATTTTCTTTTTTTAATCTATTTATTTGAAAATCTATTTGCTTATCTAAATCATCGTATTTTGTAAAATCTCCTGCCCCATTTTCTGAGCAATAAATACAGCCTAATTTTGAAATTTTTCCGTCCCTATTTGGGCAAGTAAATCCACCATCAAGGGGAATTTTTATTATTTTTTTATTAAATTTTCTTTTAAAATAGGAATCCACATCCCTATATCTTTTTTTATTTATTTCCATAATTTTATTTTACTTTTATATAAAAAAAAGACACCTTTTGGTGCCTTTGCTTGCTTATTGAAAGTTTATATATTCTATTTATCTTTAATTATCTTCGTATGGCAATAAAGCTACTTGTCTAGCTCTTTTGATTGCTCTTGTAATTTCTCTTTGATGTTTCGCATTTAGTCCTGTAACTCTTCTTGGAAGGATCTTTCCTCTATCAGAAACAAATCTTTTTAGAGTATCAATATCCTTGTAATCTATTACTTTTGAAGGGTCTTTGACAAATGGATCGACTTTTTTTCTTGGTCTGAAATTTCTACGCATTTTATCCTCCTAAAATCTAGAAAGGAATTCTTCCGTCGTCTTCAATTTCTGTAAAGTCATCGTCAAAAAAGTCATCATTATTATTCATGTTTTGATTGTTATTTTGTTGGAAATTATTTGAATTATTGTAAGATCTGTCTTGGTTCATATTTCCAAAACCATTATCTTGGTTCATTGGATTGTTATAATTTTGATATTGACCATCTGATCTTGATTCCAAAAATTCAACTCTGTCTGCTACAACATCAGTTGTGTAGACTGTTTTTCCATCTTTATCTTGGTAAGAACCTGTTTGGATTCTACCATCTATCGCACATTGATTTCCTTTTTTTAGATATCTTGATACATTTTCAGCTTGGACTCCCCATACTGTTATACGTGGAAAATCAGCTGTTGGACGATTCATTGATTCCATTTCTTGTCTTTTTTGTTTACTTAAACCTCTATCAACTGCTAAAGAAAAACTAACAACTGCTTGTCCAGATTGGGTATATCTTAAATCTGGATCTTTTGTGAGTCTTCCTATAAGAAAAACTTTATTCATTTAGTCCTCTTTTCTGATTACCATGTATCTAAGAATTAAATCAGATATTCTAAGTCTTCTTTCAAATTCTTTGATGTGGTCACCACTAGCTTTAAAATCAACGATATAGTAATATCCTTCTTTGATATAGTTGATTTCGTATGCAAGTTTTCTTTTTCCCCAGTCATCTACAGATTCTACTTCTCCACTTTCAGCTATAATGCCTTTGAAGATTTCTAAAGATTTATTTCTTTCTTCATCTGAAACTTCTGGTTTGTAAATCAATACTGCTTCGTAGTTATTCATCTATTTCACCTCCCTTTGGTCTTTGACCCCGATCTGTTGTCGGAGTAGAGAATTCTTATCTATGTTACTATAAACAGTTTTAAAAGTCAATTATTTTCTCAAATAAATTCACAAGAATTTTCTATATTAGAAAAATAAATTGCATTTGCAATCGCACGTGCCATAACTTTTGCCCCAATGCTTCCCACAAGATTTATATCAGCATCAACCTTATTAGTTGCAAGGGAGAAAATTGTATCTCCATCCATCATTGTATGAACTGGTCTAATCGCTCTGGCATAGCCGTTGTGAGTCATTGAGGCGATTTTTCTAAGTTCAGTTTTATTAAATTTCCCGTTTGTTGCAACAATTCCAATTGTTGTGTTCAAAGAATTTTTTTCAGAAATTTTTTCTAAAACATCAAGAGTCGGAATAAATTTATTATTTTTTAAAATTCCTGCAATTTGTTTATTTTCTTCATCATCAAAAATATCCCCCATAGCATTTACTGCAACTATAGCTGAAACTTTTAAATCTCCAAGACAAATAGTGGCAGATCCAAGTCCTGATTTCATAGAAAATTCTTTGCCCAAGGCCTTTCCAACTGTAGCTCCACATCCTGCCCCAATTATTCCTTGGCGATTTTCATCAAAACTTGCATTTTTATAAGCATCCCTTCCCATTTTTTTGTCTGGTCTAATTTTATAAGATTTATAATCCAAATCGTATAAAATTGCTTGGGGAACTATGGGAACAATTCCGCTTGGAACCTTAAATCCAATCCCGTCTTTTTCTAATTCTTCAACAACTCCAATTGATCCTGCAAGTCCATAAGATGAACCACCAGATAAAACAAGAGCTGAAACTTCGCTTACAGTATTTACAGGATTTAAAAGATCCGTTTCACGAGTTCCAGGTCCTCCCCCTCTTACATCAACACTTGCAGTATTTCCTCTTGGAGGAATTAAAACCGTAAGCCCAGTTCCTCCATCAAAATTTTGAGCATGGCCAACTTTTATTCCATCAATGTCGGTAATATAACCCTTATACATTTTTTCTCCTTATTAAAATTTTAATATTATATTCAATAAATTAAGCTTTATTTTTCTTATACAGCTAATAGCCATCAAGAGATCTCTCCACAAGGTCGAGATGGGTTTGTGTCTTAGTCAATTTTTAAAAGCCTTACAAATTTAATTAATCAAATTAATATTATTCCACTTAAACTTTAGCCTAAAAATAAATACAATAATAACCCATCTCGAGCGCAGTCGAGAGATCTCTTTTATTAACTTAGGACTTTTATTCTAAATATTTCTTAAATCTCTAAGCTTATCAAAAAACACAAATCCTACTTCCTATACCTATCCATCATTTCTTCAAAAACTTCTGCAGATGATGGGGCAGTGTATGATATTGCGTTTGCTCCGGCTTTTATTGTTTTTAAAATTGATTCTGGTGTTTTGCCGCCTGTTGCAATTATTGGAAATTCATCTCCAATTAATTTTCTAATTTCACTTACAAGCTCTGGAGTTTTTGGTCCTCCTGATACATTTAAAATTTCTGCCCCTGATTCGATTTTTCCAACTACATCATCTTTAAATCCTGTCACAGTTGCAATTACTGGGATATCTACAAAATCTGAAATTGCTTTAATATCCTTATTTGGAATTGGAGAATTTACAACAACTCCATAGGCTCCCTCAAGCTCTGCATCAAAAGCTATGTATTTTGATCTTGCTCCTTGGGTTGTTCCTCCACCAACTCCAATAAAACATGGGACTGATGCGGTTGAAATTATTGATTGGGCAATTGTATTTTGTGGAGTGTAAGGATAAACTGCCATGATAGAATCTGCATTTGTATTTCTAATTATGGCAAGGTCGGTTGTAAATAAGAGGGATTTTATTCTTTTTTCATAAATTTTTATCCCACTTGCCCTGTATATTTCTTCTGGTACTGTGATAAAAGATTTTCTTAATTTTGAATGTACTTGAGGCACAAATTTTTTCATTTTTTCTTCCATGTTTTCTCCTTTATAGCTTATATTTTTTTATTGAACTTGTAAAAACAATAGACTCATAGGCTCTCAAATTTATATTTTTAAAAATTTCCCTTTGAGAAATATTTCCAACTAGAAATTTCGATTTTTTTGTATCAAAAAATTCTGGTAAATCTAATAACACATCTTTTTGTGATAAATTATTTAAAATTACCAAAGCCTTGTTCTCCTTAAAATAAAAATAAGCAAGTATGTCCTTGTTTTTATAATTTAATGGATAATATCCTTCTTTTATTATATCAAGATAATCATATCTTATTAAGATAATTTTTCTATAAAAATCAAAAATTTCTTTTCTAATATCTGGGTCTATTTCTTTTTTATAATATAGGGTCTCCTCACCTTCTTTTATAAAAATGTCTTTACTTCTCATTATAGATATAATAGCCATAAGTTTTGAACAATTTGTGTAAAAATGTTTAAAATCCAAAAATTTCTGGCAATAAAATCCATAATCTCCATTAAGGGCAAAGGCAAAATCATTTTTATTTTCCTTTAGTATGGATTTTCTAAAATATAAATTTTTATCCTTAGAAAAATTTACATATCCATCAAATTTCTCTTGTATTTTTGTATCATTTGTATTTAAAATAAATTTTATATCCTTGTAAGAATTTTTTAAAGCCTCGATATTTTCTCCAAAAAATTTATAGGAATTTGAAAAATCATCAAGAATAAACCCATCTATCCCCTTATTAATCCAAAAGTTTAATATAGAATTAATATTTTTCTTATTAATTTTTCTAATTTTGCTTAAATCAATCCTTAGAAAAATCCCAAGACTTAGGTCATGGGCCTTTGAAATTTGACTTGTAAAATCTCGGCTTTGTCCCAAACTTTTATTTATTTGGGAAAAGTCTAAAAAATTTTCGTCACTTTTAAAAATATCTTCGATTACAATATAATCAATTCCAAGAATTTTCCCTAAGATAAATCTTTGGTCTAGATCATAAATATCAAAAAATCCCAAATTTGATTTATCTTTATTAAATTTTTTTGGATAAGTCCTATAAAAAATATTTCCCATAATTTTTTCCTTTAATTCCATTATATTTTTTATGGTGAAATATTCAAAACAATTGATTAAAGAGTATAATCATCGAGTAAGAAAATAGAAAGGAAAAATATGTTAGAGCTTAAAAATATAAGTAAAATTTATAAAACAGGAGAAAATGAACAAAAAGCTCTTGATGATATAAGTATTTCATTTAGAAAAAATGAATTTGTTTCAATTCTTGGTCCATCTGGTGGTGGAAAAACCAGCCTTTTAAATATAATCGGTGGCCTTATGAATTATACATCAGGAGATTTGATAATAGATGGAAGATCTACCAAAAAATTTAAGGATAGGGATTGGGATTATTATAGAAATAGGTCGGTTGGATTTGTTTTTCAATCTTACAATTTAATTGGCCACCAAAATGTTTTAAAAAACGTAGAACTTGCCTTGACCCTTTCTGGCGAGAGGAAAGAATTAAGAGAAGATTTGGCAAAAAAAGCCTTAGAAAAAGTTGGACTTACTGATCATATCTACAAAAAACCTGCCCAATTATCTGGAGGGCAAATGCAAAGAGTTGCCATAGCTCGTGCCCTTGTAAATAATCCAGAAATAATTCTTGCTGATGAGCCGACTGGAGCTTTAGATACTGAAACTTCCAAAGAAATTATGGATTTATTAAAAGAAGTTGCCAAGGATAGACTTGTAATTATGGTAACCCACAATCCCGATTTGGCTGAAAAATATTCTACAAGAATTATAAGATTAAAAGACGGGAAAATTTTATCAGATTCAAATCTTTTTGAGGAAGAAAAAACAAGGGATGAATTCAAAACAAAAAAATTATCCCTCTCCCTTCCAACTGCCTTAAAACTTTCTTTTAACAATCTTTTAACCAAAAAAGCAAGGACTATCCTTACAGCCTTTGCAGGTTCTATTGGAATTATTGGAATTGCTTTAATTCTTTCTTTATCAAATGGAGTTGATGATTTTATCAAGGAAAGTCAAAGAAAAACTTTGAAATCTTATCCAATCGAAATCAAAGAAGAAAGTCTAAATTTGGGAGATAATTTTTTGAAAGATCCAGCTGGAGATAAAAAATACAAAAAAGATGATAAAAATGTCAGGGCAAACAATGATATTTTGAAAAGAAAATCTTCTCTTTCCTCATCAATTACAGAAAATAATCTCTCCCCTTTCAAAACTTATCTAGATAAAAAAGATTTAAATAAAAAAATTGGCAAACATGCCATAAATTATATATACGATTTAAATTTTGAAATCTATGCAAAAGATGAAGATGGAGAGATTATAAACACTGATGGTTCAGATTTTGAAGATAAAGAAGATTCTATGTTTAAGTCTAATGGTCCATCCTTTTTAAATATAGGCTCAAGTGAACACAAAAATTTCAAACAAATAATTTCAAACAAGGACGGATCAATTTCAAATATAGTCAAAGAAGAATATGATTTAATCGATGGAAAATGGCCAGAAAATGCCAATGAATTGGTTTTATTTACAGACAAAAACAATTCTATAGATAGGGAAAGTTTGTATGAGCTTGGAATTTTACCAAAAAAAGATTACAAAAATATCCTAAAAAAATTAGATGAAGGTGAAAAAATAAAACTTGACGATAAAAAAATAAAAAACAAAGACTTTTTAAATCATGAATTTAGCGCCCTAATGCCTGTAGATTTTTATAAAAAAGAAAATAATAGGTACAAAAATATAAAAGAAGATGAAAATGAAAAGAAAAAGGCAATTGAAAATGCCTATAAAATAAAAATTGTAGGAATTGCCAGAGCAAAAAAAGATAGCGAAGAAAACCAAAACATCACAGCTCCCCTTGGTTTTACCTCAAAATTTACTGACCAAATGATAAAAAGAGCAGGTGAGTCAGAAATAGTAAAAGACCAAGAAAAAAATAAAGAAATAAATATTTTAAATAATATTGCCTTTAAGGCAAAAGATCAAAATGAAAAAAGAAAAGCAAGCAAATCATATCTTGAAAACCTAGACCAAGACCAAAGATTAAAGGCCCAATCATTTTTACTTGCAAATTCAGAAAAATTAAAAGAAAATATAAAAAAAGCTTCTATGAATTCAATGAATAATCCAAGTCAAAATCAAGGGCAAAACATTGATATAATTGAACTTTTCCTAAAAAATCCAGAAGATAAGGTTTTGGATAAATTATACGAAGAAGAACTTTCATCAAATTCCTACCAAAATAACCTAGAAGATTTTGGTTTTGTTTCAAAATCTGCCCCATCAGAGATTAAAATTTATGTAGAAGATTTTGAAAACAGGGAAAATGTAAAAAATATAATAAATGATTTTAATAAAAACAAAAAAGAAAAAGATAAAATCCACTACACAGATTTTGTAGGACTTTTAACCTCATCAATTAGAACAATAATAAATGCAATTTCCTATGTTTTGATTGCCTTTGTCGGGGTTTCCCTTGTTGTTTCATCAATAATGATTGGAATAATAACCTATATTTCCGTTCTTGAAAGAACAAAAGAAATAGGAATTTTAAGGTCAATCGGTGCAAGCAAAAAAGACATAAGAAAAGTTTTCTTGTCAGAAACCTTTATGGAAGGACTTTTGTCAGGACTTCTCGGAGTTTTTGTAACTATTTTATTAAATATACCAATCACAAAAATTATGAGAAATATAACAAATATTTCCTACATCGGCTCATCCCTTCCAAATAAGGCAGCAATAATTCTTGTAATAATTTCAGTATCTTTAACACTTCTTGCAGGAATTATCCCATCATCAATAGCAGCCAAAAAAGATCCGGTTGAGGCCTTGCAAAGTGAATAAATTTAAAAATAATTTTAAGTCAAATCTATTTAGATATTTTTCAAAATAGATTTGACTTTTTTTTATTTAGAATCTATAATAAAAATAGCTATTTAGATAATTATCAAAATAGAATGAAAGGTTGTGATAATTTGTTTTCTGATACTTTTAAAGCCTTATCTGATCCAGTAAGAATTGAAATCTTAAATTTATTGAGAAAAAAAGGACGTATGAATGCAGGAGAAATTGCTGAAAATTTTGACCTATCAAAGGCAACCATCTCCCACCATTTAAAATTATTAAAAAATGAAGATTTAATTTATGAAACAAAAAAGAAAAATTTTATTTATTATGAGCTAAACACAAGTATTTTTGAAGAAATAATGGCTTGGTTTGTTAAATTTAAAGGAGGAGAAAATGAAAAATAAAATAAAGTTTAAAAAAGAAAGCATAATCTCTATAATTTTTTCTATTATCTTGTTTGCCCTTGTAAACATCATATTTTATAAAAAAATGCCAGAAACTATACCAACACATTGGAATATTAACAATGAAATTGATGATTATTCTAGCAAGTTTAGTGCTTTTATAAAAACACCAATATTTTTAATATTACTAAATATTTTTTCTTGTTTTATGCTCGACAATGACCCAAAAAACATAAATAAAAATAAGCTTATAATACTAATTGGAAAAGCTACTGTTCCACTCGTTTTACTTATAACTTTTATGATAAGTGTTTTTTATGGTTTAGGCAAAGGAATAAATGTTACGGTAATGGTTTCTTTATTTGTAGGTTTTCTTTTAATTGTAATCGGAAACTATCTACCAAAGACAAAAAGAAATTATACGGTTGGAATAAAACTTCCATGGACTTTAAATAGTGACGAAAATTGGAGAAAAACTCATAGACTTGGCGGCTATACTTTTATACTAGGAGGGCTTGCTTTTTTACTAAGCCCATTCGTTGGAAATCAATATTTAGTTTTAATAACCATAGCCATAATATTTTTTGTTCCAATGATTTATTCTTTTTATCTTTACAAAAATGGAATTTAAATACGAAAAAAGCATTGAACCTTAAGTCCAATGCTTTTTCCCTAGCTTAAAATCTGATTAACCCTTCTTTGCACAGCATAATAATCATATCCTGCCTGGGTCAATCTTTTTTTCCTCTCATTTCCATTTCCCCAATCACCTCTTATAACTTCTCTTGCAAGTGTGTCAATTGATTTGTTATTTTTTCTTGGATAAATTTCATTTCCCATATCATCAAATACTTTTTCTTTATATTTATCAGCGCATCTTTTTGCATTTTCTATGGATTTAAAAGCTCCTTTTTGACTTTTAATATCTTTAAAAGATTTTCTAACTCTATATAAATTTGAATTTTTTCTAGCATTTTTCCTAAGCCTTTTGTTGACTTCGTTTGCAATATAGGAAAATTTTTTACCAAGGTAAGGCCCTGGGCAATTTGTGTTGGCATACCACTCGTGTTTTTGCAAAACTCCTTCTTTATCTCCCGTATAGGTACAAGGATAAATATTATTTCGCATACAAATATCTGTCACCAAATCAATCAACCTATCTAAAACAAAATCTGAAATTTCCCAATTTGCTCCTCTTGTAGAATTTCCAACTTCGATTGTTATCGCACGATTATCGCACCATGATGAAGATGTTGTCCATGCTCTGTTTTCTTCATAAACTCCAAGAACAATAATCCCGTCTGATCCTAGATTATAATTTGCAGAAGCCCCTCTTGATTTTGGAAGAAAAATCCTTGCTAAATCTCTTCCACAAATAATTCCACCAGTATGGTGAATGGCAATTTTACTTATTTTTTCACTTCTTTTTCCACTGTGGTTTGGGGATAAAATTATATCATCAACTAATTTGCTATAAGTCATTTTTCCTCCTTAAATTGTTCTAATAAAATTTTTAACTTCTCTGGAATTGGAAGGCCAATGGCAAGGGAGTTTTCAAGGATAGAAAGTCCCTCATTTGCTATATAAAAAAATATTATGGCACTTCTTATCATAGCCTCATTTTGTATCAAATTTTTATCGCAAAGATTTGCAATTCCAACTATTATAAAAATCATAATCTTTTTTAAAATTCCTTTAAATCCAACCTTTGACGAAAGTTTTCTTTCAAATCCTGCCCTTATAATCCCACTTATATAGTCACAAATCACAAAGCAAAGGAGAGTATAAACAAAAATATCCATTTCACCAATGAAAAATCCCATACAAGATCCAAAGAGTGTAAACAAAAGTTTAATAATATCTTTAAATTTATTCATATCTTCCCCCTTTATAATTTTTATCATAAAAAATCACCTCCTACTTATATATAAGTAGAAAGGTGATAATGTCCCAAAAATTATTCTTCAAAAGATCTAAGCTCTATGCTTTTTTTGATCTTATTTATTTCTTTAGATTTTTCTTTAGAAAGTTTTTTTATAATAGTAATAAGTTTCTTCTCAGCATTTTGAATTTCCAATTGTTTTTTTCTCATATCAATTCTTAATTTCATATCAGAAAGAGCATTTCTTGGACTTGAAAATTGACTAAGTTTATAAGGAAGGTCCAAAATACTTGCAAGCTTTGGATCAAAAAGCAAAAGATTTGCGTGAAGTTTTAATAAAACATCTTGAGTTCTATCAATGGATTTATTAATAGTATTATTTTTATTAGCTCTCAAAAAATCTCCAACAATATTTCTACCAATAAGACCAGTAACAGAATAATCAGAAGATTTTCCAACCCTCCTGCTTGCCCTTTGCAAAACTCCAAGAGCCTCTCTCGCCTCATCAAGCAATTTATTAATTTCTTTTATTCTGGCATTTTCATAATTATAATCTTTCATAAATATCTCCCCAAATTTTTCTCTATATTATATTATACCCAAAAGTGAGTAAAATATCTTTTTGGGTATAGTAATAATATTAAAAAGAAAAGGAGATTTTATGGCTTTAATAATTTTATTTAATGCTAATGATATAGAAAAAGAAAAATTAAGAATTTTGTGCGAAAAAGAAAATGTAAGATTAAAACTAATAGGAATGGAAGATGTAGATCAAAAGGTAGGATATCTTGCAGAAATAGATGGATTTGAAAAAATCGAATCAAAGGGAGAATATTTAGAAGAATTTGATTTCACCTTTGCATTTTTCAAAGATTTTGAAGAAAAAGATCTGTTTGCCTTCATCGATAAAATGAGAGAAAACAATGTAGTTATAGACCATAAGGCAGGAATAACCCCAACAAATATAAAATGGACATTAAGATATTTACTTGAAGAAAACGACCAAGAACACAAAACCATGCAAATTGTTGAAGAAATCAATTCCTATTTAGAAAAGGCTAGCAAAATAAAAAAAGAAACTGGAGAAGAAAATCCAGAAATAGCGAAATCTGTAAAAGAATTAAACCACTATTTCCAAACAGCAGGAGAAGATTTTGATATAAAAGTTGCCAAAGAATTTAGGGATAAAATTAAAAATTTGGTGGAAAATTTATAATCAAAACTCTTACATTACTTTGTAAGAGTCAGACTGTTGAAAAACTAAACTTTTCCCATTTCGAACGAACGTAGTGAGTCGAGAAATCTCATGAGATCTCTCCGTGCGTTCGTTTCACTCACTTAGTCGAGATGGGTTGTAGCATAATTTTATTTTCAAATTAATAATGAATTACTAAACTGACTTTGTCTACGCTCTGACTCTTACATTAATTTGTAAGAGTTTTTATTTATATTTTTTTAAAAATTTAGAAATAAGATTTTTAAAATTTTCTGGTTCATTTTCTGCAAATTTTGTGTGTGGAATTTCTTTGCAGGTATAAATTTCTTTTTTATTGGAATTTATAGCTTTATATATATCTTCTCCCATGTGATATGGGGTAACTTTATCTGAATTTGAATTTATTATTAAAACTGGACAATTAATTTTTGTATTTTCAAGCCATTTTCTTGTATCTATTTCTTTTAAGGTAAAACCAAGTTTTGTTTTTAAGAAAATATTTCCTGTAAATTTCATCAAAGCTTGTGGTACTCCTTGATTTTTTTCTATCTTTTCAAAAACCTTATCGGAAAATTCGTTGGAATCGGAAACTGGACAATCTAAAATCATATAATCTATAAGGCTATCGTCACGACTTGCAGCTATTATTGAGCTTGCCCCTCCATAGGATTCTCCATATAAAAGAATTTTCCCGTCCTTTTTAACAATCTTTTTTGCATATTTTAAATAATCTAGACAATCATAAGATTCTAACACTCCAAATGTAGAATATTTTTCTAAATTTTCACCTGAATTTCTTTGATCAAAGATTAATAGGGAAAATCCCAAATCATAAAGTCCTTGGCCTTGACTGGACATTGAATATTTTGTCCCGCCTAGACCATGAACCATTACTGCAATATTATTGGTATTTTTATTTTTAACAAATATACCAGGAATTTCGTGGTCAAATTTTGAAGATTTAATTTTAATTTCTTTTATTTTTTTATCTTCAGCAAATTTTTGATATTCATCCTTATATAAAGAAATATTTTCTACAGTTTTCTCTCTTGGCATTATATTTGTTAGTCCTTTAAAAGTTTCATTTCCTGTAAAATATCCCATACCAAGAATTGCAATAATTATAAAACTCAAAAACAATGTTCCAAATATTTTGAAAATCTTTTTCATAAAATCCCCCTTAAATTAATTTTATTATACATAAATTTTTGCACTAAACCTAAAATTTTGTATAAAATTTTACTCAATCTTTACAATTCTGTATAAAATTTTATAAAATTCATTTTTATTTATAAAAATCAAAAAATCTATGTTCCACTCTAAATGTGAATGGATAAAATATTTGTAAATAAATTTGACAATCTGAAAAACAAATGATATCATTTTCGTAAATACTTTGAAGAGTTTAGTAGATTAAAAATTATTAATCCCAGAGAGGTTCTGTTTGGTGAAATGAACTATGATATTTTTAATTGAATAGAGGCTTGAAATAGTTGAAAGTGTAATTAATAAGCTTTCCGTTGACTGCGTTTAAGTTTTCTAATGAGGCAAATTTTATTTGTAAATTAGGGTGGCAACACGTTTATATCGTCCCTTTCTTGGGGCGTTTTTTTATTACACAATTTTAATTTTTCAAGTTTAATCTTTGAAATAAATTTTAAAAGGAGGAAATTATGGAAGAAAATATTTATTATGGATTTTTATCCCTTTTGCCGGCACTTATAGCAATTATTTTGTCAATTTCTACAAAAAACATAATAGTTTCGCTTTTGACAGCAGTTTATATTGGCTCACTTATCATTAATAAGTTTAATCCTTTTACTGCTTTAATTTCTATGATAAGTGATTTTATGTATGTAAAAATCGCCGAGGATTCTAATGCGCAAACTATTTTTATGATGGCAATTATTGGAGGGTTCGTTGCTCTTTTGACTTCAACTGGTGCTGCAAATTCTTTTGCTAAGAATATGACTCAAAAGCTTGATACTCGTTCCAAGGGAGAATTTTTAGCATGGATTGGTGGACTTGTAATCTGGTTTACTGATACAGGAAATTCATTAATTCTTGGTCCAATTTTTGAAGAAATTTTGGACAAGCTTAAAGCTTCAAAAGAAAAATTCGCCTACATTTTGGACGTAACATCAATTTGTGATGCTGCTCTTATTCCAATTATTGGTTGGGGAGTTTATTCCATGGGTCTAATTGATACTGAACTTAAAAATTTGAACTTAACTAATGTTAGTTCTTGGTCTGTTTATGTTAGAGCTATTCCTTTTAATTTTTATGCAATTTTAGCCCTTCTTATGGCAGGATTTTTGGCTATAAGTCAATTTGACTATGGTCCAATGTTAAAGGCTCAACACAGAGCTGCTACAACTGGTCAAACTATGAGAGAAGGCGGAACTCCTATGAGAAAATCTGTTAAGGATACTCATAAACATGACAAGGATGTTTCTGTTATGGTTATGGTAATTCCATTAATTATAATGGTTGTGACTATTTTTACTAATTTATTTTTAAATGGATTTCCAAAAGAAGTTGTTCCTGGAAAAATGATTAGGGCATCTATCGCTGCAGGTTTTATGCTTGCAACTATATCCCTTATTATTTTATCTTTAAAAGATAAACTTATGACTTTTAATGAGTGTATGTCAGCATTTTTAAAGGGAGTTTCAAACTCTTCTTTTATGGCAGTTCTTCTTACCCTTGCTTGGTCTTTGGGTGGGGTTTCTACTCAAATGGGAACTGCAGAATATATTTTAAAAATCACTGAAGGATTCTTATCTCCTGAAATGCTTGCTGCAGTATTTTTCCTTATTGGATGTATCATGTCTTTTGCGACTGGATCTTCTTGGGGAACTATGGCAATTTTAATTCCTTTGGCCATTCCAATGGCTCACCAATTAGGAGTTTCATTATCTGTAGTAGTTGCTGCTGTTTCATCTGGTGGACTTTTTGGAGACTCTTCTTCACCAATTTCTGATACAACAATGCTTGCATCAACCGGAGCTGGTGGAGATCACATGGACTTTTTCTCATGTATGGTTCCATATTCCCTAACTGTTGGTGGAATTTCCTTTATAACTTTTATTATTGCAGGCCATATGGCTTCAAATGCAATTATATTTGTTTCTGTGATAGTTTTGTTCATTTTGATTTACATTTTGCACAAAATATCTATGAAAAAATATGGTTTTGAAAAATTTTAGGAGGATTAGATGAAAAATTTATGGTCTGGAAGATTTTCCAAACAAATGGATGAGGTAACTGCTCTTTATAACGAGTCCCTCTCCTTTGATAATGTCTTATATCCTTATTCAATTCTAGGAAGTCTTGCCCATGTAAATATGTTAAAAGAATGCAAGATTATTGATGAAAAAACTTTTGAAAAAATTAAGGCTGGACTTTTTAAGGTTAAAGATAAATTTGATAAGGGTGAAGTTGAGCTTGATATAGCGAATGAAGATATTATGATGCTAATTGAAAAAGAGCTTACAAATGAAATTGGAGTTTATGGAAAGGCCCTTCACACTGCAAGAAGTAGAAACGATCAAAATGCTCTTGATGAAACACTTTTTATGAGAGATGCTGTGCTTGAAACTATTACAAGATTAAGTTCTTTGATGGAAGTTTTGCTTAAAAAAGCAAAGGAAGAAGGCCACAAGATTATGCCTGGTTTCACACACCTTCAACATGCTCAACCAATTACAGTTGGCTATTACTATATGGCACATTTCCAAAGATTTAGAAGAGATAGTCAAAAATTTATGGAACTTTTCCAAAGACTACAAGAAAATCCTCTCGGAGCTTGCGCTATGGCTGGAACAACTCTTCCAACTGATAGATTTATTACAACAAAACTTCTGGGCTTTGATAAACCAACAGAAAATGCCATGGATACTGTGGGTTCACGTGATAATATTTTAGATTATTTGTATCTCGCCTCCCTAACCATGACCCATATCTCATCAATCGCAGAAGAATTTGTAGTATTTAATTCCCAAGAATTTTCATTTATAGATATAGATGATGGATATTGTACAGGATCTTCTATAATGCCTCAAAAGAAAAATCCTGATCTTGCAGAACTTGCAAGAGGAAAAGTTGGAAGAAACATAGGTAATTTAATGAACCTTTTAACAGTTGTAAAAGGAACATTTTTAACTTTCAACAAGGATTTCCAAGAAGACAAGGAAGCGCTATTCGATTCAATAAAAACCCTAAATATGTCCCTTTTAATATTTGAAAAAATGCTAGAAGGATCATACTTTAAAGAAGAAGTTTTGAAAAAACATTTAGAGGAAGGATTTATCGAGGCGACTGACATTGCAGAATATTTGGTAAAAGAAAATATTCCATTTAGGTCAGCTCATGAAATTGTAGGAAATCTTGTAAAATATTGTGAAAAGAACAATAAAGATTTCTCTCAAATAAATAAAAAAGACCTAGAAACTTTAGAGTTTCCAGTAAAGCTAAATGACCTATCAATTTTCAAAATTGAAGAATCAATAAAAAGAAGAGATTCATTCGGAGGAACAGCTTTCAAAGAAGTTGATAGGCAAATAAGTGTTGGGGAAGAATACGTGAAAAATCTCAATGATAAAATAATTCCAATAAAAAATAAACTAGGAGATTTGTTCAATCAACTAGAATGATAGTTGGTTGATCCTAAAATATATAAAAAATACGCTTAAAAACTAAAATATATATAAATACAATAAAATTGATGAATATATTCTAATACGCTTAATTTAATCGAATATATGAGACTGTGTAAAATTTTGTGTATAGAAACCTCCTGATTAGGGTAAAGAAAAACTAATCAGGAGGAATTTTTATGCCAAGAAAAAGACCGGAAACAAAAAGAAGCAAAATAGCAAAAATGTTAATTGAAGAATATCAGCCTCAAAGTGCACACGACATTCAAGAAGCACTAAAAGATCTCTTAGGTGATACAATGGAAGAACTTTTAAAAGCAGAATTAGATGAGCATTTAGACTATGAATACGGTGAAAAACCACTATCATTAAACACTAGAAATGGCACAAGCAAGAAAACAGTTAGATCATCTTACGGAAATATAGATTTAAACATACCAAGGGATAGAGAAGGAACATTTGAACCACAATCATTAAAGAAATATGAAAAAGACATATCAAACATAGAAAATCAAATAATATCAATGTATGGCAAAGGAATGACAACAAGAGACATATCATCTCACATCAAAGATATTTATGGTTTTGGCATATCAGAAACAATGGTAAGTAAAATAACCAACAAAATACTACCAACTATAGAAGAGTGGCAAAATAGACCACTAGAAAAAATCTATCCTATGGTTTTTTTAGACGCCATTCACTACCACGTAAGAGAAAACAACATAGTAGTCAAAAAAGCAGTATACATTGCCTTAGGCTACAACCTAGAAGGATTTAAAGAAATACTAGGACTATGGGTAGGAGAAAATGAATCAAGTAAATATTGGCTCTTAGTATTAAATCAGCTAAAAGAAAGAGGACTAGAAGATGTATTAATCTTCTCAACAGACAATCTACCAGGATTTAGCCAAGCAATAGAAACAGTATACCCAAAAGCAGAAATACAAAAATGTATAATCCATCAAATAAGAAACTCAACTAAATATGTGTCATACAAAGATATAAAAGAATTGATGAAAGACCTAAAAGCAGTATACAAGGCACCAACAGAAGACTTAGCCTTAACAAATTTAGGAGTCTTTGAAGAAAAATGGAGTAAAAAATACCCAATGTGTGTAAGCTCTTGGAAAAACAACTGGACAGAATTATCGACATATTTTAAATATCCAGAAGGAATAAGAAGACTAATATATACAACAAACGCTATGGAAAACTTCAATAGACAACTAAGAAAAGTGACCAAAAATAAAACCATATTTCCAAATGACTACGCACTACAAAAAAGCTTGTATCTAGCAATGGTAGATGCCTCAAGCAAATGGACAAGTAGAATACGTGGTTGGGATCAAATCTTATCCCAATTATCAATATTTTTTGAAGGGAGGTTTTAATTAAGCTAAAAATTTAGTATGAAATCAGCTGCAAATTTTCATGAAAATTTGACAGTTTATTAAGCCCAAGTAAAATTAAGAAAAGCTCCATTCCTATAGGGATGGACAAACATTGATACATAAAAAATGTATCAACCCTTACCCTTTTATCAGGATTTAGGTTGATACACAAAATTATTTACAGACCCGAATATATTCTTATACGTTTAATACTAAAATATATATAACACAATAAAATTGATGAATATATTCTAATACGCTTAATTTAATCGAATATATTCTTATACGCTTAATAACTAAAATATATATATAAAAACCACCCATGAGACTAATAAGGTGACCCCATAAAGTTGGACCTAATACCAGAGTTAGAACTAAACTAGCTCTGGTATTTCTTTGTCCTTCCTACCCCTAGGGGTAGGAAATCTTTATGCTGCATTCTTCTTTCTATATTCTACTGGTGATAGGTATCCTAATTTTTCTTTTATTCTTTCTTCGTTATAATATTTTATGAAATCTTCTATTGTTTGTTTTAAGTGCTCGTATGAATAGAATTTGTGTCCGTAATATATTTCTTGTTTTAATATTCCAAAGAAGTTTTCCATTGGTGAGTTATCTAAGCAGTTGCCTTTTCTGGACATGGATTGGATGACGCCGTTTGCTTCTAGCCTTGATGTGTATTGATTTTTTTGATATGCCCATCCTTGGTCTGAGTGGAATATTCTTTTTTCTTTTGTTTTGTTAGTTACTTTTATTGCTTTATCTAAGGCTTTTAGGATTGGTTCTATTGTTGGTTGTTTTGATATTTCATAGCTTAGTATTTCACTGTTGTACATATCTAGGTATGGGTTTAGATAAAGTTTCTTTATTTGATAGTTGCCTTTTTTATCTTTTTCTAAATACTTAAATTCTGTTGTATCTGTTGTTATTTGGATGTATGGTTTTTCTACTTTAAAGTTTCTTTTTATTTTATTGTCTGATATTTTTCCTATCTGTCCTTTGTAGGATGAGTATTTTCTTGATTTTCTTGAATAACTTTTTACTTGTAGTTTTAGCTTTTGAACTAATCTTTGTACTTTCTTTTTATTTATTATTAGCCCTGTTCTTTTTAACATAGCTGTTATTCTTCTGTATCCATAGTTTGGATTTTCTTTTCTTATCTTAAGTATTTTATTTTCTATTTCTAGATCTTTATTTGGTTTATTTAATCTTTTTTGCCAATACATGTATGTTGATTTTGGAAGATTAAAGTATTTTAACAAGTCTTTTAGTTTAAATTTTTCTCTTAATGATCTAATGACCTCAGATATTCGTCTATTTCTTCCTGTGTCATTTGAGAGAATTGAATCTTTTTTTTAGAATTTCTACTTCCATTTGAAGATAGTAGTTCTCTTCTTTTAGTTTTTCTAATTCTCTTAGATCTTCTTTAATTTTAGTTTTATTAACAGATATTTTCTTACCGTCTTTTCTCATTTTTGAAGGTCTTCCTCTCTTTTTTGGTTTTAGTCCTTCAATTCCTCTTTCTCTAAACTCACTTACCCATCTAGCTATTATGCTTGGGTTTGTGATTTTAAGTTCATTAGCGAGACTTTGATAGGACATTTCTCCTGTTAAGTACAAGTTTACTACATTTAGTTTGAAGTCTAAAGAGTAATTATTATTCCTTCTTGATATTTTTATTCCCTCATAGCCTTGATTTTCATAAGCATTAACCCACGTTCTAACAGTAGATTTGTCTTGGATATTGTATTTTTTTGATAATTCTTTGTATCCTATTTGTCCTTCTAGATATTCTTTTACTACTTTCATCTTAAATTCTGTATTGTATTTTGTCATTAAAAAACTGACCTCCTTAGTTGGGTTGTTAGTCCAACTTTTGGGGGTCAGTTCATAAATCATCCAAATAGATTTTCGATTTGGACTTTGCTCACTCGAGTGGTTTTTTATTTTCTAATTTTGTTTTCCAAAGCTTAGATTTATATAAATTCCTTTTAATTTTATAAGACCTATTTAGATGATTTTAAAAAATTTCCAGATTATTTACCTAAAAATTATTATAAGAAAGCCCTTAATTTCTTTCATAACTTTCTTCTTTTAAGCTATCGTTAACTACAAAAATTGTGCCTATTAAGATAAAAAGCAAAGATAGAAAAATTTTTTCACCTGGTCTTTTCCCATTTACTATAAAAGGATAAACTGAATAATGAGCGCTTATTTTGGCTGCGCCAAAATTTCTTTGTGCTCTAACATAAAAATATACTTAAACCATAGGATACAAATCCTAAAATCATTGCAAAGCCAATATATTTATATTCTAATATTTTTTTTCTTAAAATAAGTCCAATTATTAAAGAACCTAAGCCTGAAAATATTCCTTTCAATCTAACTATTTTATAGATATTTTTTTGGTACAATTATTTTCTAGTCCTAATGATATGGTTACTAAAATTACAAATACAGATCCAATTGAAAATTCAAGACTCTTTTTATCAAATGTTAAAATAAAACTTGAGATTATTATAAAAAATATGGTAATCCATAGTCTAGATGTAACTTTTCCCTTAAATATAATAAGTAGTCGATACGAATTCAAAATTTTTTAAAATTGATACATTAGCTTCTGAACCAATTTTTATTCTATCATAAATATCAAGAGTGCAAGCATATCTAGTCCTATCATGCTAATTGTATTTTAAGTCTGCCCTATCTAATCTTAATGATTTATCTTTTTTAAAATTAAAATATACATAATTCCTACACCTAATTCTACTTCCAAATATAAAAATCTCGCCATAAATATGGGCGAAATATTTCCATTAATTTTTTTATCTTTAATTTTATTTCTCATTAAAATTCTAAATTTATTATCTAACTTTCTATATCAAATATTTTTTCACAAAATATTCTATCATGTCTGAGTTTTTATATAATATTATTATAGTAAATGTTAATTTTTATTTATTCAACATTTATTTCTTTTTTAACCTTACATGGGTTTCCAAATGCTAGGGAATTTTCTTCTATGTCTTTTGTAACTACAGATCCTGATCCTATTACTGTATTATCTCCTATTTTTACTCCTGGATTTATTACTACATTTGCCCCTATCCACACATTGTTTCCGATTTTTATCTTGTAGGCATATTCTAGTCCCTTGTTTCTTTTTTTATAATCTAGTGGGTGACCTGCTGTTGCAATTGTTACATTAGGTCCTATAAATACATTATCTCCAATTTCTACCTTAGCACAATCCAAGATTATTAAATTATGATTTGCATAAAAATTTTCTCCTATTTCTATATTAAAACCATAATCACAAAAAAATGGACTTTCTATCGTGAAATTTTCTTTTGTTTTTATTTTCAATTTTTTTATTATTTCTTCTTGTTTTTTTCTATTTGATGGCATTGTTTGGTTATATTCGTAACACAAATCTTGAGCTTTTTGCCTTAATTTTAATATTTCTTCATCATAATTTGCATTATAAAGCTCGCCTTTAAGCATCTTTTCTAATTCTCTCACGATTCTATTCCCAAAGATTTTTTTGCCAAAGCATCTGCCATATCATTATATTTGTCATTTGAGTGGGCCTTTACTTTAATAAAATGAACATCTATTTTTTCTTTTGCTTTTTGAAAAAATTCGTAATATCTTTTTGTAAGTTCGTTGTTTCTTTTCCACTCGCCTTTTGCCCAGGATTCTATTCCTTGGTAGTCATAATGAATATATATTGTTTTTTTTCCTTCTGAAATTGCCTTGTTGATTGCTCCTACACTTGCCTTAACTTCACCCGCAACATTTCTGTGTATATGAAATTCGTCATCAAAATCCTTATAGATTTCTTCGATTTTTTCATCTGTTATGTAGACTATTCCCACTCCATATTTTTTGTCTTTTTTAGAATAAGATCCGTCTATATAGGCTATTACTGAATCTTTATCTGCTTTTATTTCAATTTCTCTATCTTCCAAGAAATCTTCTGCATCTTCTTTTTTCTTAAAAGACTTGTATATTGCTCCCTTGTAGCCTTTTACTTCTTTTAAGCACAAATCCCAGGATGTATATATCCCAGGATTTCTGCCTTTTTTTACTGCGTAATATTTCATTTATTTTAATTTTCCTTTGCTGCCCAATATGAAACTGAACCAGGTCCAACATTAAACATTCCATTTCCATCTTCATCAATTGTAACTTGGTTTTTATTTTTTCCAGATAAATCTATATAAACTTTTCCTGCCTCTTCTTTACCAACAAACATTTGTTTTTCTGCCATATCTCCAATAGAAATTAAAACTGCAAGAGAAGATGTGTCAGCATCTGTTCTTCTTACCCAGCCTACAACTTGAGGATTGTCAAAATAATCATCTTGATCGCCGAAAGCATATTTTTTTCTCACACCAAGCATCTTATCTATCATTTCCTTTAATGGATCTTTTTTAACCTCTCCTTTTAGACCATAATAATCTCCTGCAAATATGCAAGGATAGCCGTCTTTTCTAAATAAAATTAAGGAGTAGGCAATTTCTTTAAACCAATCTTCAACCCAAGAATCCAAAGATTGACCTGGTTGGGAATCATGGTTATCGACAAAGGTTACTGCTTGGAGAGGATGATTTTTTACTATTGTATTGTTGAAAATATTTCTCATATCATAATTTCCATTTGACTTGCTTGCCTCTTGCATATGAAAATGAAGTGGCACATCAAATAAATCTATTTTCCAATCAGTATCATCCAAATATCCATCAATTTGACCTTCATCATATTGCCAATATTCCCCAAAAAGATAAAAATCATCTTTTTTTACATCCATTATATGTTTGGAAAGTTCATATATAAATTCATCAGATATGTGTTTTAAAGCATCATACCTAAATCCATCAACTCCAGTTTCTTCCATAAACCAATCAACCCATTTGAAAATTTCTTCTCTAACTTCTGGGTGAGAATGATCAATGTCAGCGTTCATTAGGTAATCAAAATTTCCTTTTTCATCGCTTACACCTTCATCCCAATATTTACCATCACCAAGGACTCTAAATATTGCTTTTGTGTCAGTATTTGCATCGTAATCTACGCCTGTAAAATGATAATAATGCCAAATAAAATCAGAATATTTGCCATCTCTTCCAGGAAAATCAAATCCAGTCCAAGCTTTTATCTTCATATCTTCTGATACATCTTTTTCTCTGTTGTTTTGATCTACCATTCTCGCCATAAATTCTTCTTCAAAATCGGCATTTCCCTTATGGTTTAAAACAACATCAGCATAAACTTTTATCTCATTTTTATGAAGCTCATCAATGGCTTCAAGAAGTTCTTTTTTTGTACCGTATTTGGTTCTAACTGTGCCTTTTTGGTCAAATTCTCCCAAATCCCACAAGTCATAAATTCCATATCCAACATCTTGGTCGCCACCGCCCTTACACATTGGTGGAAGCCATAGAGCATCAATTCCTGCATCCTTTATTTTTTTCGCATTTTCCCTTAAAAATTTATAATAGCCTCCGTCAGCGGGAGTATCCCACTCGAAGGCTTGCATCATAACATCACTCATTTACTTTTCACCTTTTACAATTTCAATTGATGCTGAACAACCAAGTCTACTAGCTCCAGCCTCAATCATTTCCAAAGCCTGATCATAAGTATGAATTCCTCCACTTGCCTTAACTCCCAAATCTTTTCCAACAGTTTTTCTCATAAGAGCAACATCTTCTTTTGTAGCTCCACCTGTAGAAAATCCTGTAGAAGTTTTTACAAAATCCGCACCAGCTTCTTTAGAAAGTTCACATACCTTGATTTTTTCCTCATCATCAAGAAGGCAAGTTTCAATAATAACCTTTAAAATTTTATCCCCACAAGCCGTTTTCACTTCTTTTATGTCTTCAAGAACATAATCATAATCTTTATCTTTAACTCTTCCAACATTAATTACCATATCAATTTCATCTGCACCGTTTTTAATAGCATCTTCTGCTTCAAAAACTTTAGCCTTTGTTGTCATTGCCCCCAAAGGAAAACCGATAACAGAAGTAATTCTAATATCCTTATCCATATTTCTAATAAAAGAAACATAAGAAGAATTTACACAAATAGATTTAAAATCATATTCCTTTGTTTCTTCAACAATTTTTTTAACTTGGTCTTTTGTTGCATCAGCCTTAAGCAAAGTGTGATCAATATATTGGTTAATTTTCATTTATTTCTCCTTTATAATCAATTAGGGCAAGACTTATATCATCATCTTGTTCGCCCCAAGTAAATTTTTCCAAATCTTCTAATATATATTCAAGGTTCTTTTTATTTTTCAAATTATCCACCAATCTTTCAATAGAATACTCATTTTTGTTGATATCCTTACTTTCAGTAACCCCATCAGTATAAAACAAAATCCTGTCTTTTGGGTGAAGATTAATACTTACTTCTTGGTAGATATTTTGTTCAATAATATTTGAAATCATCCTACCAGAAACAACAAGTTTATTTACTCTATTTTTATTTTCAACTAGGTGAAGAGGTGGGCAGTTGTGACCAGCATTTGAATAGGTAAGTTTATCATTTTTGCTATCAAAAATCCCTATCCATACAGTAAAATATTGGGATGAATTCATATCAAGTTTTACAAAATCTTTTCTAAGTTTTTTCAAAAGCTGACCTGGAGAATAGTCACTGTGTCTTTCAAAAATACCACTTATGGATAATTTCACAAACATTGTCATAATAGAGGCCTTTACCCCGTGCCCCATCACATCAGCAATATAAAAAGCATACTTATTTTCATCAACCTTTATAATATCAAACAAGTCACCAGACAAATCATTTGAAGGAATGTACCTACCCTCAAGCCTAATATCCCCATAAGTCTTATTTTTAGGCAAAATATTAGATTGGATTTTCCTAACAAATCTTATATCTTCAAGCATCTTCCTATTAGCATTAAAAAGATCAACCTTCATTTTTGATTCACTAGTAATATCCCTATAAACTTCAATAATCCCCATAAATTCATTGTTATTATAAAGCGGAGAAGATTTAATAGAATAATATTTCCCATTAATAAGTTTTTCTTCTTCAATTGTAGTATTTTTAAAAATATCAGCCTTTTCACTAAGTTTTTCTGTGTCAATATTTTGCTCAATGAGTGACCTATCAAGGTGGATATCACGCCTCATCTTTTCATTGATAAATACAAGTCTCCCATACTTATCAAGAATCCTAACCCAGTCATCCATTGAGTTTAAGACATAGAAGTTATCATCCCTAAATTTTTCTATATTTGCCTTACCCATAAGAACCTCTTTAAAACATTTATTCTCTATTAATGGTAACATTTATGAGATTTATTTTCAATTAATTAAATAAACT